>NZ_JBWWVS010000011.1:0-136694 GCF_056675615.1 Xanthomonas sp. NCPPB 2864
CTCCTGCAGAGAGGCGAGGGGAGAAGGGAAGATGTCGCACGCGAGTGACCAGCCACGCAGCGCAGCGATCGCGCATGCAGGCCGTCACCGCCGCCACCGGCGCGCACTCTCAATCGGCGCCGGGGACGGACGCCGGCACGGGGCCTGACCCGTGCCGCGCAGAATGTTAGCGCTACCACAATCGCGACCGAAAAAAGCCGCGCGATGGAGCGAAGCTGAAGATGGCATGCCGATCCCGAGTGAAGCGGTCTGCCCGACTTTACCCAGCCCGGCGCCGAAAGGCTTGCTGCGCTGCGAGATGTGCGCTGCATCGAGCATCTGCGGCACACCTCCAGCGGTGATCGGCTCGCCAGCGCCCCGGCACCGCCAAACCAGCGCCGGACACCCCGCCCGCAAGCGGCTGACCTCCCGTTCAGCCGCGTACGCGCGGCGCCGGCCCGCCGCGCGCCGGGCAGCTACAATGGCCGGCTTATGACCGCTGTCCTGCCGCTGCCGCAACCCCTGGCCGACCCCGCGCCGCGCGACCCGCGCCAGCGGCTGCAGCGTGAGCAGCTGCGCCTGGGCAAACGCCTGCAGCGCCAGGTGGGCCAGGCGATTGCCGACTTCGGCATGATCGCCCCCGGCGACAAGATCATGGTCTGCCTGTCCGGCGGCAAGGACAGCTACACCTTGCTGGACATGCTGCTGCAGTTGCAGCGCAAGGCGCCGGTGCCGTTCACCCTGGTGGCGGTCAATCTGGATCAGAAGCAGCCCGGCTTCCCCGCGCAGGTGCTGCCCGCTTACCTGCGCGGGCTGGACGTGCCGTTCGACATCGTCGAGCAGGACACCTATTCGGTGGTCAGCCGGGTGATTCCGGCCGGCAAGACCATGTGTTCGTTGTGCTCGCGGCTGCGGCGCGGCGCGCTGTATGCCTATGCGCAGGCGCATGGCGTGACCAAGATCGCGCTTGGCCACCATCGCGACGACATCGTGGCCACGTTCTTCATGAATCTGTTCCACCACGCCCGGCTCGCGGCGATGGCGCCCAAGCTGCGCAGCGACGACGGCGCGCATGTGGTGATCCGCCCGCTGGCCTACGTGCGCGAAGCCGATATCGCCGCCTACGCGCAGGCGCGCCAGTTCCCGATCATTCCGTGCAACCTGTGCGGCAGCCAACAAAACCTGCAGCGCCAACAGGTCGGGCGGATGCTGCAGCAGTGGGACCGCGAGCAGCCCGGGCGGGTCGAGCAGATCGCCCGCGCGCTGGGCGATGTGCGGCCCGAGCAACTGGCCGACCGCACCCTGTTCGATTTCCTGGCGCTGGGCCGCAACGGCGATGCAGCACCGCCCGATCCCGATCCCGATTCCAGCGCCTGGCTCGCCGCCAGCGACAGCGCACACGACAGCGACTGACGCGGCCATCGCGGCGCCGGCAGTCTTTCCACCCTCCCCTTTTCTTCCTCCTCTTCGGTCTGACGCATGTTCTTTCGTAATCTCACCCTGTTCCGTTTCCCGACCACGCTGGATTTCTCCGAGATCGACACGCTGCTGCCGCAAGTGCAGCTCAAGCCGGTCGGCCCGCTGGAAATGAGCTCGCGCGGTTTCATCTCCCCGTTCGGCCGCGACGAGCAGGAAGTGCTCTCGCACCGTCTGGAAGATTTCCTCTGGCTCACCGTCGGTGGCGAGGACAAGATCCTGCCCGGCGCGGTGGTCAACGACCTGCTTGAGCGCAAGGTCGCCGAGATCGAAGAGAAGGAAGGCCGTCGCCCCGGTGGCAAGGCCCGCAAGCGCCTCAAGGACGACCTGATCCATGAGCTGCTGCCGCGCGCCTTCGTCAAGAGCTCGCGCACCGATGCCATCCTGGATCTGCAGCACGGCTACATCGCGGTCAATAGCTCCAGCCGCAAGAGCGGCGAGAACGTGATGAGCGAGATCCGCGGCGCACTCGGCAGCTTCCCGGCACTGCCGTTGAATGCCGAGGTCGCACCGCGCGCCATCCTCACCGGCTGGATCGCCGGCGAACCCTTGCCCGAAGGCCTGAGCCTGGGCGAAGAGTGCGAGATGAAGGACCCGATCGAAGGCGGCGCAGTGGTCAAGTGCCAGCACCAGGAACTGCGCGGCGACGAGATCGACAAGCACCTGGAAGCCGGCAAGCAGGTCACCAAGCTGGCGCTGGTGCTGGACGATAATCTTTCGTTCGTGCTCGGCGACGATCTGGTGATCCGCAAGCTCAAGTTCCTCGATGGCGCACTGGACCAGCTCGAACACAGCGAAGACGACGGCGCACGCGCCGAACTCGATGCCCGCTTCGCGCTGATGAGCGCCGAAATCCGGCGCCTGTTCCTGCTGCTGGAGACCGCGTTGAAGCTGAGCAAGGCCGAGTAAGCGCAACGGTCGAACGGTGGCGTCGTATCGTCGCGATCGATGCTCGAGTCAAACGCCCGGTGAGTGGAGTGCGCGGTGCCCTCACCGCTCGCGGGACACGCCGTGCATCCGTTCGTGGAGGCTCCTTGGCGGCATCCATGCCGCCAAGGGTTCCGCAACCGGCAAGGACACCGCACCAGTCAGTTGGTCGGCTGCTTTCTTGAAAGCGTGTCGTCCGGCTGCGCTGCGCCAGACATTGAAAAGTTTGCAGCTTGCGTGTCGAAAACCTGTCCACCGCTCGGCATGCGAAGGAGGGGAGTGAAAAGCTGGTCGACGCACAGTGATCCGACCGGCGCAGGTCATGCCCTGCTTGCAACCACACACCGACCATCTCGACTGGCCCTTGCCCGCTCGCCGTCGCGGGACCTTACGCGGCATGGATGCCGCGTAAGAGCCTACAAGGACGTACTTGCGGCGTGTCCCGCGATGGTGGGCGGGCAAGGGCCCTGCAGCCAAGTCGCCGATCAGCCGCTCTGCAACTGTTCCATTCGCGCTATCCAGTACGACACCCAAAACACAGAGACTTGGCCGTGCTGGGCGGGCAAGGGCCCTGCAACCAGGCCGCAGCTCTAGCGACGTCGGCTGCGCCCACCTGGCGGTGGGCAGCGTCGTTTGCCAGTCGCTCAAAGAAGTCGCGCCAACATCGAATGCATCAATCGCCCCGTCTCACCACCTGACACATCGCAGCGCTATCCTGTGCCGATGTTCAAGCCCGTCCGCCGCCTTATCGCGCCCGCCCCGCAGGTTGTCGAACGCGATCGCCTGCGCCTGCAGCTGGACGGGCGAGAGATCGCGGTGCTGCGCGTGCGCGACCCGCGTGCGCGGCGCATCAAGCTCAGTGTGGACGAACGCGGCGCGCGGCTGACCTTGCCACTGCGCGCAAGCCTGGTGGCCGGCGAACGCTTTCTGCAGACGCATCTGGACTGGCTGAGCACGCAATTGTCGCGTTATCAGCAGGTCGATGCGTTTCCGGCGCTGGAGCGTGGCGTGCCGGGGCTGCTGCCGTTACGCGGTGCCCTGTTGCCGCTGAGCTGGCACGACGGGCGCTACGCACGCATTGAGGTCACCGATGACGGCGCGCAATTCCATGTGCCGACCCGGCTGGGCGATGCAGGTTTGCGCCGCACGCTGAAAGAATTCTACGAAGCGCAGGCGCGCGCCGATGTCGGCCGCTGGTTGCCCACCTATCTGCCCGGCCTGCCGCGCGCTCCGGCGCGGGTGCGGCTGAAGGTGATGTCCTCGCAGTGGGGCTCGCTGGCACCGGATGGCTCGATGGCGCTGGATCTGGCGCTGGTGCTCGGCCGCCCGTCCGCGTTCGAATACGTGCTGGTGCACGAGCTCTGCCACCTATTGCAGGCCAACCACTCGCCGGCGTTCTGGGCCGAGGTGGAACAACGCTTCCCCGCCTGGCGCGACGAGCGCAGCTATTTCCACGAGCACGGCCGCCAGCTCAAGGCGCAACTGCGGCGGTTGTTGCAGGTGGAGTGAGGCAGGTCGTCGCGATGCAGTTGCCGTCGCTGTGGCGGCGCTCCTGCAACGATCAAGGCGCAAAGTCGGGGCGCCAATGCGCTTCGGGCTTTCGGAGAGCTGCTGCGCGATGGCGCGGCTAGCGAAGCGACATAGCGCCACGTGGCTGCGCTAGCGCCATTGGTAAGACGCGGCGCGCGCAAGGTGGCGGCAGGCCAGCGGCGACAGCCACGCAAAGCGCCTGGTCAGGGCACACTCGATGGCCGCGATGCCGGCCTGCAGCTCGCGTGCCGATCCCCAATGGTCGGCGTCGCAGGCCACCGACCAGACCTCATCCAGGCGCCGGCGATCGTCCGGATTCAGTTGCGGCGACGCGTGCACCGTCTCCAGGAACGTCCCTGGCAAACTCCACTGCTCGAAGGATTCGATCGCGGCGACAAGCGGGTCTGGATGGCCCATTGCGCTAGCTCAACGGTGCCAGGATGCCGTGCGCCGCTGACGATGCCTGCTGGCACTGAGGTCTGCTGTCGCATGCAAGGCAGCAAGCACGAACGTCAGCGCCATGGCATCGCGCAGGACGCATGCACGCATTCCACGCATCACGTGTGCGGCGGCGGCAACGACGCCAGGAATCCATTGATCACCGCCGCCACCGCGTCCGGTGCTTCCATGTGCACATGGTGCGTGCCGGGCAACAACTGCAGGCGTGCATCGCGCATCAGTGCCACGCGGTGATCGCGCAGGGCATCGGGGAAGTACACCTGCGCCGGCGTGGCGAAGATGGCCTGGGTCGGGCAGGCGATGGAGGCCAGCAATACGTCGATCTGCGCTTCGGTCATGCGGATGGCGGTGGGCAAGGTCAGGCGCGGGTCGCTGCACCAGCTGTAGCCGCCTTCGACCGCGCAGACCCCGCGCTCCACCAGCAGCCGCGCGGCCGGTTCGGTGAGCTGGTTGGCCATCATGCGTGCGCGCACCGGCATCTCCATCGACGGAAACACCCGCAACGGCCGCTGCGCCAGCGTGCGTGCCGACGCCACCGCATCGCGCAGGCGGGTGGCGGTGCTCTCGACCGGCTCGGCCAGCGCGCCCAAGGCCTCGATCGCGATCAAGGCCTCGACGCGTTCCGGCGCCGCAGCGGCCAGCAGGCTGGCGACGCCGCCGCCCAGCGAGTGGCCGAGCACGCTGAAGCGCTCCCAGCCCAGCGCATCGGCTACCTGCAGCAGGATCGCGATCGCGCTGCTGAGCGTGTATTCGGCGCCGGTCGGCAGCCACGCGCTGTGGCCGTGGCCGGGCAGATCCAGCAACACCAGATCCAGGTCCTGCGCGTGCAGATGCGCGCTCAGCGGCAGGAAGCTGGCGGCATTGTCGAGCCAGCCATGCAGGGCCAGCACCCGGCGCGGGCCACGTTCGGGGTTGCGCAGCCCGGTGACCCGGCCGATCGCCAGGTCGCACGCAAACGGCTCCAATCTCACGCGCGTCGCGCCACTGCGGCCAGTGCCTGTGCATGCGCCGGGCTGGCGTTGAGGCAGGGGATGTAGCTGAGCGTGGCGCCGCGTTCGGCCAGCGTTTCGGCAAAGCCCAGCGCCACTTCTTCCAGGGTTTCCAGGCAGTCGGTGGCAAAACCCGGGCAGACCAGGTCGAAGCTGCGCACGCCGCCTTCGGCCAGTTTCCACAAGGTCGGCTCGGCGTACGGCTGCAGCCAGCGTTCCGAACCGAAGCGCGACTGGTAGCCCATCTGCCATTCGTCCGCGCCCAGGCCGAGCGCGGTGACGATGGCCTGCGCGCTGCGCTCGCATTGCTGCGGATACGGGTCGCCGGCATTGGCCACGCGCTGCGGCAGGCCGTGGAAGGAGAACATCAGCTTCTCGCTGCGCCCATGCGCCTGCCAGTGCGCGCGGATCGAATCGGCGATCGCCGCGACCCAGCCGGCGTCTTCGCAATAGTCCTGGATCACTTCCACCGCGATCTCCGGCGCGCTCGGGCGCCAGGCATCGATCACGTCCTGGATCGAGGCGGTGGTGGTGGTGGAATACTGCGGATACAGCGGCAGCACCACGATGCGCCTGATGCCGCGCGCGCGCAGGCCATCCAGCGTCTTGCGCAGCGCCGGGGCGCCATAGCGCATGGCCCACTCCACGTGCCAGTCCGGCATGACCTCTTTCAGGCCCTCGGCCAGACGGCGCGTGTACACCGCCAGCGGCGAGCCGTCCGGCAGCCAGACCTTGGCGTATTTCTCGGCCGACTTGGGCCCGCGGATCGGCAGGATCACCCCGTACAGCAGCGGCTTCCAGAACAGCGGCGGGATCGCGACCACGCGGCGGTCGCTGAGGAACTCGGCCAGGTAGCGGCGCACGGCCGGGGCGGTGGGCGACTCGGGGGTGCCGAGATTGACGACCAGCAGGGCGGTATCGGGGGTGGTGTTCATGCGCACCATTCTGGCAGAGCGCAGCAGCGCTGCCGAGGACAGCGCATCGATCGCCGCCATTGACCGCCTCTGCCCCCGGTTGCGCTCACCACCGATTCATTGCGCCACCACTAACGTCGCGCCATTGCTATCTTTGACGGATTGTCCTCTGGAGCTTGTCATGCCTCGTCTGTCGCGCCTGGCCCTGTTGTTGTCGCTGACCTTCGCCGCCGGCCATGCCGTCGCCGGCCCGGAAGAGGACCAGCGCGCGCGTAACGCGGTACGCGTGCTCAACGAGATCATGAAGATCCCCGAGCAGGCCATTCCGGACAAGCTGCTCGACGAGGCGCGCGCCATCGTCGTCATCCCCGACACGCTCAAGGCCGGGCTGGTGATCGGCGGCCGGCGCGGGCATGGCCTGATGTCGATGAAGAATGCCGACGGCAGCTGGTCGCAGCCGGTGTTCGTCAAGCTCACCGGCGGCAGCATCGGCTTCCAGGCCGGCGTGCAGTCCTCCGACGTGGTGCTGGTGTTCCGCAACGACCGCAGCCTGGACAACATCGTCAACGGCAAGTTCACCCTCGGTGCCGATGCCGGCGTGGCCGCCGGCCCGGTCGGCCGCAATGCCGCCGCCGCCACCGACGGCCAGCTCAAGGCCGAAATCTGGTCGTGGTCGCGCGCCCGTGGCCTGTTCGCCGGGGTGGCGCTGGACGGTGCGGTGCTGCAGATCGACGATGCCGCCGACCTCAACGCCTACGGTGGCGGCGCCACTCCGCGCATGATCTTCGAAGGCCGCACCAACGAGCGTGCCTCCACCGACGTGATCGCCTTCCGCGACCGCCTGGAAGAGGCGACCTACACCGCACGCGCCAATCGCGGTACCGATGGCAGCGCCGACGACGGGGCCAGCGCGCCGCGTCCGGCAACGCCGCCGCCGGCACCGGCGACCACCACGCCGCCGCCAGCGGTGAACGAGGCCAGCACCGTGCCGATGCAGCCCAGCACGACGCCACCGCCGCAGCAGGGCTTCCAGCCGGTGTCCGATGGCGAAATCCGTACCGAATCGCTGGACGGCAACCGCTGACAGGCTGTCATCCCCCTGCGCGGTGCGCTGGGGTATCCTGCGTCTTCCTTCTTCTTCAGCAAGCGAGCAGATCATGGGCGGTTTCAGCATTTGGCACTGGCTGATCGTGCTGGTGATCGTGTTGCTGGTGTTCGGTACCAAGCGGCTCACCAGCGGTGCCAAGGATCTCGGCAGCGCGGTCAAGGAATTCAAGAAAGGCATGCACGACGACGACAAGCCGGCCGGCAAGCTCGGTGACGACACCCGCACGGCCGAGCAGGCACGTGAGGCGCAGGCCGAGCGCGATCGCGACGCGCGTTGATCCGGAGCGGCGTCGGTGTTTGACATAGGTGTTGGCGAACTGACGCTGATTGCGATCGTCGCCCTGGTGGTGCTCGGTCCCGAGCGCCTGCCCAAGGCGGCCCGGTTTGCCGGACTGTGGGTGCGCCGCGCGCGCATGCAGTGGGATTCGGTCAAGCAGGAGCTGGAGCGCGAGCTGGAAGCCGAAGAGCTCAAGCGCAGCCTGCAGGATGTGCAGGCCTCGCTGCGCGAAGCCGAAGACCAGCTGCGCACCAAGCAGCAGCACCTGGAGCAGGGCGCCCGCGCGCTGCACGACGAGGTGGGGCGCGATATCGATATCCGCAGCACGGCCACACCGGTGGCGACACCGCTGGAGCTGGCGCATGCGGATCTGCCGCCCGGGGCGACTGCCGTGTCGGCAGCGGGCGCTGCGGATGCGGCCGACCATGAGGCCGCACCGGTCATTGCCCAGGCCCAGCCGATTGCGCCAGCGCCCCATCAAACCTTGGTACCGGCCCCGCACGACACCGTGGTGCCGGCGCCGCATGCCGCGCATCTCAGCAGCACCGGCGCGCAGGCGCCGGCCACCGCCACGCCGCTGGAGCCGAGCACGCTGAAAGCGCCGAGCGAGCCGACCGCGCCACACAAGATCCAGGAGAAACAGCCGTGAGCCTGTTCGACGACGCACAGGCCGAAAGCAGTCTGATCGAGCATCTGGTCGAATTGCGCGCGCGCCTGGTGCGCGCCCTGATCGGCCTGGGCGTGGTGCTGCTGGCGTTGCTGCCGTTCTCGCGTGCGATCTATTCGTGGCTGGCCGCGCCGCTGATTTCGCAGCTGCCGCTGGGGCAGACGATGATCGCGATGAACCCGGCCGGCGCGTTCTTCGCACCGCTCAAGCTGACCTTTTTCGTGGCGGTGTTCGTCAGCGTGCCGTGGCTGCTGTACCAGGCCTGGGCCTTCGTGGCGCCGGGCCTGTACCAGCGCGAAAAGAAACTCGCATTCCCGTTGCTGGCCTCGGCGGTGGCGCTGTTCTACATCGGCTGCGCGTTCGCGTATTTCCTGGTGTTGCCGGCGGTGTTCCACTTCCTGACCACGTTCAAGCCGGACGTGATCGCCATTACCCCGGATGCCAATTCCTACCTGGATTTCGTGCTGGCGATCTTCTTCGCCTTCGGTGCGAGCTTTGAGCTGCCGGTGGCGTTGGTGATCTTGGTGCTGCTGGGCTGGGTCAGCCCCAAGCAGCTGAGCGAAGGCCGCGGCTATGCCATCGTCGGCATCTTCATCCTGGCCGCGGTGCTCACCCCGCCGGACGTGGTCTCGCAGCTGATGCTGGCCATCCCGATGTGCCTGCTCTACGAGCTGGGTATCGTCGCCTCGCGCGCGGTGGGGCCGAAGCCCGCCTAGCGCACTCGCCGCGCTTAGGCGCGTGCCGACATGCAGCTGCGCAACCCGGCATCACCCGGACGCGATCACCCACGTGGGAGCGCACCCGGGCGCGACCGGAGCTCTCCCGTGGAAGGCTTCGTCGCGCTCAGGCGCGCTCCTACGGGTTGGGATGGTCAGGCGGCGAACACGTTGGCGCGAGCTAGGGCGTCCCCGGGAAAGCTTCGTCGCGCCCGGGTGCGCTCCTACGGATCAGGGTTTCGTTGTCGGCACATCGCCGGTCAAGGCGATCAGGCGGCGAACACATCCGGGCGCGACGGTGCCGTGGGCTGCGCGGTTGCGCCTGCGTGGGTGAACATCTGCTTCCATGCGGCGTACACCGAACCGGCGAATACCGGCATCAGCACCGCCATCAGCAGCAGCTGGGCCAGCCACATCGCCACGGTCTGGCCGGCCACCAGGCCGACGATCAGCGCCACGATCATCACCGCGAAATAGATGGCGAAGATGGCGATGAAGGCCAGCACGAAGAAAACCAGCATCGCCGGCAGGTTGTGCAGGCTGGCGCGCAGGCTCTCGCGCAGCGCATGGCCGCCGGTGCTGCGGTCGAACATCACCTGCGGCGGCATCACGAACAGCGCCAGCGTCATCGCCGCGAAGGTGGCGATGGTCAGCAGCAGCCACAGCAGGATGCGCCCGGCCGGCAGGCTGGCGGCCAGTTGCTCGATCTGCACCGGGTCCGGCTGCGCGCCGGACTGGCTGATCTGGTTGATCTTGATCATCACCTCGGACAACTGCTGCAGCCCGCTGGCGCCGATCATCACCAGCAGCAGCACGCCCAGCAGCAGGCCGGCGATCAGCTGCGGCAGCAGCGACACCAGCAGATGCGGCGCGCGGCCGTCCTGCAGGCCGTGCAGCAGATGCGACGGCTTGGCGATGCGGCCTTCGTCGACCTCGCGGATCGCCCACAGCAGGCCGCCCATGAACAGCGGGCCGGCCAGCACCAGCAGGAACTGCAGGGCCGGGCCCAGCAGCGGCACCAGCACCGACAGCGACACCACCAGGGTGGCCGCCACGCTCCAGATCACCCCCAGCGAGCCAAGCGCCAGCGGCGCCCGCTTCAACAGCGAGAAACCGGTCAACAGCCATTCTGCGCCGGCAGACGCCGGCACCTTGCGGATTTCGCTCATTCCCATTCCGGATCGATACGCACCGGACCATCCGGCGTGGCGCGATTATCGCTGCTTTTGCGTGTGTGCGGCGGGATGAGTGGTCACTGTTTGCAGGCCGCGTGCGTGATGCACGAACCGGCGCAGCAGCTTGCGGGCGATCGGCGCGGCGGTGACCTCGCGGGCGACCGTGCGGGCGCAGTGCCCGTGGCGGGCAATGCACTCGGCGCGCGCCTGCACATAGCCGCGCATGTGGTGGGTGGCGAACTCGGGGTGGAACTGCACGCCCCAGGTGGCCTGCCCCCAGCGGAAGGCATGGCAACGGTCCTGCCGCGAATGCGCCAGCACGATGGCGCCGTCCGGGGCGCGCACCACGGTTTGCATGTGCGTGGCATGCGCCGGGAAATGTGCGGGCAGGCCGGCAAACAACGGATCCTGCTCGGCTGGCGGGTGCAATTCCAGCGCGATGGTGCCGGACTCGCGCCCGGCCGGGTTGTAGTCGACTTCGCCACCCAGCGCGTGCGCCAGCAGCTGGTGCCCGTAGCAGATGCCGAGCAGTGGCATGCCCTGGTGGGCGGCATCGCGCAGCCAGGCGGCACTGCGTTCGCTCCAGTCGGCGCGGTCGGTGACGTAGGCGGCCGAGCCGCTGACGATGGTGCCGGCAAAGCCGCCGCGGTCGGGCAGGCGGCCGCCGTTGGCGACATCGACGGCGACGGTCTCATGCTCGGCCAGCCCGGCCGCGACGCGGATCCAGTGCCGAAAACGGCCGTATCGCTTCATCTCCGGCACGGGATGCCCGGTTTCGATGATCAGGAACGGCAAGGCGGACATGCGGACGGAAATCCAGCAGCGACTGATGTGCCCGATTGTAGGCAGCTCCAGGCGGTTTTTTTCAAGTGGCGTGCCAACGCATGCGGCTAAGGTTATTCCGGATGGCTATGTGCTGATGGCTGGGGGCGGGGCGCTGGTTACTTGCGCTGTGTGGATGTAAGAGCAGCGATGGCTGGAGATGGTTTGTGCCAGGTCGGTTGCCGACTCGGTTGCCGCGGTGATCGTGCGCCGCCGATCTGGTTGTACTCGGCCGTGCCGTGTACCTGGTCAATGGTGAGACCGAGCCCCTGCCAATGGCGCAATGTGCGTGCCGACGTACCCTCATCCGCCCTTCGGGCAGCTTCTCCCGGTGGGAGAAGGGAGCAAACGGTGGAAGAACGGAGCGAGCCCCTCTCCCGCCGAGCGAGAGGGCATGGCTTGCGTGTCACTTGCGCGCGTGTCTTGGAGCGCCCGCGTCGCAAGCGCGGGCCGGGGCGCGGGGCGGGGGTTGGGGGTGAGGGGCGCCTGTGCCGATAACCGTGCAAGTCCCAGGCGATCCGCCTAGTCCCGCGGCGGCAACACCGACAGCACCTCTTCCACCGTGGTCAGCCCGGCGGCGACCTTCTCCAGGCCGGTGCGCCGCAGCGTGCGCAGGCCCTCGCCACGTGCAGCGTGGCTGAAGCTGGCCAGGTCGGTGTCGGCGCGGATCAGGCTGCGCAGGCGCGGGCTCACCGGCAGCAACTCGTACAGGCCGACACGGCCTAGGTAACCGGTGCGGCGGCATTCCAGGCAGCCGACCGGCGCGTGTACGTTCAGCACCTGCGGCAGCGCTTCGCCCGGCTCGCGGATCGCCGCCCACTCGTCGTCGCTGAGCGTATGCGGGCGCTTGCAGTGCACGCACAAGGTGCGCACCAGCCGCTGCGCCAGCACCCCGTTGAGCGTGGACGCCACCAGGTAATGCGGCACGCCCAGATCCAGCAGGCGGGTGATCGCCGAGGCGGCGTCGTTGGTGTGTAGCGTGGACAGCACCAGATGCCCGGTGAGCGAGGCCTGCACCGCCATCTGCGCGGTCTCCAGGTCGCGGATCTCGCCGATCATGATGATGTCCGGGTCCTGGCGCAGCAGCGTGCGCACGCCGCTGGCGAAATCCAGGTCGATGTTCTGCTGCACCTGCATCTGGTTGAACTCGGGCGCGATCATTTCGATCGGGTCTTCCACGCTGCATACGTTCACGTCCGGCGTGGCCAGGCGCTTGAGCGTGGAATACAGCGTGGTGGTCTTGCCCGAGCCGGTCGGGCCGGTGACCAGCACGATGCCGTGCGGGCGCTCGACCAGCGCGCTCCAGCCGGCGGCCTCTTCCGGGCTGAAGCCGAGCTGCTCGATGCTCTTGAACGCCGAATCCGGGTCGAAGATGCGCATCACGCACTTCTCGCCGAACGCGGTGGGCATCGTGGACAGGCGCATTTCCACCTCGCGCCCGCCCGGCGACCGGGTCTTGATGCGGCCATCCTGCGGGCGGCGGCGTTCGGCCAGGTCCATGCGGCCGAGCACCTTGATGCGGCTGACCACCGCGGTCATCACCGACGGTGGTACTTCCAGCACCTTGTGCAGCACCCCGTCGATGCGGAAGCGCATGCGCCCTGCCTCGCGACGCGGCTCCAGATGGATGTCGCTGGCCCGCTGTTCGTAGGCGTACTGCAGCAGCCAGTCGACGATATGCACGATGTGGTGGTCGTCGGCATTGACGTCGCCGGCGCGGCCCAGTTCCACCAGCTGCTCGAAACTGGGCAGGCCGGCACCCGGTTCGGCGCTGCGCACATCGCCGCGCGCGCCGCGCACCGACTGGGTCACGCCGAAGAACTCCATCGTGTAGCGATGCAGGTCCAGCGGGTTGATCAGTGCCAGCTCGATGCGACGCCGGCTCAGATGCTGCACGTCGGCCAGCCATTCCAGCGCCAGCGGCTCGCTGGTGGCGATCAGCACGCGCTCGGCATCCAGCGCCAGCGGCAGGATGCGGTGGCGGCGCGCATACGCATGCGAGACCACACCGGTGACCGCGGCCACATCGATGCGGGTGGGATCGATGCGCAGATAACGCAGGCCGGTGCGGGTGGCCAGCCATTCGGTCAGCCGTTCCAGCCCGAGTTCGCCGGCCGGCGGCTGCGCGGCATGCAGCTTGAGATTGGCCAGCAGCACCAGCGGATGCACCTCGCTGGCATTGCGCACGCCGGCGGCGGAGAACTGCACGCGCTCGTGTTCATGCGGCACCACCATGCCATCGGCGAGCAACGCGGCAGCCACCGGGTCGAACATCAACCGGCCGCGCGGCAGGATCGCCGCTGCGCTGTCTGGATCGGCCGTACGCCGCTGTTCCATGTTCGATGTTCCCCTGCGGCGGTGCTCCGCGGCAAAGCGCTGCGGGTCGGCCGGTATACTAGCGCACCCCTTCCGCACGGCCTTTGCTGCATGTCCGATTCCCGGCGCGTTCCAATCACTTTCCAGGGCCTGATCCAGACCCTCAACCAGTACTGGGCCGAGCAAGGCTGTGTGCTGATCCAGCCGCTGGACCTGGAAGTGGGCGCAGGCACGTTCCATCCGGCCACCTTCCTGCGCGCACTGGGACCGGAGCCGTGGAATGCGGCCTACGTGCAGCCCTCGCGCCGCCCCACCGACGGCCGCTACGGCGAAAACCCCAACCGCCTGCAGCGCTATTACCAGTACCAGGTGGCGATGAAGCCCAACCCGGACAACATCCAGGACCTGTACCTGGGGTCGCTCAAGGCCCTGGGTATCGATCCGCTGGTGCACGACCTGCGCTTTGTCGAGGACAACTGGGAATCGCCGACGCTCGGCGCCTGGGGCCTGGGCTGGGAAGTCTGGCTCAACGGCATGGAAGTCACCCAGTTCACCTACTTCCAGCAGGCCGGCGGACTGGAGTGCAAGCCGGTGCTCGGTGAGATCACCTATGGGCTGGAGCGGCTGTGCATGTACCTGCAGAGCTGCGACAACGTCTACGACCTGGTATGGACCTACGGCCCGGACGGCACACCGGTGAGCTACGGCGATGTCTACCACCAGAACGAGGTGGAGCAGAGCGCCTACAACTTCGAGCATGCCAACGTGGCCGAGCTGTTCCATCGCTTCGACGCCTGCGAAGCCGAAGCCAGGCACCTGGTCGAGGTCGGTCTGCCGCTGCCAGCCTACGAGCAGGTCACCAAGGCCAGCCATGCGTTCAACCTGCTGGATGCGCGCCGCGCGATCAGCGTCACCGAACGCCAGCGCTACATTCTGCGCGTGCGCGCGCTGGCGCAAGGCGTGGCGCAGGCGTATTACGCACAACGCGAGAAGCTGGGCTTTCCCGGAGTAAAGAAGTAACCAAAGCCCCTCTCCCCCGGGAGAGGGGTTGGGGTGAGGGGACGGAGGCGCAGTCCTCCTGCACCCAGACTCCACAGAGCTTCGCCGGTCCCCTCATCCGCCTCTTCGAGGCACCTTCTCCCGACGGGAGAAGGAACACGCAAGCTTCTCTCCCCACGGGAGAGGGGTTGGGGTGAGGGGACGGGGCGCAGCCCTCCTGCACCCAAACTCCACAGAGCTTCGCCCGTACCCTCATCCGCCCCTTCGGGGCACCTTCTCCCGACCGGAGAAGGGAACACGTAAAGGTCCACGTCTTATGAGCGAACAACTTCCCCTGCTGATCGAACTGGGCACCGAAGAGCTGCCGGTCAAGGCGCTGCCGGGTCTGGCGCAGGCTTTCTTCGATGGCGTGCTGCACGGTCTGGAAAAGCGCGGCGTCGCGGTCACCCGGGGCGATGCCAAGCCGCTGTCCACACCACGCCGCCTGGCGGTGCTGCTGCCGGGCGTGGCCACCGAGCAGCCCGAGCAGCGCTCCGAAGTGCTGGGTCCGTATCTCAACATCGCGCTGGATGCCGAGGGCAAGCCGACCAAGGCGCTGGCCGGTTTCGCCGCCAAGGCCGGGATCGACTGGACCGCGCTGGAGCGCACCAGCGACGCCAAGGGCGAGCGCTTCGTGCACCGCGCGGTGACGCCGGGCGCGCGCACCGCCGACCTGCTGCCCGACATTCTGCGCGAAGCGATCGCCGCGATGCCGATCCCCAAGCCGATGCGCTGGGGCGCGCACGAATACGCCTTCGCGCGGCCGGTGCAATGGCTGGTGCTGCTGTTCGGCGACAGCGTGGTTCCGGCCGAGCTGCTGGGCGTGCGTGGCGATCGCCTCAGCCGCGGGCACCGCTTCATGCATCAGGGCGAGGTGTCGCTGGCGGCACCGGGCGATTACATCGAGGCCTTGCGCGCGGCGCATGTGCTGGTGGATGCGGACGCACGCCGTGCGCGCATCGTCGAAGAGGTCGAAGCCGCCGCCAGGCAGGCCGGCGGCAGCGCACGCATCAGCGACGACAACCTGGAGCAGGTGGTCAACCTGGTCGAATGGCCGTCGGCGGTGCTGTGCAGCTTCGAGCGCGACTTCCTGGCGGTGCCGCAGGAAGCGCTGATCGAAACCATGGAGATCAACCAGAAATTCTTCCCGGTACTGGACGACGGCGGCAAGTTGACCGAGCAGTTCATCGGCATCGCCAATATCGCCTCCAAGGACGTGGCCGAAGTCGCCAAGGGCTACGAGCGGGTGATCCGTCCGCGCTTTGCCGATGCCAAGTTCTTCTTCGACGAAGACCTCAAGCAGGGGCTGGAGGCGATGGGCGCGGGCCTGGCCAGCGTCACGTATCAGGCCAAGCTGGGCACGGTGGCCGACAAGGTGGCGCGTGTGGCGGCGCTGGCCGAGGCGATCGCGCCGCAGGTGGGCGCCGATCCTGCGCAGGCGCGTCGCGCTGCGCAGTTGGCCAAGAACGACCTGCAGTCGCGCATGGTCAATGAATTCCCGGAGCTGCAGGGCATTGCCGGGCGTCATTACGCCAAGGCCGCCGGCGAACCGAGCGAGATTTCGCTGGCCATCGACGAGGCCTACCAGCCGCGTTTTGCCGGCGACGACATCGCACTGTCGCCGCTGGGCAAGGTGCTGGCGATTGCCGAACGGCTGGATACCTTGGCCGGTGGCTTTGCGGCCGGTTTGAAGCCGACCGGCAACAAGGACCCGTTCGCGCTGCGGCGCAATGCCCTGGGGCTGGCGCGGACGGTGATTGAGAGTGGGTTTGATCTGGATTTGAAAGAGCTGCTTGTAGAGGCTAGAAATCAGATCAATGTCCAAGCAAGTGCCAGACAATTGCTCAAGACAGAAACTGCGATCACCAAAGCAAAAGATGCCGGTGCTGCCTTGCCGCCATCTGTTGAAAAGGACGCACACACCGCGTTAGCGCAGGCGGCTCAAGATGCAGAGATTTTTGACTTCATCCTCGACCGCCTACGCGGCTACTACGCAGACAAGGGCGTTCCTGCCACCCACTTCAACGCGGTCGCCGCACTGTTCTCGGTCGCGCCCGAGGGCGCTCCTACAGGGCTCGTAGGAGCGCACCTGGGCGCGACCCACGGCTCCCTCTACGACTTCGACCGCCGCATCGATGCGATCGGCATCTTCGCCACGCTGCCCGAAGCCGAAGCCCTGGCCGCAGCCAACAAGCGCATCCGCAACATCCTGCGCAAGGTCGAGGGCGAGATCCCCGGCGATATCGACACCAGCCTGCTGCGCGAACCGGCCGAAGAAGCCCTGGCCGAAGCGGTGGAAGCGGCCATCGGCGATACCGGCGATGCGCTGCACCGGCACGACTACGTCGCCGTGCTCGCACGCCTGGCGCGGTTGCGCCCACAGGTGGACGCGTTCTTTGACGGGGTGATGGTCAACGCCGAAGACGCGCAATTGCGCGCCAATCGTCTGGCCCTGCTGAAGAAGCTCGGCGACCGCCTCGGCAGCGTCGCCGCCATCGAGCATCTGTCCAGCTGATGGCCGCGTCCGCCGGCGCGGCGCACTGGCAGACCGCGCAGGCCGCATTGGCACGCCGCGACCTGGGGGTGGCGGCGTCTGCGTTGCAGGCGCTGCTGGAGGTGGAGCCGGCGCATGTGGCGGCCCGCGTGCTGCTGGCCGGCACCGTGCTGGCCAACGGCAGGATGCGCGAGGCGGTTGTGCAGCTGCGGCTGGCCGCAAACGATCTGGGCGACGACGTGGCGATGCGTTGCCGCGTGGCGCAGGCCTTGTTGCGGGTCGGCGAGCATCGCGCACTGCATGCCTTGCTGCGGCACCCGTCGGTGACGCAGTGCGAGGACGGCGCGACCTTGGCCTTGCTCGCGCACGTGCATCAATCGCTGGGCGAACATGTCGACGCACTGGCGATGATGCAGCGTGCGCAGGCCTGCGGATTCGATGGACCGGATTTTCGTTTCTTCCTTGCGGTGCAGTTGCAGTTCAATGGTCGCCTCGATGAAGCGGCGCAGGCGCTGGAGCATGCGCTGGCGCACACGCCCGGCTATGGCCGCGCGGCGTTGACGCGTGCGCGCCTGCGCCGGCAGAGCGCCAGCAGCAACCATGTGGAACAACTGCGTCGGCAGTTGCAGCTCGCCAAGCCCGACAGCGAAGATCGCGCCGGGCTGGCGTTCGCGCTGTACAAGGAGCTGGAAGACCTCGGCCAGACCGGGGCCGCCTGGGACGCGCTACAGCACGGCAACGCGGTGATGCATGCACGCCTGCGTCATGACGCCGACGCCGAGGCGGCGTTGTACGCGCAGCTGGGTGCGCTGGCCGGCCAGGGCCTGTTCGCCGCGCAGCAAGCCCCCGTCGCACACGGCCCGCAACCGATCTTCGTGCTCGGTTTGCCGCGCTCGGGCACCACGGTGCTGGAGCGGATGCTGGGCAATCATTCCCAGATCGTGTCGGCTGGCGAGTTGAACGACTTCGGCCATCAACTGCGCTGGGGCGCCGACCAGGCCGGTCGCAGCCTGCTGGATGCGCGGCTGCTGCAGGCCTTGCCGACGCTGGACTACGCGCAGATCGGCGCGCGTTACCTGGAACAGACGCAATGGCGGGCCGGAACGGCACGCTGGTACATCGACAAGTTACCGGCCAACGCAGTGGCGATCGGCGCGATTGCCCGTGCCTTGCCGGGGGCATTGATCGTGCATCTGGTACGCGAGCCGATGGCGGTGTGCTTCTCCAATTACCGCGCACTGTTCGGCGACTCCTACGCCTACAGCTACGACCTGCACACGCTGGCGCGCCACTATCAGGCGTATCACGCCCTGATGGCGCAATGGCGCGCGGCATTGCCGGGCCGGGTGGTCGATGTGGACTATGCGCAGATGGTGCACGATCCATCCGCGGTATTGCAGCAGTTGATGGCGCGCTGCGGGTTGCAGATCGAGCCCGGGCAGATCGATATCACCCGCAATGCGGCCGCGTCGGCCACGCTGAGCAGCGTGCAGGTGCGCGAAGGCGTGCATGGGCGCAACGTCGAAGAATGGCGGCGCTACGCCACGCAGCTGGAGCCGCTGCGGCAGGCCTTGTTGCATGCCGGCCTGATCCAGACCGACGCACGCTGACAACGGCCAGCGAAACGACGCGGAGACGCCGCCGCGAAGTATGCAGTGTGGCAGCAAACAAAGTGCCTCCGTGTCGCCAGCCTCGTCGTGTCTGGCCACTCCAAGTTCGCCCACTCGCAGCAGCGGCGATCCCCAAGCGCTCGACCCAAAAACGCTTGTCTCAAAACGCCAACGGCAGCCCCGTGGCTGCCGTTGGCAAATACCGCCCTGGCTGACTCAGTGCGCGCCGAAACGCCAGTTGAGCTCCAGCATGTAGGAACGTCCGTAACCGGTGTAGTTGAAGATGTTGTAGTACGGATAGCTGCTGTAGGTGCGATCGCGCGGCGGCCGGGTGTCGGCCAGGTTGTTGACCGTGGCGGTCAGCGAGATGTCGTCGTTGACCGCATAGTCCAGCGTGGCATTGAGCGTGGTCCACGCACCGACCTTGCGTGCGCCTTCCACCGCATAGCCATCGGTGCTTTGCTGTGCGGTGAAGTTGGGCGTACGTCCGTAACGCTGGCCGAACAAGGTGGTGGTCCACGCATCCTTCTGCCAGGTGATCGAGGCATTGGTGATGCTGCGGAACTCGGAAGAGAAGAACGGCTCGCTCAGCAGGTCGCGCACCGGGTCTTGCGGGAACTGCTGACTTTCATGCTTGAGCGTGAGGTTGTATTGCGCGTCGAACACGAACAGGCCCCAGGAGTCGGTAGCCAGGTTGTAGGTCGCCTTGGTCAGCACGCCGGAGATTTCCTCGTTGGAAATATTGACCGGGTTGATGCGGATGTTGCTCAGGCGATTGGGTACCGGCGCATCGGCGGCCGTGCGATCGATGCGCGACAGCGCGTCGACGCAGGTCGGCGAGTTGATATCCAGGGCGCCGAGCCGGCAGGCCGATTCGTTCTGCAGCAGGGCATCGGTGCTCAGGTCGCTGACCTTGTCATCGATCTTGATGTTGTAGTAATCGGCGTTGACGCTGAAGCTTGCGCTCGGCGACCACACCACGCCGGCACCCCAGGACTTTGCGGTGATCGACTTCAGATCCGCATTGCCGGACCGACGGCCCTGGATGCTGGTGCCGCCATAGGTGCAGTCGGCGATCGGCACGTTGGGTTCTTCGAGTGCGCAACGGTAGTAATCGTTGACGCCCTGGAAGAAGCCGCTATCGCCAGCGAAGGAAAACGCCATGTCCGGTGCCTTGAACGCGGTGGCGTAATTGCCGCGGAACAGCAGCGAATCGATCGGACGGAATTCCAGCGCGGCCTTGTAGGTGAACTTGGAATCGCCGCCGCCGCCCTGGTTCTTGTAGTCGTCGTAGCGGCCCGACAGATTGGCGGTCAAGGTGCTCAGGATCGGCACCCGCATTTCGAAGGCCGCCGCCCAGTTCTCGCGCTTGCCGCTGCCCTGGGTGCCGGTCAGCTGGTAGAAGTCGCCAGCGATCACGCGTTGGTCGGTCGGGTTGGTCCAGTACTGATTACCGGCCTGCACCACACCGGCGACGCCGACCGCACCGGCCGGCAGGTTGAACAACTCGGTGTTGGTCAGCTGCAGGTTGACGTTCTGGGTCCAGGTCCGGGACTTGGTGCGGATTTCGTCGTTGAAGCTGCGGTACTGCGCCGGCGTCAAGGCGCGATAGAAGTTGGCATCGTTGGGTGAATAGATCGGGTAGCCGTAATACTCGCCCTGCGGAGCGCCAAGGAACTGTTCGCGGAAGAAATCTTCGATGCGGTCGGCCAGCGGCCACTGCTGACGGCTTTCGATGCGATATTCCGAGCGTGCGTAGTAGGCATCGTAGGTCCAGTTGCTGGCACCCAGGCCGCCTTTCAGGCCAAGCGCGATGTTGTAGGAGTCGGCAGTCTGGCGGTCGTTGTTGAAGTTTTGATTGCCGGTTTCCTCCGGCGCAAAGATGCGTTGATAGCTTTCGAGCTGCTGGCTGTCCTGATTGTAGAAAAAACCTCCGGTATCGGAGGAGGTCTGCCAGAAGCGGGGGCCGCTATTGACCTCGACCTTGGTGCGATTGAGCAGCAGGGTCGAGTACAGCTCGACGTTGTCGTTGAAGGCATAGCTCAGGTTCGCATAGCCGCTGGCGCTGCGTTCCTTGTTGAGGATGCTGGCGTAGCCCGGCTCGGTGCGACTGCTGCAGAAGTTGCCGCGGTTGGCGCGGTTGTCGTACTGCACCGAGCCATTGAACAGCGGTCCCAATGCAGCGCAATTTTCGGCGCCCGGATCGAGATAGGTGGTGGGCAGGTTATGCAAGGCAATGCGTGAGCCGTAACGCAGGGTCGGGTCAGGATTGTCGCTGGTGGAATCGAAATCGCGGCGCTGGTAGCCGTAGATCGGATCCTGATTGTTGAGCTGCAGGCCCCACACGATGTTGGCGCCACCGATTTCGTTGCCACCGGTGAGCTGGAAGCGCTGGTTGTTGCCGCCACCCCCGTCGTAGGTGCCCATGCGGTAATTCATCTGCACGCCGTCCATGCGCTTCTTCAGGATGATGTTGACCACGCCGGCAATGGCGCTGGAGCCGTAGATCGAGGACTGGTTGCCCGGCGCCACGTCGATGCGTTCGACCATGCCCACCGGCACGCTGGCCAGGTCGACGAAATTGCTCTGGCCGTTGTAGAGCAGTGGGTAATCGGCCATCGGCCGGCCGTCGATCAGCACCAGGGTGAAGCCGGGGTCCAGGCCGAGCAGGCTCAGCGATTTGGCGCCGGCAGTGAAGCCGCCACTGAACTGACCGTCTTGGACCGAGCCGGTGGCCATCGGTTGCGAGCGCAGCACGTCGTAGACGTCCTTGAAGCCGCGGCGCTGGATGTCCTGAGCGGTGATCGAAAACACCGGGGTCGCGGTTTCGACCTGGGACCGGGGAATCAACGACCCTGTCACCGTGACCTTGTCCAGTTGAGTCACTTCACCTGAATCCTGTGCCATCGCAAGCGATGGCATGGTCAGGGCGGTGCACACGGCGGTGACCAGCAAATGACGTTTCATGAAACGCACCTCTCTCTCCAAAGGTATGAACGGGCGCGCGGCAATCGGGGGGCCGCACGCAATGGGTGTCAACGAAACGTTAACAACGTACCGACTGTACCGAGTTCTATCCGATGCCGTATAGGCGTGTTTCTTCAGTTTTTTTGTCCCTTCACGCCCAGGCTGGGTATCCTTTGCCGATGCTTAAAGCCGCGTTTGCTCTCTCCCTGCTGTGCACCCTGTTCGTTCCGCTGCAAGCGATTGCCCGGGCGACCATCGACAAGATCGAAATCAAGGGCTTGGACGACGACGACGACGCCGAGATGATCGAGAACATCGAGGTCTCCCTGTCTCTGTATGAGGCCGTCGGCAAGGAGCAGGGCGAGTCGCGGCTGGAGTACCTGCTGGCGCAGGCCGAACGGCAGACGCGCGAGGCGCTGGAACCGTTCGGCTATTACTCGCCGACCATCGAGCTGGCTGCGCCGCGCACCGGCGACAAGGTGACGGTGGTGATCACCGTGGAGCGCGGCGAACCGGTACGCGTGCGGCAGTCGCATATCTCCATCACCGGCTGGGCCGAGCAGGACCGTTACCTGGGCCAGGATCTCAAGCAGTTCGAACCGCGCGAAGGCCAGGTCTTCAGCCATCCGCAGTACGAAGCGAGCAAGGTGCGCATCACCCGCCGGCTGGCCGAGCGCGGTTACTTCGATGCCGACTTCACCCAGCGCCGCGTCGCGGTGACGCGCGCCGAGCACGCCGCCGATATCGATCTGAACTGGGACAGCGGCCGCCGCTACGACATGGGCAAGGTGCGCTTCGACTACGACTACTTCCGTCCCGGCCTGTTCGAGCCGCTGGTGTATTGGGACGAGGGCAGCTACTACCACGAAGGCAAGCTGGATCGCCTGCGCGAGTCGCTGACCAAGCTGGATTACTTCAGCACCATCGACATCCAGCCCAAGCCGGAAGAAGCCGACGACCAGGGCCGGGTGCCGGTGGATGTAAAGCTCACCCGCGCCAAGCGCACCGTCTACACCTCCGGCTTGAGCTACGGCAGCGAGAGCGGCGCCGGTGTGCGTGGCGGCGTGGAGCGCCGCTACGTCAATTCGCGCGGCCACAAGATGGACACGCAGCTGGATTACGCGCAGAACCGCAAGAGCCTGACCACCAGCTACCGCGTGCCGGCGTTCCGCTGGCTGGATGGCTGGTACACCGCCTCGGCGCGGCTCTACGACGAGCAGACCGAATACATCGACCTGCGCAACGTCAAACTCACCGGCAGCCGCAGCGGCCAGATCAACGAGCGCTGGAGTGCGATCGCCTCGATCAACGCCCTGCGCGAGCGCTGGCGGTTCAGCAGCGGCAGCGATTTCACCGATGCGGTCTATGAGACCTCCACGCTGATCTATCCGCAGTTGCAGGTCAATTACGTCAATGTCGACGATCGCCTGTTCCCGCGCAGTGGCGTGTCCGGACAGGCATTCATCCGCGGCGGTGCAGAAGGCGCCGGCTCGGACACCAATTTCGGCCAGCTCTACGGCCAGCTGCGCTGGTTCCTGGGAGCCGGCGACAACGGCCGGGTGATCCTGCGCGGCGAAGGCGGCACCACCTGGACCAGCGACCTGGTGGCGATGCCGCCGAGCCTGCGCTTCTTTGCCGGCGGCGCCAACAGCATCCGCGGCTATGCCTTCCGCGAAGTGGGCCCGCGCACGCCCAAGCCGGACGAATTCGCGCTCGGTGCCAAGAACGTGGTCACCGCCAGTGCCGAATACGAGCATTACCTCAAGGGCGGCCCCTGGGGCGGCGCGGTGTTCGTCGATAGCGGCAGCGCCTTCGACGACACGCCCGACTGGCACACCGGTATCGGCTTCGGCTTGCGCTGGCGCTCGCCGGTGGGCCCGGTGCGCGTGGACATCGCGCATGGCCTGAACGATCCCGACTCGCAGTTCCAGCTCTATATCGATATCGGGGCCAACCTGTGAGTACGCCGACCCCTACGCCACCCGCCGCACCGCGCCGCGCGCGTTTCTACCGCCGCCGCCGCTTCTGGGTGGGCTCGGGGCTGACCTTGCTGGGCCTGGTGTTGCTGGCGCTGATCGCGGTGTACTGGCTGCTGCAGACCGTGGCCGGGCGCGACGTGTTGCTGGCGCAGGTGACCGCGCGCCTGCCGGTCGGTGCCACCTTTACCTATGGCAAGGTCGAAGGCCCGGTGGCCGGCCCACTGACCTTGCGCGATGTCGATTTCCGTTATCAGGACATCCACTTCACCGCCGAGCGTGTGTACCTGGAACCGGACCTGCGCCCGTTGCTCGGGCGCAAGCTGCAACTGGATGCGGTGCAGGTCAGCAATGCCAGCCTGAATCTGGGCAAGAGCGAGGAGCCGTTCACGCTGCCGAGCTGGCCCGAATCGCTGCCGCAGATCAACGTGCCGCTGGCGATCCAGGCCGACAAGATTGCCGTGGAGAACCTGCGCATCACCCAGCTGCAGCAGCCGATGCTCGTCCTGCACAAGGTGCAGGGCGGACTGGAAGTGGCCACCGGCGAACTGCGCATGCGCAATCTGGTGGTCGATACCGACATGGGCGACTTCCGCCTGCACGGCGACTACGTGCCCAACGACGATTACCGCGCCGACCTGACTGCCACCGCGGTGCTGCCGGCCGCGCGTGGGCGCACCCCGGCCAGCCTGGGGCTGGTCGCACGCGGCGATCTGGACAAGATGGAAGTGGCCATCGCCGGCCGCGCGCCGGCCCCGCTGCAGGCCAGCCTGGTGTTCACCGGGCGCGACGACCCCACCTGGGCCTTCAAGGCCGTCACCGACGCGCTGGATACCTCGCTGCTGACGCCGGCCACTAATGGGGAGTACGCCGCCCCGGCCACACCGATCGCGCTGAACCTGCAGGCCTCCGGCAAGGGCGGCAACGCCGACCTGCAAGGCAGCGTCAAGCGGGGCGAGCTCAGCGCCACCTTGCAGCCCTCGCACATCAGCCTGCTGGACCAGGTCATCACCGTCGAGCCGTTGGTGATCGATGCCTTCGAAGGCCGCGCGCAGTTGCGTGGGACTGCCGATTTCCGCGACACGCAGAATCCGAGCTTTCGTTTTGCGGTCAACGCCAGCGGCCTGCGCTTCACTCCGACGCCGGACCCCGCCACCCCCGATGCGCCGGTGGTGCCGGTGGAATTGGTCGATGCGCGACTGGGCGTGGCCGGTAACCTGAAGGCGTGGGCGGCAATCGGCCGCGCCACGCTGGAGCGCGACGGGCAGCAGGCCGCGCTGGTGTTCGACAGCCGCGGCAACGATCAACGTGCGCAGCTCAAGCAGGTGCAGGCCAAGACCCCGGGCGGCTCGCTGGATCTCACCGGCGAGGTGGGCTGGACCCCGGAGCTGCAGTGGGATGTCACTGCCCAACTGGCCAAGTTCGATCCGGGCTACTTCGCGCCGGGCTGGAACGGCAATCTCTCCGGCAAGGTCGCCTCCAAGGGCCGCCAGTTGCCGGCACCGGCAGGTGGCGTGTCGCCGGGCTTCGAGACCACGGCCGATATCCCGAGCCTGACCGGCCAGCTGCGTCAACGCGCGCTGTCGGCCAACGGCAAGTTCGCCTTGCGTGGTGAACAGGGCGAGGGCCAATTGCAGCTGTCGCTGGGCAATAGCCGCATCACTGCCAAGGGCAAGGTCGGCGACCAGCTGGATATCGCCGCGCAACTGCAGCCGCTGCAGCTGGACGATGTCTTGCCCGGCGCCACCGGCACGATGCGCGGGCAGCTGCAGGTCAGCGGCCGTCGCGATGCGCCCGACATCACTGCCGACCTCGTCGGCAACGGCTTGCGCTGGAACGACTACAGCGCGCAGAGCATCAGCTTGCGCGGGCGTTTGCCGTGGCGCGGCAGCGACGGGCAGCTGGCCTTGCAGGGCACGGCGATCGAAGCCGGCGTGGTGCTGGACAGCGTGCGCGTGCAGGCACGCGGTGCGGTGGAAGCGCTGCGCCTGGAGGCGGATATCGCCAACAGCATGGCCAACGTCGCGCTGCAGGGCGATGTCCGTCGCAATGGCGAGCGTTGGCAGGGCCAGGTCGCCACGCTGCGGATCGCACCGGCCAAGGGCGATGCCTGGGCGTTGCGCCAGCCGGCGCAGTTCAGCACCGATGGCGCCGCGTTTACGCTGTCAGACACCTGCCTGGGCGCGGCCACCGGCGGCGCGCTGTGCGCCAGCGCCAACTGGCCGCGCGAGGGCATGGTTGTGCACGGCGATGCACTGCCGCTGTCGCTGGTGCAACCGTGGTTACCCAAGCAGGAAGGGCGGCAGATCTATCTGCGTGGCGATTTGTCGCTGGACGGCAGCTTCAAGCCGCGCGGCAATGCCTGGGAAGGCTCGTTCCGCATCGCCTCGCCCGAAGGCGGCATTCGCTTGGGCGAAACCCGCTACGCGGCGGTGGCCGGCAACCCCAATCGCGGCGAGTTGCTGCGCTACGACCAGTTCAGCGTGCAGGCCGATTTCACCCCGCAGCAGATCCAGGCCAAGCTGGGTATCGGCTTCCAGGGCGCCGGCTTTGTCGATGCCAAGTTCAACACCGGCTGGGATGCGTACGCGCCGCTCAACGGCGAGCTGTATCTCAACATGTCGCGGCTGTACTGGCTGGAGCTGGTGGTGGCCGATGTGGTGCGGCCCAAGGGTCTGGTCGAAGGCCATGTGAGCCTGCGCGGTACTCGCGACAAGCCGCTGCTGGGCGGCGATGCCACCCTGAGTGATTTCACTGCCGAATATCCGTCGATGGGTTTGACCCTGAGCGAGGGCAAGGGCCGCTTCGACGCGCTACCGGATGGCTCGGCCAAGATCACTGCTTCTGCCAAGTCGGGGCAGGGCACGCTCAACATCGATGGCGGGCTGTCGTGGTTCGGCACCAGCACGCCGTTGCTGCTGAATATCCGCGGCGAAAACGTGCTGGCCTACAACACCAGCGAGTTGCGCATCATCGCCAATCCGGACATGCAGTTCGGCATCACCGACAACACCATGCAACTGCGTGGCAAGGTCACCGTGCCCGAAGCCGACATCGACCTGGAACGCCTGGATCGCGGCACCTCGGTATCCGAGGACGTGGTGGTGCTGGACCCGGTGGATCCGGAAGAAGCGCCCGCCTCGCCGCTGGATATGGATCTGGCCATCGTGCTTGGCGACAAGGTCAACATGAGCGGCTTCGGCCTGAAGGGCGGGCTGAGCGGGCAGATGCAGATCCGCGCCCGCCCGGGCCGCGAAATGACTGCCAACGGCGGGCTGGACGTGCGCGGCCGCTACAAGGCCTACGGCCAGGATCTGACCATCAGCCGCGGCCAGCTGACCTGGAACAACAACATCGTCTCCGACCCGCGCGTGAGCCTGCGCGCCGAGCGCAAGGTCGGCGATGTCACCGCCGGCATCGACGTCAGCGGCCGTGCCGAATCGCCGCGCGCCGATGTGTGGTCCGAGCCGGCGATGTCGCAATCCGAAGCATTGTCGTACCTGGTACTCGGCCGTGGCCTGTCTACCGCCAGCAGCGACGAAACCCAGCAGGTCAGCGCTGCCTCGGCTGCCCTGTCGGCCGGCAGCAGCCTGATCGCCTCGCAGATCGGCGCCAAGCTTGGCCTGGACGAAGCGGGGGTGAGCGAATCCAGCACCGTCGGCTCGGTCGTGGGCTTCGGCAAGTACCTCTCGCCGAAACTCTACGTCGGCTACGGCGTCTCGATGGTCGGCAGCGGCTCGGTGCTGACGCTGAAATACCTGCTCAGCCGCGGCTTCGACATCGAAGCCGAATCCAGCACGGTGGAGACCAAGGGCTCGGTGAACTGGCGGCGGGAGAAGTAGCCGCCCGCCGTGCATCGGCGCATCGACGGTGTGTGGTGTTGCATTGCGTCAGGTCAGGACATGACGCAATGCGGATGTCCAGGATGATCGGCCGTGCGTAAGGCACGGCTACGTCGAGCGCTGCGGTGATCTAGAACCGGCGCGCGACGTTGCGGGGCAGGGCACGCCCGGCATCGTGCAGGCATTACGCACTCTTTATGCCCGCACGCCAGGGTGCAAATAGCCCCTTTATGCCCCGCAGGCCTACCTTGGCACTCCCGCACTGTGGTGCGTTGAGTCGAACACGATGTGTATCCTGATTTTGCAAGGTCCGCAGGCCGATCCGGCGCAGATGGCGCCGCTGCAGCTGCCCGAGTGTGCGGGACGCGCGTTGCGCAGGCTGGCGTGTGCGGATGTCGATAGCTTGATCGCTGGGTTGCAGGCCGCTGCTGGCGATGTCGAGGTGGAGCTGGTGTTGTTGGACTCAGGCGATCTTTCGCCGTCCGCGCATGCGCATGCGCATGTGCATGCGAAAGCCTTGCGCGCAGCATTGGATGCGCTACCCACGCCTTACATCGAACTGCATACCGATGCCGACCAGGAACTGGAGCCATGGCTGCATCCGCAGCATGCACCGCTTGCGGTGGTGATTACGCCGCACGATGCATCGCGCGCCTATGCGATGTCGTTGGGCATTGCCGCGCGCTGTCTGCCGTCCTTGCACGCGCCGTTGCGCGCTGCTGCCTGAGGAGGCTGATATGTCGATCATGATCGTGCGTGGGCCGGAGGCGGCGATGCCGCTGGTGCGTGGTCCGCAGCCGTTGCCGCGTGCCGTCATCCGGCAATTGGTGGCATGCGCGGGGGATGCGGGCAAGACGGTGGCGTTGCGTGCGTGCGGATCCGAGCAGGAGTTGCTGGATGCCTTGCGTGTGGCCGGGCAGGCGCGGATGGAAATCGCGTTGATCGATCCGGGCAGCTGCGTGGACAGTGCGCGCCTGCATCGTGTACTCAGCGCGTTGCCGTACCCGTTCGTGGAGGCTCACGACGATAGCGTGGACCGTCCGGAGCGTTGCCTGCCGGAGGGTTTCGGGCAGCGCATTGCGACGGTGCGCGGTTACTGCGCGCAGAGCTATCTGCTCGGGCTGGAAATCGCGTTGGAACATCTGGGCTGCACGGAGATCCAGGGCGATGTCCACGTCGGTACCTGAGCTGCGCCAACTGCATTATTTCGCCGACTACGAGGGCTATTGCGACGGTCGGCCGGTGCTGTGGGGGCAACTGGCCCATAGCGTGGACGTGCCTGCCGATGGCGTGCTGGATGCCGCCGGGCTGGTCACCGCGTTGCGCCGCCGTGCGGCGGAGGCGCATGGGCTGGAAGCAGGGCAGATCCGCTTGTGCCAAGTCACGCGGCTGTAGCGGCGTGACACACAACGACGCCACCCGAAGGTGGCGCCGTCGTTCTGCCGTGCTTGTGCGTCGCTCGACGCAGATCACAGGGGTTGACGCTTACTTGGCCGGGCTGGCCTCCGGCACGAACTTGGTCAGCTGGTTGGCCGTTGCGGCAGTGCCGAAGTTGAAGCGGCCGTAGCCGGCGCCCCAGTACAGCGCACCGTCCACGATGGCCGGCGAGCTGATCACCGAGCCGGTGGCGTCGTGGTTCCACAGCGTGGCGCCGGTGTCGGCGTCGAGGGCGACCATATTGCCGGCCATCGAACCGGCGTAGAGCAGGTTCGGCGACACCGTCAGCGAGCCCTGGCCGCCGGCCGGCACGTTCGGATTCACGCGGTTGATGCCGGGCACCTTGACCTGCCACTTGATCCTGCCGGTGGCGGCGTCCAGCGCTGCCCACGAGCCGCCGTTGTGACTCTGGGTATTCGCAGGCCCCAGCGTATAGGTGGCGTTGGTGCTGTTGTTGATGGCCACATAGACCTGCGACTTGTACGGATCGAACGCAGTGCCCCACTCGACGCCGCCGGTGGTGCCGCCGGGGCCGACCTGGGTCGACCAGACCTTGGCACCGGTCTTGGCGTCGAAGGCCCAGTAGATGCCGCTCTTCTGCCCTGCGCCGACCAGCTGCTGCGCCTTGCCGTCGCGCCACACGGTGAACAGCTGCACGCCGGCGCCGCCGAAGTCGTAATCAGGGCCGGTCAGGTTGGTTGCCTGGGTGTTCGGGCACAGGCCATTGGTGGGCGCCACGATGCACGACAGGTTCCAGGCGTCGTAGCCTTGTGCACGGTCGGCCCAGACCAGCTTGCCGGTGTCCAGATTCAGCGAGATCACCGAGTCGACGTAGTTGTCCGGCGCCATGCACGCCAGTTCGTCCTGCACGGTGAGTTCACTGCCGCGGTAGGAGCGTGCGTTGGACACGCAGTTACCCACGCTGGCGGGAATGTTGTAGTTGTTGCCGGTGCCGAAATACAGGCGGCGGTTGATCGGATCGATCGCCACCTGGCCCCACACCGATGCACCGGTATAGCCCTCGGGCACGTTGTAGAACTGCCACACCTTCTTGCCGGTGTTCAGATCCAGCGCCACCACGCTACCGCGGAAACTGAAGGTGTGGGTCGGGTCCAGGTTGCCCCAGTCGCCGGAGGACACGGGCACGTACACGCGGTTGCCGTAGATCACCGGCGAGGAGGTGATGCGCGCTTGCGGGTTGGCTTCGGCGGTGGTCTTCCACAGCAGCTTGCCGGTCTTCTTGTCGATCGCCAGCACGGTGCCGGCGGCCTGGTCGCCGACGATGATGCTGTTGGCACTGATGGCCGGCGTGTTGCGCGTCACCGAGTTGGCATTGCCGGTGTAGTCGGACAACTTGGCCTGCCAGTTCGGTTTGCCGGTCTGGGTGTCGACGCTATACAGCGTGCCGCCCCAGTCGGGCACATACAACGTTCCACCTTCCACGCTCGGCGTGGCCGAGATGTCGCCGGTGGTGGTCAGGGTCCAGGCCGGCTTGAGGCCTTTGACGGTGGTGCGGTTGATCTTCCACTCGCCCGGCGCAAAGCGCTGATTCAAGTAGCCGCCGCCGGCGGTGGTCCAGCTGGTGGGGCTGGCGAACGGCAGCTGATTGCCGAAGCTGCGCCAGATCTGGCCGGAGCGTGCAAAAGCCTGGGTATCCAGCGACGACACCGACTGTTGTGCGGTTGCGGAGCCGGCCTGGGCGAAAGCCACTGCGCTGGCAAGCAGGCAGGGAATGAGCGTCAAACTGCGAAATCGCAAGCGGCGAATTGAATTTGTCATCACGGCATGTCCATAGATGGAAGGAAGCGCTGGATCCCCCCGGATCTGCCGAGTGAAGATGGCCGATTGTGGCGACCGTGCAACACACGCACCTTCCCGCATTCATTCAACGGTCGGGTCCGCTCGCATCTGGTGCCACCAGCTCGAAAAAATTGCGTTCAAGGTGTTCGCTATTCGCACAAATGCTGATGATTCATCACGATCGGCGGCCGCTGCGATAGAAAAAATGATTGGTTGCGATGCATGCGTATTTGCATGCAAATCAATGGTCTGCAAAAAGTAACCAGGAAATGTTGCGCCACCTTGTGAGGTTGGCCACTGTGTCGAACACAGCCCCTCTTCCTACGGGGCGAGAAGGCACGGTTTGCGCGCACCGGCGCGCGTGCCTTGGAGCGCCCGCGTCGCAAACGCGGGCCGCGTCGCGGAGCAGGGGTTGGGTGAGGGTACGGTGCGAAGCTTCTGTGTCGTCAAAATGCACGAGGCTTCGCACGTCCCCTCATCCGCCCCTTCGGGGCATCTTCTCCCGCTGGGAGAAGGAAACAGCCATGTAGCTGCGCTATCCGGCGCGTTATGCGCTTTGCGGCGAGGGCACGGCGGTGTGCACTGCAGCGTGAGCGATCAGCGCCAGCTGCGCGATCGCATCCTGCACCACCTCCGCCACCGTGGTGTCCACATCCACCGACACCACATCGGCTTCGTCCAACGGCAATTCCAGGGTCTGCAACTGGCTGTCCAGCAGGCTGGCCGGCATGAAGTGGCCGGCGCGTGCGCTCAGGCGCGCGGCGATCACGTGCGGGGCGGCGTGCAGGAACACGAAGCGGATCGGAATGCCGCTGCGGCGCAGCAATTGACGATGCGTGCCGCGCAAGCCCGAGAACGCGAGCACCACCGACTCGCCTGCCTGTACGCAGTCGCGCAAGGTGGCCGCCAGCAACTCCACCCACGGCAGACGCATCGCATCGGTGAGTGGCTGGCCGGCGGCCATCTGCGCGCGTGCGGCCACGCTGTGATAGTCGTCGGCGTCCAGAAAACGGTAGCCGTAATGCGCTGCCAGGGCCTGCGCGATGGTGGTCTTGCCGCTGCCGGAAACGCCCATCACCACGATGGCCAGGGGCGAAGCGGACGCGGGTGTAGCGGGGGCGGCGGTGTCCATCACGTCAGGTTATATCTCCGGATCGATTCGGCATTTTGCCGGATTTCACGTTGGCGGCAGTCGATGCGTGGTGTAGCGTCGGCGCTCCTCGCCAGGTGAGCGGGCCGCCCAGCGTAACGGCGCGCTCGGCCGGGTTCAACGCACTCCAAGGTCTGCCGATGCCGTCATCGCCTGCAACGTCTCCTGCATCGGCGCGCCTGCGCTGGCGCGAAAAACTGGGCTACGGCGCCGGCGATCTGGGCCTGAATCTGTACTGGGCCAACATCTCCGCCTTCCTGTTGATCTTCTACACCGACACCATGCATCTGCCGGCAGCGGCGGTGGGCACGATGATCCTGTTGACCAAGATCGCCGATGCGATCGCCGATCCGGCGATGGGTGCACTGGCCGATCGCACACGCAGCCGCTGGGGCAAATTCCGCCCGTATCTGTTGTGGGGCGCCGTGCCGATGGCGGTGACCGGCGTGCTCGCCTACACCACGCCTGCGCTGGATCAGAACGGACGCATGTGGTGGGCCACGATCAGCTTCCTGGTGATGATGCTGGCCTACACGGTGGTGAGCATTCCGTACTCGGCATTGTCCGGCGTGATCACCGCCGACAGCAGCCAGCGCACCAGCTTGATCAGCCTGCGCTTCATCGCCGCGTTCGCCGGCACCACGTTGGTGAATTACTGCACGCTGGATCTGGTGGCCTGGTTCGGTGCCGGCAACGATGCACTGGGCTGGCAGCGCACGATGATGCTGTACGGCGCGGTGGCGGTGGCGTTGTTCGTGACCGTGGCGCTGACCACGCGCGAGCGCGTGCAGCCACCGCCGCAACAGCGCACGCCGATCCGCCGGGATATCGCCGACCTGCTGCAGAACAAGCCGTGGTGCGTGCTGTTCGTACTGTCGCTGATCATCATGATCACCATTGTCATGCGCGGTGGTGCGGGCGTGTATTACCTCAAGTACTACGTGCAGCGGCCGGACCTGACCGGGCTGTTTCTGGGTGGCTATTCGGTGTCGCTGGCAGTGGGCGCGGCGATCACGCCGTTGCTGACACGGCATTGGGACAAGCGCCAGTTGATGACCGCGCTGATGGCGGTGGTGGGCGTGTTGAGCTGCCTGATGTTTTTCATTCCTGCCGATGCGGTGTGGGCGATCTTCGCGCTGAACATGCTGATCGGGCTGGCGTTGGGGCCGAAGTCGCCGCTGGCATTTTCGATGTATGCCGACAGCGCCGACTACACCGAATGGCGCACCGGCCGGCGCGCCACCGCGATGACCTTCGCCGCCGCGACCTTCTCGCAAAAGCTCGGTGGCGCGCTGGCTTCGGCCGGCATCGCCTGGGTGCTGGCGGGCATGGGCTATGTGGCCAACAGCGCGCAGTCGGCCGCCTCGTTGACCGGCATCGTGCTGCTGCTGACGGTGATCCCGGGCGCGGTGGCGCTGCTGGCAGCCTGGACCATGCGTTTCTATCCACTCGATGATGGCCTGTTGCGCCGCATCCAACACGAACTGGCCGCGCGCAAGCGCGACGAACAGGAGCACCGCTGACCGTGTCTGCACTCTCCCACGCCGATTCCAGGTCCACGTCCGACGACGATCTGTCCACGTTGCTGGCGCCCAGCGCCGACGGCACGCGTTATGCGCTCTACAGCCCCACCGCGATGCCGAACGCGGGCGGGTTCCTGTGGAACCGCCGCATGATGCTGCAGCTGACCTGCCGTGGTTACGCCACCGGGCAGTTCATGCAGCCGGAGCCGGCCAAGTACGCGCATGCGCCGCTGCTGGAAGCGCGCAACTTCATGATGCCCGAGCAGCCGTACTACGCGCATCATCCCGGTCGCTTCTTCTATCTCAAGGACGAAGACAGCGGTGCGTTGTATTCGGTGCCGCACGAACCGGTGCGCGCAACGCCGGAGCAGTTCGCGTTTTCCGCGGGCAAGCACGATGTGCGCTGGCGGGTGCGCCACGACGGCATCGTGGTGGAACTGTGCGTGGCGTTGCCCACCGACGATGCAGTGGAGCTGTGGGAATGCCGCGTGCATAACCAGTCCGGGCGTACGCGCCGGCTCAGCCTGTACCCCTACTTCCCGATCGGCTACATGTCGTGGATGCATCAGGGCGGCGCTTACGAGCCGGCGCTGGGCGGCATCGTCTGCCGTAGCGTGGCGCCGTACCAGAAGGTGGACGACTATTTCCGTCAGCGCGATTTCAAGGACTGCACCTTCCTGTTGCACGAGCAGCCGCCGGTGGCCTGGGATGCGCAGCAGATGGCCTTCGAAGGCGAGGGCGGCCTGCATGCGCCCTCGGCCATCCAGGCCGAGCAGCTGGGCAACAGCGATGCGCACTACGAGAACCCGGCCGCCGCGTTGCAGTATCGACTGACGCTGGACGCCGATGCGGCAAGCGTGTACCGCTTCGCGTTCGGGCCGGCCAAGGACGATGCGGAGATCGCCGCGCTGCGTGCGCGTTATCTGTCCGAAGCCGGATTTGCCGCCGCCGCGCGCGACTACGCGCAGTATCTGCAGGGCGGGCGGGGTTGCGCGCAGATCGCCACGCCCGATCCGGCCCTGGACAACCTGGTCAACCATTGGCTGCCGCGGCAGGTGTTCTATCACGGCGACGTCAATCGCCTGACCACCGATCCGCAGACGCGCAACTATCTGCAGGACCACATGGGCATGGCCTACCTGCAGCCGGCCACCGCACGTGCGGCGTTGTTGCACGCGCTCTCGCAGCAGGAGCCCAGCGGTGCGATGCCGGACGGCATCCTGCTGGTGGAAGGCGCCGAGCTCAAATACATCAACCAGGTGCCGCATACCGATCACTGCGTGTGGTTGCCGATCTTCCTGAGCGCCTATCTGGCCGAAACCGGCGATGCCAGCGTGCTCGATGCGGTGGTCCGCACGCACGATGGACAGGCGCTCAGCGTGGCCGAGCGACTGGATGCAGCGATGCAGTGGCTGCTGGACGCGCGCGATGCACGTGGCTTGAGTTTCATCGCGCAGGGCGATTGGTGCGACCCGATGAACATGGTCGGCTGGCGCGGCAAGGGCGTGTCCGGCTGGCTCACCGTGGCCACCGCGTATGCATTGCGGCTGTGGTCGGGCATCTGCGCCGCGCATGGGCGAAGCGCGCAGGCGGAGACGTTTGCGCAGGCCGTGCAGGCGATCAACGCCGATGCCAACCGCGAGCTGTGGGACGGCAACTGGTATGCGCGCGGCATCACCGACGATGGCGTGCGCTTCGGCATCGCCGAGGATGTGGAGGGACGCATCTATCTCAATCCGCAGAGCTTTGCGCTGCTGGCCGGCACCGCCGACAGCGCGCAGCGCGCGGCCTTGCTGGAGGCGGTGCGCGAGCAGCTGCATACGCCGTACGGGCCGGTGATGCTGGCCCCGGCCTACACGCACATGCGCGATGACGTGGGGCGGTTGACGCAGAAGTGGCCGGGCGCCGCGGAAAACGGCGCGGTCTACAACCACGCGGCGGCGTTCTACCTGTACAGCCTGTACCAGATCGGCGAAGCCGACCGCGCCTGGGAGATCCTGCGCGCGCTGCTGCCCGGCCCCACCCGCGAGGACGTGCTGCAGCGCGGCCACCTGCCGGTATCGCTGCCCAACTACTATCGCGGCGCCTGGCACCAGTACCCGCGCACGGCCGGGCGTTCCAGCCAGCTGTTCAACACCGGCACGGTGGCCTGGGTGTATCGCTGCGTGCTGGAAGGGCTGTTCGGCCTGGTCGGCGAAGGCGATGCATTGGCGATCCGCCCGCAGCTGCCCTCGCACTGGCCGCAGGCCCAGGTGACGCGCCAGTTCCGCGGCGCGCAGTTCGAGGTGACGCTGACGCGTGAACCGGGGCGGCGCGACATCGAGGTGCTGGTGGACGGCGAAGCCTGCCCGGACCAGCGCGTGCACGGCATAGTCGCCGGACGCACGTACCAGGTGCAGGTGCGGCTACCGGGCTGAGCGGCGCGCCAGGTGCGGCGCCTGATTGGGGCAACTGCGATAACTGCCAAGCTGGTGTAGGAGCGCGCTTGCGCGCGATAAGGCTTTCCCGCCGGTGCCCTGTCGCGCGCAGGCGCGCTCCTACGGGCGATGAGGCTTTCCTGCCGGTGCCCTATCGCGCGCGAGCGCGCTCCTACGCACGTGCGGCCAGGCGGGCTGTTCCCCACTCCCGATTCCCCACTGCGTAAACTCCCCGTTCGCATTGGCCTAGGAACGCCCCTTGGTATCAAGCTGGATCCTGCTGCTGGTCTCCGTCGGCTATGCCGTGCTGCTGTTCGGCGTGGCCTGGTGGGGCGACCGTCGTCCGTTGTACCCGGAGCGGCCGTGGCTGCGGCCGGCGGTCTACAGCCTGGCGCTGGCGGTGTACTGCTCGTCGTGGACCTTCTACGGCGCGGTCGGCTCGGCGGTGCGCAACGGCATCGGCTATCTGCCGATCTACCTGGGCCCGCTGCTGTTGCTGCTGTTCGGCTGGCGCCTCATCGAGCGGCTGGCGCTGATCGCACGCGCCGAAAACACCGTCTCCATCGCCGATTTCATTTCCTCGCGCTATGGCCGCTCGCGGCGGCTGGCGGCCTTGGTGGCGGTGATCGCGCTGGTCGGCATCGTTCCGTATCTGGCGCTGCAGTACAAGGCAGTGGCGATGAGCCTGGAGGTGCTGACCGGGCATAGCAGTGCCGGGCGCGGCATCCTTGCCGATCCGGCGTTGTACGTGGCGCTGTTGATGGCCTTGTTCGCCACCTTGTTCGGCACCCGCCAGGTCGATGCCACCGAACACCACCGCGGCATGATGCTGGCGATCGCGCTGGAGTCGGTGATCAAGCTGATCGCCATCGTCGCGGTGGGCCTGTTCGCCTGGGTGTGGCTGAGCGACCACCAGGTGCCCATCGCCGACTCGGCGCGCACCTTGTTCGAGCACACCCCGTCGGTGGGCTTCATTTCGCAGACCTTGCTGAGCTTTCTGGCGGTGATCTGCCTGCCGCGCCAGTTCCATGTGGCGGTGGTGGAATGCAGCGACGTCGGCGACATCCGGCGCGCGCGCTGGTTGTTCGGTGCGTACCTGGTGATCATCTCGGCGATGGTGGTGCCGATCGCATCGGCCGGCGTGGCCTTGTTCGGCAAGGGCAGCACGGTGGTCGACGACGCGGTGGTGCTGGCGCTGCCGCTGAGCCAGGGCAACACCGTGCTGGCATTGGTGGCCTATGTGGGCGGGTTCTCGGCCGCCACCGGCATGGTGATCGTGGCCAGCATCGCGTTGGCCACCATGGTCAGCAACGACCTGGTGATGCCGGTGCTGCTGCGCCGCCGCGGCAGTGCCGATGCGCGCGCGGCGGTGGCCTCGCGGGTGTTGTGGATCCGCCGCGTCGCCATCCTGTTGCTGGCGCTGATCGCCTACGGCTACCACCGCAGCGTGGCCAACGACACCACCTTGGCGGCCTACGGCCTGATGGCCTTTGCGGCAGTGGCGCAGTTCGCCCCCGGCGTGATCGGCGGGTTGTACTGGCGCGGCGCCAGCCGCAAGGGCGTGGAGACCGGCATGGTGCTGGGCTTCATGACCTGGATCTACACGCTGCTGCTGCCGGCGGCCACGCGCGCGGGCTGGTTGCAGCCGGACTGGCTGGTGGACGGGCCGTTCGGCATCGCCTGGTTGCAGCCGCAGCAGCTGTTCGGCATGCGCGGCTGGGACCCGCTGGCGCATGGCACGTTCTGGTCGCTGCTGATCAATGTCGGCGCGATGATGCTGGTCTCCGCACGCTGGCGCCCCGGAGTGGACGAACGCCTGCGCGCCGCGCCCTTCCTGGACCCGTATGCACAGCGGCCGGCGGTGGCCGGCGACTGGCCCGGGCATGTGCGCGTGGCCGACCTGCAGGCCCTGGCCGAGCGCGTGGTGGGCGAGCGGCATGCGCACCGTGCCTTCGTCGACCAGGCGGTGCTGCTGGAGCGCGAGCTGCAACCCACCGTGGTGGCCGACCGCGCCTGGGTGCAGTTCACCGAACGCCTGCTGGCCGCCTCGATCGGCGCGGCCTCCGCACGCCTGGTGCTGACCAGCCTGTTGCGCGGCTCGGGCATGGACCTGGGCGAGGTGGTGGCGGTGCTGGACGAGGCCGGCCAGGAGCTGCGCTTCAACCGCGAGATCCTGTCCACCACGCTGGAAAACATCAGCGCCGCTGTCAGCGTGGTCGACCCGGAGATGCGCCTGACTGCGTGGAATCGCCGCTATCAGCAGCTGTTCGGCTATCCGGACGGCATGCTGTATGTCGGCCGCCCGGTGGCGGATCTGATCCGCTACAACGCCGAGCGCGGCGAGCTGGGCGAGGGCGATATCGAAGATCAGATCGATCGCCGTATCCGCCACATGCGCGCCGGCTCGCCGCATGTGTTCGAGCGCACCCGCAGCGACGGCAAGGTGATCGAGATGCGCGGCCAGGCGCTGCCCGGCGGCGGTTATGTCACCAGCTACAACGACATCACCGACTACAAGCGTGCCGAACGCGCGCTGCTGGACGCCAACGAGAACCTGGAGCAGCGCGTGGCCGACCGCTCGCGCGAGGCCGAGCTGGCGCAGCAATCCAAGACGCGCTTTCTGGCCGCGATCAGCCACGACGTGTTGCAGCCGCTCAATGCCGCGCGGCTGTTCGCCTCGGCGCTGCGCGAGAGCCATCAGAACAACGAGGAACAACGCCATCTGGCCGAGCGCGTGGATGCCTCGCTGCGTGCGGCCGAGGAGTTGCTCGATGGCCTGCTCGACGTCTCGCGGCTGGATGCCGGCGGCCTGCGGCCCACGGTCGAGGATTTCGATGCCAGCGCGCTGATGCACGAACTGGCCGCGCAATACGCGCCGGTGGCTTCCAGCCGCGGCCTGCAGCTGCAAGTGCACAGTCGCCCGTTGTGGGTGCGCAGCGACCGCCGCCTGCTGCGCCGGGTGATGCAGAACTTCCTCGCCAATGCGCTGCGCTACACGCGCCAGGGCCGCATCGTGCTGGGCATGCGCGGCCGCGGCGCGCACGTGGAGCTGCAAGTATGGGATACCGGCCCGGGCATTCCCGAGCACCACATGCGGCAGATCTTCGAAGAATTCCGCCGCTATCAGCAGCCGTTCGACTGGGGCGAGCAGGGCCTGGGGCTGGGCCTGTCGATCTGCCAGCGCATCTCGCGCCTGCTCGACCACGACCTGAGCGCACGCAGCCAGGTCGGCCGCGGCAGCATGTTCTCGATCCTGCTGCCGCGCGTGGCGGCAGCCCCGCTGCCGCCGCTGCTGCCGGTGGCCGTTGCGCGCGCGCTGCCCAGCGGCGATTCGCTGGCGGGCCTGCGCGTGCTGTGCGTGGACAACGACCGCGAGATCCTCGACGGCATGCGCGCCCTGCTCGGTCGCTGGCAGGTGGAGGTGATCACCGCCAGCACCGTGGACCAGGCGCTGGAACGTGCGCGCGAACAGCCGGACCTGATGCTGGTGGATTACCACCTGCACGACCGGCTCGATGGCCTGGATACGCTGGATGCGCTGCAGGCCGTCGCCACCGCGCCGATTGCCGGTGCCCTGCTCACCGCCGACGGCCGCGACGAACTCAAGCAGCTCGCGCGTGCGCGTGGCTATCGCCTGCTGACCAAACCGGTGAAGCCGGCCTCGTTACGCGCGTTTCTGAGCGCGCATCACGATGCGAAAACGCGCTGACCGGTGCGACTGCAGCGTAGGAGCGTGCCTGCGCGCGACGAAGCATTATCGATAACGCCCGGTCGCGCGCAGGCACGCTCCTACGAGGAGAGGCGCTTACGCTGCGCCGCTCAGGTGCTCGTAGAGGATGACGCTGCCGACGATCACCAGGATCAAGCCGCCGAGGATCTCGGCGCGCTTGCCAATCAGGTTGCCGAGCACGCGGCCCAGCATGACGCCTGCGGTGACCATGCTGAAGGTGCACAGCCCGACCACCACCGCCACCACGCCGATATGCACGTCCAGAAACGCCAGGCTCACGCCGACCGCCATCGCATCGATGCTGGTGGCAAAACCGGTGGTGGCCAGGGCCAGCAAGCCATGCCGTTTCGGCGTCTCGGACGTTGCTTCGTCAGCGTCGTCCGCATCGCTTCGCAGCCCGGCCACGATCATGTGCGTGCCCAGCGCACCGAGCAGCACGAAGGCGATCCAGTGGTCGTAGTCGGACACATAGCTGGACGCGGCGCGCCCCAGCAGCCAGCCGATCACCGGGGTGATCGCCTCGATGCAGCCGAAGATCAAGCCGGCGCGTAACGCATCGCGCCACTGCGGCTTGCGCATCGCCGCGCCTTTGCCGATCGCCGCGGCAAACGCATCGGTCGACATCGCGAAACCGATCAAAACAATGGAAAAAGGGGACATCGACATTCTCGGGCTGGGCACGGTCACAACGACATGCGCCCGCGCCAACCGTCGTCGTGCACGCATGCCGCTGGTCTCGCCAAACCGGAACTGGTTGCCTGCACCACGGCGCAACGGCCGAGTATGTTGATGCAGGCGCTTCCGACGATGCGAAAGCAGGCTACTCCCCAAGGGGCGCGCAGTGTACCAACGCATGGCCGCGTTCGGTGCGTCTGCCGCGCACGCGAAGGTCGGTCTGATCTTTATAGCCGTGGCTATTGCGAGCAGGGGTGACACGGTTTTTGTCTTGTTTTCAGGCATCAAAGCCAGGCAGGCATGTCCACGCAACGGCGCGATGCGGCACCCGATAGCCTTGGCTATAGCGACCAACGGTCTGCATGCCGGTGACCGAGGTAGCGAAGAACGCGGGGAAAGCCGTTGATGTGGGGTGTGCTGCAAGCAGTGCGAGATGGAAACGTCATGTCTGGCTGCGCGTGCGTGAGCCAGCGCCTGCGTCGTGCTGTCTTTCCAGACGTCGTGCAGGAGTGCAGCGATCGGCAACGATGCCGCGATCTCCCCGGCGTCTCGATGTGCACGGCTTGCGATGCCGCAGGTGCTGCCTAAGCGGTTCGGGTGGACGGCGATGGTCAGGCTGCCATCGCAGCGCTGCGGAACGAGCGCGCTGCGCTCCACGCACAGGGCCGGCCGCGCTGCGGGAGGACCGCAGAAGTCAGCCTTCGGAAGCGAGCAACAGAAACACCAGCGCCGACGCAGACTCCCGGTGCGGGTCGCGGCTACATCAATGCGGCGGAAATCTCCGCCGTCGCCGCACACAGGGCCTGCAAGGCCGCGTGCGGGCCGACCAGCTCGGGGCGGCGCGCGATGAAGGGAACGGTGAGCGTATAGGTCGCACTGCCGCGTTGCAGGATCGGTGCGGTCAAGTCGACCACGCCCACCACCGCTTCGCTGGGCTGCATGGCGTAGCCATCGTTGCGCGCCTGCGCGGCGGCGGCGAGGAACTGCGCACGCTCGAACGGCACCTCGCTGGCGTCGAGCATGTCCAGCCAGCGCGCCTGCACCTCTGGCTGCTGGAACGCGAACAGCACCAGCCCGGAGCTGGAATGGGTCAATGGGCGGCGGTGGCCCGGGCGCACCACCAGGCCCAGGTCGCTGGGCACGTCCATCTGCGCGATCACCACGATCTGGTCGCCGGACGGCGCCACCAGGTGGCAGGGCTGATAGATCGCATCGGCCAGCCGGCGCATCACCGGTAGTGCCGCTTCGCTGATGCTCTGCACCTGCGGCTGCTGCATGCCGAGCATGAACAACCGATTGGTCAGCACGTAGTCGCCCTCGCCGTCGCGGGTGAGATAGCCGCGCTCCTCCAGCACCTGCAGCATGCGGAAGATCTCCCCGCGCGAGCGGCCGATGCCCTGCGAGATCGCGCCCATGCTCATCGGCTGCGCCTGGCGGGCGAGCAGCTCGAGGATGTCCAGGCCCTTGTCCAGGGCGGGGGCGCGGTACTTGGCGGGTTCGGTGCTCATCCGTTTGCGGCTCCAGGCAAGGCTGCGGCGCGCCAGGGTACAGGCATCGCGGGCTGCGGTGAGATGTGGCGCTTGCGTGCAAATATAAACAAAGATTTTATATTTGCATGGCGCTGGCGTGCGCAGTACGCTCGCCGCACAGCAACGCAAGCGCCACAGCCTTGGGAGGGGATCGGTCGCATGCATCACAGTGACATTGCCGCGTCACCGCGCGGCAACCTGGCGCGTACCGCCATGGTTCCCCTGTTGTTGATCGTGAGCCTGTTCTTTTTGTGGGGCATGGCCAACAACCTCAACGACATCCTGATCAAGCAGTTCAAGAAGGCCTTCGAGCTGACCGACCTGCAGGCAGGGCTGGTCCAGAGCGCGTTCTACCTGGGCTATTTCGTGTTCGCGATGCCGGCGGCGATGTTCATGCGCCGCTACAGCTACAAGGCGGCCGTGGTGCTGGGCCTGCTGCTGTATGCGTGCGGCGCGTTCCTGTTCTATCCGGCTGCGCAGGTGCATACCTACTGGCTGTTCCTGCTGGCCTTGTTCGTGATCGCCAGCGGTCTGGCCTTCCTGGAAACCACCGCCAATCCACTGGTGACCGTGCTCGGCCCGGCAGAAGGCGCAGCGCGGCGGTTAAATCTGGCCCAGGCATTCAACCCCTTGGGCTCGATCACCGGCGTGCTGGTCGGCCAGCACTTCATCTTCTCCGGGGTGGAGCACACCCCGGCCGAGCTGGCGGCAATGGCGCCCGCCGCGCGCGAGGCGTTCTTTGCCGCCGAATCCTCAGCCGTGCAGACGCCCTATCTGATCATCGGCGCCGTGGTGGTGCTGTGGGCGATCCTGATCGCGCTGGTGCGCTTTCCCACCGGCGCGCCGGAGAGCGATAGCGGCGTGGCGCCCAAGCGTGCACGCTTCGGCGAACTGCTGCGCAATCGGCGCTTCATGTTTTCGGTGGTGGCGCAGTTCTTCTACGTGGGTGCGCAGGTCGGCATCTGGAGCTATCTGATCCGCTATCTGCAGGATGCGGTGCCGGGCACGCCGGAAAAAACCGCCGCCACCTACCTGACCATCTCGCTGGTGCTGTTCATGGCCGGCCGCTTCGTCGGCACCGCGCTGTTGCGCTATCTGGCGCCGGCCAGGTTGCTGGCGAGTTTTGCGACGATCAATCTGGTGTTGTGCGCCGTTGCCATCGCGTTGCCGGGTTGGACCGGCTTGTACGCGCTGGTGGCTGCCAGCGTGTTCATGTCGGTGATGTTCCCGACCATCTTTGCGCTGGGCCTGGATGGCATGCATGACGATGCGCGCAAGCTGGGCTCGTCGCTGCTGGTGATGTCCATCATCGGTGGCGCGCTGCTGACGGCGGTGATGGGCGCGGTGTCGGACATGGCCGGTATCCACTGGGCGATGGTGGTACCGGGTGGGTGCTTTGCGGTGATCCTGCTGTTCGCGTTGCGTGCGCGCCGCGCTGCGCCTGCAGTTGCAGGAGCCGTCGCATGAGCGCGCGGCGTCTGTGTTACGTGCTGGATCTGCACGACGACCCGCAGTTGATCGCCGAGTACGAGCGTTGGCATCGGCCCAGCGAGGTCTGGCCGGAAGTGGTGGCCTCGCTGCAGCAGGCCGGCATCCAGGAGCTGGAGATCTTTCGCAGCGGCGACCGCCTGGTGATGCTGATGGAGGTCGGCGACGACTACGATCCGGCGGCCAAGGCGGCGCGGGATGCGGCCGATCCGCGTATCCAGGCCTGGGAAGACTTGATGTGGCGGTTTCAAAAGCCGTTGCCTGGCAGTGCGCCGGGAGAGAAGTGGCGCGAGGCCGGGCGGATCTTTGCCTTGAGTGCAGCGGTTGGAGCGGGGCAGGGTTAGGGTGTTGGCCTGCGTTTCTTGCGGATGTGTTGGCTCCGTTGTGGGGCGCTGGTCTTGAGTGTCTTTGCTGCCGCTGCCGCTGCCGCTGCCGCTGCCGCCGGGCGTCGAAACAGGTGTCTTTTGCGGGCGCAGCGTGAGTGGCGCTGCGCAGGCGTGACGGCTGCATCGCAGATGCGCCAACCAGAAGTGGTCTCGGTCGTGATCGGGCAATCGGGAACGCCTGTCGCGGCTTGAGCCGCTCCTACGACACATCCTGCGATTAGATGGTGCGGTGCGTTGGGTCACGCCTTCGCTGCGGCCAGGTCCTCGACCCGGAAGCGGCTGTCGGGTGGCGGAATTCTGCTATCCGGAGGCGTCGTGCGCGTGCTCCATGCAGAAGCGGCTTCGGTCGCGATCAGGCAATCGGGAACGCCTGTCGCGACTTGAGCCGCTCCTACGACATCCTGGGATCAGGTGATGCGTTGGATTAGGCCTTTGCCGTGGCCAGGTCCTCGACCCAGAAGCGGCCGTCGGGGTAGCTGAATTCTGCGATGGAGGCCGGGTGCATCTCGGCGGAGAAGCCGGCGGCTTGCGGGGCCAGGTAGCGGCCGTGCCGGATGCGCACCGGGTCCAGGAAGTGCTGGTGCAGGTGGTCGACGAATTCGATCGCGCGGTCTTCCATCTTGCCGGTGATGGCGACGAAGTCGGCCATGGCCAGGTGTTGCACCAATTCGCACAGGCCGACGCCGCCGGCATGCGGGAACACACGGATGTTGAACTTGGCGGCCAGTAGCAGGATGGCGAGGTTTTCGTTGACGCCGCCCACGCGCGCGGCGTCGATCTGGATCAGGTCCACCGCGCCGGCCTGCAGCAGCTGCTTGAACACCACGCGGTTCTGGGTGTGCTCGCCGGTGGAGACCGGCACCGGGGTGATGCCCTGGCGGATCGCGGCGTGGCCGAGCACGTCGTCCGGGCTGGTCGGTTCCTCGATCCAGGCGATGTCGAATTCGGCCAGCTGGCGCATCCAGTCGATCGCCGGGCCCACGTCCCAGCGCTGGTTGGCATCCACCGCCATCGCGATGTCCGGGCCGATCGCCTCACGCGCCAGGCGGCAGCGGCGGATGTCGTCCTGCACGTTGGCGCCGACCTTGAGCTTGATGGTGCGGAAGCCATCGGCGACGGCTTCTTTTGCCAGGCGCACCAGCTTTTCGTCGGAGTAACCGAGCCAGCCGGGTGAGGTGGTGTAGGCGGGATAGCCCTGTTCGATCAGCGTGGCGATGCGTTGCGCACGCTGCGGTTGCGCAGCGCGCAGGATCGCCAGCGCTTCGTCGCGGGTGAGCGCGTCGGTGAGGTAGCGGAAGTCGATGGTGTCGACCAACTGCTCCGGGCTGAGCTCGGCGATGTAGCGCCACAGCGGCTTTTTCGCCGCGCGTGCGGCCAGGTCCCAGGCGGCGTTGATCACCGCGCCGATCGCCATGTGCATCACGCCCTTTTCCGGGCCCAGCCAGCGCAGCTGCGAGTCGTTGGTGAGCCGGCGCGCGAACGCACCCAGATCGGCAATGACTTCCTCGACCGACAGGCCGACCACGTGCTCGGCCAGTGCGGCCACCGCGGCGGTCTGCACATCGTTGCCGCGGCCGATGGTGAACACCAGGCCGTAGCCGGCCAGGTCATCCGGCGCATCGGTGCGCAGCACGACGTAGGCGGCCGAGTAGTCCGGATCCGGATTCATCGCATCCGACCCATCCAGCTCGCGCGAGGTGGGGAAGCGGACGTCGTGGGTGTCGAGGGCGATGATGGTGCTCATGGAAGTCCTGGGCGATGGAAACGGGAAATAGGAAAACGGGCAAAAAAACGTAAGCAACGCAGTGCGCTTGAGCGCCTCTCCCCCCCGGCAGAGGGGTGAGGGTACGGACGCGAAGCGCCGACTGCATTGAAGCGCTGCAGGTACGCATGCGTTTGCAACGCAGATCAACGAACAACACAGATCAACGCATCACTGCACGACCACTGCGTGTCGATATCAACGAGCGACAGCGCCTGGAAGTTCAACGCTCTCGCACGCCGCTTGAAAAATTTGCGCATGACACATCAACACACATGCCGACATGTCACGCCTGACGGCAAACGCACATCACGACGAACTGCTTGGATATGTCGCTACGTACCCTTACCCCAACCCCGCTACGCGCCCCGGCCCGCGCTTGCGGCGCGGGCGCACCAACGCACGCGCGCCAGTGGCGCGCAAGCCGTGCCTTAGTGCCCCGGTGGCAGAGGGGCTTTAGGCAGCATCACGCGGATGCGCCACCACCGGCTGGCGCTGGCGGCCAAGGCCTTCGATCTCCAGCTCCATCACGTCGCCCGGCTTCAGGTACACCGGCGGCTTCTGGCCCAGGCCCACGCCCGGCGGGGTGCCGGTGCTGATCACATCGCCCGGCATCAGCGTCATATAGCGGCTGATGTGGCTGACCAGTTCGGCCACGCCGAACACCATCGTGCGGGTGCTGCCGTTCTGGTAGCGGTGGCCGTTGACCTCCAGCCACATCGACAGGTTCTGCGGGTCGGCGATTTCATCGCGGGTGACCAGCCACGGGCCGATCGGGCCGAAGGTGTCGGCGCTCTTGCCCTTGACCCACTGGCCGCCATGCTCGAGCTGGAATTCGCGCTCGGACAGATCGTTGATGACTGCGTAGCCGGCGACGTGGTTCAGCGCGTCGTCCACCGACACATCGCGCGCCACATCGCCGATCACCACGCCCAGTTCCACTTCCCAGTCGCTCTTGACCGAGCCGCGCGGGATGATCACGGTGTCGTTGGGGCCGGTCACCGCAGTGGTGGCCTTCATGAAAAGGATCGGCATCTTGGGCACATCCATGCCCGATTCGGCCGCGTGGTCGGCGTAGTTCAACCCCACGCAGATGAACTTGCCGATCTGCCCCACTGCGGCGCCATAGCGCAGCTCGCCGTCGAGCAGCGGCAGCGTGGACACGTCCAGCGCACGCAGTTTGTCCAGGCCGGCATTGGTGATGTGCTCGCCGGCCACATCGTCGATCACGCCGCTCAAATCGCGGATGCGGCCTTCGCTATCGATCAGGCCAGGACGTTCCTGGCCGGGGGCGCCAACGCGTACGAGTTTCATGCAGTCTTCCTTTGCAGGTGAGGAATGGAGCGGCCAGCAACGCTAGCGCGCATGCATCGGGTGGATAAGGACGGCGTGCTCAAATCAAGCCAGTACGGCTCGCATCCGGCACTGGCCGCCCACGTTGGGGTACGCAGCGCGCTCAGTTGGACCAGCCGCCATCGATGATGTGGGTCTGGCCGGTGGTGAACGACGATTCGTCCGAGGCCAGGTACACCACCAGCTGCGCGATCTCGCGCGGGTCGCCCAGGCGGCCCATCGGCTGGCGGTCGGTGAAGCTCTTCCACACCGCCTGTTCGTCGCCGCCCAGTGCCTTGACGCGCTGGCCCAGCGACGGCGTCTTGATGGTGCCGGGGCAGATCGCGTTGCAACGCACGCCCCGGGCCACGTAATCGGCGGCAATGGCCTTGCTCAGGCCGATCACGGCGGCCTTGGTGACGCCATAGACGAAGCGGTTGGGCACGCCCTTGATGCTGGAGGCCACCGAGGACATGTTGATGATGCTGCCGCGGCCGCGTTCGAGCATGCCTGGCAGCACCGCCTTGCAGGTGTAGTACATCGCATCGACGTTGATCGAGAACGAGCGCCGCCAGGCCGGCTCGTCGCAATCGAGAATGCTGCCCTGGTGCACGAAGCCGGCGCAGTTGAACAGCACATCGAACGGGCCGTGCGCCGCGACCAGCGCGGCAACCGCCGCCGCGTCGGTGACATCCAGCAGCTGGGTGGTGATGGCCTCCGATTCGGCCGCCAGCGCCTGCAGGGCAGCGGCGTCGATATCGGTGGCGATCACCTGCGCACCGGCGCGTGCGCAGGCCAGCGCGCTTTCGCGGCCGATGCCGGCGCCGGCGGCGGTGATCAGGCAGCGCTTGCCATGCAGGCGGTCGTTGGGAGTTGCAGGGATCGAGACAGTCATACCGAAGAGGTTCCGTAGGTGGGGGCCGCCGGCCGTGGCAGACGATAGAACGTGCGTGCGTTGTCGCCGAACACCGCTCCGGCATGGCCGTCGGCATGTGTGGCGACCAGCTGCTGTGCGATGTCGAACCACTGCGCGTAATCGGCACGCTGGGTCAGCACCGGCCAGTCGCTGCCCCACAGCACACGCTGCGGGCCGAAGCGTGCGAACAGATGCGCGACATACGGTGCCAGCGCCTCCACGCCGGCGCCGCGCGCTGCTTCGGTGAGCAGGCCGGAGAGTTTGCAGTGCACGTTGGGATGCTGGGCCAGCGCGGCCATGCCGGCGGCCCAGGCGACGAATTCGCCTGCGGCGATCTGCGGCTTGCCGCCGTGATCGACGACCACGCGCAGCTGCGGATGGCACTTCAGGCGTGCCTGCAGCGCCGGCACATGCACGCTGCGGATCAGGGCGTCGAAGGCCAGGTCGTGCGCGAGCAGCGCATCGAAGGCGGCATCCAGTTCGGGCTGGGCCAGCCATTGCACATCGGCGATGTCCTGCACCATCGGGCGCAGGCCCTTGAGCACGCCGCCGCCGGCCTGCACCAGTGCGTCGATGCGCGCGGCGGCATCGGGCGCGGCGAAATCGACCCAACCGACCACGCCGGCAATACGCGCGTCGGCGCGCGCCAGCTCGAACAGGTAACGGGTTTCGGCCTCGGTCGCGGCGGCCTGCACCACCACCACGCTCTCCATATCGGCAGCGTCCAGCGCCTGGCCGATATCGGCGGGGCCGAAGTCGCGATACAGCGGCGCCAGCTCGGGCGTCAGCCAGTGGTAATCGCCACGGGCCAGCTGCCAGAAATGCAGGTGTGCGTCGATGCGGCTCATGGCGTGGGCAGGTCCGCGTCGAGCAGGCCGCCATCGCGCAGGCGCTGCCACAGGTCAGGCGGAATCGGCGCGTGCAGACGTGCGGCGGCTGACTGCACCTCGGCCACCGTCCGCATGCCGGCCACCACCGTGGTCACCGCCGGATGTGCCAGCGGAAACTGCAACGCCGCCGCGCCGATATCCACCTCGAATGCCGCGCAGGCCGCGTACAGGCGCTGCGCATGCTGCAGGGTGGCGGCGTCGACCGGGGCGTAGTTGTAGGTGGCGCCGGGGCCGCGTGCGTCGCTGAGCAGGCCGGAGCTGTACGGGCCGGCCGACAGGATCGCCACGTTGCGTTGCTGCGCCTGCTCGAGCAGGGCGCGGGCGCCGTGCTGTTCCAGCAGGGTGTAGCGGCCGGCCAGCATCACGCAGTCGAGCGGAAAGCGTGGCAGCACCTCCAGTGCCACGTCCTGCTCGTTGACGCCCAGCCCGATCGCTCCGCAGGCACCGGCCGCCTTCAGCTCCGCCATCGCCGGCAAGGCCTCCTCCAAGGCCTGGCGCAGCACGTTGGCGTGGTTGTCGCCGTGGGTCAGCGCACCGATGTCGTGCAGCAGCAGCACGTCGATGTAGTCGGTGCCCAGGCGCTCCAGGCTGGAAGCGAACGCGCGCCGCACGCCGTCGGCGCTGTAGTCGAACTCGGCGCGGCGGCCCGCCACCGCAAAGCCGTCGCGCCCGGCGGCGGCCTGCGCATCGTCGTAGATGCAGCGGCCGACCTTGGTCGACAGCGTATAGGCGCCGCGCGGCACGCCGGCCAGACCGCGGCCCAGGCGGCTCTCGCTCAGCCCATAGCCGTAATAAGGCGCGGTATCGAAATGGCGGATGCCGGCCTGGAACGCAGCCGCCACGGCGGCCAGTGCCTGGCCCTCGTCGACCTCGGCATACAGATTGCCGATCGGCGCGGCACCAAAGCCCAGTGCCGAGAGCTGCACGTCGGTGTTGCCCAGACGCTGCCGTGCAATGGTCACGCTGCACGCTCCGCACAGCTGGCGGTCGCCGAACAGGTGCTCACGCAATCGTTGAAGCAGTCACTGGGCATCGCAACGTCCACCAGCCGGCCGGTGCCGGACTGTTCGCATATGAATATCGCAATCATAAGTGAACAGATCACGCTGCAGTGCAGCATTGCAGCTTGTGGTGTTCAGCACGTGCGACATGTGTGGATTCCAGCACCTTGCCCGCTTGCAAGCTCCACACGCCGTGGCAGCTGATCTATGTCGAAATCCGCAGCTGGCATGAGCGCTTCCTATAACGCCGCCTGCGCGGTTGCCCCGGTCCGATACCTGGGGCTAGATACCAGCCCGTCCCGCACGAACGCGCACCCATGCCAACCACCACCCGCCGGGACCTGTTCAAGGTGCTTGCCGCCGGCGCCGTCGTCGCCCCGCTGTCGCCGGCCGCACTGGCGGGTGACGCGCGCGCGGCCTGCACCGGCACCCCGCTGTGGGCGCGCGGTATCGAAGGCCAGCGCAAGGCAGACCTGGGCAACGGCACTTACCTCAATCCCATCGTGGCCGGCGATCACCCCGACCCCACCATCCTCAAGGATGGCGACGACTACTACATGACGTTTTCGTCGTTCCTTTCCTATCCGGGCATCGTGCTGTGGCATTCCACCGACCTGGTCAACTGGACGCCGCTCGGTCCGGCGCTGCGCAAGCAGCTGGGCACGATCTGGGCACTGGACCTGTGCAAGCACGATGGCCGCTATTTCATCTATATCCCGGCCAATCCGGACGACACCGGCTGGTCGATCTTCGTGATCTGGGCCGACGACATCCGCGGACCCTGGAGCGACCCGATCGATCTGCAGATCGCCGGCTGCATCGACCCCGGCCATGTGCTGGGCGAGGACGGCAAGCGCTACCTGTTCGTCAACGGCATCCGCAAGGTGCGCCTGCGCGACGACGGCCTGGCCACCGACGGGCAGGTGGAACCGGCCTACGCGCCCTGGCGCTATCCCGACGACTGGATCGTGGAGAACTTTGCCCCCGAAGGCCCCAAGCTGACCTGGCACGATGGGTGGCTGTACCTGGTCACCGCGGTCGGCGGCACCGCCGGTCCGGTGACCGGGCACATGGTCATCGCCGCGCGTGCGCGCTCGGTGCATGGGCCATGGGAGCACTGCCCGCGCAACCCGCTGGTGCGCACCCAGTCCGAACAGGAGCCGTGGTGGTCGCGCGGGCATGCCACGCTGGTGGAAGGGCCGCGTGGCGACTGGTGGATGGTCTATCACGGCTACGAAAACGGCTTCCGCACGCTGGGCCGGCAGACCCTGCTGGAGCCGATCGAGTGGACCGCCGATGGCTGGTTCCGCGCCACCGGTGGCGATCTGTCCAGGCCATTGCGCACGCCTGCACGCGCAAACGCCACCGGCAACGCGGCGCTCAGCGGTTTCGCCTTGTCCGACGATTTTTCCAGCGACAGGTTCGGCACCCAATGGAGCCTGCATGCGCCCGGGCCCGGCGAGCAGGCGCGCGTGCAACGGGCAGATCGGTCGCTCACGCTGGCCTGTTCCGGCAGCTCACCGGCCGACAGCTCGCCACTGACCTGCGGCGTGCCCGATCGCGGCTACGTCGCCGAGGTCGCGCTGGAACTCATCGGCAATGCCGAGGGCGGCCTGTTGCTGTTCTACAACCACAAGGCCTTCGTCGGCATCGGCGTTACGCCCGACACCATCAAGACCTACGAGTATTCAGAAGAACTGGTGTGGGCACGCGCGCCCAATACGCACCGACGCATCCGCCTGCGTCTGAGCAACGAGGCGCATGTCGTGACCTTCGACTATTCGTTCGACGATGGCCGGCAGTGGATCCGCCACCCGACGCGCATGGAAATGTCCGGCTTCCACCACAACGTATTCGGCGGCTTCCTGAGCCTGCAGCTCGGCATCTACGCCGCACAGCAGGGCGCAGTGGTGTTGCGCGATTTCCGCTATCGCGCGCTGCGCTGAGCGCGGTGCTGTCGGCAAACGGCGGGGCCCGGGGGGACCCCGCCGTCAGACCTACAGCGACTGATGAGGCTGAACTGCGCAGTAGGTGTGATAACCGCTGTCAGCCGCAGCAGTAGCAGACGTTGCCCTGCCCCAGGTCGCCGCCAAACTCCGGACATTCGGCTTTGCAGGCCCACGCACTACACGATTCGGTCTTCGGCTGTGCGTTATCGACCGCCATCACCTGAAACGCACCGAAACCGGTACTGGCCAGGAACGTGGCCGCCATCAACGCCGTCCGCAAGGTACCCCAACGCTTCTTCATGCATTACTCCTTCACCGTTGCCAAAGCCGCTGGCGCATCCGTGCGGCGCAAGGCGGCGACCAGGTCCTGCACCTGCTCCGTGGTATCGAAGACGCCAAGACGGGAATGGCGCACGCGCCCCTGCCCGTCGATGGCCATCAGCAGTGGCACGTTGCGTGCGCGAAACAGCATCAACGCGCGACGATCGGTCAACGTGACCACGGGAAAATCGAAGCCATGCACATGCGCGTAGCGCGCAGCCTGCGTCGCATCGCACTGGCACACGCCGAGTAACTGCGGACGGCCGGGCAGATTGGCCTGCAGCTGCCGCGCCGCACGCAGCACGGTAGGGGCCGAGCGCTGGCAATACGGGCAGGTGGTGGTGAAGAAGAACAGCACCTGCGCCTGTCCCTGCGGCACGCCGAGCAGATGACGCTGGCCGGCGGTATCGGTGACCTCGATGCGCGGCACGTACATGCCGTCATACGGCGCGCTGATGCGGGCCTGCAGCAACTGCTGCTGCGCGCGCAGCTGCTTGTTCTGCCATGCCAGCACCGCGATCAATGCACAGGCAATCAGCAGCCCGATCCAGAGCCAGGGGAAACGTCGCGCCATGCCAGCTCCAGTAGCGTCATCAAGTCCGAGCCTTGCCCAGGCATGAGCTGATGGTCAATGGTGATATCGACAACTGCGATGTCGCGCGGTGCAGGGGTGTGGAAGCGGTCACGCCGCTGCGCTTGGGCTTGCCAGTGGCGCAGCGGTCGGCAGGCAGCGATTGCGCAACGGTGGTGTGTCGATCAACAGCAGTGCGCCGTGTCTGCGTGGCACGCAGCACCATCCAAACCATCGATGAAACAGTGCCTGCAATGACTGCGCGTGTTCCTGCGATCAGTGGCTGCGAGCGTTGCCGCCGTCATCTGATTCCTGCCGCTGGCACCGACCATTGCCGACCGATGACGCGGCGCCCTGCCGCCAGGCGAACACAGGCGGCAGGGCGATCAATCAGCGCTGATCTGCAGCGCGTCTGCAACGCGCCGACAGCAGGCAGACGCGCGTTCGGCCAGCGGGTGCTGGCCCCGCCGGTCACTCGATGCCGCGCACGAACAGCAGCTCCAGATCGCGCATCGGCACGAAGTCGGCCTGCCTGAACTGAAAGGTCAGCGGATCGATCTTCTTCAGCGCGCCGTCGAAGCACAGGCTGAGGATGTCGCTGGCGTTCTGCTTGCGGATGGTCAGCTGGAAGTCCTTGATCGGGCCGTTCCAGTTCTTGCCGGTGGTCAGCACATAACGCAGGTTGGCCCAGCCCAGGCCGTGCGCACCCTCGCGCCGCTGCATGCTGGCCTTGGTCGCCGGTTCGATGCAGGTGCGCTTTGCATATGACTCCAGCAGGAACGCGCTGCCCTGCGGCACGCCGGTGGACAGGCTGGGCGCGTAGGCATGCCGGATCTGCACGCTGCCCCGTGCCGGGAAGAGCTGTTGCCAGACGAAGTACTCGCTGAGCGTGAAGCGCGGTTGCTGGTCCCGGTCGATCCAGCGCGCCGGCAACGGCGTGCGCCCGGTCGGTACGTTGCCCGATTCGGCGAACGCGGCGATATCGTCGGTGCTCCAGCCGGTGGCGGCGAATGCCTTGGAGATGTCGCTGCCATCGTCCAGCAACACCACCAGCTTGCGCGTGGTGGTCACCGGTTTGCCGTCCACCCACAGGTTGAAAGCGGTCAGTTCGCTGTGATCGGCCATGCCGACATACATCGGCGGCATCGGGAAGGCGATCGGCACGCTCAATGCGCGCGCGCTGTGGTTGGTGAACACGTAGTCCACCTGCACGCGCTCCTCGCTGAGCAGCAGCGCTTCCTTGTCCATGCTGATATCGGGCTGATGCAACAGCCGGATGGTGCCGTTGTCGTCGCCGAAGCTGCTGTCGTTGGCCTGCGCACTGCCGCAGCCGAATACGGCCAGCGCAAGGACCAACCCGAGCGGGCCGCGCGGAAAAGAGAGTGGCTGCATGGATCCCCTGGCACTGGCACGCACCGACGCGCCGCAGGCGCACAGCATGCCACGCACCTGCCGATGCCGCAGCGCGGGCATGCATGGCATCAACTGCGCATGGCGTACAGTCGCACGCCCTGCGCACTCCAATCCCACGCTCCGATGCCTTCCTACGTTTCCCTGCTGGCTGTCGCCGCCTGCCTGATGCTGCCACTGCAAGACAGCCTCGCTGCTGCGCCCCATCGCAGCCAGCCTGCCGCCGTGGTCTCAAGCTGCACCGCCGATGCGTACGGCAGCTGTCCGTCCTGGATGCCGTCGCAGCGTGAGATGCGCACGGTGATTGCCGATTACTTCTGCGAGGCCGCCGATCGCGGGCTGGTCCGGCCACGCGTCAGTCGCGTGGTGCGCGCGGAGACCTCGCAGGTCACCTGCGCTGCCCTGGGGCAGGAAACCAATTCCAATATCGTGTGCGGAGGCGACATGCATTTCATCGGCCCCGACGGCCGCACCGATTTCGTCACCTTCAGCCCCACCATGCATCGCCAGGACGATGGGCGCTATGCGATCTATGAAGGCGAGGACGAAAACGAAAACGCGGTGTGGCATGTGCCCTCGCCGCAAAGCGCGTCGAAGGTCTGCACGGGCCAGCCGTTGCGTTGATTGTCCTCTGCGGTGGTGACCTCACGCGACGCTTCGCTGCGGCGATCGGCCTACACAGACGCAGGCCGGTCGACGAAGACGCTCAGTCTTCTTCGGGCGGCGGCAGCACGATGCCGTCGGCATCGATGGCGAGCTTGCCGGCCATCAGCACCGCCTGGGTGCGGTTGGTGACGCCGAGCTTGCGCAGGATCGCGGTGACATGCGCCTTGATGGTGGCCTCGGAGACGCCCAGGTCGTAGGCGATCTGCTTGTTGAGACGCCCGGCGCCGAGCATCTGCAGCACGCGGAACTGTTGCGGAGTGAGATCGCGCAGGCGCTGGCCCACTTCGCGTTCTTCGCTGTCGGTCGGCGGCAGGTTCTGCGCTTCGGCCGGGATCCAGCGCTCGCCATCGAGCACCGTGGCCAGGGCGCGGCCGATGGTGTCCGAATCGGCGGACTTGGGAATGAACCCGAACGCGCCATGGTCGATCGCACGCCGCATCACCGTCGGTTCTTCGCGTGCCGACACCACCACCACCGGCAGCTGCGGATGCAGCGAACGCATGTGCACCAGCGCGCTGAATCCCTGCGCGCCCGGCATGTTGAGATCCATCAACAACAGATCGGCATCCGGTTGCGCATCGGCCAGGGTGTACAGCGCATCCACCGTGTCGGCCTCGAACAACTGCACCCCCGGCATCACGCGCTGCACAGCCCCGCGCAAGGCCTCACGGAACAGGGGATGGTCATCGGCGATCAGCAGGGTGGTCATTGAGGGGCTGGGATTGGGGATGGGGGGAGTGGGGATTTGCAGAAGCGCGGGATGGGGGGATTTGGGAGTCGGTATTCGTGGAAGCAGGGATGTCGGAATTCGCAAGAGCCGGTCTGAAAGCGCCGTCTGCGTCCCGACTGCCGTTCAATACCGGACATTCGAACGCGGAATGGCGAAGGACTGGGAACCCGCTTATGCGAATCCCCACTCCCGAATGCCCAATCCCCGCCCCTCAGCGCGCCAACCGCTCGTTCACCAACGAATCCACTACCGACGGATCGGCCAGGGTCGAGGTGTCGCCGAGTTGATCGGGTGCGTTTTCGGCGATCTTGCGCAGGATGCGGCGCATGATCTTGCCCGAGCGGGTCTTGGGCAGGCCCGGTGCCCATTGCAGGTGATCGGGCGAGGCGATCGGGCCGATCTCCTTGCGCACCCAGCTCACCAGTTCCTTGTGCAGTTCCTCGCTCGGGGTTTCGCCGGCGATCAGGGTGACATAGGCATAGATGCCCTGGCCCTTGACGTCGTGCGGGAAACCGACCACGGCCGCTTCGGCGACCTTCGGGTGCGAGACCAGCGCGCTTTCCACTTCGGCGGTGCCGATGCGGTGGCCTGACACGTTGATCACATCGTCCACGCGGCCGGTGATCCAGTAATAGCAATCGGCATCGCGGCGGCAGCCGTCGCCGGTGAAGTAGCTGCCCGGATAGGTGCGGAAGTAGGTGTCGATGAAGCGCTGATGGTCGCCATAGACCGAGCGCATCTGGCCCGGCCACGAATCCAGCAGCACCAGGTTGCCTTCGGTGGCGCCCTCCAGGATCTTGCCTTCGGCATCCACCAGTGCCGGCTGCACGCCGAAGAACGGCAGGGTGGCCGAGCCCGGCTTGAGATCGACCGCGCCGGCCAGCGGCGAGATCAGGATGCCGCCGGTTTCGGTTTGCCACCAGGTGTCCACGATCGGGCAGCGGCTGTCGCCGACCACCTCGTAGTACCAGCGCCAGGCTTCCGGATTGATCGGCTCGCCGACACTGCCGAGCAGGCGCAGGCTCTTGCGCGAGGTCTTCTTGACCGGCTCCTCGCCATCGCGCATCAGCGCGCGGATCGCGGTGGGCGCGGTGTAGAAGATGCTGACCTTGTGCTTGTCGATCACTTCCCAGAAGCGCGACACGTTCGGGTAGTTCGGCACGCCTTCGAACATCACTGCAGTGGCGCCGTTGGCGAGCGGGCCATAGACGATGTAGCTGTGGCCGGTGACCCAGCCCACGTCGGCGGTGCACCAGTAGATGTCGTCCTCGCGCAGGTCGAACACCACTTCATGCGTGTAGCTGGCAAACAGCAGGTAGCCGGCGGTGGTGTGCAGCACGCCCTTGGGCTTGCCGGTGGAACCGGAGGTGTAGAGGATGAACAACGGATCTTCCGCGTTCATGCGCTCGGGTTCGCACTCGGCCGGCTGGCCGTCGACCACATCGTGGAACCAGCGATCGCGCGGTGCCTGCATCTCCACCGCACCGCCGGTGTGGCGCACCACCAGTACCGTTTCCACGGTGTTGGTGCCGGGCAGTTTCAGCGCCGCATCGACATTGGCCTTGAGCGGAATCTTCTTGCCGCCGCGCAGGCCTTCGTCGGCGGTGATGATCAGCTTGCTCTGGCAATCGACCACGCGGTCGGCGATCGAGTTGGCGGCAAACCCGCCGAACACCACCGAGTGCACCGCACCGATGCGCGCGCAGGCGAGCATGGCCACGGCGGCATCGACGATCATCGGCAGATAGATGGTGACGCGGTCGCCCTTCTTGACGCCGAGATTGCGCAGCGCATTGCCGAGCTTGCAGACGCGCTCGTACAGCTCGCGATAGGTGACCGGGTAGGACTGCGCGTCCGGGCTGTCGGGTTCGAACAACAGCGCGGTCTTGTCGCCGCGCGTGGCCAGCTGGCGGTCCAGGCAGTTGACGCTGGCATTGAGCTCGCCGTCGCCGAACCAGCGGATATGGAAATCGTCCAGCGCGTAGCTGACGTCCTTCACCTGGGTGGGTTGCTTGAACCATTCCAGCCGCTGCGCGGCCTTGCCCCAGAATTGCTCGGGGTGTTCGATCGATTCGCGGTACAGCGTTGCGTACTGCTCGCGCGTAATGCGCGCATCGGCGGCGAACGCGGGATCGACGGGATAAACATCAGCCATGGCACCCTCACTTGCGATGAACTTGTCGGAAGAGGACGTTGCGGCTGCCCTCGGTAGGCAATCAGTGTGCCGCATCCATTCTGTCCCGGCGTTCAACCGCGCCTTAGACCTTGGTCTTAACCGCCGCAGCGTGCGATCGGCAATCGGTTGCCGGCCCTGGTGCGACGATCGGTCACCTTGCGGAATGCTGCGTTGCAGCTACGACCAAAGGCGAATAGGCTCCAAAGCGCGGACTGCCTCACGCTCCGCACAGCATCGCCATCAAGCGCGAGGCCTTATCGGGGAGAGGGGTCCATGACACACCGTACTGCACCGTTGGTGCGCCATCCGCTGGTGGCTGCCTTGTTCGTGGCGAGCATCCTGCCGGGCGTGGCGTTCGCGCAGACCGCCAAGGAAAAGGCGCTGGAAGCACGCATTGCCGAGCTCGAGCGTCAGGTCCAGCTGCTGGTGTCGGCGCAGCAACAACAGCAGGGCCAGATCACGCAGACGCAGACCCAGGTGACCGAGGTGCGCGCCGCGCAGGCACAGGCACCGGCCGCGCCTGCGGTGCCGGCCGGCAAGCGGCCGATCCAGCTGACCAGCATCACACCGAACGCAGCGGCGGGGACAACGTTCCGTTACGGTGGTTTCATCAAGGCCGACTTCATGACCACCCGCACCTCCGACGGCGCGTTGCCCGAAGGCGCGGTGGGCCGTTACCTGTACATCCCGACCCAGACCCCGGTCGGTGGCCAGGCCTCGAGCACCGATACCGACTTCCATGCCAAGTTCTCGCGCTTCAACCTGGGCGTGGACACCGTCACCGAAAACGGCGACAAGATCACCGGCTTCATCGAACTGGATTTCTTCGGCAACGCGCTGGCCAACCAGGTCAACAATCTGTACGGCGGCACCTTGCGCCACGCCTACGTGAGCTGGAACAACTGGCTGGCCGGCCAGACCTGGTCCAACTTCATCGATTCCACGATCCTGCCCGAGGCCGCCGACATCGTCGGGCCGACCGACGGCGCGCTGTTCAGCCGTCAGACCCAGATCCGCTACACCCGTGGCGCCTTCAGCGTGTCGGCGGAAAACCCCGAGACGCTGACCACGCCCTACCAGGGCGGCAACACCATCCTGGCCTCCGACCACGGTGCGATGCCGGACCTGACCGCGCGCTACAACTGGAAGGGCACCTGGGGCACGTTCGGCCTGTCGGCGATCGCGCGCCAGTACCGTACGCGCAGTGCGCTGACCAACGACACCGACTTCGGCGGCGCGATTGCCGGCGGCGGCCGCTGGATCATCAATTCCAACAACGATCTGCGCTACCAGCTCAGCTACGGCGAGGGCCTGGGGCGCTATCTGGGCCTGGGCAACGGCTCGGATGTGGAGATCGACATGGACGGCAATATCCAGACCGTCAGCACGATCGCCGGCTGGGTGGCCTGGCGCCACGACTACAACGCCAAGCTGCGCAGCACGGTCATGTACTCGCGCGTGAACTACGACCACGACATCGCCAATACCGGCGCGCTTGCGAGCAAATCGCAGCAGAGCATCCGCGCCAACGTGTTCTATTCGCCGCTGCCCAAGGTCGATGTGGGCGCGGAGCTGATGTATGGCCGTCGCGAAGCCGAGAACGGCGACAGCGGCGACATTTCGCGCCTGCAATTCACCACCAAGTACAGCTTCTAGTTTCTGCCACCGGCGGCTCGTTCCACTGCGGTGGGACGGGCAAGGCCACCGTCGTTTTACCCGCGCTCTACCAGGAGACAGACAATGACCGTCTCGAATGACGCACTGATCGCCAAGATCGATGCCAATCCGAAGTATCACGCACTCAAGCGCCAGCGCAACACGCTGGGCTGGACCCTCACCGTGCTGATGTTGCTTGCCTATTACGGCTACATCGGCCTGATCGCCTTCGACAAGGAATTCCTCGCCAAGCCGATCGGTGCCGGCGTGACCTCGATCGGCATCCCGATCGCGATCGGGGTGATGGTGTTCACCATCGTCATCACCGCCATCTACGTGCGCCGCGCCAACAACACCTACGACCAGCTGACCGCGCAGATCCTCGAGGACGCACGCAAATGAGCAAGTATTCGCGCCTTCTCCTGATCCTGGCCGGGCTGATGCCGGCCGGCATCGCGCTGGCCGCCGGCGGCGACATGGGCCAGGTCGACAAGCAGCCCACCAACTGGGTGGCGATCGGCATGTTCGGCTTCTTCGTGCTGGGCACCTTGTGGATCACCAAGTGGGCGGCGGCCAAGACCAAGTCGGCCTCCGACTTCTATACCGCCGGCGGTGGCATCACCGGCTTCCAGAACGGCCTGGCGATCGCCGGCGACTTCATGTCGGCGGCCTCGTTCCTGGGCATCACCGCGGCGGTGATGGCCAATGGCTACGACGGCCTGATCTATGCGATCGGATTTCTGGTCGGCTGGCCGATCCTGACCTTCCTGATGGCGGAACGGCTGCGCAACCTCGGCAAGTACACCTTCGCCGACGTGGCCGGCTATCGCTTTGCGCCGACCGCCATCCGCAGCTTTGCTGCGTCGGGCACGCTGGTGGTGGTGCTGTTCTATCTGATCGCACAGATGGTCGGTGCCGGCGCCTTGATCAAGCTGCTGTTCGGCCTGGACTACTGGGTGGCGGTGACCCTGGTCGGCGTGCTGATGATGGTCTACGTGCTGTTCGGCGGCATGACCGCCACGACGTGGGTGCAGATCATCAAGGCGGTGCTGCTGCTGACCGGCGTGACCTTCATGGCGGTGGCGATCATGTGGCACTTCAACTTCAGCTTCGAGGCGCTGTTTGCCGAGGGCGTGCGGGTGAAGACCGCGATCGCGGCCAATGGCGGTGCATCGCCGGAGGACGCGGCCAAGGCCGGTCTGTCGATCATGGGCCCGGGCGGCTTCGTGAAGGACCCGATCTCGGCGATCTCGTTCGGCATGGCGCTGATGTTCGGCACCGCCGGCCTGCCGCACATCCTGATGCGCTTCTTCACCGTTCCCGATGCCAAGCAGGCGCGCAAGTCGGTGCTGTGGGCCACCACCTGGATCGGCTACTTCTACATCCTGATCTTCATCATCGGCTTCGGTGCGATCGCGCTGGTGCTGACCAACCCGCAGTTTGCGGACGTCACCACCGGCACCATCCACGGCGGCAAGGGCGCGGCCAACATGGCGGCGGTGCTGGTCGGCAATGCGGTCGGCGGCAACGTGTTCATGGGCTTCATCTCGGCGGTGGCCTTCGCCACCATCCTGGCGGTGGTCGCAGGCCTGACCCTGTCCGGCGCCTCGGCGGTGTCGCATGACCTGTACGCCACGGTGATCAAGAAGGGCAATCCGGCGCCGGGTTCGGAGCTGAAGGTCTCGCGTGCCACCACCCTGGTGCTGGGCGTGATCGCGGTGCTGCTGGGCATCGTGTTCGAGAAGCAGAACGTGGCCTTCATGGTGTCGCTGGCGTTTGCGATCGCGGCCTCGGCCAACTTCCCGGTGCTGATCCTGTCGTTGTTGTGGAAGAACTGCACCACCCGCGGTGCGGTGGTCGGCGGTTTCCTGGGCCTGGTCTCCTCGCTGGTGCTCACCATCCTGTCGCCGTCGGTGTGGGTGGACACGCTGGGCAATGCAGCCGGTTCGGCGCCGTTCCCGTACACCTCGCCGGCGCTGTTCTCGATGACCATTGGTTTTGTCGGCATCTGGCTGTTCTCGATCCTGGATCACAGCCCGCAGGCCGCCAACGAACGTGCCGCGTTCAAGGCCCAGCAGATCCGCGCCGAAACCGGCCTGGGTGCCAGCGGTGCGTCGGGTCACTGACGTACAGTCACTGCGCAGTCGCAGAACGCCGGCCTTGTGCCGGCGTTTTGCGTTTTAGCCAAGGCTGACAGCGGGCAGCGTCTGTGTTGCCACGTCCCTACGATCGTCTTCTGACGCGAAGGCCGAGGGGGTATCGGTCGAGCGCGCGCACCGCGCGGGTGCCGACAGCGATCCAGCATCGTGACGGCCCGGGCGCAACGCCCCATCAGACCTCGGTGCGCGGGCGTGCGACGCGCTGCGCGCGCATGCACGACAGCGCTGCGTCCTTGCGTGGCATCGATGCGATCGCATCGCCCGCTTCGTTTTGCACGCAATGCCTGCGCGATCGCGAACAACCGCAACACCAGCGAAGAAATTAAGTCATCTAGGGTGACTAAATTGGCCGCAAGCCGAACGCTGATCACGCCCGGCTTGGCCTCTCCCCCGGTATCGACCGGTTGGCGAGTGCGCTGCAAGCGAGTCCGCCGATTGCGTCGACCCGTCGGCTCTCGTCCACCTCTTGCCCTTCCTGTACCTACGAACCGGGACACCGAGACCATGCCTATCCTCCTCGCTCCACATCCGCTGGCCCGCGCCTGCCGCCTGTTCGGCGCCTTGGCCCTGCTGGCTGCACTGCCGCAGCTGGCGATGGCCGCCTGCAACGACAGCTCCGATATCAAGATGCAACGCATCCTGTTCAACTCCTCCAATACCGTTGTGCTGGCGCACCGTGGCTTATGGGGCAAATACGCCGGCATCGCCGATATGCCGGAAAACTCGCGCGGCTCGCTGCAGATCGCCAACGACCAGTGCATGGATGGCGTGGAACTGGACGTCAAGCTCACCAGCGATGGCGTGCCGGTATTGCTGCACGACTACAACCTGGGCCGCACCACCACCGTGTGGCAGCAACATCCCGGAGTGAAGTACGACCCGATCACCAACCAGGGCGTCAACCCGTCGATTCTGGTCACCCCGTGGTCGCAGGTCAGCCAGTTGTTCCTGCTGACGCCTGATCGTCGTACCACCACCGGCTATCACGTACCGCGTGTGGATGAGCTGTTTGCCTATTACAAGCAGCACAATCTGCGTACGCCGATGGTGTTCGACATCAAGGATGCGGCCACGGTACGCGCAGTGCGCAAGGCCGCCGAAAGCCAGTTCGGCGCGGCATCGGGCAGCTATGTGGCCGCCAAGGTCAATGCAACGCTGTACACCAGTCGCGATGCCTACCGTGCAGATGGCAGCGGCATGGTCGGCATACCGGTGTTCACCACCAACATGCTGGGCAAGATCAATGTGCGCCAGACGATCTCGGCATGGATGAACAACGGTCACCAGACGATGGAGATCAACGTCAAGCAACTCGGTGGCCTGCTGCAGAGCGATGCCGATTTCATTCGCGAGCGTGGGTATCGCGTGGGCGTCTTCCAGGCGATTCCGGATGGCCCGTCTGCCGGCAAGTTCTATCAAAACAGCGGCGCCTGTTGCTACGCGCTGTCGGATCTGTATTTCGCCTACGGCGGTGGCCGCGACACGGCCGACAATCGCGGCAATCTGGATTTCATCGTACGCGACGAGGCCTTTGGCCTGATCACCAGCGACGACCCGAAAGCGGCCATCGCCTACCTGCGTGCGCGCGGCAAGCACGACTAAGAGCAACTGACAAAACTACTGCGCAGCCGCCAGGCGGGCGCGGCCGGTGCTCGGAGTCCTCATGTACCACTCGTACACGCCGGTCCCTCCGCGTCGCCCACGCCCACCTGACGACTGCTCGCTACGTTTCGTTAGCCGCTCTCAGCAGCTGTTGCCGGCCCGTGCGGGCCGGCGGTCCCGGCGGCGGCACCTGCCGCCGCCGGTTCATGCCATGACGGAGATTGCCCATGTTTTCCACACCGCATTGTTTCAGGCTGCTTTGGTTGAGCCTTGCCTGCTCCACACCGCTGGCGCAGGCCGCCACGCCCGATGCACACCTGCACACTGGCCCGGCTTCCGGAAAGGTGCTGCAGATTGGACACCGGACCTTCAGTGCGCCGGAATATCGCGCGCTGGCCCTGGCCGACCTGCCGCAGAACGCCAATCCGGCCATTGCGGCCGACCCGAGTTTCGTACGCGAATTTGCCGACCGGCTGCTGCTGGTGGACCAGGCCCGTCAGGCGCATCTGCAAGACGACCCGGTGGTGGCCGCGCACATCCGTCAGGCCACCGATGCCATTCTTGCCGAGGCAATGCAGCGGCGCGCGCGCGATGCCGCGTCTATCGACGCCACGCAGGTGCAGGCCCAGTTCGACGCGCATCCGCACGATTACGACGAGGTTCGCCTCAGCCATCTATTCGTGGCGCTGCAGCCCCAAGGCGATGCCCGGCGCGGCACACCGTTGACCGATGCGCAGGCGCTCGCACGCGCACAGCGGCTCAAGCAGCAGCTGGATGGCGGCACGCCCTTCGAAGAACTGGCAATGCGCGAATCCGACGATGCTAGCACTGCGGCCGAGGGCGGCCAGCTGTCATCGATCTTCCTGCGCAACGTGGCCGATGTCTTTGCTGAGCCCGTGCAGGGGCTGGGCGTGGGGCAGGTTTCGGGCCCCGTCCGCGGGCCGGAGGGATATCACCTGATCCGTGTGGATGCGCGCATACCCGCCACGCTGGAGACAGCGCGCGGACAGATCGAAGTGCAATTGCGCGACCAGGCGGCCACCGCTGCGCTGGAACGTCTGCGCCAGGACAACCCGTTGCAGTTCGATCGCGCCGCACTGGAAGCGGCGCTGCGTTGATGCCGGCGCCTGCGCTGAACGCTGGCGCGCGGCCATGGCATCGGAGGCGGTCGCGCTGGCCGGTGGCAGGCGCGGTGTGCGTGGCCGTAGCGATGTCGGCCGCCGGAATGTGGAGCCTGCGCACGCCTGCTGCGTTGCACCCGCAGAGCAGCGTCGCTGCGCGCCCTGCGGTGCATGCCGGCGTTGCATCGACGCAGCTGCCGGCGCGCGTCGGTCAGGGCCTGTTCGACAGCGCCATGCAACAGCTGGCCTGTCGTCAACAGGGTGAGGAGCGAGCCGCGCAGATCGCGCACGGCGGTGCACACGTGCCGCCGTTGAAGGGCCGTCGCTGCGTCGCCGGCACACAGCTGCAGATCGAGGCGCTGCTACGCACGGCCGCGGCGCACGGCGATACCGATGCGCAACGCTATCTACTTGCGCAGCGTGCGGCCGAGTTGCTGCAACGTGCGGTGGCCGGCGCACCTGCCGGCATGCCTGCGCAACTGTCGGCGAGCGACGAACAGGAGATGGCCGCGATTGTGGCCGAGTTGGAAGCGCTGGCATTGGCGGGCCATCGCGATGCCATCGACACCTTGGCGCAGGTGGTGGAATCGCCGCTGTTGCATGCGCCCGACCCGGTGTATGCGGCGGCGTGGCGGCTGGCATCGCGCCAACCGCCGGCCCACGCGCTGGATCCATCGGCACCGTTGCAGGCAGAAGACGAATTGCTGGAGTCGCTCACCCAACAACAGCAGCAACAGGCACGTGAGCTGGCGGTTGAGTTGTTCGGCTATTGCTGCCGTGGGCGCGCTGCCACCGCAGATTGACGCCGGTTCTGCGACGCACGAACCAGCGCCCATCCAACGGCAACGCAGACTGTCAGCACCCGCGACAGGGGCGGGGCACCTTCAGTCAACGGAAGTAGCGCGCCTTCAACGGCAGCGTCGCCGCACCGATCGCGCAGGCGTCGGCCGGTGCCTCGGCCGGCAGCAGTAGCGGCATCGGCCTGCCCTGACCGCGACGCGGCAGGTTGTCGATCTGCACGGCGGCGATCAGGCGTCGGGCCAGATCGGCCGGCAGGCGGCCGCCGAACACGATCGCTTCCGGGTCGCACACCGCGGTGATTGCCGAGACGATCAACGACACCCCCAGCGCGCTGCGCGCGATCCAGCGCTCGATCGCCGGCCAGGTCGGGTCGTAGGCGGCCAGCAGGCTGCGCACGTCGGCAAACGCCACGCCGTCGTCGGCCAGCAGTTCGCGCAGCAGTTCCAGCGTGGCGCGTTCGAGCTTCTGCGCCGGCAGCATGCCGGCGAATTCACCCGCATTGCCGCGCGCACCGCGCATGACCTGGCCGTCGATGACCAGGCCGCCGCCGAACCCGTAGCTGAGATAGAGGTAGGCAAAGTCGCGATGTCGACGGCCCACGCCCAGCATCGCTTCGCCGGCGGCGGCCACGCTGCCGTCGTTGTCCATCCACACCGGCTGCGCGCAGGCCTGCGCCAGCCACGGCGCCAGGGCGAACTCGCCAAGCGCACGCAGCGGCTCGGGCGGATTGATGCGCCCGTCCTCGCCGGTAAAGAACCCGCTCATCGCCAACCCGATCCCCAGCCGCGGCCCCACCGCGTGGTCCAGGCCTGCCAGCAGCGCTGCGTCGCCGGCCTGCAACTGCAGCAACACCGCGTCGGCACTGCGCGCGTCCAGCGGCAGCTCGCTGACCGCCAGTACCTGGCCGGCGAAATCCACCAGCGCCAGGCTCAGCGCGTCGGTGGCGATGGAGACGCCCAAGGTGTGGCCGTGCGCCGGGTTCAACGACACCGCCACCCCCGGCTTGCCGCGGCCGGCACGTGCCACGCCGCTGCCCATGTGGACCATGCCGCGCGCCTGCAGGCCTTCGATCAGGCGCACCGCAGTCTGCACTGTCAGCCCGGTGCCGCGGCTGAGGTCGGCGCGGGTGAGCACGCCGGCCAGGCGCAGGCGGTCGAGCATGTCGCGCTCGTTGCGGCTCAGGCCGGGGAAATTCGGCGCATCCGGCGGCAATGCGACAGCGGCAGTGGACGGCATGGCGAGCTGTGGCGCGGGGGAGGGGCCAGCTTACCCGGTCCGGTCGAAATAATTAATTTACAGTAAGTTATTGAATTGCCGGCCTCTGTCATCACCGGTCATCCCGCCTCACGCCTGCGCACCTGTCCGTGTTCCCGGCCGCGGCCTGCTGCCCCTGCTCGACCTGCACCGCCGAGCTGCAGATGGCCGACGGCAAGCGCCAGCCACGCGAGGCCAGCCACGCCGACTACGACGAGGCGCCCAACCGCGCTGCGCACTGGCCTGGATCGCGCGCAAGTAGCGATGGATGCTGGTCGCCGACTGCGGCTCCAGCACCCTGACCGTGCGCGTGGACGGTGCGCCTGCGCGCGCTCAATCGTCTCATCCATACCGGCATTCCGAGCGCGAGCGCCCGGTCGCCAACCAGCTCGGCGTGCGCATCGCCCCACGGCCCTGAGCACACTCCGGCGGCGCGGTACCATTGGTGGTTTGAACCACGGTCCGCGCCACGCCATGAAGATTGCCTCCTGGAACGTCAACTCGCTCAATGTGCGCCTGCCGCACCTGCAACAGTGGCTGGGCACGTTCGCACCCGACGTGGTCGGCATCCAGGAAACCAAGCTGGAAGACCACAAGTTTCCGGATGCGGCGCTGGCCGCTGCCGGCTATCGCAGCGTGTTCTGCGGGCAGAAGACCTACAACGGCGTGGCGATCCTGTCGCGCTCGCCGGCGCTGGACGTGCAGATGGGCATCCCCGGTTTCGACGACGTGCAGCAGCGCGTGATCGCCGCCACCGTCGACGGCGTGCGCATCGTCAACCTGTATGTGGTCAACGGCCAGGACGTGGGCACCGACAAGTACGCCTACAAGCTGCGCTGGCTGGCCGCGGTGCACGACTGGCTGGCGCAGGAACTGCACAAGTATCCGCAGCTGGTGGTGCTGGGCGACTTCAACATCGCCCCGGATGCGCGCGATGTGCACGATCCGGCAGTGTGGAACGAGCACCACATCCTCACCTCCAGCGCCGAGCGCGCCGCGCTGGAACAACTGCTGGCGCTGGGCCTGCACGATGCGTTCCGGCTGCATCATGAGGAGGCCGAGCAGTTCAGCTGGTGGGATTACCGCCAGGCCGGATTCCGCCGCAATCTGGGCCTGCGCATCGATCTGACCCTGGTCTCGGAGGCCTTGCGCGCGCGCGCGGTGGACGCGGGCATCGATCGCGAACCGCGCACCTGGGAGCGCCCCAGCGACCACGCACCGGCCTGGGTACGCCTGGCCGAGGCGGGCGCATGAGCGAGCGGCATCTGCGGCGTAGCACATACAAGGTTGGCGAGGTCACGATCAGCCCGGTGCATCGGCTGAGTTGCCACTGCGGCGCGGTGCAGATCGATCTGGATCTGCCGCACGGCCTGCTCGATCCGCGCCGTTGCGACTGCTCGATGTGCCGCCGCCGTGGTGCCATCGTCGCCTCGGTGACGCTGGACGGCCTGCACGTGCTGCAGGGCGAGGACGTGCTGCGGCTGTATCAGTTCAACACGCACGTGGCGGCGCATTACTTCTGCGGCGTGTGTGGCATCTACACGCATCACCGGCGGCGCTCCAATCCCAACGAGTACGGCTACAACGTCGGCTGCCTGGAAGGCGTCAATCCCTATGCGTTGAACATCGCCGTGCCGGTGGAAGATGGAGTGCACCATCCGTTGGATCGTGCTCCGGTCGATGGCTGAAACGACAACGCCCGGGCAAGCCCGGGCGTTGAATGTTCCATCAGTGGATGCGTGCTTAGCGCACGCGGCCACGGGTGAACAGATTGACGATTGCCAGCAGGATCACCGCACCCACCAGCGACCACACGAAGGTCCACAGCGTGATCGCCTGATTGATACCGCCACCGAACAGGAACCCGGCGATCAGCGCGCCGACGATGCCGACCACGATATTGAGAATGATGCCCTGCTGCGCATCGCGACGCATGATGATGCTGGCCAGCCAACCCACGATGCCGCCGACGATCAACCAGATGATGATGCCCATGTTGCCGAACTCCTCATGCGATTGCACCGGAAGTAGTGCATGGGCGCCATTCAACGCAGACCGGCGTGAAGTGACTGTCGAGCGTGGTCGCACGCGCATGCGGCTGTTGTGCTTGGTGCACGCAGCGTGACAGCGCACGCAAGCTGGCATATCGGCCCGGTGCAACTGTGGTTGCGTCCGCATCGGCATGGCGAGCGTGGCGAACCGCAGGCGCGCGAGTTGCTGGGCCAGGCCCTGGCGCTGGAACCCGCCCAGGTGCCGCTGCGGCGCGACGAGCGCGGGCGGCCGTCGCTGCAGCCGGCCCTGCCCGACCGGGACACCGGCTGGAGCCATAGCGGCGATTATCTGCTGGTCGGCCTGGGGCAGGGCGTGCGGCTGGGCGTGGATCTGGAGCGCATCCGCGCGCGCCCACGTCTGCTGGAAATCGCGCAACGATTCTTCCATGCCGACGAAATCGCAGTGCTGGCCGGACTGCAGCCAGACGCGCAACAGGCGCTGTTTTTCCGCCTGTGGTGCGCCAAGGAAGCGCTGCTCAAGGCGTACGGGCATGGCCTGTCGTTTGGCCTGCATCGGCTTGCCTACGCAGTGGCACCCGACGGCGCATTGCAGTTGCAGTGGTGCGATCCCGCGCTCGGCCAGGCCACGCAATGGCAGTTGCACGAATGGTGGGCCGCACCGGATTGCCGCGCTGCGCTGGCGTTCTACCCGTTGCCGGCCGAATAGGCGCGGCGATCGCTTCACTGCGTGGCTGCAGCGCAGGTGTGCGTTGCGTCCTGGACCGTGATGCAGCATGTGCCGGACATGGATGCTTGCGTTGCTGGTCCGACCGACGTCTCAAGCATGTTCCGGCCGCGTCGCAGCGTGCGGCAAAATCGGCTGACGGAACTGCGCCACCCCATCCAGATTGCGCAAGGTCACCGTCAGCACGCCGGTGCGTGCATCGATCTCCACTTCGCCAAAGAACTGAAATCCGGCCAGCGGCGACAGGTTGGGCGCCGGCGGGGCTTTCTGGAAGATCACCGTCGGGCCGAAGGTGGCATCGAGTGCATTCGGGCCGAAGCTGCCGGCATTGAGCGGGCCGGCCACGAATTCCCAGAACGGTTCGAATTGCTGAAACGCCGCGCGATCCGGGTGGTAGTAATGCGCCGCGCAATAATGCACATCGGCGGTCAGCCACAGCGTGTTGCGAATGCGCGCTGTGCTGATGAAACGCAGCAGCGTGGCGATCTCCTGTTCACGCCCGCGCGGCACACCCGGATCGCCGTTGGCGATCGCCTCCCAGCGCGCGCGGCCTGCGGCGTCCTGCCCATCGGGCACCTGCAGGCCGATCGGCATGTCGGCGGCAATCACCTTCCATTGCGCACGTGAGCCGGCCAGTTCGTGCTGCAGCCAGGCCAGTTGCTGCGGGCCCAGAAAGGCCGTGTCCGCGCCCGGTTGCGGCTGCAGGTTGTCGCTGTTGGCGCCGCGATAGCTGCGCATGTCCAGCACGAATACATCCAGCAGCGGGCCATAACTGATCTTGCGGTAGATGCGCCCGTTGCCATCGGCATGCACGCCGCGCATCGGTGCGTATTCCAGAAATGCCTGACGTGCACGACCGGCCAGCACCCCGATATCGCGCACCTGATAGCGCTCGTCCAGCTGCTTGCCGGGCGACCAGTTGTTGGTGGTTTCGTGGTCGTCCCACTGCCAGACCTGCGCCACCTCGGCATTGAAGCGACGCACATGCTCATCCAGCAGGTTGTAGCGGTAGTTGCCGCGAAATTCGTCCAGCGTTTCGGCCACCTTGCTCTTGGCCGCGGTGGTGAGGTTGCGCCAGCGCTTGCCTTCTTCCACGATCAGCTCGGCCGGGATCGGGCCGTCGGCATAGATGGTGTCGCCGCTGTGCAGGAAGAAATCCGGGTTGCGCTCGCGCATCGCGCTGTAGATGCGCATGCCGCCGATGTCCGGATTGATGCCGAAGCCCTGGCCGACGGTGTCACCACTCCAGACAAAGCGCACATCGCCACGCGCCTGCGGCGCACTGCGCAGATGGCCGTGCACCGGCGCGCTCAACACACCGCTGTCGGCATCTTCGAAGCGCACCCGGTAGAAGATGTCCTGATCGCGCGGCAATGCGCCCAGATCCACCCGCGCAGTGAAATCGTGCGCTGGCGAAGCCACCGGGCCATCCACGCGACGCGCCTGACGCAGGCTCGGGCGCGTATCCCATTCCACCCGCAGCCGCGCCGGCCGATCGCAGCGGCTCCACAGCAACGCCCGGCCATCCACGACATCGCCGCTCTGCACCCCATCGGTGATCAGCGGCCGCCCGGACGGCGCAGCCAGACCGCGCGCGGACCAACCGGCAGTGGCCGGCAACAACAGGCCGGCACCCAGCCCTTGCAACACGCGGCGGCGGGCGGGATCGGAGGCGGTCATGGCATCCTCGAACGTCTGGCAGCGGCGCCCAGATATAACGCCGCCTTCTTACCGGCGCGTGTCCATTGCGCTGCACGACGCGCCCGGCCCGTGGGGATGGATGCAGTCACCGCGTTGTGCAGCACGCACCGCAAGCTCTGCGCGGCAAGGTCGTGGCAAGGCGGTTTACGCGTGCTGCGACAGTCGTGGAGATCGGCAAAGGCAAGTTGTGGTGGATGGTGAGGCAGGAGGTCGCCACCACCCGCGGCAGCGCAGCGCAGGCTCACGCATCTACCGCACCGGCCTTGCCGTCTTCGACCACAAAGCGCTTCAACGTCGAGACGGTGGCATCGCGGTCGCGGCGGTCGGAGATGCCTTGCAGGCGCGTGTCCATCCGGCCCGGTGTCAGCGTCACCGAGACATAGCCGCGGGTTTCGCCTTCGGCGTAGTGCACATGCGGATTGAGCGCCATGGTCTGTTGCAGCTCGGCGTTGCTCTGGCCGTCGGAGGTGATCGAGGTGCCGACGAATTCGGTGGCCAGCGTCGGCGAGTCGGGGTTGGCCGGATCGGCCTTCAGATCGGTGACCCAGTACGAGTGGATGTCGCCGCCCCAGAACACCGGGTTGCGCAGCCGGGTCTTGGTAATTGCATCGAGCATGCGCGTGCGCGTGGCCGGGTAGCCGTCCCAGCCGTCGGTCCAGTGTCCGAACACGCCGTCGCGGCCGTGCTGGTTCATCGGTGCCACCAATAGATCCTGCGCAATCACGTTCCAGCGCGCGGCCGACTGCGCGAAGGCGCCATGCAGCCAGCGCTCCTGTTCCCAGCCGAGCATGCTGCGGCGTGGGTCGGTGCGTTCGCGGCAGCTGTCGTCCACCACATGCCCGCCGCGCCAGCCGTTGGCCTGCGGGCACGGTTGTTCGCTGCGGTATTGGCGCCCGTCGAGCACGTAGAAGCGCGCCAGCTGGCCGTAGTCCAGCGAGCGGTAGATGCGCATGTCGGCGCCGTGTGGGCGACTGCGTGCGCGCAGCGGGAAGTGTTCGTAGAAGGCACGGTAGGCGGCCGCGCGCCGGGCCAGGAACGTGTCGACTGCAATCGATGGGTCCTGCGACCAGCGGTTGGCGTAATCGTTCTGCACCTCGTGGTCGTCCCAGGTCGCCACGCAGGCACTGCCGGCGTGCAGCGCCTGCAGGTCGGGGTCGGTGCGGTACAGCGCATAGCGGTTGCGGTAGCCGGCCAGATCCAGGCACTCGCCGCTGCCGTGCGGGCGCACGATCTTGGTCGCCGCCTCGCCGTGGTTGCTGTATTCGTAGATGTAATCGCCGAGGAAGAACACCAGGTCCGGCTGTTCGGCGGCCAGGTGGCGGTAGGCGCTGAAATAGCCCAGCTCCCAGTGCGAGCAGGACACAAAGCCCAGCCGTGCGGCATCCGGCAACTGGTGCGGCGCCGGCAAGGTGCGTGCGCTGCCGATGGCGCTACGCGCGCCCAGCGCCTGGAAGCAGTACCAGTACGGGCGATCGGCGGACAGGCCGGCGACCTCCACATGCACCGCATGGCCCCAGGCCGGGCTGGCAACGGTCTGACCCTGGCGCACGATGTGGCGCATGCCCGGGTCGCTGGCCACCTGCCAGCGCACCTGCACCGGGGCGGTCAGCCCGCCGCGTCCATCCGGCTCCAGCGGGCGTGGCGCCAGCCGGGTCCAGATGACAAAGCCGTCGGCCAGCGGGTCGCCCGCGGCCACGCCCAGGGTAAACGGGTCCGGGCTGCCGCTGGCACGCGCGAACGGGCTAAGCAGCCCGGCGGCCGCCAGCCCGGCACCGGCGACGAGAAGACGGCGGCGGCCGTGATCCACGGCGGCAGCTGCGTTGTCGGGGCCAGGCAGGGGCGATGCGGAAGACGGGTCGATCGAGGACATGGGCATACAGGCGATCTGGCGAACGCGACCATAGTGCGACGGGCGCATGTCCGTTCAATGGCAGCGGCAGTGGTGTCGCTGTCGGCGCAGGCTTGCCTGCGTCATCGACTGCGGGTGGATACGGAGACGGGTGTTCCACCGCGGCGGGTGACCCTGCCCACAGCGATGCCCGCACGCCGGTGCAGCGGCGGCTGTGGTGGGTGGCAGGCCTTGCGGCACCGCAGGCCGGGACCTTGTGCTGGGCAAGTTCACGTACGTCGGCTTGCGGCCCACGCGCTCACGCGCCACGCATCGCCAACCTGCGCGGCACGCACCTGCACGCCAGCCAGCTGCGATAATCGCGGCATGAACGATGCCGCACTTCCCCCCGATGTAGCCGCTGCGCTGGCCAACGGCCTGCAGGCCCAATCCCTGGATGCGGCCTTCGCCGCGCCGTTGTTGCGCTATCTGACGCTGCTGGTGCGTTGGAACAAGACCTACAACCTCACCGCCGTGCGCGACCCGCGCGAGATGGTCACCCGCCATCTGCTCGATTCGCTGGCCATGCAGCCCTACATCGCCAGCGGCACGCTGGCCGATCTGGGCACCGGCCCCGGCCTGCCCGGCATCCCGCTGGCAATCACCCGTCCGCAGCTGCAGGTGACCTTGGTGGAAAGCAACGGCAAGAAGGCCCGCTTCATGCGCGAGGCGCTGCGCCAGCTGGCGCTGGGCAACGCACGCGTGGCCGAGTCGCGCGCCGAGGCGCTGGACGAGCCGGCCGCCTACGACCATCTCACCGCGCGGGCGCTGGACACGCTGGCCGGCATCATTGACGTCGGCGGCCACCTGCTGCGCCCGGGCGGCAGCCTGCTGGCGATGAAGGGCGTCTACCCGCACGACGAGATCGCCGCACTGCCCGCTGGCTGGACGGTGGGCGAGGTGCATCCGCTGCAGGTGCCGGGCCTGGACGGCGAGCGGCATCTGGTGGTGGTGCGCAAGGCAGGCTGAAGCGGCCGGCCTGTCCGGTCGCGCGCATTCACTCCCCACTCCCCAACCCCCAATCCCCGCGCTGGGACTTCCGGCCCATGGCAGCTGCGGCCTGGGCTGCCATGATCGAACGTTCGATCCGAACGCAGGCCGCCCGCACGTGACATCTCCTCTCGCCGCCGCACTTTCGCTCGCCCTGCTGGGCGCAAGCTTCGCCGCCACCTCGGCGCAGGCCGCCGCACCGGCACCAGTGGCGCCTGCCACGCTGACCGCCGAGCGCCCCGCCGATGCGCGCTTCCGCGCCATCTACGAAAAAGAGTGGAACTGGCGCCAGGCCGAGACCGGCCAGGCCGACGAAGACAGCGACACCACCGGCGACAACACCCATCTGCCCGATGTCGGCCCGGCCGCGCAGCAGGCGCGCCTGGCGGTATGGGACGGCGTGCTCAAGCAGCTCGACGGCATCGACCCGAAACAGCTCTCGCCCGCCAACCAGGTCAACTACGCCATCTACCGCCCGCAGGTGGAAAACCTCGCCGCCGAGGTGCGCCTGCGCCTGTACGAGATGCCGTTCAATTCGGACAGCTCGTTCTGGTCCAATCTCGGCTTCATGGCGCAGCGGCCGATGAAGACCGCTGCCGAGTACCGCGCCTATATCGCGCGCCTCAACGATGTGCCGCGCTACTTCGAGCAGCAGACCGCCAACATGCGCACCGGCCTGGCGCGCGGGTTCAGCGTGCCGCGCGCGGTGCTGGATGGCCGCGACGTTTCCATCGCCACCGTGGCCGATGTCAAGGATCCCACCGCGTCCAGCTTCTACGCGCCGTTCAAGCAGCTGCCGGCGCAGATCCCTGCCGCCGAACAGGCGCAGTTGCGCGAACAGGCCAAGGCCGCGCTGAGCAATGCAGTGCTGCCGGCCTACAGCAAGTTGCTGAGCTTTTTCCGCGACGAGTACATGCCCAAGGCGCGCACCACGCTGGCGGCCGAAGCGCTGCCCGACGGCAAGGCGTTCTATCGCCAGCAGATCCGCGAATACACCACGCTGGACCTGACCCCGGAGCAGATCCACAAGATCGGCCTGGACGAGGTGGCGCGCATCCAGGCGCAAATGGACGCGATCATCAAGCAGGTCGGTTTCAAGGGCAGCTTCGCGCAGTTCCTGACCTTCCTGCGCACCGACCCGCAGTTCTATGCCAAGACCCCGCAGGAACTGCTCGATCGCGCTGCGTGGATTTCCAAGCGGGTGGACGGGCAGGTCGGCAGGTTCATCGGCACGCTGCCGCGCGGGCGCTTCACCATCAAGCCGGTGCCGGACGATATCGCCCCGTTCTGGACTGCCGGCCGCGGCGGCGCCACCACCTACTGGGTCAATACCTACAACCTGCCGTCGCGGCCGTTGTACAACCTGCCGGCGCTGACCCTGCACGAATCCTCGCCCGGGCATTCGCTGCAGGGCTCGCTGGCGCTGGAGCAGGGCGACCAGCCGGCGTTCCGCCGCGAAAACTATATCTCCGCCTACGGCGAAGGCTGGGCGCTGTACACCGAAAAGCTCGGCCAGGAGATGGGCATCTACGAGACCCCGTACGAGGAATTCGGCCGACTCACCTACGAAATGTGGCGCGCCTGCCGGCTGGTGATCGACACCGGCGTGCACCACGACGGCTGGAGCCGCGAGCAGGCGCTGGCCTACCTGCGCGAGCGCACCGCGCTGAGCGAGCACGAGGTCACCACCGAGGTGGACCGCTACATCTCCTGGCCCGGCCAGGCGCTGAGCTACAAGCTGGGCGAGATCAGCATCGTCAAGCTGCGCGCCGAGGCCGAACAGCAGCTGGGCGACCGCTTCGACATCAAGGCCTTCCACGACGCGGTGCTGAAGCAGGGCTCGGTCACCTTGCCGGTGCTGGAGCAGCAGGTGCGCGCCTTCATCGCCGAGAGCAAGGCGCGCCCGGCAACGTCCAAGCCCAGCGCTGCCGCGCCCTGACCCTGGCCACCGGTCCGCTCCACGTAGGAGCGGACCCGGCCGCGACGCTGTCCCCGGCCCCGGCCCCGTCCTGGCCTCGATCCCAGTTCCAGGTAATCGTCGGCAGCTTCTCGCCCTTCCGGGCGCTGTCTGTGATCAACCAGCATGTAGGCGAAGTGCCATCGCGCTGACCATGACGGCGTCGCGGCCAGGTCCGCTCCTACGACCGCCCGTGTTGCTGCGTCGCGCCCGCCTGTTGCGCCTGATGGCGCCGCCGCGCCCTGACCCTGGCGAACGGTCCGCTCCACGTAGGAGCGGACCCGGCCGCGACGCCGTCCCCGACCCCGGCGCCGTCGTGGCCTCGATCCCAGGTCCAGGTAATCGTCGGCAGCTTCTGGCCCTCCCGGACGCTGTCTGCGATCAACCAGCATGTAGGCGGAGTGCCATCGCGCTGACCAGGACGGCGTCGCGGCCAGGTCCGCTCCTACGACCGCCCCGTGTTGCTGCGTCGCGCCCGCCTGTTGCGTCTGATGGCGCTGGCCAAACGGTCCGCTCCACGTAGGAGCGGACCCGGCCGCGACGCTGTCCCCGGCCCCGGCGCCGTCATGGCCTCGATCCCAGTTTCAGGTAATCGTCGGCAGCTTCTCGCCCTCCCGGGCGCTGTCTGCGACCAACCAGCATGTAGGCGGAGTGCCATCGCGCTGACCAGGACGGCGTCGCGGCCAGGTCCGCTCCGATGCTGCGCGGCAGGCATGCGATTGTGTAACTGCCCTGGCCCCGATAGGCTGCGCCCATGCTGCTGCGTCGCGCCCGCCTGTTGCACCCCTTGCTGCGCCTGATGGCGCTGGCGGTGCTGGCCATGGGCGTGCTGGTCGCACCGGTGGCCTGCGCGCTGGGCGATGTGCATGCGCTGGCGCACGACCAGATGCATCTGGAAGACACCGCGCCGCACGGCCATGACGGCGCCGACGAAGGCGATGCCGGCGAGCGCGATGGGGCCGGCCTGATGCACGCCCTGATGCATAGCGGCTACTGCCACGGCCAGAATCCGGCCGTCTTGCCGGCGCTGGCCTGGCTGCCGTTGTCCACGCACACGCAGGCCCAGCCCGTGGCCGTGCTCGCGTACTACCGCTCGCACCTGAGCGAGACCGGATTGCGTCCCCCGATCGCGGCCTGATGCATCGCCGGCAGCTGCCGGCCTGTCCATCGATCCCGATTCCGGAGACACCCTCATGTGGTTGCAACTGACGGCACTTGCCGTCTTCGCGGTCGTGCCGTGCGCCATGGCGCAGGACGTACCGCCCAAGCCCGTGCTGACCCTGGACGACGCCATCGCGCGCGTCGCCCGGCAGCACCCCGACCTGCGCCTGGCCGATGGTCAGCGCGCGGTCCTCACTGCCGACGCCGAGCGCGACGCGCTGCGTCCGCCGTTGCGCATCGGCGCCGAACTGGAAAACGTGTTCGGCAGCGGCCCGACCCGCGCGCTGGACCAGGCCGAACTCACCGTCACCCTGGCCGGCGTGCTGGAACGGGGCGGCAAGCTGGACGCGCGCCGCACCCTGGCCCAGGCACGCATCGACGCACTCGCCCCGCAGCGGGCGCTGGCGCGGCTGGACGTGCTGGCCGAAGTCGCCCGGCGCTATCTGGCCATCGGCATGGCCGCGCAACGGCATGCGGCCGCGCTGGAAACCCTGGCCCAGCGCCAACGCACCGTCAGTGCCGCGCGCCAGCGTCTGCAGGCCGGCGCATCGCCCGAATCGGTGCTGCTGACCGCCCAGGCCCTGCAGGCGCGCGCGGAACTGGAGCGCGATCGCGCGCAGCAGGAACTGCTGGCCGCGCGCCGCCAGCTGGCGGTGTTGTGGGGGCAGCGCACGCCGGACTTCGGCGATGTCACCGGCGACCCATTGCAGCTGCCGGCGGTTCCCGAGTTCGAGGTGCTGGCGCAGCTGCTCGATGCCACCCCCGAACTGGCGCGCTTGAACGGTGAGCAGCGCGTGCGCGAGGCGCGGGTGCGGCTGGCACGCAGCCAGGCGCGCCCCGACCTGGACTGGCAGGTGGGCGTGCGCCGGCTCGAAGCCAACGACGCCACCGCACTGCTGGGCAGCGTTTCGCTGGCGCTGGGCAGCGCCGCGCGTGCTCAACCGGAGATCCGCGCCGCCGAAGCGGAGCTGTCGTTGCTGGAGATCGAACGCCAATCGCAGGCACTGGCGCTTTACGCCACGCTGGCCGACGCGCATGGCCGCTACCGCACCGCGCAGCTGGAAGTGGCGCGCATGCGCAGCGATGTGCTGCCCGCACTTGCGCGCGCCGATGCCGCCGCCGAGCGCGCGTACCGCGCCGGCGCCACCAGTTATCTGGACTGGGCACAGCTGCAGGCACAGCGCAGCGATGCACGCCAGCAGCAACTGGCCGCCGCATTGGAAGCGCAGACCGCATTGATCGAAATCCAGCGCCTGACCGGGCAGCCGTTCGTGGCCGACAGCACTGCGCAGGTGGGGCCATGAGCGCTACCTCCGCTGCGCGTTTTCGCCCCGCCTGCCTGCGTCCGCCTGGATCTGCTGCGTCGGTACCGGCCTCGACGCTTGCAACCGCATCGGCATCCAGCAGTCGCCAAGCGCTGCGCGCGCCTACCGCGCGTACTGCGCATCCAAGGCATCCGGCGCACACCATCTTCGTTCGTTCGCCCGACGCACAGCGTCGGCGCCAACCAGGATTTTCTTCGATGACACGTTTTCTGCTCGCGCCGCTGTTGCTGGCGCTGCTGCTGGGTGGCTGCGGCCGCAACGGCGAACAATCGCATGACCACGCAACGCCCGGCGCCGAGGGCGACGCCGACGCACATGGCGAGGAAGCCGAAAAAGGCACGCACGGCGGGCGCCTGCTGCGCCAGGACGGCGACAGCGTGGAGCTGGCGATTGCCGAAGACGGCACACCGCCGACCTATCGCGCCTGGCTGTACCGCGACGGCAAGCCGTTGCCGCCCAGCGCCGGCAGTGTCGAAGTCCGCCTGACCCGGCTCGGCGGCGCCAACGAAGTGCATCGACTGCGCGCACGCGACGATGGCAGCCTGTTGGCCGACAGCACGGTCGGCGAGCCGCATTCGTTCGATGTGGAAGTACGCGCCACCGTGCAGGGCAAGTCGCATCGCTGGGCCTATCCCAGCTATGAAGGGCGCACCACCATCGCAGCGAAGATTGCGCAGGACGCCGGCATCCGGGTCGCGCCGGTCGGTCCCGGCAGCATCGCCGACCAGCACGAAGTGCAAGGCCTGCTGACGCCGGCAGAAGGTGCGCAGGCGCAGGCCACCGCACGCTTCCCCGGGCCGGTGCGCAGCCTGCGCGTCAATGTCGGCGACCAGGTGCGCGCCGGCCAGGTGCTGGCCACGGTGGAGAGCAACCTGAGCCTGACCACGTATTCGGTCAGCGCGCCGATCAGCGGCACCGTGCTCGCCCGCAACGCCAGCCTGGGCAGCAACGCCAGCGAAGGCCAGGCGTTGTTCGAGATTGCCGACCTGTCGAGCCTGTGGGTGGATCTGCACATCTTCGGCGCCGATGCCGGGCACATCACCGCCGGCGCACCGGTGACGGTGACCCGCATCAGCGATGGCGTGGTGGCGCAGACCACATTGGAGCGCGTGTTGCCGGGCACGGCCACCGCGAGTCAGAGCACGGTGGCGCGCGCGGTGTTGCGCAACGACGACGGCTTGTGGCGGCCAGGCTCGGCGGTGAAGGCGCGGGTGACGGTGGCGCAGCAGCCGGCGGCGATGGTGGTGCCGGTGGGGGCCTTGCAGCAGTTTCGCGACTGGGAGGTGGTGTTCGTGCGGGTGGGGGATGTGTACGAGGTGCGGCCGGTGAAGTTGGGCGCGCGCGATGCGCAGCAGGTGCAGGTGGTGTCGGGTCTGATCGCGGGTGACGCGGTGGTGGTGGAGCAGAGTTATCTGGTGAAGGCGGATATCGAGAAGTCGGGGGCGTCGCATGATCATTGACCGCTGCGCTTCCGGTTTGCGTCTGCCTCGACCGCAAGCGCGTGCTTGCGACCGGCTCGTCCATTCTTCGGTGAAACGTTTTTTACGTCGTCCACGCACTCACTGCGCAGGCGATCACGCCTGCAACAGCGTGAGAATCTGTACTGCAAAGGTTCGACGTGTTGGGGTCGATCGCGATAGCGGCGAGGGTCGGGATCCTGGTTGCAGTGCCGCCGGCCGACGGCAGCACGCTGCGATTGCACAGGCGTCGTGCGTGTGTACGCATGCGTTGATCGACGTGGCTGCGCACGCCGTTGCGCCGAGTGTGCGCGGAGGTGCGCGTCATGCTCACTAACATCATTCGGTTCGCGATCGCGCAGCGGTGGTTGATGCTGGCGTTGACGGCGGTGTTGATTGCGATCGGGGCGTGGAGTTTTTCGCGCCTGCCGATCGATGCCACCCCGGACATCACCAATGTGCAGGTGCAGGTCAATACGGCCGCGCCGGGGTACTCGCCGTTGGAGTCGGAGCAGCGGGTGACGTTTCCGCTGGAGACGGTGCTGGCGGGCTTGCCAGGGCTGGAATCTACACGCTCGTTGTCGCGCTACGGCTTGTCGCAGGTGACGGCGGTCTTTGCCGATGGCACGGACCTGTATTTTGCGCGGCAGCAGGTGGCCGAGCGGCTGCAGCAGGTCAAGTCGCAACTACCGGCCGAGTTGGAGCCGCAGCTGGGGCCGATCGCGACCGGGCTTGGCGAGATCTTCATGTACACGGTCGAAGCCAAACCGAATGCGCGCAAGCCCGATGGCAGTGCGTGGACGGCCACCGACCTGCGCACCCTGCAGGACTGGGTGGTGCGCCCGCAGTTGCGCAATGTGCCCGGCGTCACCGAGGTCAATACCATCGGCGGCTACGCGCGGCAGATCCACATCACCCCGGATCCGGCACGCCTGGTCGCCCTGGGTTTCACGCTGGACGATGTGGCGCGCGCGGTGGAGGCGAACAACCGCAACATCGGTGCCGGCTATATCGAACGTAACGGCCAGCAGTTCCTGGTGCGGGTGCCGGGGCAGGTGGACGATATCGCGCAGATCGGGGCGATCGTGCTGGATCGGCGCCAAGGCGTGCCGATCCGGGTGCGCGATGTGGCGCAGGTCGGCGAGGGACGCGAGTTGCGCACCGGTGCGGCCACCCAGGACGGCACCGAGGTGGTGCTGGGCACGGTGTTCATGCTGGTCGGCGCGAATAGCCGCACCGTGGCGCAGGCCGCCGCGCAGCGCCTGGAAGTGGCCAATGCCAGTTTGCCGGCCGGCGTGCAGGCGGTGCCGGTCTACGACCGCACCGCGCTGGTGGACCGCACCATCGTCACCGTTGCCAAGAACCTGATCGAAGGTGCGTTGCTGGTGATCGTGGTGCTGTTCCTGCTGCTGGGCAATGTGCGTGCGGCCCTGATCACCGCGGCGGTGATTCCGCTGGCGATGTTGTTCACCCTCACCGGCATGGTGCGCGGTGGCGTGTCCGGCAACCTGATGAGTCTGGGGGCGCTGGATTTCGGCTTGATCGTCGATGGCGCGGTGATCATCGTGGAGAACTGCCTGCGCCGCTTCGGGCAAGCGCAATTGCGCCTGGGTCGGGTGCTCGAGCGCGACGAGCGTTTCGAACTGACCGCCGAAGCCACGGCAGAGGTGATCCGGCCGAGCCTGTTCGGTCTGGGCATCATCACGGCGGTGTATCTGCCGGTGTTCGCACTCACCGGCATCGAAGGCAAGATGTTCCATCCGATGGCGATCACCGTGGTGCTGGCGCTGAGCGGTGCGATGCTGCTGTCGCTCACTTTTGTCCCCGCAGCGATCGCCTTGTTGCTCGGCGGCAAGGTGGCCGAGCACGAAAACCGCGCGATGCGCTGGGCGCGCGGCGTGTATGCGCCCTTGCTGGATCGCGCGCTGCGTCACGGCCGCTGGGTCGGTCTCGGTGCGGTGGTGGCGGTGGCGCTGTGCGCGGTATTGGCCACGCGCCTGGGCAGCGAATTCATCCCGAACCTGGACGAAGGCGACATCGCGCTGCACGCCTTGCGCATTCCCGGCACCAGCCTGGAACAGGCCATCACCATGCAGTCCACGCTGGAAAAACGCATCAAGCAGTTTCCGGAGGTGGCGCATGTGTTCGGCAAGCTCGGGACTGCCGAAGTGGCGACCGATCCGATGCCGCCGTCGGTGGCCGATACGTTCTTGATCATGCATCCGCGCGCGCGGTGGCCGGACCCGCGCAAACCCAAGGCGCAGTTGGTGGCCGAGATCGAGGAAGCGGTGAAGCAGCTGCCCGGCAACAACTACGAGTTCACCCAGCCGATCCAGATGCGCATGAACGAGCTGATTTCCGGCGTGCGTGCGGATGTGGCGATCAAGGTCTACGGCGATGACCTGGACACGCTGGTCAAGCTGGGGCAGCGCGTGCAGGAAGTCGCCAGCACGGTGCCGGGTGCGGCCGACGTGAGCCTGGAACAGGCCACCGGCCTGCCGATGCTGGCGGTGGTGCCCGATCGCGCCGCGCTGGCCGGGTACGGGCTCAATCCCGGCGTGGTGCAGGACACGGTGTCGGCGGCGGTGGGCGGGCAGGCGGCCGGGCAGTTGTTCGAAGGCGACCGCCGGTTCGACATCGTGGTGCGCCTGCCCGAAGGCCTGCGGCAGGACCCGACGGCATTGGCCGATCTGCCGATCCCGCTGCGTGGCGATGGCGAGCGCGCCGATGTCGACGAGTCCAGCCGCGCGGCGGGCTGGCGCAGTGGCGAACCGACCACGGTGCCGCTGCGCGAGGTGGCAAAGGTACAAACCGTGCTCGGGCCCAACCAGATCAATCGCGAAGACGGCAAGCGCCGCATCGTGATCACCGCCAATGTGCGCGACCGCGACCTGGGCGGGTTCGTCGCCGAGGTGCAGCAGCGTGTGCAGGCCGAGGTCGTGCTGCCCACCGGCTACTGGATCGGCTACGGCGGCACCTTCGAGCAACTGATCTCCGCCGGCCAGCGCCTGGCCTGGGTGGTGCCGGGCACCTTGCTGCTGATCTTCGCGCTGCTGTACTGGTCGTTCGGTTCGCTGCGCGACGCGCTGGTGGTGTTCAGCGGCGTGCCGCTGGCGCTGACCGGCGGCGTGGTGGCGCTGGCGCTGCGCGGCCTGGCGTTGTCGATCTCCGCCGGTGTCGGCTTTATCGCGCTGTCGGGGGTGGCGGTGCTCAACGGCCTGGTGATGATCGCCTTTGTGCGCAGCCTGCGGGCCGGGGGCATGTCGCTGGAGCAGGCCTTGCGCGAAGGCGCGCTGAGCCGCCTGCGCCCGGTGTTGATGACGGCGTTGGTGGCCGCACTGGGCTTTGTGCCGATGGCCTTCAATGTCGGCGCCGGGGCCGAGGTGCAGCGTCCCCTGGCCACGGTGGTGATCGGCGGCATCGTCTCGTCGACCTTGCTGACCCTGCTGGTGCTGCCGGTGCTGTATCGCTGGCTGCACCGCGAGCGGGCGGGAAGTGCAGGCTAAGTGCTTGCGGCACATAGGAAAGCCGTGCATAATGCGCGGCTCGCTGTGCCCGGATCGCTCCGGATGGCGGCACCCAGCGCGATGGGGTTGCCGGCTTGTTCCCAGCGTAAGTTCTTGATTCCCAACGTTGCGTGGCAGCTTGACGCTGTCGGGGCCGCCGCTCCCCAGGCTATGGGTGGCAATTCATTTATCGAGGTGCGTAATGTCCCGCGTATGCCAAGTGTCCGGCAAGCGTGTGCAGACGGGTAACAACGTCTCCCACGCAAACAACAGAACCCGTCGTCGCTTCCTGCCCAACCTGCACGAGCGCCGCTTCTGGGTCGCCAGCGAGAACCGTTGGGTGAAGCTCCGTGTCTCCGCGCATGCATTGCGCACCATCGACAAGAACGGGATTGATGCCGTTCTGAAAGAGCTGCGTGCGCGCGGCGAAAAGGTCTGAGGAGTAAGCAGTCATGGCAAAAGGCAAGCGTGACAAGATTCGTATGATTTCCTCGGCCGCTACCGGCCACTTCTACACCACGGACAAGAACAAGAAGAACACTCCGGGGAAGATGGAAATGATGAAATACGACCCGGTCGTGCGTAAGCACGTGATGTACAAGGAAGGCAAGATCAAGTAATCCACCGATTACCCGATCTGCATCCAAGCAAACACCCGCCGCAAGGCGGGTGTTTGCGTTTGGGGAGTGTTGCGGGGGTGATCGCAACAATGGTCGGCGTGCACTCCTCTTTCCCTTCGGGAGAGGGGTAGGGGTGAGGGTACGGGCCGAAGCCACTTGCAAGCGAGACGTCGTTTTTCCGATTGCACGCACCGGTAGTCGTTGGCAGTTCGAGGCGAAGCAGCCGGCGTTTCACTTCCGAAGGCGCGTGGCGACGCGTTTGACATCGCAGACGGTGACCGCTCTCCGAGGCGCCCCTTATCCGCCCCTGTGGGGCAGCTTCTCCGGCAGGTAAGAAAGAGTTACAGCCCGCGCGCACGCAATTGCGCATCCAGGCGTGGATACACCCGTCGCGCATTGCCTTCGAATACCTTGCGCTTGTCCGCGTCGGAAATCGCCAAGGCATCGATGTAGCGCTTGGTGTCGTCGAAATACTGGCCGGTCTGCGGGTCGATGCCGCGCACCGCACCGACCATCTCCGAGCCGAACAGGATGTTGTCGATGTCGATGACCTCGAACAGCAGATCGATGCCGGGCTGGTGATACACGCAGGTGTCGAAGAACACATTGCGCATCACATGCGTGGACAGCGGCGGCTTGCCGAGCATGTCGGCCAGGCCGCGGAAGCGGCCCCAGTGATACGGCACCGCGCCGCCGCCGTGCGGGATGATGAAGCGCAAGTCCGGGAAATCAGCGAACAGATCGCCTTCCAGAAACTGCATGAACGCGGCGGTATCGGCATTGAGATAATGCGCGCCGGTGGCGTGGAAGTTGGCGTTGCAGCTGCCCGACACATGCACCATCGCCGGCGCGTCGAGCTCGACCATCTTTTCGAAGAACGGATACCAGGCGCGATCGGTCAATGGCACCCCGTTCCAGTGCCCGCCGGACGGGTCGGGATTGAGATTGCAGCCGACAAACCCGAGTTCGGTGACACAACGTTCCAGCTCGGCGATCGACTGGGCGATCGGCACGCCCGGCGACTGCGGCAACTGGCACACGCCGATGAAGCTCTGCGGATACAGCTGCACCACGCGCGCGATCAGGTCGTTGCAGTGGCGCGTCCACACCTGGCTGACTGCTTCGTCGCCGATGTGGTGCGCCATGGTGCTGGCGCGTGGCGAAAAGATCGTCATGTCGGCACCGCGCTCGCGCAACAGGCGCAGCTGGTGCTGTTCGATGCTTTCGCGCAATGCGTCGTCGGAAATATGCGGATACACCGGCGCGGGCAGGCTCGGGTCGTCGTACTGCGCGATCTGCGCCTTGCGGAAGGCATCGTGCGCCGCGGGCGCGGTGGTGTAGTGGCCGTGGCAGTCGATGATCATGGGAATGCTCATTAAGGTGCGCAGAGCGCGCTGCGTATCCGACCGAAAGATGTGCAGTGCGCATGTGGGCGGACGTCTGGATTCAGATGCATGGATTTGGCAGCCATGCAGCTGCGCGTATGCATTGCCATCGGTGTGCAGTTGTCGGCGAAGCAACGCATCGCACCCGAGCAAGCGGGAATGCCGTGCTGATATCCGGCCAGTGTGCCGAAGAGCCTGTTGCGTTGCTCGAGTGGGTGGAGAACGCGCGGCGCGCGGTCGGTAGTAGCAGATGCATAGACTGCAGGATGCAGCAAACCACGCGTCGACGACCCGGATTCAGGCCAGCGCGATGCCGACTGCCGCATCGCATGCCGGCGGCCGTACTCAAGCAAACAGCTCACCATCGAACAATTTGCGTGCGGTACGTAGCACTGCAGCGCGCACCACCTTACCGTGCGCATCCAGCGTAATGACGCAACTGCTCGCGCCGCTGGGATGCTCGACCTCCAGCTGCTGGGTGGTGCCGCCAGGCAGCTGCGCCAGGGCATGCGCGGGCGAGCCGGGCAGCAGGCAGGCAGTGGCCACGGTGACGGCGCCGAGCACGCCGATCGAGGCGTGGCACCGGTGCGGAATGAACGAGCGCACGCTGATCGCGCCGCCATGGCGCGGGGCGGCGACCAGCATCATCTTGGGCACGGTGGCCTCGGCAACATCGCCCAGCTGCATCAACGGGCCGGCCTGCAAACGAAGCGATTCCAGGCGGGTCTTCAGTGCCGCATCTGCATCGAGGGTGTTGCGGTCTTCGTAACCGCTGATGCCCAGATCGCTGGCGCGCAGCACCACGCAGGGCATGCCGTTGTCGATCAGCGTGACCTCCACGCCCTCCAGGATATCGACGCTATTGCCGGTCGGCAGCAAGGCGCCGCACGAGGAGCCGGCGATGTCGGCAAATGCCAGCGCAATCGGCGCAGCGGTGCCGGGCACGCCGTCGATGCGGGCGTCGCCGTCGTAGCGCACCTGGCCACCGGGCGTCTGCACGCTGGCGGTGGCCAGCGTGCCGGTGTTGCGCATGAAGATGCGCACCTCAGTTTCGCCATCGCGTGCCGGCAACAAGCCCCGCTCCAACGCGAAGGGGGCAACGCCGGCCAGCATGTTGCCGCAGTTCTGCGCGTCGCTGACCTGGGCTTGGTCCACCGACACCTGCAGGAACAGATAGTCCACGTCGGCATCGGCGCGTGCCGAGCGCGACACGATCGCGACCTTGGAAGTCAGCGGGTCGGCGCCGCCCATGCCGTCGATCTGGCGGACATCCGGCGAGCCGTAGGCGCGCAGCAGGAAGGCATCGCGTGCGGCGCGTTCGCCTGGCAACTCGTCGGCCAGGAAAAAGCCGCCCTTGGAGGTGCCGCCGCGCATCCACATCGCGCGGACGTGCTCAGACATAGCGCAGGCCCTTGGCCGCCAGCCGCTCGCGCATGGCGTAGATGTCCAGGCCCAGTTCGCCGCGTGCCAGGCGCTCGCGTTTGCGCAGTTCGCGCGCTTCGCGTGCCTGCGCTTCGGCCAGCACCGCGGCGGCGCTGGCGCGCGGTACCACGCACACGCCATCGTCGTCGGCTACCACCACATCGCCCGGCTGCACCAGCGCGTCGGCGCAGACCAGCGGCACATTGACCGAGCCCAGCGTCTCCTTGATGGTGCCCTGCGCGCAGATGGCGCGGCTCCAGGCGGGGAACTGCATCGCCGTGAGGTCACGCACATCGCGTACCCCGGCATCGATGATCAGCCCGCGGCAGCCGCGCGCCTGCGCCGAGGTGGCGAGCAGGTCGCCGAAATAGCCATCGCAGCAGGCGCTGGTGGGGGCGACCACCAGCACATCGCCGGGATGCAGTTGCTCGATGGCCACATGCATCATCCAGTTGTCGCCGGGCGGGATCGACACGGTGACGGCGGTGCCGGCGATGCGGCAGCCGTTATAGATCGGGCGCAGGCGATGGTGCAGCAGGCCGCTGCGCCCCTGCGCCTCGTGCACGGTGGCTACGCCGGCCTGCGCAAGCCCGTCGACGACGGCCAACGGGGTGCGCGCGATCCGGGTGACGACCTGGCTCATCCATCCATCCTCGTTAGGCGTGCACCGAGTCTGTGCGGCGAGCGCCTGCTGGCTCAAGATTCATTTGAGGTATGCATATTGGTTTTGCTTATAGTTAGAGCATGCCGCCGACTCCCGAGCCAAACCTTCGCCATCTTTACGCCCTGGTGGTGGTGCACCGGCTGGGCAGCATCAGCGCGGCCGCGCCGCAGGTGAATCTGTCGCAACCGGCATTGACCCAGGCGGTGGCGCGGTTGGAACAGCAGCTCGGCGTGCGCCTGTTCGAGCGGCATCCGGGCGGCATGGTCGCCACCGAGGCCACCCAGTTGCTGGTGCCGCGCATCGCACGGGCGTTGGAGCAACTGGGTCGCGGCATCCGGGTGGCGCGGCGGGCGTTGCGGCTGCCGGCCCACCCCGGCCTGGAGCGACGGGTCTCGCTGGGGCAACTGCAGGCGCTGGTCGCGGTGGATGTGGCCGGGAGTTATTCGCTGGCGGCGGCGCGCGCCGGGGTCTCGCAACCGGCCATCTACCGCGCGGTGCAGTCGCTGGCCGATGTGATCGAGGTGCCGCTGACGGTGCGCCGCGGCAAGACCATGCAGGCCACGCCGGTGGCCACGCGGCTGCTGCGGCAGGTGCGCCTGGCGCTGGCCGAATTGCGCGCTGGGCTGGACGAAGTGAGCGCGTTGCGCTCGCAGCACGCCGGCCGGATCGCACTGGGAGTGATGCCGCTGGCGCGGGCGATCCTGCTGCCGCAGGTACTGGCGCGGTTTGCGCGCGCGCATCCCGGTGCCAGCGTCAACGTGGTCGAAGGCCCGTATGACGAATTGCTGGCGCATCTGCGCGAGGGCGGGCTGGACCTGCTGATCGGTGCGCTGCGCGAGCCGTTGCCGGTGCGCGATGTGCTGCAGGAGCCGTTGTTCGACGACGAGCCGGTGATCGTGGCGCGCAGTGGGCACCCGCTGGCCGGGCGCGCCTACGCGTTCGCGCAGTTGCTGGAGTACCCCTGGGTGATCGCCACCACCGGCACGCCGGTGCGCGCACGCTGGGAGCAGATGTTTCGCGATCAGCAGATCGAGCCACCGGCGCTGCGCATCGAATGCGGCGCGGAGCTGACCATCCGGGGGCTGTTGCTGGAAGGCGACTGGCTCACGCTGATGTCGCGCGACCAGTTCCTGTTCGAGCGCCGCGCCGGCTTGCTGTGCGAGGTCGGCCGCGCCGGGCCGCAGCTGCGCCGCCAGATCGGCATGACGCTGCGCAGCGACTGGCATCCCACCCGCGCGCAGTCGGCATTCGTGCAGACGCTGCGGCAGGTCTGTGCCGAGCGCGTGCAGCCGGCCGATGCGCAGGGCGGGCCGTTTCGCTATTGCGCGCCGATCGACGCGCCCGCCCCGTTGCGTTCACGCACCGGGCGGTCAGAATCGGAGCCTTCTTGAGAACGGATCGCTGATGCTGCCTGACTGGTTGCAAGGGACCTGGCTGTTGGCACTGGACTGGGCGATTCGCCTGGCCGCGCTGTTGTGGATTCCGGCCCGCACCACGCCGGGTGCGGCGCGCAGCTGGTTGCTGCTGATCGGCTTCGTGCCGGTGGTCGGCCTGCCGCTGTATCTGCTGTTCGGGCATCCGTGGCTATCGCGGGTGCGGGTGGAACGCCAGGCCACTGCCTCGCAGGTGATCCGCGAGCAGCAACTGCCGCTGCATGCCTTGCGCTGGACCCCGCAGGCGGACACCAGCAGCGCCGAGGTGGTACCGCTGATCGAACGCCAGGGCGATTTCATGCCCACGCTGGGCAATGCGGTGGACTTGCTGGACGACTACACGCAGTCGCTGCAGGCCTTGATCACCGCGATCGACATGGCGGAAAAGCGCGTGCATCTGCTGTATTACCTGATGTTCGACGATGCGGTGGGCGATGCGGTGGTCGCCGCGCTGCTGCGTGCCGGTGCGCGCGGCGTGCGCTGCCGCGTGCTGCTGGATGCGGTGGGCGCCAAGCGCGGTCTGCGCCATTACCGCAAGCAGCTGCAGGCTGGCGGGGTGGAGGTGCTGGCGGTGTTGCCCGGTGGCCTGCGCTGGCGCCGCAGCGGGCGCATGGATCTGCGTAACCACCGCAAGATTGCGGTGATCGACAACCAGGTGGGCTTTGTCGGCTCGCAGAACCTGGCCGAGGCCGGGTTCATCAATGGGGTGCCCAACCGCGAGCTGGTGGCGCGCGTGCGCGGGCCGGTGGTCAATCATCTGGAAGCGGTGTTCGCCAGCGACTGGTTCACCGAAACCGGGCAGCGCCTGGACGTATGGCCGGACGCGCCGGTGTGCGAGGCCAATATCGCCACGCAGCTCCTGCCCAGCGGGCCGGCGTATCCGTTCGAGAATGCGCGCGATGCGATCAACGCGGTGATCCATCTGGCGCGGCGCAAGGTGGTGCTGGTGACACCGTATTTCGTCCCCGACGAAGCCTTGCTCAGTGCCTTGCGCATTGCCGCGGTGTCGGGCGTGGATGTGCAGCTGATCCTGTCGGAGAGCAACAACCAGATCCTGGCGGCCTGGGCGCAGGAGGCGTATTTCGAGGAGCTGCTGCGTTGCGGGGTCAAGATCGCGCTGTATCGCCCGCACTTCCTGCATGCCAAGCACCTGAGCATGGACGAGGACATCGCGCTGGTCGGCTCGATCAACCTGGACATCCGCTCTTTCGCGCTCAATGCCGAGATCGGCATGCTCTGCTACGACCAGGGCGTGGTGCAGCGCCTGCGTGTGATCGAGCAGGATTACCTGGCCAACGCACGCCAGCTGGAGCTGGAGCAGTGGCGCACGCGCCCGGCCTGGCGCCGCAGTCGCGAGGGCATTGCGCGCCTGGCCGATGCGTTGATGTAGTCCGTGCGCGGTCCATGCGCGCGCAGTGCCGGTTGTGGCGCAGCGCGATGCCTGCGGTGGCAGGTGAAGTGGGAGGGGGCGCGTCTGGGGCGGCAAGATTGCGCCGCATGCAAACGCGCCCGCGCTCGAATGGACGCGTCCGGCGACCGCTTTGTTGGACGGGTGCGTCGCGTCGGCACGTACGCGCGGGGCTATCCCGGCCATCGCGGCGGGCATGGCCGCTGTCATCGGTGCGACGCGACGCATCGCCTACAATTGCCGGATGAATGAATTGCGTGATCCCGGCGATGCAGTGATCGCCATCGTTGGCGGTGGCGCATCCGGGGTGCTGGTGGCGCTGCAGCTGTTGCGTCAGGCCGTGGCGCCGGTGCAGATCGTGCTGATCGAGCCGCACCCGGTGCTGGGCGAGGGCGTGGCCTACTCCACCGCGCGTCCCGAACATCTGCTCAATGTGCCCGCCGCGCGGATGAGTGCGCTGGTGGAGGCGCCGCAGGATTTCGTCGATTACCTGCGTGCGCACGCCTGCTGCCCGGAGCTGGAAGACGCACGGCTGCCGCAGGCTTTCGTCGGGCGCCGACACTACGCGCCCTACCTGTGCGAACGCCTGCAGGCCGCGCGCGCGCAGAGCCCGGCGACGCTCACCGTGCACAGCGCCCGTGTGCAGACGCTGCAAGCCGATGCCGATGGCGCGCGGTTGCAGCTCGACGATGGGCAGACCCTGCACGCCAGCAGCATGGTGCTGGCGGTAGGCAATGCGTTGCGGCCGTTGCCGCTGCGCGGGGCCACCGGCCTGTCGGCAACCCAGCGGGTGGAAGCCTGGGATACCGAGGCGGTCGCCGCGTTGCCGCAGGACGCGGCGGTGTGCATCGTCGGCTCGGGATTGAGCATGGCCGACACGGTGGTGACGCTGGCCGCGCAGGCGCATCGCGGGGCGGTGCACGTGGTGTCGCGGCATGGGCTGCTGCCGTTGCCGCAGGCGCACTGCGTTGCGGCGGACTTCGATCCGCAGCCGTTGCTGGCGCTGTCGCTGCGTGCGCGCATGCGCAGCTTGCGGCAGCATGCGCGGGTGGCGATGGCGCAAGGCCTGCCCTGGCAGAGCGTGATGGAGCGTGTGCGCCCGCTGAGTCAGGCTCTGTGGCAAACGCTGTCGGCTGCCGACCAACGCCGCTTCCTGCGCCACGTGGTGCGCTATTGGGATGTGCATCGTCACCGCATCGCCGCGCCGGTGCATGCGCAACTGCAGGCGATGCGGGCGCGCGGACAGTTGCAGCTGCATCGCGCGCGGCTGGAGGTGGCGTTCCAGGCCGGCGCCTGCGTGCGGCTCAGTGCCGGCGCCAGTGCCGGGCATGCCTTGCAGCTGGATGTGCAGACGCTGGTCAACGCCACCGGCGTGGAAATGCGCGTGCAGGCGATGCGCAACCCGCTGCTGCAGCAGCTGCTGGGGCAGGGCATTGCGGTGGCCGGGCCGCATGGGATCGGGGTGGATACCGCTGCCGATGGCTGTCTGATCGACGCCGAGGGGCGCGCCAATCCGCGGTTGCGGGTGATCGGCAGCCTGCGGATCGGGTCGTTGTGGGAGAGCCTGGCAGTGCCGGAGCTGCGTGAGCAGGCAGCGGCGATTGCGCGGGATGTGTTGGCATTGCCGGGGCGGTGAGGGGCCATTTTTCCCTTCTGCCGCCGTGAGAAGGCGGCGCGTAGCGCCGGATGAGGGCGCCTCAGACATCTACCAGTGCCTGCAGTGACAAACGCGTCGCCACGCGCTTTCGGAAGTGATGCACCGACTGCTTCGCCCCGTACCCTCACTCCAACCCCTCTGCCGATGCAAGAGCGGCTTACCCAACCGCTTCATCGCAATCTCAGCCGCAGCGACGCCACAACCGGTAAAATACGGCGGTGGATGTCTCTCATTTGCTCGATCATTTAAACCCCGCCCAGCGCGAGGCCGTTTCCGCGCCGCCGGGGCACTACCTCGTGCTGGCCGGCGCCGGCTCCGGCAAGACGCGCGTGCTGATCCATCGCATTGCCTGGCTCAACGAAGTCCAGGGCGTGCCCAACCACGGCATCTTCGCGGTGACCTTCACCAACAAGGCCGCCGGCGAAATGCGCCACCGCACCGACCTGCAGCTGCGCAACGGCAGCCGCGGGATGTGGATCGGCACCTTCCATGGGCTGGCGCACCGGTTGTTGCGCCTGCACTGGCAGGATGCGCGGCTGCCGGAAGGCTTCCAGGTCATGGACAGCGACGACCAGCTGCGGCTGGTCAAGCGCGTGGTGCAGGCGCTGGAGCTGGACGAGGGCAAGTATCCGCCCAAGCAGATGAGCTGGTGGATCAACGAACAGAAGGATGAAGGCCGCCGTCCGCAGCATATCCAGCCCGAGCCCAACGACGACTGGACCGAGGTGCGCCGGCAGGTCTACGCCGCCTACCAGGAACGTTGCGACCGCTCCGGCCTGCTCGATTTCGCCGAGTTGCTGCTGCGCGCGCACGAACTGCTGCGCGACACCCCGGCCTTGCTGGCGCATTACCGTGCGCGCTTCCGCGAGATCCTGGTCGACGAATTCCAGGACACCAACGCCATCCAGTACGCCTTCGTGCGCGTGCTGGCTGGCGAGACCGGCCACGTGTTCGTGGTCGGCGACGACGACCAGGCCATCTACGGCTGGCGCGGCGCCAAGGTCGAGAACGTCCAGCGCTTCCTGAAGGATTTCCCCGGCGCGCGGACCGTGCGGCTGGAGCAGAACTACCGCTCCAGCGCCAATATCCTGGGCGCGGCCAATGCGGTCATCGCGCATAACCCGGACCGGATCGGCAAGCAGCTGTGGACCGATTCCGGCGACGGCGATCCGATCGACCTGTATGCGGCCTACAACGAGGTCGACGAGGCGCGCTATGTGGTCGAGCGCGCGCGCCAGTGGGTGCGCGACGGCGGCAGTTATGGCGAAGTGGCGGTGCTGTATCGCAGCAACGCGCAGTCGCGCGCGCTGGAAGAAGCGCTGATTTCCGAGCAGCTGCCGTACCGTGTGTATGGCGGCATGCGCTTCTTCGAGCGTGCCGAAATCAAGGATGCGTTGGCGTACCTGCGCCTGCTCACTAACCGCAGCGACGATGCTGCGTTCGAGCGCGCGGTCAATACGCCCACGCGCGGCATCGGCGATCGCACGCTGGATGAAGTGCGCCGCCTGGCACGCGCCAACGCCTTGTCGCTGTGGGAAGCGGCGATGCTGTCCACGCAGGAAAACACCCTGGCCGCGCGCGCCCGCAATGCGCTGGCCACGTTCCTGAGCCTGGTCGGCCAGCTGCATGCCGAAACCGGCGACATGGAACTGGCCGAACGCATCGACCATGTGCTGATGCGCTCGGGCCTGCGCGAGCATTGGGCCAAGGAAAGCCGCAGCGGGCTGGATTCGGAATCGCGTACCGAGAACCTGGACGAACTGGTGTCGGTGGCCTCGCGCTTCACCCGCCCGGACGATGAAGACAGCCAGGGCATGACCGAGCTGGTGGCCTTCCTGGCCTACGCCTCGCTGGAAGCCGGCGAAGGCCAGGCCCAGGCCGGCGAAGAAGGCGTGCAGCTGATGACGCTGCATTCGGCCAAGGGCCTGGAATTCCCCATCGTGTTCCTGGTCGGCCTGGAAGACGGCCTGTTCCCGAGTGCACGCTCGCTGGAAGAAAGCGGCCGGCTGGAAGAAGAGCGCCGCCTGGCCTATGTGGGCATCACCCGCGCGCGCCAGAAGCTGGTGCTGTGCTACGCCGAATCGCGGCGCATCCACGGCCAGGACAATTACAACGTGCCCTCGCGCTTCCTGCGCGAGATTCCGCGCGAATTGCTGCACGAGGTACGCCCGAAAGTGCAGGTCTCGCGCACCGCCTCGCTGGGCGCGGCCCGCGGCGGACCGGTGCATGGCGTGGTCGAAGCTGCGCCGATCAAGCTCGGCGCCAATGTCCAACATCCCAAGTTCGGCGGCGGCGTGGTCGTGGACTACGAGGGCGCCGGTGCACATGCGCGCGTGCAGGTGCAATTCGACGACGTCGGCGCCAAGTGGCTGGTGATGGCATACGCCAATCTGACGGTGGTGTAGGCCGGCAACCGCGTCGCATCGCCGGGCAATGCGCGGCAGGGATTACGCGCCCGGATCCGGCCGGGGCGGCGTGTTCGTCGCCAACACGCCGCTGGCCAGTATTGGTGCATCGCCCGATGCATTCCCCGCGGCATCCGTGACACCCTTGCGTTCGAATCGAACGTCCAGAGATCCACGGCCCGATGCGCACCGAAAAACACAAGATGCTGGCAGGCGAGCTCTATAACGCTGCCGATGACGAATTGCAGGCCGACCAGGCTGCAGCCGCCGACTGGATGGCGCGCTACAACGCCTGTGCCGCGCAGCCGCCCGCCCAACGGCACGCGCTGCTGGTCGAGCGGTTGGCCGAGGTGGGCGAAGGCGCGGTGATCCGCCCGCCGTTCCACTGCGACTACGGCTACAACATTCGTCTGGGCGCGGGCGTGTTCCTCAACTTCAATTGCGTGATCCTGGATGTCTGCGAGGTCAGCATCGGCGAGGGCACGCAGGTGGGCCCTGCGGTGCAGTTCTATGCCGCCGACCATCCGCGCGACGCGGCAGGCCGCGCCAGCGGGCTGGAGTTCGGGCGGCCGATCCGCATCGGGCGCAACGTGTGGATCGGTGGCGGTGCGATCATCCTGCCGGGCGTGTGCATCGGCGACGGCGCGGTGATCGGCGCCGGTGCGGTGGTCACCCGCGACGTGCCGGCCGGCGCGATCGCGCTGGGCAATCCGGCGCGCGTACGCGCAAGCCGCGACGCTGCCGATGCCGCGCCAACCGACTGAGTGTTGCAGCACGCCGCGTGGCCGCATTGATGCGCATCAATGCGTGTACCGCAGCGCACTGTCAGGCTGAGTGCGCCGGCAGCCAGGCCGGTCATCCAAGGAGGTCACCATGTACAAACGTATCCTGATCGCCATCGATGCGTCCGAGTTGTCGCATCGCGGTTTGTTCCAAGGCCTGGAATTGGCCAAGGCCACCGGTGCCAAGGTGGATATCGTCACCGTGTCCGAGCCGTGGGCGATGGGCATGTACGACGCGATGGGCTGGAGCGTGGGCTACGAGGCAAGTCCGGAGTACCGCAAGGAACGCGAAGCTGCCGCAGAGAAGATCCTGCGCCCGGCGCTGGAGCTGGCGGCCGCGGCCAATATCAAGGCCACGTCGCGCCACGTGCTGGACCGCTTCGCCGCCGAAGGCATCGTGCAGACCGCCAAGGAGTGCAACAGCGATCTGATCATCATGACCTCGCACGGCCGCCGTGGCATGCGCCGCATGCTGCTCGGCAGCCAGACGGTGGAGGTGCTGACGCACAGTTCGATCCCGGTGCTGGTGATCCGCTGATCGTCGGATGTTTTGCTGCGCCAGAGCAGATGCAAAGCGTCCTACGTTCCAAGTCGCACAATCTCTCGTAGGAGCGCGCCTGAGCGCGACGGGGCGTTATCGGTAAAGCCTCATCGCGCTCAGGCGCGCTCCTACGCGGATTGCGGATTGGAGGTCAGTTTTCCATTGGTGCCGGCCGTGCAAGATGCCGTAACGCGTCGGTATGCAAGGGAGCGGGGCGCACCGGTGGCAGGCCGGCACGCACCGGCGCGTCATCCCGGTGTATGTGCTGGTTGAGCTCACGCAGGAAGCGCCCCACCGGAATGTAGTGTCCGCGGCGTGGCGCATGCGTCGGCGGTGCGGCGCGGCACTGGCGGCGCCAGTGCATCGGCGGCATGCCGAAACGCTGCTGGAAACAGCGTTGGAACTGTCGCTCCGACGCAAAGCCCATCTCATATAGCAGCCAGGTCAGGCTGCACTCCGGGTAGGCCTGCAGGTAACGGTACGCGGCGTACAGGCGCTGCTCGCGGATATAGCTGGCCACGCCCCCGCGCGACTGGAACAGCCGGTACAACGACGCACGCGACAGCCCGAACGCCTGCTGCAGGGACTCGGTACCGAGCTCGGCCTCGCCGATGTGCTGCTCGATGTAGGCCAGCAGACCGCTCATCAGCGGCGCATGCGCCTGCACCGCTGCCTGCGGGACGATGGCGCCGTAATAGTTGGTGTTGCTCATGCGGGTGCTGCCTGCGGCCCACTCCCCGGGGCCTGTCATCTGGTCAACCGAGAAAAGCGGCGCCAACCCATCATTGCCTGTCGTGAACCCGGTGCTGCGTCACGCATTGGTGCGATCGACCGCAGTCCAGATCGATCGTCCGGTCCTTTCCTCGCTGCACCGCGATACTGGAAGCGCCTGGCCCGGCCTACGCGTCGGTGTGGTGGCTGATGCGGAGCCAATGGCATCGCATCGAGATCGGGGCTGGCAACGGCCGGCACGGGGTTGCGTGGGGGCGCACTGATTCGCCGCGTCGAACGGACAGGTCCTGCAGCGCGATGCCGGTCGCCAAGCGAATACCGAGGGCACCACGGCCCGACGACCCGCAGCAAAAGCGGTCGCAGATCACATGCTCGATGTCGCGAGACGATTTGTCGGGTGGTGGGCGGAGCCGCTTCTAAGGTGGTGCAACGGTAGACGCAACAGCCGTCGCAATCACTTCCGCACACCTGCGATTGATCCCGACAGCCATCGGTATCGCGCGCTGGACGGGCAGTCGGACAGCTTGTTCTTGGCGCCTTTGCCGCACACGTTTCAAGCCAGTGCCCGCTCTGCAGGAGACTTCAATGTCGTTCAATATCATCAGTTGCGATGGCGGCGGAATTCGCGGCCTGATCACCGCGATCCTCATCCAGGACCTGGATCAACACAGCAGTATCCTCAGCCACGCCAATTGCTTTGCCGGCACTTCCACTGGCGGCCTGCTTGCGTTGGCATTGGTGAAAAACGTCCCGATCGGCACGATCATCGAGATGTACATGACCAAGGGCGCCAGCATTTTCGAACCCAATGGGTGGTTGCTCGATCAACAGGCGCAGGTGCAACGGCAAGGGGTGGATGCGGCACTGGGCAGCGGGCCGGGCTTCTTCAGCAGTCAGTACAAGAATGATGGCTTGATCCAGATCGCAAGCGGTCTCTTGGGTACAACGCAACTTGCACAAGCGCAGCGCCTCGTCGTCGTCAACGCCGCACGCCTGTGGGATGCGAGCAGTGCAAACTGGATGCCTGCCACGTTCTCCAACGGCGCCAACAATGCGTACAGGCAGATCAGCATGGTCGATGCCGCATTGGCGACGTCTGCCGCGCCAACCTACTTTCCGCCTTATCGGATCGCCGGCACGAACGAGGATTACGGTTTCTTCGCCGACGGCGGCGTGTTCGCCAACAATCCGGCCATGACCGCAGTGGCCGAGGCCATCGCCAGCGGCCAGGTGACCAACATCGGCGATATCCAACTGCTGTCGCTTGGAATCGGCAGTAGCCCGCAAGGAATTCCGGCCGCCGCGATCGGTAATCCGCTGGGCTGGGGCGCAACGTCCTGGCTGCATCCCTGGGCCAGCGGCCCGGTCCCGGCCATGCCGTTGCTGAATCTGACCATGGACGCGACGGCTGAGCTTGCAAGCATCCAGGCCGAGCAGGTGCTGGCCGGCAACTTCAGGCGCGCCAATGTCGAGCTGCAACATCCCTACGCACTGGATGACTGGAAGCATGTCGCCGATCTGGCCAGCCAGACCCAGGCTTACCTGCAGACAGATGCCTGGAAACAGACGCGTGACTGGGTTGCCAGCCGCTGGACATAGGGCGGCTAGCGGATCTGTGCGCACGCGCAGCGTGGAGCTTCCGTGCGTGCAGCCGCGTCGGCAGCCCGCTCGCGGCATTCAATCGTTTTGCCCGCAGCCACCAGGCAGCTCGCCGTGCGTGGCGTGCCGGCCCGGCGTTGACCCGGAATCCGGACGCGTTGGCCGCGCCAGCGTCGTCGTTTCCAGGTCGTAGCTGTGTTCCAGCCGGAACACATTGTGTTGGTTTGCCACCAGGAGAAAAAGAATGAGCATTGCATCGCCACATCTGCAGGATGAATCCGGCATCGAATGGACCGACGCCGTCAGTGACAAGGGCATTCCCTATCAGGTCGGGTTTCGCGGCAGCAACCAGGAGACGGTGCCAGCCGATGCTGCAGGTGAAGAAGCGAAGAAAGATTTCGGCATTGCGGTCGCTTGGCCGCTGACCGGAAACAACTGGACCGATACCACCGCAGAGGTCAAATCGATTGCTGCGATTCCCCGCTACAGTCTCGGAGCCTACGGCGGAACCTGGGCCTACATCCTGTATTTCAGCAACACCGAGCACTACGACTACTATTTCTACGACAAGACAGGCGATAGCTATCAGGTCAACACCTATCGCAACGGCGATCACTACGTCCGCTACAACTCGAGTGATCCGGCGATTGCCTTTATCAAAGGCAGCTGATTGCCGGACGTCGGCCAGGCGCCGGCCGCAACGCCGCGATTGCGGCCGGCGTCAATGCATCTCGATCCCGGCAAGGACCTGAAATGTTGTCTCGGTGGGCGTGTCCATCTGCTCCCTGATGTCGAGCGAACGTGGCAGAGGTTGGAAGCGGCATGAGTGCAGGCGCCGTCTCAAGTGGCGTGCATGCTCTGACGACATTCACGACTGCGGCGTCCAGCGACTCAGGGTTGTTTGCCACTGCAGGAGCCGCTAGACCGCAACCGGGTGCGTTGTGCGTCAGTCCCACGTCTGTTGCCACCACCCGCGTCACGATGTCCTGGAAACCCGATGAAGAATGCGGAGTTGCGCATCCAGGGTCGCTGCAGGCTGCGTCAATGGTGTGCCAGGGTGCCGGGTGACCGGCAGCCCATGGCGAGAGGCGAGTCGGGGCAGCCTTCCCAGCCCCGAAAAAAGGGCACTTATCATGGCGATCACGATCCTTTCCGCTGTATACGGTACCGGCAATGCAGGAGTCGATGTCACCCAGCTATGCCAGAGTAGCGTCGATACAGGCAATGACGATATCACCGCAAGCAATAGCTTCTTCGGGACCGATCCCGATCCGGGCACAGTCAAAAGCTTTGCGATTCTTTACAAGAATCCGGCGTTGAACAATGGGAATCCCATTGCGCTCGGTTGTGCGGAAAATGGCCAGATCGATCTGGTGCCTAATCCGCCTACTGCCAGTACGCCCGTTCCGGTGCCTAGCAATCCCAGTTTTACCGTCGTGCGTGGAATGTACGGGACCGGCAACAACGGTTACGACGTCACCTCGATCTGCCAGTGGCTGCTCAACAACGGCGGCACAGCGATCCCGGTGAGCAACGCGACGTTCGGCGGGGACCCAGATCCCAACGTCAAGAAGAGTTTTGCCATCGTCTACACCGCCGTGGGCGGCGGCGCGCAGCAGTTCCGTGCCGGTGCAGAAGGTTCGACATTGAACTTGAGCTAGTCTTCTTTGAGCGGGGATCTACAGAGCTCACATGCCGCACATCAAGCGGACTGTTGGATCCGTGACAATCCAGTAACTTCTCCCATCAGCGGGGAAGGACTGGAAGGCATGCAGCGCAGGAGACGCTGCCGGAAGAGCGCAATACCGGGTCGTGAGGAGCAAAACCCTGTAGCGCAAGGAGCGATATCGTCAATCCGTATCCGGGCAAGCGCAACAACCCGATGGAAGGCACGCTATCCGCAGCGAACTGGTGGATGCCGTGGCTCTGTGGAAAGGCAGGATCTACGGCCCGGCATCCGGCAAGACCGGCAATGCCACGCTCACGCATGGGGCGGATGGCTTCTTGACGGTGGCGGGCTGCGTGGCCTTCTTCCGTCAGGGGCCGACCTGGTAGCCCGCACCGTGGTGGCTGTCCGACCCGGGCGGCCCGACGCGCGTGGTCGGGGGACCAGGCAGGCGAGCTAAACCGTTTGGTTTTGAAGTGCCTGCCCGGTCGCCAATGCGGGATACTGCGCTCCCACGCAGGCGAGATGGACCGGATGTCCGAGCTGCCGATCACCGAGTTGTTGCAGGCCTGGCAGCGCGACGAGCCCGGCGCGGGCGACGCATTGGCGCGGCAGGTCTACGAGGTGCTGCGCGCCACCGCGTTGCGCGAGCTGCGGCGCGATGTGCGTGCCGGCCTGCAGGCGACCGAGGTGGTGCACGAGGCGTGGATGCGGCTGGAGCAGGGCCAGCAGGCGTTTCGCTCGCGCGCGCATTTCTATGCGGTGGCGGCGCTGCAGATGCGCCATTTGCTGGTGGATCTGGCGCGCCACCATGCCAGCGCCAAGCGGCTGGGGCAGGCAGTGACCTTGACGATCAGCCTGTCCGACGGTACGCCACGGCCGGAGGCCTTGATGGTGGTCGCCGATGCCTTCGACAAGCTGGCGCGCGTGGACGAGCGCAAGGCCAAGGCCTTCGCGCTGACCGAGCTGGTGGGTTTCAGCGTGGCCGAGGCGGCCGAGCAACTGGAGGTGTCGGTGCCGACGCTGGAGCGCGATCTGCGCTTCGCGCGCGTATGGCTGGCGGCGCAGCTGTGAGCGGCGCCGCCACCTCCTGGCAGCGCTTGGAGGCCTTGTTCCATCAGGCCTGTCAGCTGCCGGTAGAGGCGCGCGAGGCATTCGCGCGTGCGCAGGCCGGCGACGATGCGGTCCTGCGCGATGAGTTGCTGGCGATGCTGGCGGTGGAATCGCAGGCCACGCTGCGCGTGCGTGCGCCGTTGCAACAGGCCGCCGCGGCACTGCGCGCGCCGCTGCCGGAACTGCCGGCCGGCACGCGCTTTGGTGCCTGGGCGATCGACCGCCTGATCGGCGCCGGCGGCATGGGCCAGGTCTATCTGGGCCATCGCGCCGACGGTGCCTACGAGCGCGAGGTGGCGATCAAGCTGGTGGCCGCCGAAGCCCTGGATGTGCAGGGCCGGGCCTTGTTCGAATTCGAATGCCGGCTGCTGGCGCAGATGGTGCACCCGGCGATCGCGCAGATCCACGACGTGGGCACCGATGCGCACGGCCGTCCGTATCTGGTGATGGAGTATCTGCGCGGCGAGCCGATCACCTGGTGGTGCGATGCGCACCTGCTATCGCTGCAGGCGCGTGTGCTGCTGATGCTGCGGGTGGGCGAGGCGGTGCAGCACGCGCACCAGAAAGGCGTGATCCATCGTGATCTCAAACCGAGCAATGTGTTGGTCAGCGCGGTCGACGGGCGACCGATGCCGGGCGTGATCGATTTCGGCATCGCCGTCGATGCGTCCAACCCCGGCATAACCTCCGCGCATGGCCGCGGCACGCCCGGCTACATGAGCCCGGAACAGGCGCGCGGCGCGCCGGAGGTGGACGCACGCAGCGACATCTATGCGCTGGGCGCGATGTTCTACGAACTGAGTTGCGGGCTGGCCCCGGTGGCAGACCGCGACGGCGTGCCGCAGCCGCCATCGCAGCGGGTGGCTGCGGTGCCGGCCGATGCGCGCGCGCGGATCTGCGCGGCGCGTGCGACCAGCCACGGCAAGCTGCAGGATCAGCTGCGCGATGGCCTGGATGCGATCGTGCTGCGCGCGCTGGCGCCGGAACCGGGCGCGCGCTACGCGTCGGTGTCGGCCTTGCTGGAGGATCTGCACCGTTGGCTGGATGGTTATCCGCCAGGCGCGTTGCAGGCCGGCGGCTGGTTGCGGCTACGCAAGTTCACCCAGCGCCATCGCAGCGGCGTGCTGGCTGCTGCACTTGTTTCGATCGCGCTGGTTGCCGGCCTGGGTGCAACACTGTGGTCGCTGCAACACGCTGCGCGCGATGCGCAGCGCGCGCAGGTCACCGGCGACTTCATGGGTTCGGTGCTGTCCAGCGTGGACCCGGGCATTGCGCAGGATCTGGACAAGACGCTGATGCTGCGCGTGCTGCAGCAGGCCTCGCAGCGTGCCGCGCGTGAGTTGGCCGATCAGCCGGATGCTCGTACGCAGGTGGAGCTGACCCTGGGCCGCACGCTGATCGCGCTGGGCGACTATCCGCAGGCGGTGCTGCATCTGCGCATCGCCCAGACCTTGGCGCGGCAGCACATGGGCGCGGCCAGCGTGCCGGCCCTGAAAGCGGCCTCGATGCTTGGCCAGGCGCTGACCGGCGCCGGCAAGGCCAGCGAGTCCGAGCACGTGCTGCGCCAGAGCATCGCGCTGGCGGCAGGCGGCGATGCAGAACAGCAGGCGCTGGGCAACGAGATGCGCGCGCGCTTGGCCTGGGCGTTGCGCGACCAGGGCCGCATGGCCGATGCCATGGCAGAGAGCCGGCATGCCTATGTCGCCGCGCTGGCCAACGGCGCCAGCACCGCCGATCAACGCATCGATGCCGGCAATGTCTATGCCGGCCTGCTGGCCGACGTCGGCCAGCTGCTGCCGGCAATCGCCCTGCAGCGCAGCCTCCTGCGCGAGCGTATCGCCATGCGCGGGCCGGAGCACCCGCTGGTGCTGTCGATGCGCAACAGCCTGGCGGTGTTCCTGCTGATGCAACGCGACTTTGCCGCTGCCGAAACCGAACTGGCCTCGTTGCTGCGCCTCACCCGCAAGCTGTACGGCGACAACGCCGCCGACACCTTGATGGTGGAAAGCAACCTGGCCCACGCATTGCGGCAGCAGGGCAAGCTGGCCGACGCCGGCCCGCATTACCGCGCCGTCCTGGAGCGCGCGCGCACCCTGTTCGGCGACGATGCGCCGGCCACCATCGGCTATCGCAGCAACCATGCGTTGTGGCTCTTGGACAGTGGTCAGCTGGATGCCTCGCTGGCCGAACAGCGCGCGTCGCTGGCGTCGTCCATGCGGGTACTGGGCCGCACGCATCCACAGACCGCCGAGATCCTGCGCGGCCTGTCCGAAGCCGAGCGCAGGCTCGGCCAGCTGGCCGCCGCGCGCGACCACGCACAGCAGGCATTGCAGATTCTGACCGGCATCTATGGCGATGCCGAGCAACCCTTGCGCGCCGCACGCCAGACCTTGGCACTGGTCGCCCCGGCCAAGGCGCTTGCCGCAACCTCCAGCGCAGAAACCATGGAGTCGGTGGCGCAACGCTGAGATGAAGTATCGGGCCGGCCAAGTGCCGCCGGCCGACAGCACAGGCAATCCCTGTCGCCATGCGGCAGCGTACCGAGACCATCGGCCATCTAGCCCGGCACTAGGCTGTCACCGAAACCAGCGCCGCAAGACCCGCGAGGCTTACGCTCTCCGATTCCCGACTCCCGACTCCCGACTCCCGAATCACCAGCTATACAGCTTCCAATACACCTTATTGACCTTGTCCTTCTCCGCATCGGTATGCCCGTCGTGGTCGCGGTCGTACAGGAAGTAGGGCGCACCACGGGCAGGCGTCACCCGCACCATTTCCAGCTGGCCGTTGACCCGGTACTCGTCGACCTTGTCGCCGTTGCCCATGGTCTTGCTGGTGACATCGGCACCGGCGGGGATACCGTCGCCGGCAGTACCGCCGGAGGTGGTGGCGCAGCCGCCGAGCAGCAGTAACGGCAGCAGCAAAAGACTCGCTCTCTTCATCGTCGTCATCCGTTCTAGGTCGTCGGCAAGTATGCGCCGGCACGATGTGGCGTGAGCGTGCAGCGTAGAATTGGCGCATGAGCAGATTAGTCCTGATCGACGGGTCCAGTTACCTGTATCGCGCGTTCCACGCGCTTCCGCCGCTGACCAATGCCCAGGGCGAGCCCACCGGTGCCTTGTTCGGCGTGGTCAACATGCTGCGCGCCACCCTGAAGGAACGCCCGGCCTATGTCGCGTTCGTGGTGGATGCGCCGGGCAAGACCTTCCGTGACGATCTGTATGCCGACTACAAGGCCAATCGTCCGTCGATGCCCGACGACCTGCGCGCGCAGGTGCAGCCGATGTGCGACATCGTGCATGCGCTGGGCATCGACATCCTGCGCATCGACGGCGTGGAAGCCGACGATGTGATCGGCACGCTGGCCCTGCAGGCCGCCGCCGACGGCCTGAGCGTGACCATCTCCACCGGCGACAAGGACTTTGCCCAGCTGGTCCGCCCGGGCATCGAACTGGTCAACACCATGAGCGGCAGCCGCATGGATTCGGACGAGGCGGTGATCGCCAAGTTCGGCGTGCGCCCCGACCAGATCGTCGACCTGCTGGCGCTGATGGGCGACACCGTGGACAACGTGCCCGGCGTGGAGAAGTGCGGCCCCAAGACCGCCGCCAAATGGCTGGCCGAATACGACTCCCTCGATGGGGTGATCGCCAACGCCGACAAGATCAAGGGCAAGATCGGCGACAACCTGCGCGCCGCGCTGCCGCGGCTGCCGCTCAACCGCGAACTGGTCACCATCAAGACCGACGTGACCCTGGCCAGCGGCCCGCGCGCGCTGGACCTGCGCGAGCCCAACGCCGAAACGCTGGCGGTGCTGTACGCACGCTACGGCTTCACCCAGGCGCTGCGCGAACTCGGCGGTGCAGCCGCCCAGGCCGGCCTGTCGACCGAACCGATGCCGTTGGGAGCCGCCGCAGCCAGCGCCCGTACCGAACCCGGACGCGCGCGCGGCACCGGCTTCGTGTCCGGCCCGGCCAGCGCCCCGGTGGACCTGGACCCCGCGTTGTCGGCGCCCGGCCAGTACGAGACCATCCTGACCCAGGAACAGCTCGACAGCTGGATCGCGCGCCTGCGCGCCGCCGGCCAGTTCGCCTTCGATACCGAAACCGACAGCCTGGACCCGCTGCAGGCCGACCTGATCGGCCTGAGCGTGGCCGCCGAGCCCGGCCAGGCGGCATATCTGCCGTTCGGCCACAACTTCCCCGGCGCCCCGGCCCAGCTCGACCGTGCCCAGGCGCTGGCGCAGCTGGCGCCGCTGCTCACCGACCCTGCGGTGCGCAAGCTCGGCCAGCACGGCAAGTACGACCTGCACGTGATGCGCCGCCACGGCATCGCCCTGGCCGGCTACAGCGACGACACCTTGCTGGAAAGCTTCGTGCTCAATTCCGGCAGCGCCCGCCATGATATGGACAGCCTGGCCAAGCGCTACCTGGGCTATGACACGGTCAAGTACGAGGACGTCTGCGGCAAGGGCGCCAAGCAGATCCCGTTTGCCCAGATCAGCCTGGACGACGCCACCCGCTACGCCGCCGAAGATGCCGACATCACCCTGCGCCTGCACCAGGTGCTCGGCCCCAGGCTGGCGGCCGAGCCGGGCCTGGAGCAGGTCTACCGCGACATCGAGATGCCGCTGGTGGAAGTACTGGCACGCATCGAAGCCAACGGCGTGTGCGTGGACGCGGCCGAACTGCGCCGCCAGAGCGCGGACCTGTCCAAGCGCATGCTCGCCGCCCAGCAGAAGGCCACCGAGCTGGCCGGGCGCAGCTTCAACCTGGATTCGCCCAAGCAGCTGCAGGCGCTGCTGTTCGACGAGCTCAAGCTGCCCGCCGTGGTCAAGACGCCCAAGGGCCAGCCTTCGACCAACGAAGAGGCGCTGGAAGCCATCGCCGACCAGCACGAGCTGCCGCGGGTGATCCTGGAATACCGCGGCCTGACCAAGCTGCGCAGCACTTACACCGACAAGCTGCCGGAAATGATCCACCCGCAGTCCGGGCGCGTGCACACCAGCTACCACCAGGCCGGCGCGGCCACCGGGCGGCTGTCCTCGTCCGATCCGAACCTGCAGAACATCCCGATCCGCACCGAAGACGGCCGCCGCATCCGCCGCGCCTTCGTCGCCCCGGCCGGGCGCAAGCTGATCGCCTGCGATTACTCGCAGATCGAACTGCGCATCATGGCGCACCTGTCCGGCGACCCGGGCCTGGTCGGTGCGTTCGAGTCCGGCGCCGACGTGCACCGCGCCACCGCCGCCGAGGTGTTCGGCCGCACCATCGACACCGTCAGCGCCGACGAGCGCCGCGCCGCCAAGGCGATCAACTTCGGCCTGATGTACGGCATGAGCGCGTTTGGTCTTGCCCGGCAGCTCGGCATCGGCCGCGGCGAGGCGCAGGACTACATCGCGTTGTACTTCAGCCGCTACCCGGGCGTACGCGACTTCATGGAAACCACCCGTCAGCAGGCACGTGACAAGGGCTACGTGGAGACGGTGTTCGGCCGCCGGCTGTATCTGGACTTCATCAACGCCGGCAGCCAGGGCCAGCGCGCCGGCGCCGAGCGCGCCGCCATCAACGCACCGATGCAGGGCACCGCCGCCGACATCATCAAGCGCGCCATGGTCAGCGTGGACGGCTGGATCGCCGACCACGCCGAGCGTGCGCTGATGATCCTGCAGGTGCACGACGAACTGGTGTTCGAAGCCGAGACCGATTTCGTCGACACGCTGCTGAGCGAAGTGACCACGCGCATGTCGGCCGCGGCCGAATTACGCGTGCCGCTGGTGGTCGATTCCGGGGTTGGCGATAACTGGGATGAGGCGCACTGACGCAGCAGATAAGGCTGATATGCTGAATGCGCAGACCAGACATAATACGAATCGAGCCTGCGCCGATGGAATGAATAACCGCTAAATTCTACATATTTTTAACAGTTATCTTCACGATCCATCAATGTAGAAAATGGTGTCATATCCCTCGACGGGCGCAACGCCTGTCGGCAGATCTCTCCCATCCCCTGGAGCAGATCTCGGAGCGGAAACTACTCCCCAAGTTTCCGTTCCCTGGCCCCGCCGACCTCCCCCTGGTCTGCGGGGCTTTTTATTTCCGGCCTGCAATTATTTTGCTACGCAACATAACCGGTTCATCGTATTGCACGCTCCACCGGCGTCGCGGGAAATCACAAATTTAAATAGGTCGAATTAACTCAATCGATCAACACAGCGTTTCATTAGCGCTGCGTTTTTTAATTGAGGGATTCAACCGAGCCAGTCGCGCGGGACCAGATAGTCCATCAGCCGCGCCTCGGCGCTGCCCGGTTCTGGCGTAAAGCCGTATTCCCAGCGCACCCGTGGGGGCAGGCTCATCAGGATGCTTTCGGCCCGCCCGCCACTTTGCAGGCCGAACAAGGTGCCGCGGTCGTAGACCAGGTTGAACTCCACGTAGCGACCGCGGCGGTAGAGCTGGAACTCGCGCTCACGCTCGCCGTAGGGCGTATCCTTGCGGCGCTCGACGATCGGCAGGTAGGCATCCAGGAAGCCGTCGCCAACCGCGCGCTGGTAGGCGAAGTCGCGTTCGAAATCCTGCCCCAGGTCGTCGAAGAACAGCCCGCCCACGCCACGCGTCTCGTTGCGGTGACGCAGGAAGAAGTATTCGTCGCACCAGCGCTTGTGCGCGGCATAGCGCTCCTCGCCGAATGGCGCGCACAGCGCCTGCGCGGTGCGGTGCCAGTGCAGCACGTCCTCGTCCACCGGATAGAACGGGGTCAGATCGAAGCCGCCACCGAACCAGGCCGCCACCATCTCGCCATCGCGCTCGGCACGGAAGTAGCGCACATTGGCGTGGGTGGTGGGGATGTGCGGGTTGTGCGGGTGGAACACCAGCGACACGCCGCAGGCGCGCCACGTCGCCCCTGCCAGCTCTGGCCGGTGCGCACTGGCCGAAGGCGGCAGGCGCGAGCCGGACACGTCCGAAAACCCGATGCCGGCCTGCTCGAACACCGCGCCATCGCGCAGGATGCGGGTGCGCCCGCCACCGCCCTCCTCGCGCTGCCACAGGTCTTCGGCAAAACGCGCGCTGCCATCGATGGCTTCCACGGCAGCGCAGATACGGTCCTGCAGGCCGGTCAAATAATCGCGTACACGGTCGAATTCGTTCATGCCACGATTCTAAGCGGTGCATCGCGCTTCATGCAGCCGGGCAAACGCGCCCGTTTGTCGCAGGGCGAGGCGCTGCGGCGTGTAGGTGTAGGCATCGGGTACTTGGCCAGGCAGGCTTTGCCGGCTCGTCCCACGCCAGGATTCATATGCCGGCTGTTTTCTAGTTGGGACCGGGCAGTGTGGGCGAGGCAGAAGCAGCAGAAGCGGAAGAGGAAGAGGAAGCAGAAGCAGGGCACGCGATCGGCGGTCTGGCTGCAGGGCCCTTGCCCGCCCACCATCGCAGGACACGCCGCAAGTACGTCCGTGTAGGCTCTTACGCGGCATCCATGCCGCGTAAGGTCCCGCGACGGTGGGCGGACAAGGACCCGTCGCGATGGTGGGTGTGCATGGTTTCGACAGAGCAACCGGTAACCGGTGCGGTGTCCTTACCGGTTCCGGGACCCTTGGCGGCATGGATGCTGCCAGGAAGCCTCCACAGACGGATTCACGGCGTGTCCCGGAAGTGGTGAGGGCATGCGCCCTCGACTCACCGGGCTTGTGATTCAAGCCTCGTGCCGTGTCTAACCGTCGCCACGGCTCGACGTCTCGATTCCCTCATGCGTTGCGCCCGCGCGAGGCGGCAAATTCGGCGCGCACTGCGGGCGTGCACAACCGCCATGCCAGCGCTGCGTGGAGACAGCCGATTGCCAGCACGCCCAGGCCTGTCAGCAGCAACGCCACCTGGCGGGTTGCCTGCAGGCGCGCCTGCAGCTGCGGCCACTCGGGGCTGTGCACGACATCGGCAGGCAGCATCGCCTGCACGCCCTCGAACAGCGGCCCGATCAACGCCAGGCCACCGACATTGAGCAGTGCGGTCACCAGCAACACCGCCACGAACCCGACCCGCGCCCACTCGCGTCGCTGCAGCAAGGCCCAGCTCAACCATGCGAAGGCCACCGACAGCACCACGCCTACGACGGACAATGACAACGCATGATCGATCAACCACTGCAACGAGGTGGGCAGGCTGATCCCTTCGGGCAAGCCCAGCGCCGCCGCGTCGGGCATCAGTACGATCATCACGATCTGCAGCAGGTTGGACATCGCACTGACGACACCCAACAGCAGGGACACCCATGCCAGCGGCGTGACAAAACCGCCGCGCGGTCGAGGGCGCGGTGTCGGCGCGCTCATTGCAGCGATGCGATATGGGCGGCCACGGCGGCCTGGCCATCCGGATCCAGGGCCGGCTGCAGTTGCGCGTACCAACCGGGCAGGGCGTCGGCCGGCAGGCACTGGCGCAACAACGGTGTGCTGCGCTCCAGGAAGGCCTCGAAGAAGGGCAGCCCGCGCACGTAGAGGAAGTGGCTGTCGGTGATCGACATGCCGGCGTAGGCCTCGCGCAACCACTCCAGATGCGGCAACGCGTGCGCGCCGTGACCGGCGCGGGTCAGCGCGGTGAGGAAGCTGGTGCGTGCGGTGGCCGGCGAGGTGGAGCGCTCCTGCGCATTCAGATCGTCGAAGGTCAGCAACCACTGTTCGCCACGATCGATCTCGTTGCACATCACCGAGGTGGTCGCCAACTGCAATGCGTTGTGCGCGGTAGGCTCCAGTTCGTACAGCGCCAGCCAGTGCGGGTATGCCTCGCGGTAGCGGTCCAGCGCGCTCAATGCCAACGCGCAAAGACGTTGCGCGTCGGCACCCAGGTGCAGCTGCGCTTGCGCAGCGTTGTAGGCGCCAAGCTGATCGCCGCGCTGGAACAGGCTCAGTGCGGGCTGCAGTGCCGGGTCGATCTGGACCTCGGTATCGGTGTCATCGGCTGCAGCTGCCGGCGCTGCGGTCGGTTCGGCTCGGGGCGTCTTCGCCACCGGGGTCTTGCGTCCAAACAAACGGTCCCACAGGCCCATCGCGATTACCTTCTGCGCGCCGCGAATCGGACACCGCTGCGGTGCCGGCGGCGCTCCGGTCGGGCGGCGGGCCGGCAAAGGGGAGCGCAATGCGCCAGCGGTCTGCCGATCCTGCGCCAAGCTTAGGGCCAGTTGCGTACGTGCAGGTGAGTGCCGGGCAGGGTGATGCATGGCGATGGCTAGCGTGGCAGCGCATCACGCGTGCAACCTGGGCGATCTGTCGCTTGCTGCAGCATGGGGATGCCGGCGCCGCGCGCCACGTCATCGACCGGGCGATGCAGCACGCATCGCCCGGCCGCAGCGGCATGGCTTACGGCTTCACCTGCTCATTGAACAGCTTGAGGATGCGCTTGTATTCGTCCAGCCACGAATCGGCACGCGTAAAGCCATGGCGTTCCAGCGGATACGGTGCCACCTGCCAGTTGTCCTTGTGCAGCTCCATCAACTTCTGGGTCATGTCGACCGAGTCCTTGAAGAACACGTTGTCGTCGATCATGCCGTGCGCGATCAGCAGATGGTCGCGCAGTCCGTCGGCGTAGTTGATCGGCGATGAGGTCTTATAGGCCTCGGGATCGAGCTCGGGCGTGTTGAGGATGTTGGAGGTGTACTCGTGGTTGTACTGCATCCAGTCGCCGACCGGACGCAGCGCCGCGCCGGCCTTGAAGGTGCCGGGGCTGCGGAACAGCGCCATGTAGGTCATGAAGCCGCCGTACGAGCCGCCGTAGATGCCGGCACGCGCGCGGTCGCCCTGCTTCTGCGTCACCAGCCACTCCAGCCCGTCCAGATAGTCTTCCAGCTCCGGGTGGCCCATGTTGCGGTAGATCGCGGTGCGCCAGTCGCGGCCGTAGCCTTCCGAGGCGCGGTAGTCCAGGTCCAGCACGATGTAGCCCTGCTGCACCAGCAGGTTGTGGAACATCTGCTCGCGGAAGTACGGCGTGTAGCGCTGCGAGACGTTCTGCAGATAGCCTGCGCCGTGCACGAACATCACGATCGGATACTGCTTGCCGGGCTCGGGGTTCTGCGGCCCGTAGTACTTGCCCCAGACCGTGCCGGCGCCATGCCTGGACGGTACCTGCACGTACTGCGGCGCGATCCACGGCTGCGCCTTGAACGCGGGCGTGCGGGTGTCGGTCAGCAGCGTGGCCTGGCCGCCTGCGGCCGGCACCACCGCCAGCTGCGGTGGCAGGTAGCTGCCTGAGTAACGCACCAGCAGTTGCTGCCCGTTCGGCGACAGGCTGAAGCCTTCCACGCCATTCAACGCAGTGACTTCGCTGAGCTGGTCGCTGCGCAGATCCAGCTTGCACACCTCGTAATCGCCCGGCCATTTCTGGTTGCACAGGAAGAACATGCTGCTGCCGTCGGCACTGGGCACCGGCATCGACACTTCCCACTTGCCGCGCGTGCGCTGGCGTGGCTTGCCGTTGCCTTCCACGGTGTACAGCTGCGAATAGCCGGATTCTTCCGACAGCAGCCACAGCGTGCGGTTGTCGGGCAGCCAGCCGAAATCGTTGAAGTCCCAGTTGATCCAGGCGCTGTCGCTCAGGCGGTGCCGCGGCTGCAACGTGGCGTTGGCCAGGTCCACGCTGGCGATCCAGCGGTCCTTGTTGTCCACCGCGCGAATCTCCACCGCCACATTGCGCCCGTCATCGCTCCAGTGCACCGCCGGCCCGCTGCCGTCGCCGTCGCTTTCCACACGGACGGCGCGGTTGCCCTTGAGCGCGTCGCGCTTGGCGGCCTTGCGCAGCGCGGCCAGCGGGTCGGTGGCGATGCCCGGCAGGGTGTCGAAGGACAGCGGTCTTGCAGTGCCGGCGCTGACATCGACCAACCACAGCGCATGCGCCACCGGTGCGTTGCGACCGACGCGGGTGCGCACTTCCTGGAATTCCTCGTAACCGGATTCGGTCACGTATTTGGGCATCTTGCCGGCCTGGCCCTCTTCGGCACCCTTGGCCTGGGTGACCACCAGCAGGTGGCGGCCGTCCGGCGACAACGCGCTGTCGACGATCTCCACCTCATCGCCCAGGTACACCGGTGCTGCCGCACGCGTGGCATCGGCGCGACGCCAGGCGTCTTCCTGGGTGCGTAACGCATCGCGCTGCTCACGGTCGCGCCGCAGCGTGGCCAGCGTGGCCAGCTGCTGCTCGCGCAACACATCGGCCTTGGGCGCAGCGTTGGGATCGCGCTCGGCCTTGACCACTGCAACCTGCGCCGTGCCGCCGTCGGCGCGCCAGTGGTACCAGTTGTTGCCCGCGCGCCAGATCGCGCCGCCATCGCTGGCAAATTGCGGCCGCGATTCGACCTCGTTGCTGCGGGTCAGCTGGGTCAGTGCGCCGGAACGCAAATCGCGCAGGAAGATGTCGCCATTGCGCGCGAACAGCATGCGCTGGCGGGTCGCGTCGTAGCTCGGGTTATCCGCATCCAGGCCGGCGCGTGCGTTGTCGGCCACGCGTTCGGCGCTGCCGCCGCCGGCGCCCTGGCGATAGGTGTCTCGCACCGGGGAACCGTTACGTTTGAGCAGGTATTGCACCTGTTTGCCGTCCCACTGCCACCAGGCCTGATCCACCGACGGCCCGATCCAGTCCGGATCGGCCATCACCTGTTCGATGGTGAGCGGTGTAACGGATTGCGCATGCGCGGTGACAGCCAGCAACAACAAGGACAGCGGCAACAATCTGGGCATCGGTAACAACTGGACGCAACGAGGAGCGGACAAGCCTAGCAGCTCGCTTCCGCCGGGGGCTTGGGCCACAGGTCATGTGCGCGGTGGGGCGAGTGCGTCATCGAACAGGCAAGGCATGGACGAGTGGCGGACGCGACCACAAGCGGTTATGCGCGCATTGGCTCGCACGGGCGTACGCGCTTGACGGCCAATGCACTCCAGCTGCAATGAGTTGGAATGTGCTTCGCGGACGGGCCTTGCCAAGGTTCCCGACCGCAGCCCTCGTGGCGCAGCCGGAAACCTCCCGACTTGCCAGCAGGGCAGGTGGCGGCCAAGCTAGCGCGCTTTTGCGATTGCCGGTTCTCATGTCCAGCCTGCCTGTTCCTGCCGTTTCCCACCCGATGGCCGTCGGCGCGCCCGGCCGGCCGCTGGCCTGGCGCGCGGGGCAGTCGGTCGATCTGGCCACCTTCATTGCACACGTGCATGGCCTGGCGCAGCAATTGCCGGACGGTCGCCACGCGGTGAATCTGTGCGAAGACCGCTATCGCTTCATGGTCGCGTTCTATGCGTGCGCATTGCGCGGTCAGGTGTCGCTGCTGCCGTCCTCGCGCGCGCCGGCCGTGGTCGGCGAAGTGCAGGCGCGGCATGCCGATGCCTACTGCCTGGGCGATCTGGCACTGGAGCTGGCACCGCCGCGCTATTGGCAGCTGCCGGCCGAGTTGCCGCAGGCCGCAGGCCCGATTCCGCAGCTGGCCGACGATGCCCTGGTGGCCATCGGCTTCACTTCCGGCAGCACCGGCAGCCCGCAGCCCAACCCCAAGACCTGGGGCAGCTTCCTGACCAGTACGCGTCAGGATCTGGTCGCGCTGGAAAGCCTGTGGGCGCACACCGATGCGGTGCCGCACGTGGTCGCCACGGTGCCGCCGCAACATATGTACGGCATGGAACTGTCGGTGCTGCTGCCGATGGTGACCGAGCTTGCGGTGCATGCGGGCCGCCCGTTCTTTCCGGACGATGTGGCGCGCGCGCTGTCGGACATTCCTGCCCCGCGCGTGCTGGTGACCACGCCGGTGCACCTGCGCGCGCTGGTCGAATCCGGCGTGGCGTTGCCGCCGCTGGTCGGCATCGTCTCGGCCACCGCGCCGTTGGCGCAGGACGTGGCCGCGGCCGCCGAAGCGCGGTTTGGCGGCGAGGTACGCGAGATGTTCGGTTCCACCGAAACCTGCGTGTTCGCGGTGCGCCGCACCGCGCTGGAGGCGGCGTGGACACCGCTGCCCGGTGTGCGCCTGGAAACGCAGGCGGCAGGCACCTTGGTGCACGCACCGCATCTGGCCACGCCGGTGCTGCTGGCCGACATGATGGACGTGGCTGCCGACGGCACCTTCCAGGTGCGCGGCCGGCAGGCCGATCTGCTGGAAATCGCCGGCAAACGCGCCTCGCTGGCCGATCTGACCCGTCGCCTGCTGGCCATCCCGGGCGTCGTCGACGGCACCATCGTGCAGCTCGCACCCGAGCCCGGTCAGGCGGTCGGCCGCATCGCCGCACTGGTGGTCGCCCCGACCCTGGACGAAGCGCAGATCCTCGCCGCCCTGCGCGTCAGCGTCGACCCGGTGTTCCTGCCGCGCCGCCTGCGCAAACTCGCCGCCCTGCCACGCAACGAAACCGGCAAGCTGCCACGCGATGTGGTGCTGGGTTTGCTCAACGGCTGATTGCAGGTGTCGCCACGGAGCATTGCTGCTGCGTGGCTGCAGCAGGTATCAGTACTGACGCCCGCAATCGCTCACCCATGCACCCCATCGATCTCCACCGCCAGCTCGTCGCGGCAGATCACCGCGTGCAGCAGCAGACGCGGTACCGCATCGCCGAAGCGGGCGTCCAGCGCCTGCGCCACCTTGGGCAGATCATCCTGCTCGCGCACGTAGACCTTCAGGCGGGTACCGGCGCCGAACTGCGTGGGCAGGGCGGGGGCATGCTGGCGGGCGGCACCCAGCAGGGCGTCGAAGTTGGCGAAGGTCTCTTCCAGCTGCGCCAGCAACTGGCCGGTGTGCATCGAGGCATGCCCGACCACCGCGGCGGTGCCTGACAGCAGCAGCGGCATGTCGCTGCCGGCCGGCGGCAGCATGGCGCGCGCGAAACTCGGCGGCTGCGGGCCGTACTGGCGCGGGTAGTTGTAGGCGCTGACCTGGCGCGGGTTTTCCAGCGGGGTGCCGGCGTCGCTGGCGGCCAGCCAGTAGATCTGGATGATGCGCTCGGCATCGCAGCGTCCCACCGCGGTGGCGGCCGGCAATTGCGCATTGTCGAAGGCGCCCAGGCCGCGCGCACGGCCCACGCAGAACTGCCGGTAGCGTTCGCGGTCGCCACTGCCCAGGGTGATGGCGTCCAGATAGTTCCAGATACGCAGCAGGCGCGGGGTCTGGCTGCGGGTGACGAAGGCGGTGATTTCCGCATAGGCCTTGGCGGCGGCGGCTTCGATATCGACATCCTGCTCGTCGATTTCGATCACGCCGAACTGCAGGCGGCCGTCGCTGGCCCAGGCGATGTTGCCATCGCGGCCGCTGTGCACCGCCGCGTCGGTCCGCCATACTTCCAGCACGTCGGCGTGGTACGGCTGCAGCGGCACGCGCAGGTAGCGGGGGTCGTCCAGGCGCGGCGCCGCCGTGCCGAAGCCGAACACAGCCAGCACCTGCGGGTCGGCCAGCAGTGCAGACGGGTCGGTCTGATCGACATAGTCGACCTGCAGGCGGGGATGGCGCACGGTGTGCGTGGTCTGGGCCGGGGAAGCGGTCATCGTGTGTCTCGTTGTTGCGTGTCGCGTTGCAAGGTGTCGCCATCGAAGCCGAGCGTGGCCTGACGTCGGCGTTGGCGCCAGGACTGCCAGGCGCGCGGCATCATCGACAAGGTGGTCAGTGCATAGATGGCGCGGAACGCGCGCAGACGCAGGCGCACCCTGGGGCTGTCGAACACGTCGCCGGCCAGCATCGCCACCACCGCTTCCTCGATCTGCCAGGTGTTCTGCGGTTGTGCGAACAGGGCGCGCATTGTCGGCGAGGTGAAGCGGTAGATGAACCACTTGAACTCGTCCACGCCGCGCTTGAGCTCGCGCTGCAAGGCGCGCTGCAGTCTTGCCTCGTGCTGCGGCATGCGCAGGGCCTGGTCCACCATCGCCGCACCGCGCTCGGCGCTGTGCATGGCCAGGAACACGCCGGACGAAAACATCGGGTCGACGAAGGTGTAGGCATCGCCCAGCATCAACCAGCGCGGGCCGGACATGCGCGTGCATTCGTAGGCGTAATTGCCGGTGGCATGCACCGGGGCCACGCGTTCGGCGCCGAGCATGCGCGTGCTGAGCTCGGTGTTGAGCGCAAGCGTGCGCATGAAAAAGCCCTCGCTGTCGCCTTTGCGGGTCTTCATGTATTCCGGGTAGCAGACCGCACCCACGCTCATGATGTCGTCCGGCAACGGGATCAGCCACATCCAGCCATGCGCATGGCGGTAGATGCTGATGTTGCCGGCATCCTCGCCCGGTCGGCGCGTCACGCCGCGGAAATGGCTGAACAATGCGGCCGATTGATGCCTGGCATTGGCGCGCTTGAGCTTGAGGCGGTTGCCCAGGAAGGTGTCGCGGCCGCTTGCATCGAGCAGGTAGCGCGGGCGGAACTGCTGCGCACCCGCCACGCCCTGCGCCTGCAGTACCGGCTGCTGCCCGTCGAACTCCACCGCGTCGACCTTGACCTGGTCGCGCGCATCCACGCCCACCGCGCGCGCGCGCTCGAACAGCACCTGGTCGAACTGCGCACGCGGCACCTGGAAGGCGAAATCGGCCTTGGCCTCCAGCGCATGCGCGAAGCGGAAGGTGTTGTAGCCGCCGCTGTCGTTGGGAAAGTCCGCACCGCGCTTGAGCACGCCGATGCTGCGCACGTCTTCCAACACGCCCAGGCGTTCGAGAATCGGCATGTTCATCGGCAGCAGCGACTCGCCGATATGGAAGCGCGGATGCTGCGCCTTCTCCAGCAAGGTCACCTGCCAGCCATGCTGGGCCAGGACGATGGCCGCCGCGCAGCCCGCCGGCCCGCCGCCGATGATCAGGACATCCGGACACTCGGGTCCGGGGGCCGGCCCGGCTGCCGGCTTGGCGGTCGGGGTAGGGCCAACAGCGGTGGAAGTCATCCTGGAACGAACCTGCAGCGGGCGAGCGTCATGCAGTCATGATAGCCTGACCGGCGGCCCGGACAGCTATGCCGGCCGCCGACTCGCTGTTGCAGACCGATCGACACCCTCGCCAATGCGGCCGCAAGGCCGGCGTGGCGAGTGCTCGGAATCGGCCGGCACGGCAACGTACACTGTCTGTGCCCTGCAGCATCGCCGATGCCGGCCTGACGGTTGTCTGCGCCGCTGTGGTTGTTCTGCAATTTCGCTGTGAATCTGTTGCCCGACCCTCACCTGGAAGCTCTCTGGATGTCCTCGCAAACCGCTGCCGAACGTGAACTGGCCGAACTCCTGGTCGAAAGCCTGAACCTGGAAGACGTCCAGCCCGCCGACATCGACCCGGAGGCGCCGTTGTTCAATACCGGGCTGGGACTGGATTCGATCGACGCGCTGGAACTGGCGCTGGCGATCAGCAAGCGCTATGGCTTCCAGCTGCGCTCGGACAATGACGAGAATCGTCGCATCTTCGCGTCGCTGCGCGCATTGTCGGCGCATGTCGAAGCCAACAAGACCGTCTGAGGTCGCGACCGCCGCGCCCGGCGATGCGCCCCCGTGGGTGCTGGGGCTGGGCGTGTTGCTGGCGGTGGCGTATTCGCCGCTGGCGCACTGGGCCAACGCCAGCCATCGCCCGGAGCTGGCCGTCATCGCCGGTGGCTTGCTGGTGCTGATGGTGCTGATCGAACCGATGGTCGCGCGCCGTGCCTGGGCTTGGGCGCTGGCCGTGCTGACCTTGCTGGGCCTGAGTGCGTTGTGGCACTCGCCGTACGCGATGCTGGTGCTGGCCGCGCCGCCGGTGGTGTTCACCGGCTGGGTCGCCTGGTTCTTCGGTCGCAGCCTGCGCCGTGGGCGCATGCCGTTGATCACGCGCATCGTCGAGGGGCTGTATCGCCAGGCCGGCATGCCGATCACTCCGGAGCAGTACCGCTACACGCGCCGCCTCACCCTGGCCTGGGCGCTGCTGCTGTGCGCGCTGACCCTGGTCAACCTGGTGCTGGGCCTGTGCGCCGAACCCAGTGGCGTGCTGACGCAACTGGGTTATGTCTCGCCGCTGCCGATCAGCGACGCGCGCGCATCGTTGTTCGCCAATCTGCTGGCGTACGGGGTGGTTGGCGGGTTCTTTGTAGGCGAATATCTATTGCGCGGCCGCTGGTTTCCACAGCGCCCCTATCGTAATCTGCCAGACTTCTTGCGCCAGATGGCGCGGCTCGGGCCGGAATTCTGGCGCGATCTGCTGCGCTGAGTGCGTGGCCAGGGGCAGCGACGTACGTGCACATTTTCGGGGACAAGACAAAGATGCCGCTGGCAAGGATGCCGTCGCGCCTGGCGTGGGCCGTGTTCAATCTGCTGCAACTGGCCTTCACGCTGACGTTTACCGCGGGCGGAATCGCCTATGGCCTGGCGTTGCTGGCGATCACGCGCGACACCGACCGCCTGCTGCGCATGGGCGCGTGGATGTGGTCGCCGGTGCTGTTTCGCGGTGCCGGCGCCACGGTGATCGTGGAAGGCCGCGAGCGCGTGGACTGGTCCAGGAACTACCTGTTCGTCAGCAACCACCAGTCCATCATCGATATCTGTGCGTTGTTCTACGCCTTGCCGGTGCCGCTGCGGTTCCTGCTCAAGGACGAAATGCTCAAGGTGCCGTTCGTGAACTGGTATGCACGGGCCACCGGCATGCTGTTCCTGGACCGCGACAGCCGGCGTGCCGGGGCGATGGTGCGCCGGCAGGCCGCCGCGCTGCTGCGCGAGGGCAAGCAGTTGTGTCTGTTTCCCGAAGGCACCCGCAGCCGCAGCGGCGCATTATTGCCGTTCAAGGCCGGGCTGTTGCAGGCCGCTATCGATGCTGGTGTGCCGGTGGTGCCGGTGGCAGTGGATGGCTGCGGCAAGGTGCTGCCGGTGGAGGGTGTGTTCAGGGTGCGCCCGGGCATCATCCGGGTACGTATCGGTGATCCGATCCCGGTGACCGGGCCGGATGCGCCGGACCGCCAGCAATTGACCAAGCAGGCACACGACGCCGTGGCTGCGATGCTCCAACCCAGGATTTAAGTTACCCGCTTATGGATTTCGTCGTGCCGCATGATCATCCCTGCCTGCCCGGGCACTTTCCGGGGCGCCCCGTGGTGCCTGGCGTGGTCGTGCTCGACCATGTGCTGCAGGCAGTGGAGGCCGCACATGGACCACGCGCGGCGGCACGCCTGCCGCAGGTGAAGTTCGTGCAGCCGTTGCTGCCCGGGCAGACGGCATCGGTCATGCTGGACGGCGCCGGCCCACGCTGGCGCTTTCGCGTGCAGCGCGCCGACGAGCTGCTGGTCAGCGGCGAACTGGTGGCGGAGGCGGCGCAATGAGCAGTCAGTGGAAGCAACGCCCGGAAGGCGGCGGACGTTTCGCGCTGTGGCTGATCCGCGGCATCGCCCAGCATGCCGGGCGTGCGGTGGGACGCGCGCTGCTGTACCCGATCACGCTGTACTTCCTGCTGGTGCGTGCGCCCGAGCGCAGCGCCTCGCGTGCCTATCTGACGCGCGTGCTGGAGCGCCCGGCCACGCTGCGCGATGTGGCGCGGCATATCCACACCTTCGCCTCGACGATTCTGGACCGCGTGTACATGCTGTGTGGGCAGATGCAGCGCTTCCGGGTCGACATCACCGGGCTGGACCAGCTGCATGCGCAGATGGATCGCGGCCGCGGCGTGCTGATCTTCGGCTCGCACCTGGGCAGCTTCGATGCGCTGCGCGTGCTGGCCACCGAGCGGCCGGACGTGCAGGTCAAGGTGGTGCTGGACAAGGCCCACAACCGCGCCATGACCGAGTTGCTGGGCGCGCTGAATCCGCAGCTGGCCGCCAACATCATCGACGCCGGCATGGACGCCACCTCGATCGTCATGGCGATCAAGGACGCCACCGACGCCGGTGCGCTGGTGGCGCTGCTGATCGATCGCCCGCGCGAGGGCGACCCGGCGTTGCCGGCGACGTTCCTTGGCCGCAATGCGATGTTCCCGACCTCGCCGTGGCTGATCGCCGCAGCGCTGAAAGTGCCGGTGGTGCTGGCGTTCGGCCTGTACCGCGGCGGCAATCATTACGAGCTGGCGTTCGAGACCTTCAGCGAGGGCCTGGACGTGCCGCGTCGCCAGCGCGCACCGGTGCTGGCGGTACTCATGCGCGATTACGCGGCCAGGCTGGAACATTACACACGCTACGCGCCGTACAACTGGTTCAACTTCTACGATTTCTGGAACACCCACCATGCCGATGTGCCGCACCCTGCCGTGGATGCTGATACTGCTGTTCAGCGCCGCACCGCTATGCGCCGCACCGCCTGAGACGCTGGATGTCGGCCAGGTGCTGCAGCGCCTGGCACGCCCTGCACCGGTCAGTACCGAGTTCGTCGAACTGCGTGGCTCGGTGCTGCTGAAGACGCCGCTGCGCGTCCAGGGCCATTACCGTCGCCCGGACGCGCAAACCCTGGTGCGCGAGGTCAGCGCGCCGTATCGCGAGACCACCACGTTGCAGGGCGACGAGGGCGTGCTGGAACGCGAAGGCAAATCGCCGCGGCGGTTTTCGCTGAGCCGGGTGCCCGAACTGGCCGGCCTGAAGTCCGGCTTCGGCGCGTTGCTGGCCGGCGACCGCGCGCTGCTGGAGCAGCACTACCGCATCAGCGGGCAGGGCCAGCCGCAGGCCTGGCAACTGACGCTGCAGCCCAAGGACGCTGCCGTGGCCAAGCAGGTGCGCGAGTTGAGGCTGTATGGGCGCAATGACGAGTTGCGCTGCATCGAGAGCCAGCCGGCCAAGGGCGACGTGCAACGCACGCTGCTGGCCGGTGCGGCGCGCGCGGCCGCAAGCGTGACCGATGCGGCCGCGCTGACCACGCTATGCCACGGATCGGGCGCGTGACGCAGCGCGCCCACGGCGCAAGCAAGCCGCTCGCACGATCCCATGCCGCGCGCGCGGCCGGTGGACGTTCCGCTGGCACAGCGAGGCTTGCGCATGGCGTTTAAGTTGAACGCAAACCGCCGCATCGGCCTGGCGCTACTGTGGCTGGCGTTGCTGGCGGTGGCCGGGTTCTGGTTGAGCGAGACGCTGAAAGTCACCGGCGATCTGCGCAAATTCATGCCCGCCCGCAGCAACGCAAAGGCGCCCGCACAGCCCGATGCCGCGCGCGCGGCCGGTGGACGTTCCGCTGGCACAGCGAGGCTTGCGCATGGCGTTTAAGTTGAACGCAAATCGCCGCATCGGCCTGGCGCTGCTGTGGCTGGCGTTACTGGCGGTGGCCGGGTTCTGGTTGAGCGAGACGCTCAAGGTCACTGGTGATCTGCGCAAATTCATGCCCGCCCCGCGCACGCCGGCGCAGAAGCTGCTGATCGAAGAACTGGGCGAAGGCCCCGGCTCGCGCCTGTTGCTGATGGCGCTGTCCAACAGCGACCCGGCCACGCTGGCCGCGCAGTCGCAGGCACTGCAGCAGGCCCTGGCCGCACAACCGCAGCTGTTCGAGCTGGTCGGCAATGGCGGCACTGCGGGGCTGGATGCGATCCCCGAGCGCCTGCTGCCGTATCGCTATCTGCTCAGCGACAGCTTCGACACCACGCCGCTGGATGCGCACACCCTGCAAGCGGCGTTGCAGTCGCGGGTGCAGGATCTGGGTTCGCCTGCGGCGGCGCTGGTGGAGCCATTGCTGCCGCGCGACCCCACGCTGGAAGTGCTGCATCTGGCCGAAACCCTGCAGCCGGCCGCGGCGCCGCAGACGCGCAACGCGGTGTGGTTCGACCGTGCCGGTACCTCGGCCTTGCTGGTCGTGCAGACGCGCGCAGCCGGCTTTGATCCCACCGGCCAGCAACTGGCCTACGACGCGGTGCAGGCGGCCTTCGCCAAGGTCAGCAAGGGCAGTACGACCCGGCTTACCTTGACCGGCCCCGGTGCATTCGCCGTGGAAATCACCGCGCGCACGCAAGGCGAGGCGCAGTGGATCGGGACGCTGGATACGGTGGGACTGGTGTTGTTGCTGCTGGTCGCCTATCGCAGCTGGAAGATTCCGGTGCTCGGCGTGCTGCCATTGGCCAGCGCCGGCCTGGCCGGTCTGGCTGCGGTGGCCCTGCTGTTCGATGGCGTGCATGGCATCACCGTGGCCTTCGGCTTCACCCTGATCGGCGTGGTGCAGGATTACCCGATCCACCTGTTCAGTCATCAGCGCCCGGGTCTGGATCCACGCGACAACGCGCGTCATCTATGGCCGACGCTGGCCACCGGCGTGGTGTCCACCTGCATTGCCTATGTGACCTTCCTGTTTTCCGGTGTGGACGGCTTGCGGCAGCTGGCGGTGTTCACCATCGCCGGGCTGGCGACCGCCGCGATCACCACGCGGTGGCTGTTGCCGTCGTTGATTGACCCGGCACCGCGCGACTACGCCGATTCACGCATGCTCGCCGCGCTGTGGCGCGGCATCGCGCGCCTGCCGCGGCCGCGCATCAGCCTGGCGCTGATTGCGCTGGTCGGCATCGCGGTGATCGCGTTCGCGCCGGGGCAGTTCTGGCAGAACGATCTGTCGAAACTGACCCCAGTGCCGCCCAAGGCCCTGGCGCAGGACACGCATCTGCGCCAGGAACTGGGTGCCCCCGACGTGCGTTACGTGCTCGCGCTGCCTGCCGCCAACGACGAGGCCGCGCTGCAGGCCAGCGAGCAGTTGCGCCCGCGTCTGGATGCCCTGGTGCGCGACGGCGCATTGACCGGTTACGACATGGCTGCACGCTATCTGCCCAGCATCAAGACCCAGCATGCGCGTCAGGCTGCCTTGCCGGATGCTGCGCAAGCGCGCGCATTGACCGACAGTGCGGTGGCCGCCACACCGTTTCGCAGCGATGCGTTCGCGCCGTTCCTGCAGGACCTGGACGCTGCCAAGCGCGCCGCCCCGCTGTTGCCGAAGGACCTGGCCGGCTCGCCGCTGGCAACGTCGGTCGGCGGACTGCTGCTGGGTCGCGGCGATCGCAGCACTGCGTTGGTGTCGTTGACCGGCCTGCGCGATCCGTCGGTACTGGCTGCCGCCGTGAAAGGCAGCGGCGCGCAGTTGCTGGATCTGAAGGACGCGTCAGAGTCCCTGGTGGCCGCGTATCGCGGACGTGTGCTCGGCGCGCTGGTACTGGCCGCGCTGTTGCTGGCGGTGACGGTGGCGATCGCGTTGCGCAGCCCGCGCCGGATCGTGCGCGTATTGCTGCCGATGGCGCTGACCACGGTGCTGATCCTGGCGATCCTGCGCGGCATGGGGGTGGAGCTCAACCTGTTCCATCTGATCGCGCTGATCCTGGCGGCAGGCCTGGGCCTGGATTACGCATTGTTCTTCGACCATGCCGGCGACGATCACGCCGACCAGCTGCGCACGCTGCATGCGCTGATCGTGTGCAGCCTGATGACGCTGCTGGTGTTCGCGCTACTGGCTGCCTCCAGCATCCCGGTGTTGCGTGCGATCGGTAGCACGGTGGCGCTGGGGGTATTGTTCAATTTCATCCTCGCCTTGCTGGTGTCGCGCGAGCCGGCGCTGGAGCGCGTAAGACACGGAGATGCACATGCAGGGACGTGAGGCAATTGCCGCGCTGATTCCACACCAGGGCAGCATGTGCCTGTGGGAAGCAGTGCTGGAATGGGATGCGCAGCGCATTGTGTTGCGCAGCGATGCCCATCGCAGCGACACGCATCCGCTGCGTTGCAATGGCCGCCTGCGTGCGTTGCATCTATGCGAATACGGCGCACAAGCCATGGCTGTGCATGGCGGCTTGCTCGGCCGGGAATCGGGCAAGCCGGTGCGCCCGGGCATGCTGGTGGCGCTGCGTGCGGTGGACTTGCACGTCGCGTATCTGGACGACCTGCCCGATGCGATCGTCTGCGAAGCGCAGGTGTTGCTGCAGGGCGAGGACAGCCAGCAATACAGTTTTCGCCTGAGCCACGGCGACCAGTTGCTCGCCGAAGGGCGCGCCACGGTGATGTTGGGCGCCGCGCAGGCCACCCAAGCCCCGTAGGAGCGCGCTTGCGCGCGATGGCCTTACCGCTGACGCCGCATCGCGCGCACGCGCGCTCCTACAAGATGTAGGCGATCAATGCTGGATCTATTCCTGCGCCTGCTGCGAGTCGTTAGGATGAGGCTCTTTCCGCCGTCGCGTCTGCGGCTTTCATTGAGGCTTCCATGAGCACTTCCATTCCACAGCTCCGCGCACTCGTCACCGGCGGCAGCGGCGATCTTGGTGGTGCGATCTGCCGTCAGCTGGCGGCGCAGGGGCGCCATGTGATCGTGCATGCCAATCGCAATATCGCCCGCGCCGATGACGTGGTCGCAGCGATCGTGGCCGACGGCGGCAGCGCCGAGGCGGTGGCGTTCGATGTGGCCGATGCACAGGCCAGTGCGGTGGCGCTGGCAGGCCTGCTGGAGGGCGGCCCGATCCAGATCGTGGTCAACAACGCCGGCATCCACGACGATGCGCCGATGGCGGGCATGAACGCCGAACAGTGGCATCGGGTCATCGACGTATCGCTGCACGGGTTCTTCAATGTCACCCAGCCGCTGCTGCTGCCGATGGCGCGTACGCGCTGGGGCCGCATCGTCAGCGTGTCATCGGTGGCGGCGGTGCTGGGCAATCGCGGGCAGACCAACTACGCCGCGGCCAAGGCCGCTTTGCACGGCGCCAGCAAATCGCTGTCGCGCGAGATGGCCAGCCGCGGCATCGCCGTCAACGTGGTCGCGCCGGGCGTGATCGAAAGCGAGATGGTCGGCGAAAGCTTCGCGCCGGAAGTGATCAAGCAACTGGTACCGGCGGGCCGGGTCGGCAAGCCCGACGAAGTGGCCGCGTTGGTGGCGTTTCTGTGTTCGGAGTCAGCCGGCTACATCAACGGCCAGGTCATCGGCATCAATGGTGGGATGGGCTGAGGGCGGCTGATCTGCTGGTTTGCTGCGGGGTCCTTGCCCGCCCACCATCGCAGGACACGCTGCAAGTACGTCCTTGTAAGCTCTTACGCGGCATCCATGCCGCGTAAGGTCCCGCGACGGTGGGCGGGCAAGGACCAGTCGAGATGGTCGGTGTGCATGGTTGCGATCAGTGCAGGCCGGCTTGGTTGCTGGTTTGGTCGTTCTTCATAACCAGCTCGCGCTCGCGTGCAGCACGCGAGCGCCAAGCAAACAAACAGCAAGCAAAAACGCGCCGTTGCCGGCGCGGTTTTCAAACTCACGCCGCGTCGGCGTACCAGGCGGCGGTGAGGATCGGCTCGCCGATGGCGTTGGCGGTCAAGGCGTCCAGCCCGTGGTCCGGCAGTGCGGCATGGCGCTGGCGTGCCTGCTGCAGGATCTCGCGTGCCAGCACCGCCATCTGCGCCACGTTGCTGTGGATGCGTGCGGCAAAGGCATCGTCGTCGAGGGTGTCGTTCAAGGCGCCATTGAGTTCGTTGAACCAGCCGATCAGGTATTGATCGAGCAGGCGCCCATCGTCGGTGGCCAGGCCTTGTGCAGTGTTGTGCTGGCCCCAGTCGTGCACCACACGCTGCATTGCCAGATTCATGTCGCGCGCATAGAAGAAATCGGACTTCATGCGCGAGAGCAGGCTGAGGTCGGCGATGCGTCCGCTGCAGAACAGCGGCGCCAGCAGCGACCAGTAGTAGGTGTAATCCCAGATCACCTTGACCGGCATCACCTGCGCGTCGCCGAACAGCGCGTACTGGTCCTGATACAGGGTCAGGGTATTTTCGTAGAACGAGAAATACAGCTGCTGATACAGCTCCACATACGGGCTGAGCGATCTGCCGGCGCGGTCGCGGCCGATCAGTTCGCAGATGTAGGTATTGGAAATCGCAATGAAGTCGCTGCCGGGCGAATAGAACGGGTCCAGGAACAAGCCCGCCTCGCCGGTCAGCGCCCAGCGCTGCGGCGAGAACACCTGCTTGCAGCCATAGGAGAAGTTACGCAGGAACAGGAAGTCCTGCAGCCGGTAGTCGGCCTTGTCGAGCGTGGCGGCGACCTGCGGCTGATGCGTGCGCAGCCAGGTCATCGCCTTGTCGTGGGTGTTCATCGTGTCCAGCGGGTGCATCGACGCATCGCAGACGATGCCCAGCGAATGCGCGCCGGACGACAGCGGAATCAGCCAGAACCAGTAGCCCGGCCCGCACATGTGGTTGGTCGAGCGCCAGCGGTCCGGCGGCGTGCAGCGCTGCAGCCAGTTGCTGTCCTGCGACCAGCCATTGGGGTCGATCAGGCCTTCCACACGCCACCACACCGCATTGGCGTCGTGTGCATTGTCCTGCGCCAGGCCGAGCTTGCGCTTGAGCAGGCCGGCGCGGCCGCTGGCATCCACCACCCAGCGTGCGCTCAGCGTGCCGGCCTCGCCGGCGCGCTCGTAGCGCACGGCGTGGTCGGCCTCGTCATCGGACAGGTCCACGCCCTTGACGCTGCAGTTGTCGACAAACGTGATGCCCTGCGCGCGGGCGCGCTCGCCGAGGAAATTTTCGAAGCGGCCACGGTCGATCTGCCACGACGGCGTCGGCAGGATCTGGCTCACGCCCAGCTCGGTGCAGCGGTCGATGTCCTCGCGCTTGTCGGAGAAGAAGAAGCGGAACCCGAACTTGCGGATCTGCTCGGTCTCCAGATGCTCGCGCAGGCCCAAGACCTCGGCGAAGTAGTGCGCGCCGATCTCCACCGTGGACTCGCCCACCTTGAACGCCGCCTCGCGCACCGGGTGCGCACGGCGCTCCAGCACGGTGATCGCCAGTTCGGGGTCGCGTTGGCGCAGCTGCAGGGCCAGACTCAGGCCGGCCAGGCCACCACCGGTGATAACGACATCGGCACGCTGTGCATTCATGGGGATGGCTTGCTCTTGGTAACCGCCGGCACAGTAGCAAATTCGCCGTCAGCGTCGTCGATCAGCACCGGGTTGGCCCGCACGCGGCGGTACTCGCGCCAGATATGCCCGTAGCTCCAGGCCTGGACCACCACATGCGAGGTGATTTCCCACAGATCGCGTACCAGGCGGAAATGGCTCTTGCGGAACGCGCCCGGCGAGGTGCCGGCGTAGCGGGTTTCGATCGGCACCGCGACCACGCGCGCGCCGGCCTGGCGTGCGGCGGAAATCAGCAGTTGCGCTTCGAACACGAAACCTTCGCCGGGCACGTCGGGCAGGGTGAACACCGAGGCCGGATACAGGCGCTGGCCGCTCTGGCTGTCGACCAGCTGGAAGCCGCAGGCCCAGGCGATGCCCCAGTCGCCGAAATCGTTGCCGATGCGGCGGATGGTGGGCTGAGTGGCGCGCTTGCGCATGCGGGCGCCGACGATGACGCAGCCGGGGTGGCGGTTGGCCGCCGCCAACAGGCGCGGGAAGTCGGCGGCCTTGTGCTGGCCGTCGCCGTCCATGGTCATCACCGCGCGCATGCCCATCCGCTGCGCCTGCGCAAACCCGCTGCGCAACGCGGCGCCCTTGCCCTTGCGCTGCGGGTGCCGGATCAAGGTGATCGGCAGGCCGGCGATGCAGTCGGCAGTGCCGTCATCGGAGCCGTCGTCGATCACGATCACGTTGGAACAATAGGTCAGCGCATCGTTGACCACTTCGCGGATGCGCAGCGATTCGTTCAGCGCCGGCACCAGGATCGCGGTGTCCTCGCGGGTCAGTGGCTGCCGGCTCACTGCTGGAGCTCCACGCGCAACACCCGGCCCGGGCCGGCGTACAGCGCCACGCGTTCGCCGCCAGTGGCGATCAGGTCGAACAACGGCAGCATCGGCGCCATCGCATTGGCGGCGACATGCCGCGCCAGCGGGCCGGCGCCCGGCGTCGGCGTGCCGTCGTCCAGCCACGCCCGCAGCTGCGGCTTGCCGGCCTGGCCGGGCGCACCCAGCACCAGCGCGCCACCGAGCAGCCCCTGGCTGGGGGCGACCCGACCCAGCGGCCCGACCGAGCGGGCGTCGTAGCCGGCCAGCAGCACTGCGTCCATGCCGGCGGCACGTTGGACCAGCGCCTCCAGCAAGCCCTGCGCGAAGCTGCCCAGGCTGGCGCTGATCGCGGTGGCCGGGGTCATCGCCCCGGCGCCGATGGTCCAGTAGCCGGCCGCGGCGTTGTGCACCGAGTTGTGGAACTTGGTCGGCGAGATCGCCGTGGGGTCGCTGGCCAGGGTGGTGCACATGTAGTCGGAGATGGCCAGGTCGCCGTATGTGGAAGTGAAGATCGACGGCAGGCTGGCCGGCTCGCGGCCGGCGGCGGTGCAGGCGGCCAGCGCGGCCTCCAGCGAGACCGCCACCGTGTCCGGTGCGCGACGGCGCTCGTTGGCGGCCAGCAGCTGCGGCGCCGGACGCGCGCCGGTGTCCTGCAGCGCGCCGCCGCGCACGAACGCCGCAGCGGCGTCCCAGCTCGGCAGGCCCTGGGTCCAGAAGCCGATCCCCTCGATGGTGGCAGCCAGCATCAGCGGGCCTGCCCGAACAGCAGCGAGCAGTTGTTGCCGCCAAAACCGAAGGAGTTGTTCATTGCGTAATCGATCTTGGAATGGGCATTGTCGAAACGGATCTGCGGGCCGCAGGCGGGGTCGGGCACTTCGCTGTTGAGCGTGCCCGGCAGCACGCCGTCGCGCAGCGCCAGCAGCGCGATCACCGACTCGACGATGCCGGCTGCGCCCAGGGTGTGGCCGGTCCAGGCCTTGGTCGAGCTGGCGTGCAGGGTGGCCGGGAAGATCGCCGCCACCGCGGCGGCTTCGACGCTGTCGTTGGCCGGGGTGGCAGTGCCGTGCAGGTTCAGATAGCCCACCGCGGCCGGCTCCAGGCCGGCGCGTTCGAGCGCGCCGCGCATCGCCAGCTGCGCGCCCAGGCCCTGCGGATGCGGGGCGGACATATGGTGCGCATCGCTGGATTCGCCATAGCCGTACAGCCACAGCGTTGCGTCCGGCGCGGCGGCGGTGCGTTCGAGCATGGCAAAGCCGCCGGCCTCGCCCAGGCTCAGGCCGACCCGGCGCGCATCGAACGGCTGGCACAGCTCCGGCGCCACCACCTGCAGCGAGTTGAAGCCGAACAGCACGCTGCCGCACAAGGTATCCACGCCGCCGACCAGGGCGGCATCCACCACCCCGGCGTCGATCAGGCGCGCGGCCTGGGCAAACACCTTGGCGCTGGACGAACAGGCGGTGGCCACGGTCACGCTCGGGCCGCGCAGGCCGGTGGCGTGCTGCACGAAGTCGCCCAGCGAGTGCGGGGTGTGCACGATCGGGCGATCCAGGTCGTCGGGAAAGCGCGCGCCGTCGGCGTCTTCGACCAGCCGCGTGTAGGCCTCTTCGCTGGCGCCGATGCTGGAGGTGGAAGTGCCGATGATCACCGCCACGCGCTCGGCGCCGTAGCGCTGCGCGGCGGCCTGCACCGCCTCGGCCATGCCGTCCTGCTGCAGGGCCAGCCAGGCCAGGCGATTGTTGCGGCAGTCCCAGCCTTGCATGGCCTCCGGCAACACGATGTCTTCCACGCCGTCGACGCGGCCGATCCAGCACGCCAGCGGCTGCGGGCCGAAATCGTTGCGACGCATGCCGCTGCGGCGAGCAGTCAGGGCGGCGGCCTGGGCATCGAGCCCGGCGCCGAGCGCGGTGGTGGACGTAAAAGCGGTGACGGCGACCGGGGCCATCTGGGACGAATGCTGCGCTTGGCTCACGGTGGTCTGGCTGGCAAGAAGTGGACTCAGTATATCGATGGCGGGTGCGCCTCCCGTCGATGGCGCAACTGAACGTGCCGGTCATGTCGCTGACGGGGCTGGAGTTTTCGCGCGTTGCCGCGCTTTCGCCATCGGCGCAATTGGGACACAATCCTGCGACACACTTGCCGATCGAGCGCGACCACGCGCGCATGCACGCCTACGTCTATAAAAGCCAACGCAAGCAGGACACCTTCGTCTATCTCGCCACGCGCGACGACTTCTCCGGTCTTCCCGCCGCCGTGCACGCGCAGCTGGCGCCGTTCGCGTTCGTGCTGGAGGTGGCGTTGACGCCGGAGCGCCGTCTGGCGCAGGCCGACGTGGCCACGGTGCGCGAAGCGCTCGCCAAGCACGGCTTCTATCTGCAACTGCCCAAGACGGTAGTGCTGGCGGGCGAGTGCGACTATGACTGAGGCCGCACGGGCCGCACGCTTGCGGGCCGCAGCGCTGGCCGGCCTGGCCGGCGTGGCGTTGTCGTTGCTGGGCGGCATCGGCGGCGGTGTCGCCGCGGTGACGCTGTGGCTGGCGCAGCCGGCGTTCGCGCTGGCGGTGTCGTGGGCGCGCGGTAGCCGCGCATTGCCCAGCCGGCCGCGCGCGGTTGCGCAGGCCTTGCCGCCGTTGCTGACGATCTGGGGTGTGGGCCTGCTGGCGCTGGCCGCCCTGATCAGCTGGCCGCTGACCGCCCTGCGCGACAGCGGCAGCCTGGCCGCCGCATTGGCCTTGAGTGTGGCGGTCAGCGCCGCGTTGCTCGGGTTGTGGCGGACCTGGCCGCTGTGGGGCGAGGTCGAACGCGATGGCGGCGCCCTGGCCCCGCGCTGGCATGCGCTGGCGACGCAGGAGTTGCACGCCTGGCGCGGCCTGCTGGCCGCTGCCCTGGTGCTGGCGATGTGCACGCTGGTGGTGGCGCTGACCTGGCCGGGCTGGCTGTCGAGCAGCCTGCGCTGGAGTCTGGCGATCGCGGCCAGCGTGCTGCTGCCCGCTGCCCACCTGCTGTTGCAACGCACCGCCGCCCCGGCGCGCAGCGATGCCCCGGCGGCCCTGCAGGCGGCCGATTTCTTTTCCGAAGCGGCGGCCGAGCCGCGACCGCTGGAGCCGGTGGCCCAGCACCAACTGGTACCCGAACTGTTCGAGGCCGCGCGCAGCGGACGCGTGGACCGCGCGCTGCAGTTGCTCGACGCCGGGGCCGACCCGCAGGCGATGCCGCTGCCGGAGTGGCGCGACCAACGCAGCCTGCCCGCGCTGGCCGCGGTGCTGCCGGATCTGCGCCTGCTGCGCGAGCTGATCGTGCGCCGCGTCGACGTCAACCAGCCGCATCGCGGCATGACCCCGTTGCTGGCCGCCACCCGCGACAGCTGGCACGGCCGCCCGGACGCGGTGATGACGCTGCTGGCCAACGGGGCCGACCCGCGCGCCAGCGACAACGACGGCAACACGCCGCTGCACCACGCGGTGCGCAGTTCCGACCCGGGCGTGGCCGCGCTGCTGCGCGATGCCGCCGCCGAACTCGATGCGCTCAACAACGAAGGCCACTCGCCGCTGGCGATGGCCTGCCAGGTCGGCAACTGGCGGCTGGCCAAGTTCCTGCTGGAACGCGGCGCGCACTCCGAACCGGAAGGTGGCGCACCGGTGCTGCTGGCCGCGGCCGGCACCGAGGAAGACGACCCGGCCGGCGTGCAGCTGCTGCTCAAGCACAAGGCGCGCGTGGATGCGCGCGACCGCCAGCGCCGCAGCGCCCTGCACGAAGCGGCGTTGGCCGGACACGGCGACATCGTCGAGGCGCTGCTGGCGGCCGGCGCCAATCTGGAAGCGCGCGACCTGCTCGGCCGCACGCCGTGGCTGGATGCGGCGCGGCAGGCGCGCAGCGGCGTGCTCGAACGCCTGGTCGCACGCAAGGCCGACGTGCTGGCCATCGACGGCGAGGGCCGCAATGCGGTGATGCTGGCCTGCGCCGCCGACAGCGTGTCGCCGGCGCTGATCCGGCGCCTGCTCGAGCTGCAGGTGCCGGCCGACAGCGCCGACGCGCACGGCCGTCGCGCGGTGGATGTGGCCGCCGAAGCCGGGCGCTGGGCGATCGTGCAGTTGCTCGATCCCGGCTATCCCTTGCCGGCGGCGGTCAGCGACGCGCACGGGGAGAGCCCCGGCGTGGCGGTGCTGCCCGATCGCCCGCCACTGGTGCTGCTGCGCGAAGGCCTGCAGTTCGGCCAGCGCGACGGTCTGGTCGCACTGGCCCGCCTGTGCGGCCCGGAAGAACTCGGCGGCCTGCTGCACGACGCGCATCTGGCCTTGAACGCCGATGCGGTGGACTGGCTGCTGCGCCACGGGGCCGATGCCGAAGTGCGCGATGCCTGTGGCGATGTGCCGATGTTTGCGCTGCTGTCGCGGGGCGTGGAGGCGGTGCCGGCGCTGCAGGCGCTGCTGCGCCATGGCGTGTCGCCGGCCGGTGCCGGCGGTCTGACGCGGCTGCTCAGCGCCTGCGTGCAGCACGATGCGGCATCGCGCGGGCTGGAACAGTTCGCGCTGGAATTGCTCGAACGCGGCGCCGACCCGTTCGCCGCGTCGGCCGCCGGCGATCCGCCGTTGTCGCTCGCAGTGCGGCTGGGCTGGCTGCGCCTGCAGCAGTGGCTGCTGGAACACGGCGTGGACCGCGAGGCGCGCGACAGCCACGGTATGACCGCGCTGCATCTGGCCACCGCGCTGGGCCGCGAGGCGTCGCTGAAATTGCTGGTCAAGCAGGGCGCCTCGCCGGAAGCGCGCGCTGCCGACGGGCAGACCCCGCTGGGGGTGGCGCTGTCGATCGGCCGCCGCGACCTGGCCGACTGGCTGGACTGGCGCATCTGGTCGCTGCCGCAGCGCAGCCTGCGCGAGGCGGACGTGCCGGCCGCCGCGATGGTCGGCGACACCGATGCGGTGCGTCGCCTGATCGATCTGGGCCTGCCGGTCGATGCGATCGATGCCCAGGGCTGCACCGCGTTGCTGCGTGCCGCCGGTGGCGGCCATCTGGGCGTGGTGGCGCATCTGCTCGGTCGCGGCGCCGACCCGCAACGCGCGGCCAATAGCGGCGCCACGCCGTTGTCGGCGGCGGTGAGCATGCGTCAGACCGAGATCGTGGCCGCGCTGCTGCAGGCCGGCGCGCAGATCGAGCACCGCCTGCCCGGCGGCGTCACCGTGCTGATGCTGGCCTGCGCGCTGGGCCTGCCGGATATCGTGGCGCGCCTGCTCACCGCGGCGGCCGATGTGCACGCCAACGACGACCAAGGCCTGGCGCCGCTGCATTGCGCCGCGCTGTACGGCTTCACCGCGCGCGACAAGAGCCGCCTGCTGGCCTTGCTGGATACCTTGCTGCTGGCCGGTGCCGACCCGGACTACCTGGCCGGCGGCCGGGTCAGCCCCTTGCTGCTGGTGCTGGGCGCGCGCGCCGAACCGGGCACCGCCTGCGACGAGCAGGTGGTGCTGGCCGGCGTGGAACGCCTGCTCGACGAAGACGTCTCGCTGGACGTGGCCGATCAACGCGGTTTCGGCCCGCTGCACCTGGCCGCACTGCACGGCCTGCCGTTGCTGGTGCAGCGCCTGCTGCGTGCCGGCGCCGATGCCGACCGCCGCGACGCGCTCAACCGCACCCCGCGCGAGATCGCGATCATGCGCGGCTTCATCGATGTGGCCGGCCAGTTCGAACCCGCTTTGCCGGGTGTGTCCTCGATGGCGCGCTTCCTGCGCGAAGGCCGCTGAGCCAGCGCGCCGGCGCACCGCTGCGGGTGCTGTTCGTGTGCAGCCGCAACCGGCTGCGCAGCCCCACCGCCGAGCGCGTGTTCGCCGACTGGCCGGGCGTGCAGACGCAATCGGCCGGGCTGGCCGCCGATGCGGAGGTACAGCTCACCCCGGAGCTGTTGCACGAAGCGCAGCTGGTGCTGGTGATGGAGCGTCGTCACCTGCAGTTGCTGCGCAAGCGCTTCGCCGCGCATCTGCGCCATTGCCGGGTGATCTGCCTGCAGATTCCCGACGATTACGCGTACATGGATCCGGCACTGATCCGTCGCCTGGAACACACGGTGCCACCGCTGCTGCGTCTGCCGGCGCAGTCGTAACCTGATCCCGACACCGCGCATGCAAAACTTGGCCCTCCCTCGCACGAAGGAAGCGCCTCTACGATGAGCGTGCGTATCGAGGACCACGCCATGCTGGGCAATTGCCACAGCGCGGCCCTGGTCGACTACCGCGGCACCATCGACTGGCTGTGTCTGCCACGTTTCGATTCCGATGCGTTTTTCGCGTCCCTGCTGGGCGATGAGCAGCACGGGCAATGGGCGTTGTCGCCGGCCGGCGACTTTCGCAGCGAGCGTGCCTACGAAGACGACAGCCTGGTGTTGTGCACGCGCATGCACACCGACACCGGCATGGTGGAACTGGTCGACTTCATGGTCGCCAGCGATGAAGGCGACGGCCACCAGCACCTGGTGCGGATCGTGCGTTGCGTGCAGGGCCAGGTGCCGATGCACATGCGCCTGACCTTCCGCTTCAACTATGGCCGCACCGTGCCATGGGTGACGCGCATCGACGGTGGCATCCGCGCCATTGCCGGCCCCGACCAGCTTGCACTGCGCTCGCCGCAGGCGCTGCACGGCGAGGACATGGGCACCGAAACCGACTTCACGCTGCGGCAGGGCGAGAGCACCTGGTTTGTGCTCAGCCACGGCCTGTCGCATCAGCCCACGCCGACGGCGATCGATCCGGAACAGGCGCTGCAACGCACGACTGCGTTCTGGCATGGCTGGGCGCGGCGCTGCACCGATGTCGGCCCCTGGACCGCGCAGGTGCGCCGCTCGCTGGTGGTGCTGAAAGGGCTCAGCTATCTGCCCACTGGCGGCATCGTCGCCGCGCCGACTGCCTCGCTGCCCGAGCATCTGGGCGGCAGCCGCAACTGGGATTACCGCTACTGCTGGCTGCGCGATTCGGTGTTCACCCTGATCGCCTTGCTGCAGGCCGGCTATCGCGACGAAGCAGAAGCTTTTCGCGACTGGGTGCAACGCGCCATCGCCGGTTCGCCGGATCAGCTGCAGGCGCTCTACGGCATCGCCGGCGAGCGCCGCCTGCAGGAGTGGGAGGCGCACTGGCTGCCCGGCTATGAAAATTCCGGGCCGGTACGGATCGGCAACGGCGCGGTGGACCAGTTCCAGCTCGACGTCTACGGCGAGTTGATCGGCGCGTTCCATTACGCACGCGAAAAGGGCGTGGCGCCGCCGTCCGATGACGATGGCTCGTCGGCATCGTTGCTGGAAAAGGTGCTGGAAACGCTGGAAACGCTGTGGCGCCTGCCCGACGAAGGCATCTGGGAAATCCGCGACGAGCGCCGTCATTTCGTGCATTCCAAGGTGATGGCCTGGCTGGCATTCGATTGCGGCGCGCGCGATGGCATCACCAACGCCGATGCGGCCAAGCGCGCGCACTGGGGCCGCATTGCCGACGACATCCGCGCCGAAGTGCTGGAAAAAGGCGTGCACCCGGACGGGCACTTCGTGCAGAGCTACGGCTCCGATCGTCTGGATGCGGCGTTGTTGCTGATCCCGATCGTGGGGTTCCTGCCGGCCGATGATCCGCGCATCGCCGCGACCGCCGATGCGATCGCACGCGATCTGACCATCGACGGATTGGTCGAGCGCTATCGCGCCGACGACAGCGCCGACGGCTTGCCGGCCGGCGAGGGCACCTTTCTTGCCTGCAGCTTCTGGCTAGTGGAAAACTACGCCCTGCTCGGGCGCACCGAGCAGGCACGCGTGCTGCTCGAGCGCCTGCTCGGGCTGTGCAACGACGTGGGCCTGCTTGCCGAAGAGTACGACCCGCGCAGCAAGCGCATGCTTGGCAACTTCCCGCAAGGGTATTCCCACGTGGCTCTGGTCAATGCGGCATTGCGCCTGCACGGACGCATGGGCAAAGAGGAAACACATCCATGAACGAACAAGCCACCACCCCGCCGTGCATCATCGTGGTGTTCGGTGCACGCGGCGATCTGACCAAGCGCCTGGTGATGCCGGCGCTGTACAACCTGCGCCGCTCCGGCGCACTGGGCGAGCAGTTCGCCATCGTCGGCATGGATCACGGCGATATCAGCGAGCGTTCGTGGCGCACCATGATGGGCCAGTCGATGACCCAGCTGCTCAGCAGCCGCGATGCCGAATTCCAGACCGACGAGTTCGACACCGACACCTGGGAGTGGCTGCGCGAGCGCATGCATTATCTGCGCGGCGATTTCACCGACCTGGGCGCCTATCAAACCCTGGGTGGCGCGTTGGAGAAGCTGCACAAGCGCTACGGCACCCAGGGCAACGTGCTGTTTTATCTGGCTACCGCCGCGCGCTTCTTCGAGCCGGTATTGCTCAACCTGGGCGAAGCCGGGCTGGTCAAGCAACGCGAGGGCGAGGGCTGGCGTCGGGTGATCGTGGAAAAACCCTTCGGCCACGACCTGCCCAGCGCCGTCGCGCTCAACGCCACCGTCGCCAAGGTCTTGCATGAGGACCAGGTGTTCCGCATCGACCACTTCCTCGGCAAGGAAACCGTGCAGAACATCCTGGCGTTCCGTTTCGCCAATGGCCTGTTCGAGCCGGTGTGGAATCGCGACCGCATCGATCATGTGCAGATCACCGCCGCCGAAACCATCGGGGTGGAAGGGCGTGGGCGCTTCTACGACCCCACCGGCTGCCTGCGCGACATGGTGCCCAATCACCTGTTCCAGTTGCTGGCGATGATTGCGATGGAGCCGCCGGCCGCATTCACCACCGAAGCGATGCATCGCCGCCGCGCCGAAGTGATCGAAGCGGTGCGCCCGATCAAGCCCGAAGACGTGGTGCGTGGCCAGTACGCCTCCGGTGCGGTCAACCGCAGCGCCGTGCCTGGCTATCGCGAAGAAGACACGGTGCCGGACGATTCGGAAACCGAAACCTATGTGGCGATGAAGCTGCAGGTCGACACCTGGCGCTGGGCGGGTGTGCCGTTCTACCTGCGCACCGGCAAGCGTCTGCGCGAGCGCACCACCGAGATCGCGATCCGCTTCAAGCCTGCGCCGCTGGCGCCGCTCCGCAGCACCGAAGTGGGCGGCTATGGCCCCGACTGGCTGGTGCTGCACATCCAGCCCGACGAAGGCATCTCGCTGCAGTTCGACGTCAAACGCCCCGGCGCGCAGGTCAGCCTGGCACCGGTGCGCATGGACTTCCGCTACCGCGACTGGTTCCCCAAGGAATACACGGTGGGCTACGAGCGCCTGCTGCAGGACTGCATGAACGGCGAGGCCGGCCTGTTCCAGGATGCGGCAATGGTGGAAGGTGCCTGGCGCATCGTGCAACCGATCCTGGATGCCTGGAAGCAACCGCCCAGCGATTTCCCCAATTACGCCGCCGGCAGCGCCGGCCCCTCGGCCGCCGACGCCCTGCTGGCGATGAACGGTGGACACGCCTGGCGCGCGCTCACCCCCGGCCGCAAGCCACCGCCGCGCCGCGCACCGGAAGCGCGCAGCAGCGCCACCACGCCGATCAAGAAAGCCACCGGGAAGACGGTCAAGAAGGCTGCCAAGGCGCCGGCCAGGAAGATCACCAAGGCGGCAGCCGAAAAGGTCACCAAGGCGCCAGCCAAGCGCGCATCCGCGGCTGCAGCAAGACCATCGCAGGATGCGGCTACGTCGCCGGGCAGTGCGGCAAAGAAAGCCGCGGGCAAACGCGCAACCGGCAAGGTCGCAAAGACCGCCGGCAAAACCGCGGCTGGCAAGAGCGCAGCCAAGAAGTCGGCCAGCAAGCCCGCGGCGCGAACGCCACGGCGCTGACGGAGGCAGCCGCCGCAGCTCCACGTAGGAGAGTGCTTGCGCGCGCCGGGATTTATCGGTAACGCCCGGTCGCGCGCAGGCACGCTCCTACGAACGGCGCAGCGATGGTGGGTGGTTGGTGAGGGCTCGCCGTCCCATCGGCGTATGACTTGTACGCAATCGGCCGCTTGCGTGCAGGTCGTCGCCGAGGCAACGTCGGCGCCGTTACCGTTGACGAACGATGCACCACATCCACGTAGGAGCGTGCCTGCGCGCGACGAGGCTTTATCGGTAACGCCCGGTCGCGCGCAGGCACGCTCCTACGAACGGCGAAGTGATTGTGGGTGGTTGGTGGGGGGCTCGCCATCACATTGGCGTATGACTTGGACGCAATCGGCCGCTCGCGTGCAGGTCGTCGCCGAAGGCAGCGACGGCGCCGTTACCGTTGACGAACGATGCACCACA
>NZ_JBWWVS010000012.1:0-93967 GCF_056675615.1 Xanthomonas sp. NCPPB 2864
TTCTTCAACGTGGGCTCGGTGAGCAGCCGCGGCGGCGAACTGACCGTGATCTGGAAGCCGACCAGCTACCTGCAGTGGTACAACTCGGCCTCGATCAACCGCTCGACCTACGACGACAACTACGTGCAGAACGGGGTGATCATTCCGACTGCCGGCAAGACCACGGTGGATACGCCCAAGCGTATGTTCGCCAGCGAAATCGCCTTCAACTACGCCAACTGGAACATCAACCTGCGCGGCAAGTACACCGGCCAGCGTTATTACACCTACACCAACGACCAGGGCTTCGGCGGTTACACCTCGTTCGATGCGGGCGCCGGGTACGACTTTGGCCAGGCCGGCGTGCTGCAGGGGCTCAAGCTCTCGCTCAACGTGACCAACCTCACCGACAAGCGCTATGCGTCCAACCTCACCGCGTTCGCCAACAGCGATCCGAATGGCCGTCAGCTGGCATTCCATGCCAGCGCGCCGCGGCAGGTGTTTTTGACCTTGGATGCCAAGTTCTGAGTTAGGGATTGGGGAGTCGGGATTGGGGATTGGTAACAGCGGGTCTTGTGGCTGCTGACTGATTTCCGGTGGCGATCGACGTGGATGGTTTTAGAGTGGCTGGCAAGACCTGTCGAGTGATTGTCGGGCGGATGCGACGATGCGAAGGTGCGGGATGCAAGGTCGTGCATCCCGCCTCGCTCATCGGCCGCGCTCGTCTGGCGGTCGTGCCGTGGTGTTGATGGCTGCTTTTTTGTTGGAGAAAGGCATGATGCAGTTCCACCGTGCGTTGGTGTTGGGAGCGATGATGGTCGGCATGAGCGGGCCCGCGTTGGCAGAGGCGCCGTTGGCGAAGACGGTGCAGATCTTTGCGCACCGTGGCGCCAGCGCGTTGCGCCCGGAACACACCCTGGCCTCGTATGCCAAGGCGATCGTCGATGGCGCCGATTTTGTCGAGCCGGACTTAGTGTCCACCAAGGATGGTGTGCTGGTGGCCCGGCATGAGAACGAGATCGGCGGCACCACCGACGTGGCCAGCCACCCGGAGTTCGCCGCGCGCAAGACCCGCAAGACCATCGATGGCCAGGCGATGGAAGGCTGGTTCACCGAAGACTTCACTCTTGCCGAATTGAAGACCTTGCGCGCGCGCGAGCGGTTGCCGCAGTTGCGCGGCACGCGTTGGGACGGGCAGTTTCAGATCGTCACCTTCGACGAGATCATCGATTTCGTCGCAGCCGAATCGGCAGCGACCGGGCGCACGATCGGGCTGATTCCGGAGATCAAGCACCCGAGCTATTTCAGTGCGCTGAATCTGGCGATGGAAGACAAGGTGCTGGCGAGCCTGCGTGCGCATGCCTACACGCAGACCGCGCCGGTGGTGATCCAGTCGTTCGAGACCGGCAACCTGCGTTACTTGCGCGGCAAGATCGGGCGCAACAGCACTATTCGCTTGCTGCAGCTGCTGGGCGGCGCGCAGATGGCGCTGCCCGATGCGGGCTTGGGCAACGCGCCGCGCACCTACGCGCAGATGATCACGCCCGAAGGGCTGAAGCAGGTTGCCGGCTATGCCGATGCGATCGGCCCGGACATCCGCAGCATCATTCCGCTGGATGCGCAGCAGCGCCTGGGCACGCCGACCAGCCTGGTGCACGACGCGCATGCGGCAGGACTGCAGGTGCAGCCGTATACCTTTCGCCCGGAGAATTATTTCCTGGCCGCCAACAACCGCAGCAGTGCTGCGGTGACCGAGCGCAACGAGGCCGGCGCATTGGCCGAGTTGAAGGCGTATCTGGATGCTGGTATCGATGCGTTCTTTGCCGATGATCCCGGCTTGGCGCGGCGTGCGTTGAGCGAGCGTGCAACGCGTTAAACGTTGGACGCATATGCGGTCTGTAGGAGCGCGCTGGCGCGCGATGAAGCGTTCCCGATAACGCTCCATCGCGCGCAAGCGCGCTCCTACGTCCCAGGTGGCCGTTCGCGTGGCGGGAAGTGCAGCACCACGTTCTGCGAGCCGTCTTCCTGGCGCTGCCACAGCACCGGCACCTGGCGTGGCGGCGGCGGTTCCAGCACGTCGCGTTCGGCGTTGCTGATCTCCCAGGCTGCGTCTTCGTCCTCGTCTTCCCAGCTGTAGCGCGGCCTGGCCTGCTGCGGGTCGCGCAGGCGCAGCAGCAGCGCGGCGATCAGGCCGGCCACCGCGCCGCCCAGATGCGATTGCCAGGACACACCGGCCTCGTGCGGCAGGATGGTCAGCAACATGCCGCCGTAGAACAGGAAGGCGATCATGCTGGTGGCAATCGCCGGGCGGTCGCGGCGCAGCAGGCCCAGCACGAACACCAGGAACATCAGCCCGTGGGTGACGCCGCTGGCACCCAGATGCCGGCTGCCGGGCTCGCCCAGCAACCACGCGCCCAGCCCCGAGCCCAGCCACAGCAACGGCAGCGCCAGGGCGGTGGCGCGCGGATACACGCTGCCGGCCAGCGTGCCCAGGATCAGCAGCGCGGCGGCGTTGGCGCCCAGATGCGCGAGCGAGCCGTGCAGCAGCGGTGCGGTGAGGATGCCGAGCAGGCCGTCGGCCTGCAGCGGTGCCACCGCCCAGGCGCGCCAGTCGAACATGCCCTGGGCGGTGAATACCGCCACCAGCAGCAACACGGCAGCCAGGCTGAAGTTGAAGGCACGCAAGACCCGGGAACGATCCAGGCGATCTTGCGAGGTGGCGTCGGCGGCAACAGGATGCGGTGTCATGCCTTCACGGATGGCGTCGCGCGGATGTTTTACAAGCCTGTCCGGCGCGGGATAAGCAGGCCCGACGACGGGATAATCCAGTTCCGCCACCGGTGATTGGCGCAGCGGCTCGCGTTGCATCACGCAGGTGGCCGAAGCGCGACACCCATTGGCTGCGGGCCCTTGCCCGCCCACCGTCGCGGGACACGCCCCAAGTACGTACTTGTAGGCGCCTACGCGGCATCCATGCCGCATAAGGTCCCGCGACGGTGGGCAGGCAAGGACCAGTCGAGATGGTCGGTGCGCTTGGTTGCGAGCAGCGCATGCGGCGCGGCCGTTCCCGATTCCCTAATCCCGATTCCCGACTCCCAGCCCCTCAGTGCCGAGCCGGCTTGGGCGGCCGCAGCAGGCTGAGCACGATGGTGAAGACCAGGATCACGATCACCACCGCCAGCGAGACCAGCACCGGGATCTTGTACAGATCGATGATCATCATCTTGGTGCCGATGAACACCAGGATCACCGCCAAGCCGTACGGCAGCAGGTGGAAGCGGTCGGCCATGCCGGCCAGCAGGAAGAACATCGCGCGCAGGCCCAGCACCGCGAACACGTTGGAGGTCAGCACGATGAACGGGTCGGTGGTGATCGCGAAGATCGCCGGGATGCTGTCCACCGCGAAGATCACATCGATCACCGCAATCAGGATCAGCACCACGAACAGCGGGGTGAACCAGCGCTTGCCGTCCTTGATCACGCTCAGCGCATGGCCGTGGTATTGCGGACTCAGGCGCAGATGGCCGCGCATCCAGCGCAGCACCGGGTTGGCTTCCAGGTCCGGCTCCTTGCCGGCGGAGAACCACATCTTGATGCCGGTCAGCAGCAGGAAGGCGCCGAACACGTACAGCAGCCAATGGAACTTGGTCAGCAGCACCGAACCGGCGAAGATCATGATCGCGCGCAGCACGATCGCGCCCAGCACGCCGATGATCAGCACGCGCTGGCGCTGCTCCTCGGGCACGCCGAAGTAGGTCATCACCATCAGGAACACGAAGATGTTGTCGACCGCCAGCGATTTCTCGACCAGGTAGCCGGTCAGGAACTCCAGCCCGATGCGGTCGGCCGCCGCATCGCCCATGCTGCCCTGCAGGTACCACCACAGGCCGGCGTTGAAGGCCAGCGCCAGCAGCACCCAGCCGATGCTCCACCAGGTGGCTTCCTTGAAGGTGACCTTGTGGGCACCGCCGTGGCGCATCAGCACCAGATCGACCAACAGCGCCACGATCACCACGATCGCGAAGCCGCCCCATAACCAGACATTGCCAATGGTTTGCATACAAGAATCCCGAAAGTGAAACGACCTGGACAGCCGGTGGGCTGAGGCCTTGTGACACGGAAATCGTGGATTCCGGGTGACGGACCTTCGCCTGCGCGGCGAAGGTCTCGCTCACAACCGGCCGGGCCGGTTGCCGTTGCACCGGAGCGCCTGATGGCAGGGCTCGTCATGACGGCGACAACGCTGGGAGCTACTCCCCTTCTGCAGCCGATTCTGCGTGCCCGGGGCAGGCACGTCAATCCAGCCGGATACAATGGGCGGATGAATACTCCTGTCCCCGTCGTCCGACTCAAGAATGCGTGGCGCTCCAGCCACCCGTGGATCTTCCAGAAGCTGGTGGAAAAGCCCGCCGCCAAGCCCAAACCCGGCACCATCGTCGATGTGGTCGGCGTGGACGGGGAGTGGGTCGGCCGCGGCTTCTACAACGGCCACTCGCGCATCGCCGTGCGCATCCTGGAGACCGACCAGGCGGTGCCGGTGGATGCGGGCTGGTTCTCGCGCAAGATCGCCGCGGCAGTGAGCCTGCGCCGCGACTGGCTCAAGCTCGACGCGGTGTCCGATGCCTGGCGCGTGGTGCACAGCGAAGGCGACGGCCTGTCCGGCCTGGTGGTGGACCGCTATGGCGATCTGGTGGTGGTGGAGTTCTTCGCCGCCGGCATGTTCCGCCACCGCGAATGGATCTACGAGGCGCTGCGCGAGCAGTTCCCGGGCTGCCGCTTCCACAGCTTCGCCGACGAACACGTGCAGAAGCAGGAAAGCTTCGATTTCCACGGCAACACCACCACCGAAGCGTCGGTGATCACCGAGTACGGCATCAAGTTCCGCGCCGACCCGGCCGGTGCGCACAAGACCGGCTTCTTTGCCGACCAGCGCGAGAACCGCCAGTGGCTGAGCGAGCAGGTCGAAGGCAAGAGCGTGCTGGACCTGTGCTGCAACACCGGCGGCTTTGCGGTGTATGCGGCTGCGCGCGGCGCGTCCGAGGTGCTGGGCGTGGACATCGACGAGGACGTGATCGCCATCGCCAAGGGCAACGCCAAGCTCAACAACGTGCGGCCGAAGTTCGTGCAGGCCGACATCTTCCCCTGGCTGCGCGATGCCTCCAACCGCGGCGAGCAGTTCGATGTGGTGATCCTGGACCCGGCCAAGATGACCCGCGACCGCGAGCAGGTGATTCCGGCGCTGAAGAAGTACCTGGACATGAACAAGCTGGCGCTGGGCGTGGTCAAGCCCGGTGGCCTGTTCGCCACCTTCTCGTGCACCGGGTTGGTGGCCGAACAGGAGTTCCTGGACATGCTGCGGCGGGCCTCGTATTTCTCCGGGCGCACCATCCAGATCCTGAAGATGGCCGGTGCCGGTCCGGACCACCCGTTCATGGCGCACGTGCAGGAATCGCGCTATCTGAAGGCTGTTTTCTGCCGCGTGATCTAGCGCGGCGATCACCCCCTGGAGCGGCCAGTCGATGACAGCGGACGATGAGGAACGCAAGGCGCTGAGCCGGTTGCTGCGCGAGATCGAGCGGCCCCATGCCAGTCTGTTGGCCAGCAACTGGCCGGTGTTCGGGGTGTGGCTGCTGTTCGCCGGCGCCTTCATGTACCTGTTCCAGACCGGCAACGGTTCGCCATTGCATCCGTTGCTGCTGGCGCTGGGCTCGACCTGCCTGGGCGTGCTCGGTGCCTGGATCGTGCTGCGCTCGGTGTGGGCGCGGCAGTGGCTGCACGTGCGCGAACACGTCGATGTCGAGAGCGTGCGCGCGCGTCTGGCCGAACTGGGCGATTGAACCCACACCTGGCCCCCGCACGCCATCGCCAGGCGAGCGGTCACGGTGGGCGACGCATGGATCCCTGCGTGCGGCTGCAAGCTTGGCGCGGCGTACAGACGTTGGCACTGCGCGCAATGTAATTTCGTGTGTATTTTTTCAGAGCCGCAATGTGCGCATCGCCTGCGCCGTGGCGCGTGCAGTACGCGTGCCGCAAGTCGTTATGATCCGGTGACCCCCACCTGGCTGTGAGATCGCATGCACCTGCACACGCTGTCTCTGTCTGTCTCGCTGTTGCTCGCCACCGCGCTGCCTGCCCACGCGCTGGAGTTTTCCAAGGCCGAACTGGCGCGCGCCACGGCGCTGCAAAAACGCCTGGTCACGCTGGATTCGCATCTGGACACGCCGGCCAACCTGGAGCGCCCCGATTTCGACGTGTTGCAGGCGCATGCCGGCAACCGGCTGTCGCAGGTGGATTACCCGCGCATGGTCGAAGGCGCGCTGGATGGCGGCTTCTGGGCGGTCTACACCGCGCAGGGCAATCGCAGTGCGGCCGCGCACCTGGACGATCGCGATGCCGGTCTGCAGCGCTTGTTGAAGATCCACACGCTGCTGGCCGCGCAACCGCAGCGCTTCGCCTTCGCCACCACGCCCGCCGATGCCGCGCGCATCAAGGCCGCTGGCAAGCGCGTGGTGTACATCAGCATGGAAAACGCCAGCCCGCTGGTGGCCGACCCCACGCTGCTGCGCTTCTATTACGCGCAGGGCCTGCGCCTGATGAGCACCGTGCATTTTCTCAACAACGAGTTCGCCGACTCGGCCACCGACCCCAAGGGGCCGGAGTGGAAGGGCCTGAGCCCGGCCGGCAAGCAATTGGTGCAACAGGCGCAGGCGCTGGGCATCGTGATCGACCAATCGCATGCCTCCGATGCGGTGTTCGACCAGTTGATCGCACTGTCGCCGGTGCCGATCGTGCTCTCGCACAGCGGCGCGCGTGCGGTGTTCGACCATCCGCGCAATATCGACGACGCGCGGCTGAAGGTGCTGGCCGAGCACGGCGGGGTGATCCAGGTGAATTCCTACGGCGGCTATCTGGTCGATAGCGGCGCCAGCCCCGAGCGCAAGGCCGCCGAGAAGGCGCTGACCGAGCAATACGGCGGCTGGGAGCACATCAAGATCGCCGACGGCACGGCCCTGAGCGCCGCGCTCAAGGACCTGGATGCGCGCTATCCGATCAAGCGCGCCACCGAGGAGGATTTCTTCGCCCATCTGGAGCATGTGCTCAAGGTGGTCGGGCCCGAGCACGTGGGCATCGGCATGGACTGGGACGGCGGCGGTGGCGTGGTCGGCCTGGAAGACGTCTCCGACCTGCCGCGCATCACCGCCTGGCTGCTGCGCAAGGGCTACACCGAGCAGCAGATCGCCGGCATCTGGGGCGGCAACCTGCTGCGGGTGATGGGACAGGCGCAGGCGTATGCGGTGGGGAATGGGGAATCGGGAGTGGGGAGGTAGTGCTGGGATTGGGGAGTCGGGATTCGGGATTCGCAAGGCCGAGGCGGTCTGTCGTGCGGGCTGGGTGCTGCGTCGGGCTTGGCGGTGAGGCGCCAGATTGGTTGTTGGTGCAGGGCTGGGGTAGAGGCGCGTTGCTGCTGCGGGCTTCTTCGCCGGATGGGCTGATTGGGGCGCGCGCGGAGTGCGCCGGCACTAGTTGTCAGCCAGGTGGTTGGGTGGCGGGTCGCCGTCGCAGCATCGGGATGGTCAGCCTTGTACCAACATCATGGTTGCTGCAGCGTTCCGAGCCTCGCACACGCTCGGGACACCTGATGTGGATTTGGGCATTTGCACAAAAACCCACGTCCGCTTGCCCGCAGACAGGTAGCAGGCTGACGATGCTTCCGGGAAAAAGCTCCAACTAGAATGCGCCGACCCCTGTGTGGTGCCGGTGCCAGCACTGCGCGCCGGTGGGCCCACCGACTGCTGGAGCGTGCGATGACCCAAGCCACCCGGCCACTGCCGCCCCCCGATGGCATGGCCCCGACCTACCGCAAGATCCTGTGGCGGCTGATCCCGTTCCTGTTCGTCTGCTACCTGTTCAACTACCTGGACCGGGTCAACGTGGGCTTCGCCAAGCTGCAGATGCTCGGCGATCTGGGCATGAGCGAGACCGTGTACGGGCTGGGTGCGGGCATCTTCTTCATCGGCTACCTGGCCTGCGGGGTGCCGAGCAATCTGATCCTGCAGCGCATCGGTGCGCGCCGCTGGGTGGCGATCATGATGGTCAGCTGGGGCCTGCTGTCGACCTGCCTGATGTTCGTGCGCACGCCGGCCGGCTTCTACACCCTGCGCCTGCTCACCGGCGCGGCCGAGGCCGGCTTCTTCCCCGGCATCGTGCTGTACCTGACGCGCTGGTTTCCGCGCGCCCAGCATGGCCGGGTCATGACCGTCTTCATGTCGGCCATCCCGATCTCCGGCGTACTGGGCGGGCCGTTGTCGGGCTGGATCCTCGGCCATTTCTCGGCCGGGCAGGGTGGCCTGGCCGGCTGGCAGTGGATGTTCCTGCTGCAGGGCCTGCCGACCGTGCTGCTGGGCATCGGGGTGTGGTTCCTGCTCAGCGATGGCGTGCAGCAGGCCACCTGGCTGGACCCGCAGGAGAAGCAGGCACTGACCCGCGCGCTGGCCGCAGACGAAGCCGGCAAGCCGGCCGGCGCCTCCAGCTCGCTGGGCGCGGTGCTGCGCAATCCGGCGGTGTGGATGCTGGGCACGGTGTACTTCTGCATCCAGAGCGGGGTGTATGCGATCAACTTCTGGCTGCCCTCGATCATCCAGGGCAGCGGCGTTACCGACCCGAGCCGGATCGGCCTGATGAGCGCCATTCCGTACCTGGCCGCGGCGGTGTTCATGCTGCTGATGGGGCGCTCGGCCGACCGCCGCCGCGAGCGCCGCTGGCATCTGGTGATCCCGTTGCTGATGGGGGCGGCCGGGCTGTGCATCGCCGCCAGCGTCACCGACAACCTGGCTCTGGCCCTGTTCGGCATGACCCTGGCCACGATGGGCGCGGTCAGTGGGCTGCCGTTGTTCTGGCCGCTGACCAACGGATTTCTCACCGCCGCCGCCGCGGCCGGTGGGCTGGCGCTGATCAACTCCACCGGCCAGGTCGCCGGCTTCGTCAGCCCGTACCTGGTGGGCTGGATCAAGGACGCCACCCACAGCACCGAGCTGGCGCTGTACGTGCTGGCCGGGGCCATGCTGCTGGGCGCCGCGCTGGTGCTGCGGGTGCCGGCACGCGCGGTGAACCAGTGATGCGTCCGTCCCAGCGAGTGTGCCCATGAAGATCGTCATCGCCCCCGATTCCTACAAGGAAAGCCTGTCCGCACTGGAGGTGGCCACCCAGATCGAGGCCGGCTTCCGCGAGGTGTTCCCCGACTGGCAGTACCGCAAGGTGCCGGTGGCCGATGGCGGCGAAGGCACGGTCGATGCGCTGGTGGCGGCCACCGGCGGGCGGGTGATCGACTGCACGGTCAGCGGCCCGCTCGGCACCCCGGTGCAGGCGTTCTTCGGCCTGACCGGCGACGGCCGCACCGCGGTGATCGAAATGGCCGCCGCCAGCGGCCTGGCACTGGTGCCGCCGGCCGAGCGCGCGCCGCTGCGCACCAGCACCGCGGGCGTGGGCGAGTTGATCCTGGCCGCGCTGGATGCCGGCGCGCGCCGCTTCATCATCGGCATCGGCGGCAGCGCCACCAACGACGGCGGCGCCGGCCTGGCGCAGGCGTTGGGCGTGCGGCTGCTGGATGCGCAGGGCGAGTCGATCGGCCCCGGTGGCGGCGCGCTGGCGACGCTGGCGCGGATCGATACCCAGGACCTGGACCGGCGGCTGCAGGACTGCCAGTTCGAAGTGGCCTGCGATGTGGACAATCCGCTGATCGGCCCGACCGGCGCCTCGGCAGTGTTCGGCCCGCAGAAGGGTGCCACCCCCAGCATGGTGCGCCAGCTCGACAGCAACCTGCAGCGCTACGCCGATGTGCTGCAACGCGACCTGGGACTGCGCCTGCACGACCTGCCCGGCGGCGGTGCGGCCGGCGGCCTGGGCGCGGCGCTGGTGGCGTATCTGGGCGCGCAGTTGCGGCCCGGCGTGGAAATCGTGGCGCAGGCGCTCGGGCTGGATGCCCTGGTCGCCCAGGCCGATCTGGTCATCACCGGCGAAGGCCGCCTGGACAGCCAGAGCCTGCACGGCAAGACCCCGGTGGGCGTGGCGCGGCTGGCGCAGCGCCACGGCAAGCCGGTGATCGCCATCGCCGGTTGCCTGGGCAATGGCGCTGCGCTGCTGCACGGGCACGGCATCGACGCGATGTTTGCGGTGGTGCATCGCGCCTGCACGGTTGAGCAGGCGCTGGCCGAAGCCGCCAGCAACGTGCGCATCGCCGCACGCAATGTGGCCGCGGCGTTGCAGGTGGGCCGGGCCTTGGCGCAGTTGCCTGCGCGTGCAGCCACGCGCTGACGGCAGCGCGCGGGATGCCGTGCGCAGGCTGTGCCACGCGGTCGCCACGTGATCCACTGATGCTGCCTGCCTGATGCATGCGCGCACAGGACGGGGCACCGCCATGCAGCACCGAACATGCCACCGTGTCCTCCCCGATCGCGTCAACAGACCCCTCGCCCATGCTCACGCTCGACCGCACCCTGGCGCAGTCCATCGTCGACCGCGCGATGACCATCATCGACGGCAACGTCAATGTGATGGACCACACCGGCGTCATCATCGCCAGCGGCGAACCGGCGCGCATCGGTCAGCTGCACGAGGGTGCGCTGCTGGTACTGTCCAGGCAGGGCCGGGTGGAGATCGACGCGGCGCTGGCCCAGCAGCTGGATGCGGTTCGCCCGGGCGTCAACCTGCCGCTGATCGCCGATGGCCGCATCGTCGGCTGCGTCGGGCTGACCGGCGACCCGCAGCGGATCGGGCAACAGGCCGAACTGGTGCGCATGGCCGCCGAAGCGATGCTGGAACAGGCCGGCCTGCTGCGCCTGCTGGCCCGCGATGCGCGCCTGCGCGAGGAAGTCACGCTCGGCCTGATCCGCGCCGACGGGCCGACCCCGGCACTGGCCGGCTGGGCCGAACGGCTCGGCATCGCGCTCGATCTGCCGCGCGTGGCGGCGGTGATCGAAGTGGAAAGCGACACCCTCGACCTGGACGCGATGCTGGTGGAACTGCAGCGCCTGCACACGCTGCTGTCCACGCCCGAACGCGGCAACCTGATCGCCGCCACCGCGCTCAACGAACTGGTGGTGCTCAAGCCCGCACTGGACCGCCGCGGCCACTGGGATGTGGACGAACAACGCCGCCGCGCCCACACCTTGCTCGAGCGCATGCGCGCCAGCAGCCCGCTGCGGATCCGCCTCGCGCTGGGGCAGTACATCCCGCAGCCCGGCGGGCTGGCGCTGTCGCACCAGATCGCGCGCACCACCATGCGCATCGGCAAGGCGCGCGCGCCGCAGGCCGATGCGTTCTTCTACGACGACCATCGCCTGCCGGTGCTGGTGGACGACCTGCGCCAGGCCTGGCAGGCCGAGGAACTGCGCAAGCCGCTGCAGGCGCTGCTGGCCCAGGACCGCCGCGGCGACCTGGTGCAGACGCTGTCGGTGTGGTTCGGCGCCGGCATGCGCATGGCGCCCACCGCCAAGGCACTGGCCATCCACCGCAATACGCTGGATTACCGCATGCAGCGCATCGCAGAACTCTGCGGCGTGGACCTGCGCAATACCGACGACTGCGTGCGCCTGTATCTGGCCTTGCAGATGCGCGACGACAGCGCGGCAAGCGGGACCGAGCCCATCCAGTGACGGAGCGTGTGGGCTGCGCACAAGGCATCTTCTGTGCGATGGCGCACGCAACGCTGCGTTAGCAGGTATGTTCGGTCCGCTAGACTGAGCGGATTGCCCGGGGGACCAAGCGAGCATTTCATTGAGCCACTGCGACGCCGTCGTGTCATCCACCTCCCGCGAGGCCGAGCGGCTGTCGCGTCTGGCGCTGTTGCAGGTCGTCGATACCGATGCCGAGCCGTTCTTCGATGCGCTGGCCGCCGCCGCGCAGGCGATCGCCGGCACGCCGATCGCGCTGGTGTCGCTGGTGGACGAACATCGCCAATGGTGGAAGGCCAATATCGGCCTGCCCGATGCCAGCGAAACCCCACGCGAACTCGCGTTCTGCGCCTACACCATCCAGGACGATGCGGTGATGGAAGTACGCGATGCGCCGGCCGATCCGCGCTTTCGCGACAATACGCTGGTCACCGATGCGCCGGGGATCCGTTACTACGCCGGCGCGCCGATCGTGTTGTCCGACGGCTTGCGCATGGGCACGGTGTGCGTGATCGACCAGCGCCCGCGCGCGCTGGAGCCGGCGCAACTGGCCGCCTTGCAGCAGCTGGCCCGGGTTGCCGCCGAAGGCCTGGAGCAGCGCCGGCTGATGCTGGAACGCCAGGCCGCCAACGAACAGCTGCAGCAACGCCTGCGCGAGAGCGAGGCGTTCCTGGAGCGCACCGGCCGGGTCGCCGGCGTCGGCGGCTGGGAAGTGGACGTGGCCAGCGGCGCCCTGACCTGGTCGGACCAGACCTGCCGCCTGCACGATCTGCCGGCGGGCTACCGGCCGACCCTGGCCGAAGGGATCGGCTTCTATCCGCTCGATGCGCGCGCGGTCATCACCGAGGCGGTCGAGGCCTGCGTGCGCGATGGCACGCCCTGGGATCTGGAACTGCCGCTGGTCAGCGCCACCGGCCGGCAGCTGTGGGTGCACAGCACCGGCTCGATGGAGCATGTGGACGGACGCACCCGTCTGATCGGCGCGATCCAGGACGTCACCGACCGCCATCGCGCGGTGGATGCGCTGGCCGCCAGCGAGCGCAAGTTCCGCAACATGTTCCAGTACAGCCTGGGCCTGATCTGCACTCACGACATGGATGGCCGCCTGATCAGCGTCAATCCGGCCGCCGCGCGCTCGCTGGGCCGCAGCGTGGAGGGCATGGAAGGCCGCTCGTTGCTGGAATTCGTCCGCCCCGAGCTGCATGCCGCCCTGCACGGCTATCTGTCGCGGATGGTGCTCGACGGCCAGGACGCCGGCGTGATCGAGCTGGTCGCCAGCGATGGCAGCCTGCGCCACTGGCAGTACCGCAACGTGCTGGACGTGGAGGCCGACGCCACCATCGTGCTGGCGCACGCCCAGGACATCACCAACCAGTACCAGCAGGAGAAGCAGCTGCTGGAATGGTCGTTCACCGACCCGCTCACCAACTGCTACAACCGCCGCTTCCTGGACGAGCTCGACAAGCGCGACCCCAGCGTGCGCTGGGGCTGCATCGTGGTGGATCTGGACAAGTTCAAGCTGGTCAACGACACCCATGGCCACCAGCGCGGCGACGAGGTGCTGGTGCAGATGGCCTGGTTCCTCAACCAGCCGCTGCGCACCCAGGACCGTCTGGTCCGCCTGGGCGGCGACGAATTCCTGGTGCTGCTGCATCAACCCACCCAGCCGCAGCTGGCGGCCCTGGTGCGCGACTACATGGCCGCCATCGACGAGGCGCCAATCCGGTTCACCCTGGGTACCGCCCTGCGCAACGACGGCGAAGCGCTGGCGGCGGTGGTCGACCGCGCCGACCACTCGCTGTATGCGCTGCGCCGGGCGCGCCGCGGCACCGGCCTCAGCGACCAGCGTGAATAACGCGCGCTGCACCGCTGCAAGCGGCCACTGCCGAAGCTGATCGGCGGCTGACCCCGTCTTCCGTCCGGCGCCCGCAAACGTGTCCGGTGAATACGCGATCGCCTATCATGTAACCGTTTTCAACTACATGGTTTGGAATGGACACCTTCGATCGCACCCAGCTCAGTCCCAAGTGGCAGTTCCGTTTCGACTTCTTCGACCGGCACGGTGGCCCCAAGGACCCCAGTTACAAGAACGCACTGAAGACCTTGAGCTTTGGTGAGAAGGTCAAGGTCGGCATGAACTTCTATGCCTTCTTCTTCGGCGTCATCTACTTCTTCATCATCGGCCTGTGGCGCAAGGCGTTGAGCCTGATCGGCATCAGCGTCGTGGTGAGCATCGTGGCCTCGTTCCTGCCGGCCGCGTTTCAGAATGTGCTGTGGCTGCCGCTGTCGTTGTTGACCGGCATGATCGCCAACTACGCCTATTACCTGGACAAGGTGAAGGGCAGCACCAGCTGGAACCCGTTCGAAGGCATGCGCTGGATCTGAGCAACTGCGTCACCGGCGCGTCGGCCCCTCCCGCCGCCACGCCAGCGTCGCCAAGCCCGGTCACTGACCGGGCTTTTTTTATGGGCCAACCAAATCCCCGGGATCCAGCCCCTCTCCCCCCGGGGGCGATAAGGCACAGCTTCCGCGCCACCGGCGCGCGTGCCTGGGAGCGCCCGCGCTGCCAGCGCGGGCCGGGGCGCGGAGCGGGGGGTGGGGGTGAGGATCCGTCCCCCGACGCGCAACACGCCCAGGCGCACGCCCCTCAACCGACCGCGCGCAACGCAGCCAAATCACCCCAAGCCAGCTCATCCGTCAGCACAACTGACACGCTTCAAAACTGCTGCACCCGGCCACGCGCAGCAGCCTGATTCAAAACGCCTAAAACACCGAAAAACTGCCAGAGCCCGCACACTTTGCTGCGCCGCGGTGTGCAGCCGTGGGTCGGGAATGCTTAATCTTTGCCAACCGATGACACAAAGCGGCACAGGATTTAGATCGATCCAAGTACGCCATTCCCCCGCAAGCGTTTGAAGACGAAGTCTTTCCGTCGTACCACCGCCCTCGACGAGACGCTTGAATGACCGATTACCGCCGTTGTCGCCCGCAGCAGCTGTACCGTGCCGTGCTGCTCGTATTGCCGTCGCCCCTGTCCGCCCTGGCCCAGCAGGCCGGTGCCCCGCAACAACTCGATGCCGTCACCGTGACCGGTTCGCGCATCAAGCGCGTCCAGGTCGAAGGACCGGCGCCGGTGCAGATCATCGGCTCCGAGGAGATCCGCAGCCGCCTGTTCAGCCCGGTCGGACGCGAGATCGCGGCAGAATACGTGTTCGATTTCTGAGCCGCTGCCAATCCGTCGCAAGCCGCCGTCAGGCGGATATCGACCGGTCGCCGCGTCCGGGCCGTCGGCACGCGTCATCCACCTGCGGCCTCGCCCGCTCTCTCCCCCGAGGTGTCCTGCATGCCCTTCGCCGTTGCATCCGATCGCTCTTCGTCGCATTTCCCATCAACGCCGCGGTGGCGCCGCGCCGCCGCCGGCCTGTGCCTGCTCGGCATGGCGGTGTGCGCGCCGCTGGCCGCGCAGGACCCGGCGCAGGTCAACACCTTCATCGGCAGCAAGGACGACGGCAACACCTTCCCCGGTGCCTCGGCGCCGTTCGGCCTGGTCCAGGTCAGCCCGATCGGCGCGCACTACGCCGGCTGGCGCTACGACGACCCCAGCATCCGCGGCTTCGGCCATTCGTTCCTGTCCGGGGCCGGCTGCTGGGAGCAGGGCGGGCAGGTCTCGGTGCTGCCGGTCACCGGCCGCATCGGCCCGGGCGGCGACTTCGACACCGGTGACGCCAAGGCCTTCGACCAGAAGCGCTACGCCGCCCGCTACACCCATGACGGCGAAGTCGGCCAGGCCGGCTACTACAAGGTGCGGCTGACCGACTACGGCGGCATCGACGCCGAAGCCACTGCGCTCACCCGCGCCGCCGCCGAGCGCTACACATTCGCCCCCGGCGCCGACACCGGGCATGTGCTGGTCAACCTGGGCCAGGCCAACGACCGCCACGCGGTGATCGGCAGCCAGCTGCAGGTGGTCGGCGACCGCGTGGTCGAAGGCAAACTGACCACGCAAAGTTTCTGTGGCGGCCATGAATACACCACCTGGTTCCGGCTGGAATTCGACCGCCCGTTCACCGCGCACGGGGTGTGGGGCGAAGACGGCGGCGTGCCCGATGCGCGCCACGGCATGGGCGGCGAACTCAAGCCCAATGGTGCCTGGCTCAGTTTCCCGCTGGGCAACAACAAGAACGCGCGCGCAGTGACCGTGGTCAGCGCCATCTCGCACGTGGATGCCGAAGGTGCACGCAACAACCTGCGCGCCGACGGCATGCTCGACGGCAAGCTGCTGGGCCTGGAGCAGATGCGCCAGCGCGCGCAACAGGCCTGGCGCAAGCAGCTGGCCAGCCTGCAGCTGGATGGCGCCAGCAACGACGATCGCAGCGTGGCCTACACCGCGCTGTATCACGCCCTGCTGCAGCCGCTGACCGGCAGCGATGCCGATGGCCGCTATCGCGGCTTCGACGATGCGATCCATCGCGCCGATGGCTGGACCTACTACGAGTATTTCTCGCTGTGGGACACCTATCGTTCGCAGAACCAGCTGCTCGCCTTGCTGCAGCCGGCGCGCGCGCGCGACATCGGCCGCTCGCTGCTGGCGATCCATCAGCAAGGCGGCTGGCTGCCGCGCTGGGGCTATGCCAACTTCGATACCAACATCATGACCGGCGACCCGGTGACCCCGTTCCTGGTTGACCTGTGGCGCTTCGGCGCGCTGCAGGACAACCAGGCGCAGGCGTACGCAGCGCTGCGCAAGAACGCCTTCGAGCAACCGCCAATCAACTCGCGCCACGCCGGCCGTTCCGGCAACGCCAGCTACCTGGCCAACGGCTTCGTGCAGTACGACCGCGCGTTTCCGTCCAAGGGCATGGACGTGGACCCGCACCACGGCGGTTCGGCCACGCTGGAATACGCGCTGGCCGACTGCGCGCTGGCACAGATGGCGCAGGCACTCGGCCACCCCGACGACAGCGCGCTGCTGCGCAAACGCGGCGGCAACTGGCATAACGTCTGGGACGCCGGCGTGCGCGATGCCGACACCGGCTTCAGCGGCTTTCCACGGCCGCGGCTGGAAGACGGCAGCTGGTACGCCCCCTCGGACGATCGCTACAGCCCGCGCTCGCAGCACGGCTTCCACGAAGGCACCGCCTGGCAATACCAGTGGCTGGTGCAGCAGGACATCCCCGGCATGCTGCAGGCCATGCACGGCAGCGAGCAGGCCGGCCAACGCCTGGATGCCTTCTTCGCCTACGACGACCTGCTGAAGGACCCGCTCAACGCCGCGCGCACGCACTGGGTGGTCGGCCCGTACAGCTACTACAACCAGTACCGCTACAACCCCAACAACGAACCGGACCTGCACGCACCGTGGATGTACACGTTGATCGGCCAGCCGTGGAAGACCGCCACCGTGGTGCGCGCCGCCCAACAGCTGTTCACCAACGCGCCCAACGGCGTCACCGGCAACGACGACCTCGGCACGATGTCGGCCTGGTACCTGTTCAGTGCCCTGGGCCTGTATCCGGCGGTGCCGGGCAGCGGGCAGTTCCTGCTGCATGCCCCGCGCTTCAAGCGGGCCACGCTGGACCTGGGCAACGGCAAGCGCCTGCGCATTGACGCCCCCGGCGCCGACGGCCGCGCGCTGCAATACGTGGACAGCGTGCGCTTCAACGGCGCACCGCAGCGGCAGGTGTTCCTGGACTGGGCCCAGCTGCAGCAGGGCGGCACGCTGTCGTTCGCGCTGACCAGGCAGCCCCCGACCCAGGGCTGGGGCACGCAGGCGGATGCACTCCCAACCTCGTTCTGCGCCACGCCTGCAGCCGCGCCTTGAGCCAACGCTCCTCCCCGGGTTGCGGGGAGTGCGAGGGAAAGCCCTGACGTCGCCGGAGCATGAGCTAAAGCCCCTCTCCTGCGGGGCGATAAGGCACAGCTTGCGCGCCACTGGCGCGCGTGCCTGGGAGCGCCCGCGCCGCATGCGTGGGCCGGGGCGCGGAGCGTGGGTGGGGTGAGGGTAGGGAGCGGAGCCCCTGACCAAGTTGGATAACACCAGGCGTCGCCCGTCCCCTCATCCAGCCCCTCGGGCCACCTTCTCCCGATGGGAGAAGGCAGTGGTCAGCGTGCATCCGCAAGCCGTCGTGCAGCACGGGACGGCTACCGCCAGGACTTTCCCATCGACGATTCAAGCTTGAAGGCGCGTGGCGACGCGTTCGTCAGGCATGGCACTGAAAGATATCTGGGGCGCCCCTCATCCGGCCCCTCGGGCCACCTTCTCCCGATGGGAGATGGAACTAGCCAACCTTCGCCAACCGGCTATTCCGCCGCCCATAGGCCACATACACCACCACGCCCAATACGTTCCAGACCAGGAACCAGCCCTGCGTGGTGCTGGGCAGGCTCCAGAACAGGTACAGGCAGCCCAGGATCGCCACCGGCCCCACCACCCACGCCAGCGGCGTGCGGAAAGCCCGCGCACGCGTCGGCTCGCGCACGCGCAGCACCAGCAGGCACGCCGCCACTGCGGTGAACGCAGCCAGGGTGCCGGCGTTGGCCAATGCGGCAATTTCATCCAGGCGTGCCACACCGGCCAACGCGGCCACCAGCACCGCCGTGAACAAGGTGATCGCCACCGGTGTGCCGGTGCGCGCGTTGACCTTGGACAAGCCGCGCGGCAACAGGCCATCGCGCGACATCACGAAGAAGATGCGGCTCTGCCCGTACAGAAACGCCAGCAGCACCGTCGGCAGCGCGATGATCGCCACCGCGCCGATCACCAACGCCGCCTTGCCGTGGCCGAGTTCGCGCATGATCAGTGCCAACGGCTCGGGGCTCTTGCCGAACACGGTGAAGCTCATCGCGCCCACCGCCGACAACGCCACCAGCACATAGATCAGCGTGCAGCCGATCATCGAACCGACGATGCCGATCGACAGATCGCGGCCCGGGTTCTTGGTCTCCTCGGCCGCGGTGGAGATCGCATCGAAGCCATAGAACGCGAAGAAGATGATCGCCGCCGCCGCCATCACCCCGCGCTCCACGCCATCCGGGCCAGCGGTCTTGGGGAAGCCATACGGCATGAACGGCTGCAGGTTGGCACTGTCGAAGGCCGGCAACGCGATCGCCACGAACACGCCCAGCGCCACGATCTTCAGCACCACCAGCACCGCATTGAGCGTGGCGCTTTCCTTGGTGCCGGCCATCAGCATGCCGGCCACCAGGAAGGTGATCACCACCGCCGGCAGGTTGACGATGCCGCCGGCGTGCGGCCCGGCCACCAGGGCATGCGGCAGGTTGACCCCCAACCACTGCAGGAAGCCGACGAAATAGCCCGACCAGCCCACCGCCACCGTGCTCACCACCAGCGAGTACTCCAGCACCAGGCTCCAGCCCACCACCCAGGCGATGCTCTCGCCGAGCGCGGTGTAGCTGTAGGTGTAGGCGCTGCCGGCGGCCGGCATCATCGTGGCCATCTCCGCATACGCCAGCGCCGCGCAGGCGCACACGATGCCGGCGGCCACAAACGACAGCAGCACCGCCGGGCCGGCCTTGTCCGCGCCCACCCCGATCAACGTATAGATGCCGGTGCCGACGATCGCGCCGATACCCAGCGCGATCAGATGCGGCCAACTCAGGCTGCGGACCAGTTGCCGACCGGCCTCGTGCACGGTGACCTGATCGATGGATTTGCGCCTGAGCCAAGACGACATGCGGACCTCGCGGGAATCAAAGAATTCCCGAGTGTCGCCCAACGCGCTGCAGCAAAGCTATCGGTCCGAGGTCATGCGTCGGTGCGGGCATGGCAGCGCAGGCACGCCCACCGCCTTCTGTGAGCGCGCGCCACACCTCGCCGTTCCCTGGTCAAACGCGACCGCCCCGCACAATCTCGCTCACTCAACCGACGGGCGATGCGGTGGACGCACATGGCGATAGACCAACTGCACCGCCCACGCGCCCACCAGGCCCACCGCACCGGCGGCAAAGTGGGTCCAGTCGAGCAGGCGTGGCGCCGCCCCGTTGGCATCATGCCCCCAGAAGTTGAACCACAGCAGCACCAGTGCGGTAACCCCGATCCCGATCCAGAACCACAGCCGCGTGCCGCCGATCGCATAGAACCCGAACGGCAACGCCGCACCGATCAAGAAGTGCACCGGGAAGAAATACGCCGTGCCGTATGGCCGCATCAGGTACCACACGATTGCCGCAAAGCTGCCGAGAAACCCGAACAGGCCCAGCGCGAACAGACGGGTTTGGTTGGTGGCAGTGGTCATCAGCTGGCCTGGCAGGAACGAAGCCCCACCCTAGCCATGCGCAGGTCACGTTGAGGTCAATGCGCTGCGAGCAGCCTGCAACTCCATCACCGCGGCGGTGTCTGGCCCGCTTTGCGCAGCGGTTGCAGGCATCTGCGCGAAGTGGCTCCCGACGTGCTGCGTTGGCGCAGTGCGCGTCACCCAACTGCGCCCGGCAGCCGCCGCCGGCCGGCAAGCCGCTGACGCAGCCCCTGCGACCGGCCCGGCTACACTGCGCACATGTCATCCGAATCCCTGATCCTTCTCGGACTGCTCGTCGCAGTCCTGGTGTTGCAGCTGATCGCGCTGCTGCGACGTCCTTCCACCAGCGGCCTGGAGCTGGCGCTGCGCGCCGAGCAACGCGACGGCCGCGGCGAATTGCGCGAGCAACTCGAAGGCCTGGCGCGGCAGCAGGATGGCCGCCTGGAAACCTTCGCGCGCAATCTCACCGAACTGTCCACGCGCACCGACCAGCGCCTTGACCTGTTGCGCGACGCGCTCGGCGAAGATGCCCGCAAGGCCCGCGAAGAAAGCGCCCTGGCGCAACAACGCACCGGCGAATTGCTGACGCTGCGGCTGACCGAATTGCGCACCCAGCTCGACGGTTTCGGCCAGCAGCAGGAAACCCGCATCCAGGTGTTCGGCCAGCAACTGACCGAGCTGATCGCACGCACCGACACCCACATGGCCGCCTTGCGCGATGCGCTGGCCGAAGACTCCCGCAAGGGCCGGCAAGAGGCCGGCGAGTCGCAGCAGCGCTTCACCGAGGCCTTGGGCCAACGTCTGACCGAACTCACCCAGCGCAACGAACTGCGCATCGGCGAAATGCGCGCCACGCTGGAACAACAGCTGGCCAACCTGCAGAACGACAACGCCAGCAAGCTCGAACTGATGCGCGCCACCGTCGACGAAAAACTGCAGACCACGCTCAACACGCGCCTGGATGCCTCCTTCAAGCTCGTTTCCGAACGCCTGGAGCAGGTGCAGCGCGGTCTGGGCGAAATGCAGCAGCTGGCCACCGGCGTGGGCGATCTCAAGCGCGTGCTGACCAACGTCAAGGACCGCGGCGGCTGGGGCGAGGTGCAGCTGGAGAACATCCTCGAGCAGACGCTGACGATGGAGCAGTACGCGCGCAGCGTGCGGGTCAGGCCCGACAGCGCCGAAGCCGTGGATTTTGCGATCCGCCTGCCGGGGCGTGGCGACGACACCGTGGTGTGGCTGCCGGTCGATGCCAAATTCCCGCGCGAGGACTACGAGCGCCTGATCGATGCGCAGGAAAAGGGCGACCTGGATGCGATCAAGAATTCGACCGCCCAGCTGGAACGCGCCATCCGTATCCAGGCCAAGTCGATCAGCGACAAGTACGTCTGCCCGCCGCAGACCACCGACTTCGCAGTGATGTTCCTGCCGACCGAAGGCCTGTACGCCGAAGTGATCCGCCGCGCCGGCCTGGTCGACCTGCTGCAGCGCGAACATCGCGTGGTGCTGGCCGGCCCGACCACGTTCACCGCCCTGCTCAACAGCCTGCAGATGGGCTTCCGCACGCTGGCGATCGAGAAGCGCTCCAGCGAGGTCTGGCAGGTGCTTGGCGCGGTGAAGAGCGAGTTCGGCAAGTTCGCCGGCATTCTCGAAAAGGCCGAGCGCCAGATCAGCACGGTCGGCAAGAGCCTGGGCGAAGCCAGCCGCAAGACCCGCACCATCGAACGCCGCCTGCGCGGCGTGGAAACCCTGGCCAGCGAACAGTCCCAGGCGTTGCTGGACGATCCCGGCAGCGACGACACCGGAAGCAGCAGCGAAGACGACGGCAACGACGAGCAGGAGTGATCCATTGCGTAAGGCGATGCCACACGCCATGACGTAGGAGCGCACCCGGGCGCGACCAGGCATTACCGATAACGCCTCATCGCGCCCGGGTGCGCTCCTACCAACGCAGGCCTCCGGCGAGTCCTCCTGCGCCGATAGCGAGCACGCCGCGCAGACATCGCCACCGCGATGCTGGTACCCACCTGGTTCAAGACGAGAGTTTCAACATGGCAAGCCGATGGATCCACGCAGTGCTCTGCGCGCTGCTGTTGACCGCATGCAGCAATACCCCGGCGACCAGGTCGGGCGCTGCGGCGGACGCCCCGCAGCCTCCGCGCGCCGTTTCCGCCGACGCTGCCGACTGCACGGCAAAGGGCGGGCAGCTGCGTCCGGTCGGCCGCATGCAGACGGTGCGTTGCGTGGTGCCGTACGCCGATGCCGGCAAGACCTGCAGTGACAACTCCGACTGCAGCGGCGATTGCCTGGCCACCAGCATCGTGCCGACCGGCACCGCGACCTCAGGCACCTGTCAGCGCGACAGCGACCGCTTCGGTTGCCGCCAGGAAGTGATTGGCGGCATGGGCCAGGCCGCGTTGTGCATCGATTGATGGCTGCGAACAGGGTCAAGCGCGCGCACAGGCCGTTTAGTCGATCGGCCTGTGCGCGTCACGTCAGATAACTGCAAGCGCCATGAGCCAGCGGCATCGCTCGCTCCACCCTGGCGGTTTATGCTTTCGGCTCCACCTGTCCAGGACGCACCGATGAGCCAGACGCTGTACGACATTCCTGTGGCCCGCATCGACGGTGAGCCCGCCACGCTGGCCGACTATCGCGGCAAGGTGTTGCTGGTGGTCAACGTCGCCTCCAAGTGCGGGCTGACCCCGCAGTACGAAGGCTTGCAGGCGCTGTATCGCGACAAGCAGGCACAGGGGCTGGAAGTGCTGGGCTTTCCGGCCAACGACTTCAAGGGACAGGAGCCGGGCAGCGAGGCGGAGATTGCGCAGTTCTGCCAGCTCACCTACGACGTGAGCTTTCCGATGTTTTCCAAGATCGCCGTCACCGGCGCCGAAACCCATCCGCTGTATCAGGCATTGACCAATGCCCGCCCCCAGGCCACCGGCGATGGCCCGATGCGCGAAAAGCTGGCCGGCTACGGCATTACACCCAACCCGGCACCGGGCGTGTTGTGGAACTTCGAGAAATTCCTGATCGGCCGCGACGGCCAGGTCATCGATCGCTTCGCCCCCGACGTGCCGGCAGACGATGCGCGCCTGCGTGCAGCAGTGGATGCGGCGCTGGCGGCGTAGCACCTGGCGCGGTGGCGAACTGATTTGATCCGCGTCGCTGCGATCGCTGTTTATATTGCCGGTGATCTGCGCCATCTAAGGGGAAGGCCTTGCCGGCGGAGTTCCCTCCACGCGCGATCGCGGCCCGGACGGTGCTCCAGCTACCCCAGCCGCCACCGTCAGCCGGAAGGCCGTAAAAGACCAGCGCACAAAAAAGCCCGGGATCGCTCCCGGGCTTTGTATTCATCCAAACCGCAAGCTCAACAGATCAACGGATCCACTGCGGGATCGGCATCGCATCCACCGGCACGGTGCTGTCCTTGTCCTCGCGCAGGTAGTCGGGCAACTCGTTGTCCTTCTCGCGATGGCTGCGCAGATCGCGCACGATCTGGTAGTTGCGGCGCTGCATCCATGCATCGCGGGTCAGCGCGTACTCGTCCGGTGCCTGGTCGCGCAGCGAATCCAGCGACATCAGTTGCGAGCGCGTATCCACCAGCTGCAAACCCTGCAGGGCGAAGCGCGCACCGCTGTCGTCGACCTGGCGCAACGGCGACAGCGGAATGTCGCCGCCCAGGCCGAAGGTATCGCGCACGGTGCGCGGGCCGAACAGCGGCAACTCGAAGTAGCGCGAATTGCGCCAGCCCCATACACCCAGGGTCTGGCCGAAGTCCTCGCTGCGGCGCGGGATGCCCGCCGCGGAGGCCGGGTCGAACAGACCGGCCACGCCCAGCGTGGAATTCATCACGAAGCGGCCCAGCGACTGCACCGCATACACCGGGTGGCCCTGCAGCAGCTGATTGACCATGGTCAGCGGCGTGCCGAGATTGTCGAAGAAGTTGGTCACGCCCAGGCGGGCCGGACGCGGCACCACCTTGGTATAGCCGGTGGCCAACGGACGCGCCACGCCGCGGTCCACCGCCAGGTTGAAGCGGTGCATGCCGCGGTTGTAGCGCTCCCACGGATCGTAGGACGGCGCGTCACCGGGTTGTGCCGGTGCACCGTTGGCGCCGGCCTGCGGGGTGGTGGGGCCGTAGAGCGCAGCGAAGTCGTCCTCGGCCGAGGTAGGGGCACCGGCCGTGCCGGCATCGGCGCTGGTCTGCTCGGCAGGCGCCGCCGCGGTGGCCGGCAGGGCGTCGGGGGCGGCAAAGCCGGCGGCGGCCGGCTGCGCGGTCACACCGGCATCGTCGCGTGCCGGCGCGGGCGTCGCATCCGGTGCGGGCGCGGCAGCGGCCGCAGGCGGTGCGGGCTTCGGAGCATGGCTGGCACAGGCGCCAAGCAGCAGGCAGGCCAACAGGGAAAGGGGGCGAAGCTGGGTCATGGGGTGGCGCTCAGGCCTGGAAATCGAAAGTAGGGGACAAACGGTAGGCGGCACGCAATTCGTCCAGACCGGACGCTTCACCCACCACCGTGACAGGACCGGCACCGCTGCTGCGCACACGTGCAGCCAGTTCGGCCAGCATCGCCACGCCGGCACTGTCCAGGCGTTGTACACCCGACAGGTCCAGCGTGCGAATGCCGTCCAGCTGCGCGATCGCCTGCGGCCAGGCCGCAGTGACCGCGTCGCGGTCGAGCACGCCGGTGAGTACCAGCGTGTCGCCATTGCGTTGCACGGAGCTGTTACTTGCCATTGGCCGGTGCCGGACCGACCTGCAGATTGCCGCTACGCAGCTCTGCGGCGACCTTGGCGATGCCCTTCTCGCGCAGCGGGCCGTCGAACTGGGTCTTGAAGGTCTGCACGTAGGAGATGCCTTCGATCATCACATCGAAGATCTTCCACTGGCCACCAACGTTACGCATCATGTAGTCGACCGGGGTCGGGTCGTTGCCGGCGCGCAGCAGGTCGGTAGACACCTTGACGCCGCGGTTGCCCGGCAGCGCGCTCTCGGACTTGGCGCGGAAGGTCGGCTTGCCTTCGAAGTTCAGCAGCGCGGTGCCGTAACGCTGCATCAGGTTGTCGGCCAGCGCATCGGCGAACAGCTTGACGTCCGCATCGGAGGCGCCACGGCCGTTGACGCCCAGCACCAGGCGGGCCGAGTAATCGCGGTCGAAGGCCTTGTTCAATTCGCCATTGATGTACTGGCGCAGGGCGGCCGGGTTGCTGCGGAACTCGGCGCGGCGCTGATCCAGCGTGCTCAGGATGCGGGTGCTGCTGTCGATGACGGTCTTGGTCGCCGCGCCCTGCGCAGGCGCGCTGGCGGCAGCCGGCTGCGCCAGCACGGTGGCCGGTGCGCACACCAGCAGGGTCGAGGCCAGGATGGCGGAAAGCAGGGTGGTCTTCATTGGTGTGGTTCCGTAGAGGGAGAAGCGGTCTGGGCAGGCGCCGGGGCCTGGCCATCGGTGGCGGCCGGGGCATTGCTGCCACCACCGCCACCACTGAACATGTACTTGCCGACCAGCTGCAGCAGATCCACCGCCGGCTGGGTGAAGCCGATTTCTTCGCCCGGCTTGAGCGTCTCCGGGTCGCCGCCCGGCTGCAGCCCGATATAGCTCTCGCCCAGCAAACCGCTGGTGAAGATGCCGGCGGAGGTGTCGGCGGGCAGATCCTTGTATTTGTTGTCCAGCGACAGGGTGACCACCGAGTCGAACTTGGTCGGGTCCAGGCTGATGTCGGACACCTTGCCGATGGTCACGCCGCCGATCTTCACCGGCGCCTGTGCCCGCAGCTGGCCGATCTGGCTGAAGCGTGCGGTCAGCGTGTACTGGCTGGAGCCGAAGCCCCAGCGCTGGTTGGTCGAGGCCACCGCCAGCACCAGCAGCGAGGCCAGGGTCAGCAGCAGAAAGGCGCCGACGGCGAATTCGAGTCGTGGTCCACGCATGGCCATAGTTATTCCACTCACCTAAACAACATTGCAGAAAGGACGAAGTTGAACATCAGCACCAGCAGCGAGGCGTTCACCACCGCACGGGTGGTGGCGATCGAGGTGCCTTCGATGGTCGGCTCGGCGTGGAAGCCCACATAGGCGGCGACCAATGCGGCCGTGCCGCCGAAGATCGCCGACTTGAGCATCGCCACGCCGAAGTCGTCCCAGAAGTCCACGCTGTTGCTCAACCCCGACCAGAATGTGCCGTTGTCGATGCCCAACACGTGTACGGCCTCGAAGTAGCCGCCGGTGATGGCCAGCGAGCAGAACACGCCGGTGAGCAACGGCACCGTCAGCACCGCCGCCCAGAAGCGCGGTGCCACCGCCTTGGCCACCGGATCGATGGCCATCAGCTCCAGCGCCTTGATCTGGTCGGTGGCGCGCATCAGGCCAAGCTCGGCCGCGATCGAACTGCCGGCCCGGCCGATGAACAACAGCGCGGTCAGCACCGGTGCCAGTTCGCGGTACAGCGACAGCCCCAGCAAGGTGGACAGCGCATCCGACGCACCATAGGTGGTCAGCGTGCGGTAGCCCTGCAGGGTCAGCACCAGGCCGACGAAGGCGCCGCCGACGGCGATGATCGGCAGCGAGCGCGCACCGACCTTGTAGATCTCGCGCACCAGCTCGGCGATGAAATCGCGCGTGGGTACCGAGCCGCGCAGCACGGTCAGCGAGAACAGCCCGGCGCGGCCGAAGGCGCGGATCGAGTCGACCATGGCCATCAGGCAGCACTCCGGTCGCGCCGCGGCGCCGCATCGAAGGCGATCGGGCCATCCGGCTGGCCATGCAGGAACTGCTGCACCAGCGGGTCGGTGCTGTCCTGCAATTGCTCAGGCGTGCCGGCGAACACGATGCCGCCATTGGCGATGACCACCGCCTGGTCGCTGATCGGCAGGGTTTCGTGCACGTGGTGACTGACGATGATGCTGGTCAGGCCAAGGCTGTCGTTGAGGCGCTGGATCAGGCTCATGATCACGCCAGACGCGATTGGGTCCAGCCCGGTCAGCGGTTCGTCGTAGATCATCAGCGGCGGGTCCAGTGCCAGCGCCCGCGCCAACGCCACACGCCGCGCCATGCCGCCGGACAGTTCGCGCGGCCAGGCATCGGCGGCGGCCAGCAGGCCCACCGCATGCAGCTTCATCTGCACCAGGCGCTGCAGCACCGGCGCCGGCAGGCGAGTGTGGGTGCGCAGCGGCAGCGCGACGTTGTCGGCCACGCTCAGGTCGGTCAGCAGGCCATTGCCCTGCAGCAGCACGCCGACATTGCGACGCATCTCCAGCAGTGCACGATTGCCATGCGGGATCGCGCTGCCGAACAGGGTGACCGTGCCGGCAACCGGACGCAGCTCACCGGTCAGTGCGGCCAGCAAGGTGGACTTGCCGCTACCAGAAGGACCGAGCACGGCCGTAATGCTGCCGCGCGGCACATCGAGCGAGACGTCGCGCAGGATCGTGCGACCGCCGCGATCGATGCGGACACCGGACAACTGCACGACAGGGGATGCGGACGCCGTCATCGAAGCCTTTAACAGAATTCCAACGCGATAGAGTAGCCGTCATCCGGCTGAACATAACCGAACCGGCGCGTGCAGTATTGTCGCATGACGCCTGTACTGCAGCAGACGCGTCACCGCCAGCGCGTATGCAACAGGCCGTCTCATGCATGACGCAATGCAATCTTCGAACGCGCAGGTGTTGTGGCAGGTATGCCCTACGTGGATGATCGGATTCCCGGCCGACCATGAGCACAAAATGGACTTACTGACCCTGGAGCACTTTGCAGGCAGCGTCAACGACACGTTCTCGGCTGCATTGAACGAAGGCGAGGTTCCATTCGTGCTGGTCGAGGCGCGCGCGCTGCCCACCACGCACGCGGTGCATCGCGCGCCATTCTCGCTGCTGTTCCGCAACAGCTCGGCATTTCTGTTTCCGCAGCAGACCTATCGGTTACGTCACACGCGGCTGGGCGAGATCGGCATCTTCCTGGTGCCGGTGGCGCGCGAGCGCGACGGGTTTCTGTATCAGGCGATCTTCAACTGAGCTGCGTGACCGCGTCTGCTTCGGTGCCGCGCCAATGCATTGCCAGATGCGTATCGCCGGAATCGCCGGCGACAAACCCCAGACGCGCATAGAGACGTTGGGCAGCTGGATTGGCATGCAGAACGTGCAGCGATAAGCCGCATCCCGCTGCACATGCGCGTGTTTGCGCCTGCACGATCAACGCAGTGCCGATGCCTTTACCGCGCCAGGCCGGCATCAGGCTGATATCGATCACTGCGTGTTGCGACGGTGCGCGCTGCAGATACAGCCGGCCGATGCGTTCGTGCTGCCACTGCACGACCATAAAGTCCGCATCGGGAAAATGGCGCAGATAATGCGCGCGCTGCAGGGCGAACTGCTGATCCAGAAACGCGCGCTTGGTTGCGTCCGGCCAGGGCACCTGCGCCAGCTCTTCGCTGCGCGTGCTCGCGTAGAGATCCTGCAGCCAGGGTAGATCGGCATCCTGCTCGGCCCGCAATGCGATGGCATGCGCATCCGGTACAGCGGCCTGGCCTGCACCCAATGATGCTGTCATCACCTTGCTGGAAAGCAGGCGTGCCATGACCTCAACCGAAGTCTGGGTAGTCGCCGTACAACGCAATGCAGAAGTTCACTGCCAGATAGGGCTGCTGGTTCTCGTGCGCTACGCCATTGCCGGTTGGCAGCAGCGCGGTCGGCGAGAACTGCGTATCAGGCTGCGTCACCGTCACGAATGGACGTGCGGTGCTGCTGCTCATCGTCGACAGTGCCGCACCATTGGCGGGTGTGCCGGTCTTTTTGGTCGAGTCTGCTTGTGAAAATGCGTTGATGCCGTGTTGGTGCGGCGGAATTTGATTGCTCAGCAGGCCCACCCCGGCTGTGCCGAACGTGTCACCACGCTGCCGGTTGCTCAGTCCGCCGCCCTGGCCTTGCTGGCAGCCGGCGCGTGCGCAGAAGTTGGGCAACTGGAACGTACTGGAGCCGTTGCCGCCATAGGCGACACCCAGCAGCGAGTACAGCGCAGTGTTCTGAACGATTGGCAATGTGGCGCCATTGCACAGCGCCCAGCCGACGGGATTGAAATCGAAGCCGAACAGCTGGATTTCGCCGGTATAAGGTTCGGTCATGAACGCATTCCTCCGATGGAACGGGTGGGCGTCGCGATGAGCGCAGTGCGCCGAATCGATCAGCTCTGCTGTGGAAAAATGCCGGCGGTGGAGATGCAGTACTGCACCGTCAAGGTCGGCATAGTGTTGTCGTGCGCCTGGCCGCCGCCGGTGATCGTGGTCGATTGCGTCGCCATCGGCGCTGCCGTGGCACCGGTCGTATCGGTCGCGTAGAACACGTCGCCGGTCACTGTGCCGGGCAGCAATCCCGCAGGCGCGGTCGCGGTGGCGGCAGTGGGTGTAGCGACCAGCGTGTGCGTGTGCGCCGGCATCTGCAGGCTGTCGAGCGTCACCGTTTCGGTGCCAGAGGTGTGGGCAATGACGTAGTTGCTCAGACCAGGGCCCTGGCCCTGGTGCAGCGGCACGCGTCCGCGCAGGTCCGGTACCGCAAAGGTGTTCTGCCCGTCACCGCCATAGAGCGTGCCTATCAGCACGAACAGGGTCTCGTACTCGGAGATCGACAGCAGGCTGCCGTCGCAGGCCTGCCAGCCCTGCGGGGTGCGGCCGAAGCCGAACATGCGGATCTCGCCGATGAATGGAGTGGCCATGGTGTCCTTCCTGGTCTGTGATGCCGCGCCGTCATCGGCACGCAGCGTGTAGAAGTGCCGGCGAACTAGCTACGCGAGGGAAAGATGCCGGACAGCGCAATGCAGAAATTGATCGTGGTGTAAGGCTGCATGTTTGGATGCGGTTGGCTGCCGCCGGCAGGGCCTACCGACTTCGGGTCCAAGGACACCAGCGTCCCCGGTGCCGCATAGAGCGCAGTGGCCGGACCCGTGGTGCTGGCATTGTTGCCGAAGTTGCGGCCAGAAGGACTGCGGTTATTGCCCGTAGTGCTGGTGGATTCCAGCAGGTGGGTATGTGCGGGCAAATTGCTTGGCAGCAGCGTCACGTTCTCGCTGCCAGCCATCTGGCCCAGTGGCGGCACCGGCGGTTGCCAGCTCGGATCCGTTGACGGTGCGAAGCCGATGGGCGTGCGCCCGCGCATGTCCGGCAAGCCAAAGGTAGTGCGGCCGTCGCCACCGAAACGCGTACCAAGCAAGCTGAAGAGTGCCTGGTTTTGATTGACCGGCAGCAGTTGGCCATTGCACTGCGCGAAATACTTGGGCGCAAACGCAAAGCCGGTCATCATGATCTGACCCAAGAAGAACTCACTCATGCGGACTTCCTTCCCGTAAGTGCAACGTCGACTGCGTGTCGGAATAATTTGCACAAATACATGTCATGTTTGGATAGAGCAAGTCTCAACTATTCAGAATTGGGATGAAGTATTAAGTTTTTGTTCTTTATTCGTTAGTCAGTTCCTGTTCAAATACCCTCGCAATGTCGAAGGGAGCAATCCCGCTAGGGCGACGTTGCCTTCAGGCACGAGGATCGTTGCCGGCGCCGGGGATGGTGCTTCTGCAGGGGTGTGGACAGTGAATAAGCAGCGTAGGTTTCCAGCGGACGCCACCGGCGGCCGCGCACGTCTGGCCGTGATGTTTGTCCTGTTCGCGATGATGCTCTTGGCGCCAGGCTGGGCGATGGCGCAAGCCTCGACCTACTGCCCGACGCTGAACGCCACCGTGGTGCAGGGCGGTTCGGTACAGATCGACGTGACGACCTGCGATGGCACGGGAGCAGACGATATCGGCATCGGCTGGAACGGCGTGCAACCCCCGCACGGCACGCTCGTGGTGCCCAATCCGAGTGGCGCGCAGGGTACGCAGATCGTCACCTACACCCACAACGGTGACAGCGCCACCAGCGATACGTTCCCGCTGGAAGATGGCCGGGGCGACACCATCACCGTCAACATCACCATCACTCCTAACCAGCCGACGCTGTCGATCAACGACGTGTCGGTGAACGAGGGCAATGCCGGCACCACCAATGCCACCTTCACCGTCTCGCTCAGCCAGCCGGCCGGCACTGGCGGCGTCAGCTTCGATATCGCTACCGCCGACGGCACCGCCACTGCCGGCGTGGACTACGTTGCCTCCAGCCTGACCGGGCAGACCATCCCCGCCGGCAGCAGCAGCGCCACCTTCACCGTGCTGGTCAACGGCGACACGCTCAGCGAGCCGAACGAGACCTTCTTCGTCAACGTCAGCAACGTCACCGGGGCGAGCGTGGGCGATGGCCAGGGCCAGGGCACCATCGTCAACGACGATGCGCTGCCCGCACTGTCGATCGACGACGTCAGCGTCAATGAAGGCAACAGCGGCACCACCACGGCCACCTTCACGGTGAGCCTGAGTGCGGCCAGCGGCCAGACCGTGTCGGTCAATTACATCACCGCCGATGGCACCGCCACCGCCGGCAGCGACTACGCCGCCCGCTCCGGCACGCTGACCTTCGCGCCGGGCGTTACCGCGCAGGGCGTGGCGATCACCGTCAATGGCGACACCGCGGTCGAACCCAACGAGACCTTCAGCGTCGGCCTGTCCGGCGCCAGTAACGCGAGCATCGCCCGCGCCACCGGTACCGGCACCATCGTCAACGACGACGTGGTGGTGGTGGTCGGGCCGGCATCGCTGCCGGCGGCGACCGCGGGCAGCGCCTATAGCCAGACCCTGAGCGCCAGCGGCGGCACCGCGCCGCACACTTTCGCCATCACGGCCGGTGCGTTGCCGGCCGGGTTGAGCCTGAGCGCTGGCGGCGTGCTGTCCGGCACGCCCACCGCCAGCGGCGGCTTCAACTTCACCGCGACCGCCACCGACAGCGGCGGCAGCCCCACCAGCGGCGCCCGTGCTTACACGCTGACCGTGGCCGTGGCCACGACCACCTTCCCGGCGACCAGCCTGCCGGCCGGCACCGCCGGCCAGGCCTATTCGAGTGCGCTCAATCCGGCGACCGGCGGCGTTGCGCCGTACACCTACGCCGTCACCGCCGGTGCCTTGCCGGCGGGCATCACGCTCGACGGCAGCAGCGGCGCCCTGACCGGCACCCCCAGCAGCGTGGGCAGCTTCAGCTTCAGCGTGACCGCCACCGACAGCACCACAGGCACGCCGTCGCAGGCCACACGTGGCTACACCTTGACCATCGCTGCGCCGCCGATCGTGGTCGCGCCGTCCACGCTGCCGGCCGCCACCCGCGGCACCGCCTACAGCCAGACCCTGAGCGCCAGCGGCGGCACCGCGCCGTATACCTACGCGCTCGCCAGTGGCACGTTGCCGGCAGGCATCACCCTGGCCAGCAACGGCACGCTGTCGGGTACCGCCACGGTGGAAGGCAGCTTCAACCTCACCGTGACCGCGACCGATGCGGGCAGCTTCACCGGCAACCAGGCCTACACCCTGACCGTGGCTGGCCCGAATCTGGTCTTGCCTGCCAGCACCTTGCCGGCAGGCACGGCCGGGCAGGCGTACTCCGCGGCGATCACGCCGGCCACCGGCGGCACGGCGCCTTACAGCTATGCATTGACCGGCGGTGTCCTGCCGGCGGGTGTGGTGGTGGACGCGGCCACCGGCGCGCTCAGCGGCACGCCGACCGTGGCAGGCACGTTCAACTTCACCCTGACCGTGTCCGACAGCACGCCCAGCCCGGCGGCGCAGGCCAGCCGCAGCTACACGCTGACCATCGCGGCACCTGTGGTCGTGATCGCGCCCACCACGCTGCCGGCCGCCACCCGCGGTACCGCCTACAGCCAGACGTTGAGCGCCAGCGGCGGCACCGCGCCGTACACCTATGCAGTCAGCGCGGGCAGCCTGCCTGCCGGCATCACGCTGGCCAGCAACGGCACGTTGTCGGGCACCGCCACGGTGGAAGGCAGCTTCAACGTCACCGTGACCGCGACCGACGCGAACACCTTCACCGCCACTCAGGCCTATGCACTGACCGTGGCCGGCCCGAACCTGGCGTTGCCGGCGAGCACCTTGCCGGCAGGCACGGCCGGGCAGGCGTACTCTGCGGCGATCACGCCGGCCACCGGCGGCACGGCGCCTTACAGCTATGCATTGACCGGCGGTGTCCTGCCGGCGGGTGTGGTGGTGGACGCGGCCACCGGCGCGCTCAGCGGCACGCCGACCGTGGCGGGTACGTTCAACTTCACCCTGACCGTATCCGACAGCACGCCCAGCCCGGCGGCGCAGGCCAGCCGCAGCTACACGCTGACCATCGCGGCACCTGTGGTCGTGATCGCGCCCACTACGCTGCCGGCCGCCACCCGCGGTACCGCCTACAGCCAGACCCTGAGCGCCAGCGGCGGCACCGCGCCGTACACCTATGCAGTCAGCGCGGGCAGCCTGCCTGCCGGCATCACGCTGGCCAGCAACGGCACGTTGTCGGGTACCGCCACGGTGGAAGGCAGCTTCAACGTCACAGTGACCGCGACCGACGCGAACACCTTCACCGCCACGCAGGCCTATGCACTGACCGTGGCCGGCCCGAACCTGGCGTTGCCGGCGAGCACCTTGCCGGCAGGCACGGCCGGGCAGGCGTACTCCGCGGCGATCACGCCGGCCACCGGCGGCACGGCGCCTTACCGCTATGCACTGACTGCGGGCGCATTGCCCAATGGCGTGATTGTCGATGCAGCGACCGGCGCGCTCAGTGGTACGCCGACCTTGTCCGGCACCTTCAACTTCACCCTGACCGCCACCGACAGCACCCCGAGCCCGGCTGTGCAGGCCAGCCAGAACTACTCGGTCACCATCGCGGCGGCAACGCTGGTGCTGGCGCAACCGACCCTGCCACCGGCGGTGCGCGGCAGCGCGTACAACCAGGTGATCACGGCCAGCGGCGGCGTTGCGCCCTATCGCTACAGCATCGCCAGCGGCACGTTGCCGACCGGCCTGACGCTGGCCAACGACGGCACGCTGTCAGGCACGCCGACGACGCAGGGCACCTCGTCCTTCACCATCGCGGTGGCCGATGCCGGCAATGCCAGCGCCACCCAGGCCTACAGCTTCACGGTGAGCGATGCGGCGCCGGTGGCGGTGGCGGATGTGGCGGCCACCATGAGCGATGCTGCGGTGACGGTGGCGGTGACCGCCAACGACACCGGCAACATCACCGCGATCGCCATTGCCGCTGCGCCGACCAACGGCACCGCCGTGGTCAACGGGCTGGAGCTGGTCTACACGCCGGCCGCCGGTTTCGTCGGCACCGATGTGGTGAGCTACACGGTCACCGGTAGCGGCGGCACCTCGGCGGCGGCCACCGTGACCATCGCGGTCAATGCGCGGCCGGTTGCGGTGTCGGTGACTGCGGCGGCAGTGCCGGGCGAGGCGCAGCAGGTCGACCTGACCCGCAATGCCACCGGCGGGCCGTTCGTGGCGGCGGCCGTGGTCGCGGTGCTGCCTGCGTCGGCCGGTACCGCCACCATCACCCAGGTTGGTGGTCTCGCCACCGCGGCGGCGGCACGTGCTTCGGGCCCGTCGCCGGCGGCTGCTGCAATGGCCGAGACGCCGACCTTCATGCTGACCTTCACCCCGAACCCGGCCTTCGTCGGCCAGGCCACGGTGCAGTTCACCTTGTCCAACGCGTTCGCCACCTCGGTGCCGGCCAACGTGGTGTTTACCATCGCGCCGCGCCGCGACCCCAGCGTGGATGCGGAAGTGCGTGGCCTGATCGATGCGCAGTCCGAGTCCACGCGGCGTTTTGCGCGGGCGCAGATCGACAACTTCCAGCGCCGTCTGGAAGCCACCCATCGCGGCGGCAGCACCTTCAGCAACGCGGTGAGCTTCCAGCCGACCTCGCATTGCCGCCAGGCCGACCGCGGCATCAGTGCGCAGCCGTGCAGCCCGGACACGCAGGAGGCCGACAACGACTTCCGCGATGCGCCGGCAGTGGCCAGCAGCGGCACCAGCACTGCGCAGGGCCAGGGCGATCTGGGGCTGTGGGTGGGTGGTGCGATCCGCTCGGGCAGCCTGGACAAGCAGTCCAACAGCAACGGCGTGGACTTCCAGACCGACGGCCTGAGCGTGGGCGCCGATTACCGGGTGGCGCAGTCGTTGGCGATCGGTGCGGGCCTGGGTTGGGGCCGCGACGACAGCGATGTGGGCAGGAACGGCAGCCACTCCAAGGCAACCGCCTACACCATGGCGTTGTATGCCAGCTTCCATCCGGGCAAGGCGTTCTTCTTCGACACCCTGGTCGGCTACCAGCTGCTGTCCTACGACCTGCGTCGCTATGTCACCGACGACGCCTCGATGGCCGAAGGCAACCGCGACGGCAAGCAGTGGATCGCCTCGCTGTCCACCGGTGCGGACCTGCAACGCGGCGAGCTGCAGATCACCCCGTATGCGCGTGTGGATTTGGCGCGCGCCACGCTGGATGGCTATGTCGAAGATGGCGTGGCGCCGTTCGCGCTGCGCTATGACGACATGGACGTGGCCACCACCACCGGCAACCTGGGCCTGCGCCTGGAATGGCGCCGCGAAGTGGCCTGGGGCCGGCTGACCCCGCAGTTGCGCGTGGAATATCAGCGCGACTTCCAGGGCCGCGGCGATGCCACGCTGAGCTACGCCGATCTGAACGGTGGGCCGTTCTACCGCGCGGGCCAGAGCGCGTTCGATCGCAACCGCCTGATGGTGGGCATCGGCGCGGCGTTGCTGACCGAGCAGGGCCTGTCGACGCGGCTGGAATACCGCGGCATCACCGATGGCGACAGCAACAACGATCAGACCTGGATGATCAACCTGGAAAAGAAATACTGATCGTCTCCAGCGTCATGCTCCAAGCCAACGCGATGGGCCGGGCGAAGACCCCGGCCCATCGCTTTTTGTGATGCCGCCGCAGGGGTATTGCATGGCGGTGCCGGCGCCTGGAGGCGCGTTGGTCGACGGCGGCTTGCAGCGATATCGCCGAGCGCCGCGGCCGCACGGCATCGCAGGCAATCGGCAATTCGCTCGTGCCTGCTGCATTCGGGTGCAGTAGCTCCAGCGTGTCGGCCGTCATCGCCACGGTTGGCCGCGCGCCTGCCCACTCCAGTACGGCCCGAACAGCGGCGCCACTCGCTGCGCGCCGCCCTGGGCCAACAGCGCAGCACGGCCGCATCCGGCACAATGCGCATACGCATGCACGCCACTTCCGCGCCCGATTTCCGCCTCTATCCCTCAAATGCGCTGGATACGCTGGCTGCCTTGCTCGCACAGGAGCTGCGCCGGCCGGTGCCGGAGCAGCCGTTGCTGCAGCCGGAGGTGGTGCTGATCCCGCAGGTGGCGATGCGGCGCTGGCTGCAGTCCACGCTGGCGGCCGAGCACGGCGTGGCGGCCAATCTGGAATTCCTCACCCCCGGCGAATTCGTCGCGCGCGCGCTGGAATGCAATCTCGGCCCGGCCGACGACGATCTGGACATGGCGACCACGCAGTGGCGCCTCTATACCGCCTTGCAGGCCGATCTGGGCAGCGACGCGGCGTTGGCGCCCCTGGCCGGTTATCTGTCCGATGGCGACGCGCTCAAACCCTGGGCGCTGGCCGGCGAGCTGGGCAATGTGTTCGAGAAGTACCAGGCCTGGCGACGCGACTGGTTGCTGCGCTGGGAAGGCGGCGCCGACCCCGATGATCCGCAGGCGCGGCTGTGGCGCAGCATCGCCACCGGCCGGCAATACCGCGCGCGCCGCATCGGCCAGTATCTGGATCGCTACGCGCGCCCGGACGGCCCGCTGCCGCAGGGCTTGCCCGGGCGCCTGTTCGCCTTCGCCATCTTGAATATTTCGCCCGACGTGCTGCGCGTGCTGGCCACGCAGGCGCGCGTGGGCACGCTGCATTTCTACCTGCCAACGCCCACGCAAGGTTACTGGGGCGATCTGCAGACCCTGTGGCAGCGCCGTCGCGAAGACGGTGCGGTGCAGCTGTTTGCCGAGCAGGTGCAGGAAAACCCGCTACTGCAGGCCTGGGGCGCGGCCGGGCGCGACTTCATGGCATTGGTCGGCGACTACGAGGTGGTGCACCCGCTGGCCGAGATCGCCGCCTACGCCGACCCGCTGGAGTCCGGCCGCCGCGCACTGGCCGACGGCGGCCTGGGCGACAGCCTGCTGCGGCGCATGCAGAGCGACCTGTTCCATCGCCGCGCGCCCAGCGTGCCTGCCGCGTTGCCGGCGGTGAATCTGCACGACCCCAGCCTGCAGGTGCACGCCTGCCACACACGGCTGCGCGAGCTGCAGGTGCTGCACGACCAGCTGCGCGCCTTGCTCGACGATGCGCGCTTCGACCCGCCGCTGCAGCCGCGCGAGATCGCGGTGCTGTCGCCAAATATCGACCCGTACGTGCCGTATCTGGACGCGGTATTCGGCAGCCACGGCAACGACGACGCGCTGCCGTATGCACTGGCCGATGCCAGCCCGTTGGCCAGCGAGCCGCTAGCCGAAGTGTTCCTGAGCTTGCTCGGCCTGCCGATCGCACGCTTCGGCCTGCACGAGATCCTCGACCTGCTCGCCAGTGCGCCGATCGCCGAGGCCGCCGGCCTGGACGAAGCCGGGCTGGAACGTCTGCGCAGCTGGCTGCATGCGGCCGGCGCGCGCTGGGGGCTGGATGCGGCGCACCGGCGCCAGCATCAGGCACCGGGCGACGACGCCTACACCTGGCGCTTCGCGCTGGACCGGCTGCTGCTCGGCCATGCCAGCGGCGCCGACGACGATATCGAGGGTGTGGCGCCCTGGCCGCAGCTGGAAGGCAGCGCGCTGGCCGCACTGGATATCTTGTTGAAGCTGCTGCGTGTGCTCGAACGCCACCAGTCCGTGTTGGCCGAGGCGATGACGCCGGTCGAGTGGCGCGAGCGGCTGCTCGGCCTGCTGGAGGCGCTGATGCCAAAAGCACCTTCGGCACCGCGTGCGCAGCGCGCGCTGGACCGCTTGCGTAGCTTGATCGACCAGTTCGCCCGCGATGCAGTGCGCGCCGAGTACGCAGGCAGCGTGCCGGCCGAGGTGGTGCGCGCGCATTTTGCTGCGGTGCTGGGCGAGTCGGACACGCGTGCGCCGCTGCTCACCGGCGGCATCAGTTTCGGCCGCATGGTGCCGATGCGCTTGCTGCCATTCCGCGCGATCTGCCTGCTCGGCATGAACGATGGCGACTTCCCGCGCCGCGACCCGGCCGCCGGGCTCAATCGTCTCACTGCAGAACTGGGCACCGAGCGTCGCCGGCACGGCGACCGTTCAACCCGCGAGGACGACAGGTTCCTGTTCCTGCAGTTGTTCGCCTCCGCGCAGGAAGTGTTCTACCTGAGCTATCTCGGTGCCGATGCGCGCGACGGCAGCGCGCGCGAACCGTCGGTGCTGGTCAGCGAGCTGCTGGGCAGCGCCGCGCAGTACCACGCCGACCCGGCGGCAATCGACACGCTGGTGGTGCACCACCCGTTGCAGCCATTTGCCGCCGCCGCCTTCGGTGCGCCGGGCGATCACGGCGCCGACCCGCGCCGTTTCAGCTATCGCCGGCAGTGGCGCCCCGCGGTGGACAGCCTTACCGGCCAGCGCCAGCCGCTGGCGCCCTGGGTGGCCGGTGCGTTGCCGGCCGATGACATCGCAGTGCCGACGAATGTGTCGATCGACGAACTGCGCCGCCTGTTCGCCGACCCGGCCGGGCAGTTCCTGCGCCACCGCCTGGGAATGCGCCTGCCGGATCCGGCCGGCGAAGACAGCGATCTGGAGCCGCTGCTCGCGCCCACGCGCGGGCTGGAGCAATACGGCCTGCAGCAGCATGTGTTCGACGCCGCGCTGGCCGGCGACACCGAGCGGCTCTACGAGCGTCTGCGCGCGCGCGCGTTGCTGCCGTCCGGGCCGCTGGGGCGACGCCAGCTCGATGAGCGGGTGGCGCAACTGCGCCCGTATGCCGAGGCATTCCGGCACTGGCGCGGCGAGGCGCCGGCGCAGTCGCGCCGGTTGCAGGTGCAGATCGGCCAGACCGAGGTGCACGGCCGTGTGCCCGGCTGGTATGCGAGCGGGGTGGGGCGGGTGCAGGTCGGCGCGCTCAGCGGCCGCAGCGCGATCCGCCACGGCCTGGAATGGCTCCTGCTGCGCGCCGCCGGCGAGCACGCGCCGTATGTGCGCTTCTTCGAAGACGAAGACGGTTTAGGCCCGCATCCCATCGATGCCGAACCGCTGTCGCAGACCCAGGCGCAGGGCGCGTTGGCTGCGCTGCTGCAGGTATACCGGCAGGGCTTGCAGACGCCGCTGGCGTTCGCGCCCTACAGCAGCTGGAAATACCACCAGGCCGCGCGCAGCGACGACCTGGACAAGGCCATCAAGGACGCCGCCGGGCAGTGGCAGTCCAGCTTCGGCTGGAGCGAATCGCACAGCCCGGAACTGCGCCTGGTCAACCGCGGCCGCGACCCGTTCGCCGACGCGCAGCGCTTTGCCGATTTCGCCATCACCAGCCATCGCGTGTACGACCTGCTCGGGCGCGGCAACGCCGATGCCACGCTGGATCCGGAGCGTCTGATCGAGAGCTGGCGCCACTGGCATGGCGCGCAGGAAGAGGCCGAATGAGCGCCAGCCCGGTCACCGACCCGTATCTGCAGCTGCCGCTGCATGGCGTACGCCTGATCGAGGCCAGCGCCGGCACCGGCAAGACCTTCACCCTGGCCACGCTGTTCACCCGGCTGGTGGTCGAGCGTGGCCTGCGCATCGGCCAGATCCTCGCCGTCACCTTCACCGAGGCCGCCACCCAGGAACTGCGCCGCCGCATCCGCGAGCGCCTGGTGCTGGCCGCGACGCTAGTCCCCGACGCCCCCGTAGGAGCGGCCCCGGCCGCGACTGACTTCGCCGACGACCCGTCGCGGCCAGGTCCGCTCCTACACGAAGCGCCCGACGCCTTTGTCGCCACGCACCTGGCCACTGACACCGAAACACCCACCGCCCCCGTAGGAGCGGCCCCGGCCGCGACCGACCTCACCGACGACCCGTCGCGGCCAGGTCCGCTCCTACAGGACGCGCCCGACGCCTTTGTCGCCACGCACCTGGCCCCTGGCACCGAAACACCCACCGCCCCCGTAGGAGCGGCCCCGGCCGCGACTGACCTCGCCGACGACCCGTCGCGGCCAGGGCCGCTCCTACAGGACGCGCCCGACGCCTTTGTCGCCACGCACCTGGCCCCTGGCACCGAAACACCCACCGCCCCCGTAGAAGCGGCCCAGGCCGCGACCGACCTCGCCGACGACCCGTCGCGTCCAGGTCCGCTCCTACAGGACGCGCCCGATGTGCTGCTTACGCGCGCCATCCTCGCCACCCACCTGGCCACCGGCACCGAAACACCCGCCGCCCTGCGCCGCCGCCTGCAACAGGCGGTGGAAGAAATCGACCTGGCCGCCGTGTTCACCATCCACGGCTTCTGCGCGCGCGTGCTGCGCGAGCATGCGCTGGAAAGCGGCCAGGCTTTCGCCGCACCGGAACTGCTCGCAAACGACCGCGAACTGCTCGGCGAAGTCGCCGCCGATCTATGGCGCCAGCGCGCCGCCGATGCGGCAATGGCCGAAGACCTGATCGCGCTGTGGTCGGGCGGCCCCGATGCATTGGCCAGCGATCTGCGCGCCTTGGTGCGCCATCCAACGCTGCTGCCGGCCGCCGCCACGACAAACGACGATTCCGCTGCGCTGCTGCAAGCGGTGCAGGACGCCAGTACTGCACTGGCCGCGGCATTCCAGGCGCACGGCAGCGCGTTTTTCGACACCATCATGGCCGCCATCGACGGCGGCATCCTGAGCAAGGTCAGCTACAAGCCCGAGTGGCTAACAGCGTTGTGGCACTGGTTCGACAGCTTCGCCGCCGCACCATCGATGCACGCAACGCCGCACGCCAAGCTGATCAAACTCACCGCCGCGGAACTGGCCGCCGGCACCAACAAGAAGTTCGTCGATCGCACCCCGGCCTCGCCGCTGAGCCACGAGATCGACGGCTATCTCACCGCGCTGGCCGGTGTCGAAGCATGGCGCAGCCGTCGCCGCATCTGCCTGCTGCACGCCCTGCGCGAGGACGCCATTGCGCGGCTGGCATTGCTCAAGCGCCAGCGCCGCGTGCAGACCTACGACGACCTGGTCGATGGCGTCGCGCACGCGCTGGAAGGCGCGCAGGCGCAGGCGCTGGTCACGCGGCTGCGCGCGCAATACGCCATCGCGCTGGTGGACGAATTCCAGGACACCGACGACCGCCAGTGGGCGATCTTCTCCAACGTGTTCGGCGAAGGCGCGCTCGCACGCGCCACCGGCCTGGAGCCGGCGCTGTTTCTGATCGGCGACCCCAAGCAGGCCATCTACGGCTTCCGTGGCGGCGACGTGCGCACCTATCTGGCCGCCGCCGTCACTGCTGAACTCGCCCCGCCGCTGAGCCACAACTTCCGCTCGCGCCCCGGCGTGCTGGCGGCCATCGACGCGCTGTACGCGCAGGCCGGCTACACCGACGCCTTCCTCACCGATGGCATCGCCTTCCACCCGGTGCGGCCCGGCACCAAGCGGGTGGATGCCGACCTGCAACGCGATGGCGGCCCCGCCCCGGCGCTGACGCTGTGGCGCGCCCCGGACCCGCCGCCGCCACCTGCCGCGGCAGCGGCAAAAACCAAGCAAGCAGGAAAGCCCAAACCCTGGAGCGCCAACCGCGCCCGCGAGCTGGCCACCGCCGCCTGCGTGGCGGCGATTCGCGGCTGGCTGGCCGGCGGCCGCGATGGCACCGCCACCGTCAATGGCCGCCTGGTGCAGGCCGGCGATATCGCCGTGCTGGTGCGCAGCCACGGCGAGGCCACGCGCATGCAGCAGGCGCTGGGCGCGGTGGGCATCCCCGCCGTGGCGGCCGGCAAGCAGAGCCTGTTCGCCACCGACGAAGCGCTGGAGCTGCTGGCCCTGTTGCAGGCCTTGCTCGACCCGGGCGACGACAGCCGCCTGCGCGCCGCGCTGGCCACCGTGCTGATCGGCGCGGACGCCGCCGCCATCGCCGCGCTCGCACACGACGGCGAGCGTCACCGCCGCTGGCAGCAGCAGGCGCTGGACTGGCGCGAGCGCTGGCAACGCGGCGGCCCGCTTGCCCTGATCGGCGACCTGGGCGCCGCGCACGGGCAACGCCTGCTCGCCCTGGTCGATGGCGAGCGCCGCCTCACCAACTACCTGCAGCTGGCCGAACTGTTGCAGGAGGCCGACGCCCGCGCACTCGGCCCGCACGGCCTGGTCGATTGGCTGTCGCGCCGCATCGCCAATGCCGACGACAACGACGAAGCCCAGCAGCTGCGGCTGGAGTCGGACGCGCGCCGCGTGCAGATCGTCACCCTGCACAAGAGCAAGGGCCTGGAATATCCGCTGGTGTTCCTGCCGTACATCGGCATCGGCCGCAGCGACAAGGGCGCCGGCCGCCATTGCGTGGTGCATGCGCCCGAGCTCGGCCGCCAGCTGCACTGGAAGACTGATAAAGACGACCCGACCTGGAGCGCCGCCGAAGCGGCCTGGAAGCAGGAACAACGCGCCGAAGACGCACGCCTGCTCTACGTCGGCCTGACCCGTGCCGAGCACGCGCTGTGGATCGCCAGCGGCCCGTTCCACCAGCACGAGCGCACCGCACTGTCCGGCATGCTGCGCGCGCTGGACGCACTGCAGGGCACGGCCGGCGAGGGCGCAGTGGTGGTCGATATGTCCACGCCGCCCACCAACCTGCCGCGCCTGCCGCCGCCGGTCGAGGCGCAGGTGCCGCCTGCGCGCGCGCCGCAGCGGCATATCGCCCCGGACTGGTGGGTCTACAGCTTCACCCAGCTGGCCAATGCCGATGCCGGCGCCGCCACCGACCCGATGGCCAGCGCCACGGTGGTCGGCAGTGGCGGCAGCGACGAGCCGTCCGGCAGCGAGGCCGTTGCGGTGGCCGCCGAGGTCGACGCCTTCGACCCGCGCTTTGCCGGCAACCGCTTCGGCGTGGTGATGCATGACGTGTTCGAGCGCTGCGACTTCGCCGCCTGGCAGGCCTGGCGCCCCGGTCTGCCCGCACCCGAAGGCCAGGCCGCCGCCATCCTCGAGGCGCTGCAGCGCGGCGGCTACGTCGAGAAGGAATGGGACGACGGCCTGGCCATGCTCACCGCGCTGATCGGCCACACCCTCACCGTGGCCCTGCCCGAAGGCACCACCCTGGCCGCCGTGCCCGCGCCGCAGCGCCGCAACGAGATGGAATTCCACTTCGCCATGCGGCCCACCCGCGTCGATGCGCTGCTAGCGTTGCTGCACCGGTTTGGCGTGGTGAGCGACCGCCAGGCCTTCGGCGCACGCCAGCGGCTGGAAGGCCTGATGACCGGCCTGATCGACCTCACCTACACCGTGGACGGGCGCTGGTACGTGCTCGACTACAAGTCCAACCGCCTGCCCAGCTACGACGCCGACGCCCTGGCCCGCGCCATGGCGCACAGCGAGTACGAATTGCAGGCGCTGATCTACACCGTCGCCTTGCACCGCTGGCTGCGTTTCCGCCTGGGCGATGGCTACGACTACGCGCGCGACTTCGGCGGCGTGCGCTACCTGTTCTGCCGCGGCCTGGACGCCACCCGCAACCCCGCAGCCGACTCCAGCTCTATCTCCGGTTCCGGTTCTGACTCCGGTTACGACTCCAACTACGACTCCGTCAACGGCGCCAGAGCCGCCTCCGATTCCGACCCCGTCAATGGCGCCAGCTCCATCTCCGATTCGGGTTTCGACGCCGTTAACCGCGTCACGCCCGCACCCGGCATCCACGCCTGGCGCTTCGACCCGGCGCTGGTCCAAGCCCTGGACGCCTTGTTCGCCGGCAGCGCCCCGGAGCCGACATCCAGCAACCCAGGCACGCCCGATGCCCGCTAGCGCACAGCCCCTTACCGCTGACGCACCAAAGCCCCGCTCTCCCCGGGGCGATAAGGCACTGGCTGCGCGCCACTGGCGCGCGTGCCTTGGAGCGCCCGCGCCGCTGGCGCGGGCTGGGGCGCGGAGCGGGGGTTGGGGTGAGGGTACGTCCGCCGCCGAAGCATCCAAGCCATGACCCTCCAGACCGCACGCCCGATCAGCGCTGTGCGCACGCCCCACTCCCCTCGGGGCGGGCAGACACCGCTTGCGCGCACTTGCGCGCGTGCCTGGCAGTGTCTGCGCCACGCCGCGCGGGCCGGGGCGCGCAGCGGAGGTTGGGGTGAGGGCGCATGTGCCCGGGAGGCGTCCACCGCATGAACCACCCAACCCTCTTCAACGCCCTGATCAAGGCCGACGCCCTGCGCCCGCTGGATCTGGCCTTCGCCCAGAGCCTGCAACGCCTAGCCCCGGACACCGACTCCCAGGTGTTGGCCGGCGCCGCACTCGCCTCGCTTGCCGTCACCAGCGGCCACGCAGGGCTGGACCCCAGCCGCGCCGGCATGCTGCTGGACACGCGCGAGGGCCCAGCGCCCGCACTCCCGGACCCAGGCGATTGGCAACGCACCCTGGCCGCCTCGCGCTGGGTCGACCAACCGAATCCGCAAGACCCCGCCGCCGCCGACTGCCCGCTGGTGCTGGAACGCGGCCTGCTCTACCTGCGCCGCTACCGCGAGTACGAGCGCCGCCTGGCGCTGGGCCTGCAACGCATCGCCGCCCAGTCGCCGCCCCCCTTCGACGCCGCCACGCTGGCCCCGCTGTTCGCGCAGCTATTCCCCCAGGCTTCCTCTCTCCACATGGGAGAGGGTGCCCGAAGGGCGGGTGAGGGCACGGGCCTGCCCGAGCCATCCGTCGACCAGGAAGGTGCGGCCCCACCGGCCCCATCCCACCACCCAGACCGCCAGGCCCAGGCCGCCGCCCTGGCGCTGCGCCGCACCCTGCTGCTGGTCACCGGCGGCCCCGGCACCGGCAAGACCACCACCATCGCCCGCCTGTTGCTGCTGCGCATCGCCCAGGCACACGCCTCTAACACCCCGGCCCCGCGCATCGCCCTGGCCGCGCCCACCGGTCGTGCCGCCGAGCGCATGGCCGAAAGCCTGCGCCTTGCGGTCACGCGCGCCATCGCTGGCGGCATCGACCCGGCCCTGGCCGATGCGCTGCCCAATGGCGCCAGCACTCTGCATCGCCTGCTCGGCGTCATCCCGGATTCCCCGCACTTCCGCCATCACGCCGACAACCCGCTGCCGTTGGACCTGATCGTCGTCGACGAAGCCTCCATGGTCGACCTGCCGCTGATGTGCAAGCTGGTCGAAGCCGTGGCCGATGGCACCCAGCTGATCCTGCTCGGCGACGCCGACCAGCTGCCCTCGGTGGAAGCCGGCGACGTGCTCGCCGCCATCCTGCAGGCCGCCGGCCCCGGCGATGCCCTGCAGCCGCAGGACGCACAGGCACTGCAAGCGCTGCTCGGCAACGCGCCCAGCGCCACCCACGGCGGCGGCCTGGCCGGCCACCGCGTGCACCTGCTGCGCGGCTACCGGCAGGCGCACGACTTCGCGCTCGCCCCATTGGCCGACGCCGTGCGCGCCGGCGACGCCGACACCGCCCTGGCCCTGCTGCGCAGCGGCGAGCTGGCCGGCGTGCACTTCCACGAAGATGGCGAAGACCCGCTCACCCTGGGCCGCGACGCACTGCTCGCGCACTGGCGCGCGCTGGCCGACGCGCAAGACCCGGCCGCCGCCCTGCGCGATGCCGCGCGCCTGCGCCTGCTCACCGCCGTGCGCGCCGGCCCGCAGGGCGCACGCGGCCTCAATGCCCGCATCGAACAACTGCTGGCCGAAACCGGCTCCGGCGCGCGCCGCCTCGGCGCCGCCTCTCCCTGGTTCCAGGGCCGCCTGCTGCTGATCACCGAAAACAGCTACCGCCACGGCCTGTTCAACGGCGACGTCGGCATCTGCCTGCGAAGCGACGCGAGTCCCTCTTCGGGGCGCAGCGACGAAGGCGCCTCTTCAGGGCCAGGCCAGTCCGTTGGCACCGCCAGCCGTGCCCAAGGCCCGTTGGTCGCCTGGTTCGAAGGCGACGGCGACGGCCAGGTGCGCGGCTTCCACCCCGCCGCGCTACCCGCGCACGAAAGCGCCTTCGCCATGACCGTGCATAAGGCCCAGGGCAGCGAATTCGACACCGTCTGGCTGCAATTGCCCACCCGCGACGCCCGCGTGCTCAGCCGCGAACTGCTCTACACCGGCATCACCCGCGCCCGCCGCGCCCTGCACCTGGCCGGCAGCGAAGCGGTCATCCGCAGCGCGCTGGCCCGGCACGCCGCGCGCATCTCGGGCCTGGCGTGGCGGTTGGGTGGGGAACAAATACGGCCCGCTGCTGAAATCGCACAGGACTTGCTAGAGGCACCGGTTGCACCGTTGCAAGGCTCGTTATTCTGATGACATCACGCGCTTGGAAATCGCATGAACACTGATGACAAGGATGCCCCTGCTTCCCAGCTGATCCTGTATCGCACCGACGATGCGCAAACGCGCGTCCAAGTGCGTCTGGAAGGCGATTCGGTTTGGTTGACCCAGGCGCAGATTGCAGAGCTTTACCAGACGAGTCCACAAAACATCACTCAGCACCTTAAAGCGATCTTTGAGGAGTCTGAGCTAGAGGAAGCAGCAACCTGTAAGGATTACTTACAAGTTCGCCAGGAGGGAGAACGGCAGGTTCGCCGGCAGCTTAGACACTACAGTCTGGACGCCATCCTGGCCGTCGGCTACCGCGTTCGCTCCCCGCGCGGTACGCAGTTCCGACAATGGGCCACCGCCCGGCTTACCGAGTATCTGGTCAAAGGCTTCGCCATCGATGACGAACGCCTCAAGCGTGGCCCTGATGACGGCTACTTTGAAGACCTGCTCGGCAAGATTCGCGACATCCGCTCCTCGGAGAAGATGTTCTGGCGCAAGGTGCTGGAGATCTACGCCACCAGCGTCGACTACGATGCCTCGGCCGAGGCCAGCCAGCGCTTTTTCGCTACCGTGCAGAACAAGATGCATTGGGCTGCGCACGGACACACTGCCGCCGAGCTGATCATGGAGCGCGCCGACGCAGGCAAGCCGCGTAGCGGGATGACCAACTGGGTTAGCGCTACGCCGCGTGCGTCCGACGCCACGGTCGCCAAAAGCTATCTAAATCCTGACGAGCTGGACGCACTGAATCGCATCGTCACTGCCTATCTGGAATTTGCGGAGCTTCAGGCGCTGAACCGCAAGCCCATGACCATGGCCGACTGGATCGCCAAGCTTGACGACTTTTTGCGGCTAAGCGACCGAGAAGTGCTCACCCACGCGGGCCGGGTCAGCCGTGAGCAGGCGCTGGAATTTGGTAAGGCGGAATTCGCACGCCACAAGCAGCAGAAGCTGGCCGAGCCCTCAGCGGTCGAGCGCGATTTCGACGCCGCTACGCGAGAGTTGAAGAAGATGGCACGTGCGCGGGGCAGTGGCGCAGCTGGCAAGAAGGCCGGAGATGCATAAACCCAGTCCCGGCATTGTCGATTACCACTGAGCACGAGGCATCTGTTCATGACAGTCCTACCCAACATCCACCCTGGCGAAATCCTGCTTGAGGAGTTCCTCGAGCCGATGGGCATCAGCCAGAACGCACTGGCGCGGGCTACCGATGTACCGCCGCGTCGCATCAACGAGATCGTGCTGGGCAAGCGCGGTATCACCGCCGACACCGCCGTGCGCCTGGCTGCAGCGCTGGGCACGACCGAGCGCTTCTGGCTGAGCCTGCAAGCCGATTACGAGCTGGAACAGGCGCACCGCGCGCTGGGCGATCTGCCATCGCGGATCAAGCGGCCCGCGGCTTGATCCGGGCTTCTTCCAGCACGCCGCATTGAGCAGGCAATTCAAGACCGTCATCTGATCTGGCTGGGCCGCTGCTCGGCATGGCAGCATGCAGCGTTGCTTGCGACAACGCCTGGCCGTTGGAAGCATGAGTCAACTCCCGAAACAGGACCGCACCGATGGACCGACGTCGCCGCAAACGCATGGAGCGCTATTGGGTGCGGGCAGAAGCCAAGGCGCGTGCAGCGGTTGACCGGTTGGACCCGGAAAGCTGGTTCGACCTGTGGCATACGCATGTGGACTGGAATGGCCGCGGCCACTCCTGTGTTGAGCATCGGCAGATGGTCAACGCGGTTGCAGTGCGCGTGTTGTGCTACCTGGAAGCACGTCTGGCGCAACGTGGGGCAGCGGTGCAACTGTGGGCAGACCTCAGTGAGGACACGATGGATACGGGCATCTACGCGCACTCTGCCAATCCGAATGGCACGAGCTTCCCGGCCGCCTTTCCCAACCTGGATTGGCAACTGGCTCTGCCTGCCGAGGTCGCAGCGATCCTGCCCGCCACGCATCGGGCCGGCACCGCGTCATGCGATGGCAGTACTTGGTATGTCGTGCAGCGTCAGCCAGCCGTGGTCGGCCCGGAGGCACGTCAATGAGTTCCACCGACAAAGCCCATCGCACCGCATTGCGTTATGCCGTCGGTGCTCGTCAGCCGCGTGTGGTCAAGGCGCCCGTCGCCGGCGCCGCCTATCGGCTAGCGCACGCCTGCTTCGGTTGCCGCAGAAGTTTCAAGATCGCTCCGCGCGAGCAGGTGGCCCCCTGTCCCGGCTGCGGTAACGCGCTGTGCGTGATGGGGCGTTCGTTCAAGGCACCCCCGGCCCGCAACCAAGCGCAATGGCGCAAGGTCGAGCGCTTGTATCGCGCTGGCTTTCGGTTCTTCAGTTACCGCAGCCACCCGTGCGTTGCTCTCCCAGCCAAGCTGTCGGAGGTCGATCGCTTCATCCGTGAGAACCCTGAGCACCCATTACGCCTGGGGGGTCATTGAGGCTGGCACGGCGTCACACCGCGAGGCCAGGCCTGCGCCTGACCTCGTCTGCCGTCTGGCAGGCCGGGCGGCTTACTTGCCCTTCTTTTCCTGCTTGGCCGCGCGCTTTTCCTTCAGCGTCTTGGTCGGCTCTTTCTTCTGGCTCTTCTTCTGGTCCATCCCCTTGCTCATGACACCCTCGTAGTTGCTGGATTGATCGGTCGGGCAGCGCCATGACCCTGGCGTGCCTGCGCACTGTAAGGCTTGCGCGGGGTGGAATGGCAGCGGCAGCGCAAGGCCGGGCGACGGGCGGCGTGTCCGGCCCGGCGTCTGCGCGAGGCAGCGTGCACCAGTAGCCCTTCGGCGTGGCCGGCTAGGCCACAAACGCAAACGCCCGCGTGCGGCCGGCAAGGTCCACACGCGGGCGCTGGCGACAGCGGCGGCCTTACTTGGCCGGCACGCGCTGGTACTGCTCGCCACCGGTGTTGAGGTGGCCGTTGGCCGCGTCGATGGCGAAGTTCACCGTCTCGCCATCGTTGGTGACCTGCAGCGCGCCGTCCTTGTAGACCGCCGGGTAGCTCTCGGTCTTGGGCTTGCGGCTGAAGAACTTCGGCGTGGTGCTGCGGACCATGAAGGTCTCGCCATTGCGCTCGATGTCCATCGTCTCTTCCTGCGTCTGCACGTTGACCCAGTGGCCGACGAACTTCTCGCCCTCCTCCTTGGCGCAACCGCTCACCAGCAGTGCCGCGGCCAGCGCGGTACCCATCCACTTCATCATCGTGTGTTCTCCAGTTGAGTCTGGAGCGAGGATGGCGGGTGGGGGATGTACGGCGGGTCAAGAGCCAGGAATGCTCCAAGGGGAGAACCGCCGCCGTCTCGGATGCGTCATTGGCAACGACGCTCCGCCCGGTCTGATGACGGGTCAAACCCGATCTGACTTGCCAACCCTTCAGGGGCGAGCGGAAGCTAGCGGTGCCATCGCGAGCACGGTGACGTTCGCAAAGCCGTTGCAAAGACATCCTGTTGCGACCAAGCCCCGACGAAGAACAACCGTTGAACCTCTCAACTACCGCCACATGAGTCGGAACAGTACAAAAATGTCAAAGGAGTATTCCTTCAACGACACTCACGCTGCGCATTCATCGCCATCAGCCGGCCTGTCGCCAAGGCGGATAAGCTGGCCTCGCATCCTGCGTGTTTGTTTACTTTTTGCGCCGTTGCTCGCCATCGTGCTGTTGGCAAAGCCGATCACTTCCTCCATTGCACGATCTGCCGAACAACCAGCACCACCGTCGCCGCCTGCAGCTCTATCGAAGCAGGACGTGATCCTGATCTGGGCAGCAGTCGCTGACCAGCGGTATCCCGTCTATTCTCCTGCCTCAGAGTCTGACGAGCCCCTCGCACGTGCAAAGCGTAAACCGGTGGTGCTGCTCGATCGATCTACCCAAACTTGCGCCGCCGATACAGCGGGGCAAGTGTGCGCCTCGAATCTGGATCAAAACTTACTTTCCTCCACGACTGCACACGCGTTCGTATCAGCACAGGCGCGACGGGCCCTATTGCTGGCAAATTCGGTTCCGGTGCAGGTACGGCTGCCCGAAAGCATCTATGTCCACGTGGCATCCACCGATCATGTCAACGCAGTGCTGACGGACATCAATTGGCCTGCGTTCTATAAAGCCTACCCAGGAACGGCCGGCTATCTACAACTCAGTGTGCCAGTCCCTGTCGATGGATCCCATGCGCTCGTATATGCCGAACAGCGTTGTCATGGACGGTGTGGCACCGGCATGCTCTATCTGCTCGCGCGCACCGAGAAAGGATGGAAGATCACCAAACGGCTTGAGCTATGGGTAAGCTGAGGTGGTCTTGAAGCAGCTGCCGAGATGAGTCTTTCAGATGCCACGGCCATGAATAAAGGAAGAATGATGAGCATGCGCGCCTGTCACTTGAATCCATATAGCGCCTTTGCTGCGGTGCTTTGTCTTTGTATGGCGGGATGCACTTCGCCCGCCAAGGCGGTTGCGTCGCAGCGCGAGCAGACTCGCCATAACGAGCAATCTGTCGCTGTTGATTGTCCCTCCAAAGATTTCGCAACGTTCCTTGAGCGCTATGCCGATTCTTCAGATGACAGTGTGCGTCTCCGCTTTACGGATGACCCGCTGGAATATGAGGTGCCAACGTATACGGTGGAGGACATGACTGATTCGTCCCCTCTTACGCACATCTCGAAAATAAAAGGTTCCTCCCGCTTTGAGCTATTCTCATATCGCTATTTCAGGAATGCCAAAGTCTTCGATCACATCGATCCTGGCGAAGCAAATCCGCAGCCGGAAGGCGACGCCGGATTCCCCTTTAAGATTGAGGCCGGCGTGGGTGGGGGGTACACCGTCTCTTTCGGCATGGAATATGAAGTGGATTCGTACCTGTTCAAACGTAGCAAAGGCTGTTGGCGCATGACGCGCGCGATCAACCTGAGAGACTGATAAGGAGTTGGTACATGGCTGCACAGGAAGCAACGCCCCAAATCCCCTATCGACTCATGCAGCTCGAATGGGACCAGAAAAAGGAATACCACAACGAGATTGTGGAGAACTTCGACGATCTGGTCACCCATCATCCTTACGGTAACCGCGGCGCCAATCTGCAAAACGGTAGCGCTGTCGGTGGACAAAGAGGTCGAACGCTGGGGCTGATCGGTGGCGAATTCCAAGAAATCGAGGTAGCCGAGCCAGGACAAACGCATGGCCTTCGTCCTGATCAGGTTTTGCTAAAGAAGGACTTCCTCCTTGAAGACTCCAGGCAGTCCCCCGGGCCTGCTTCAAGGGCTTTGGATGTCCCGTCGCCCGTTGCTGGTGTGGTGGGTACTGTCGATGCGCGTCAGGGTTTGGTCGATGTGCTGGATCGGGAAGGTGGCGACGTAATCCTGCGTGTCCGGCACATGTCCCCGATCCACGTTCAGGCTGGCGATCGAGTCGAGTATGGGCAGGCGTTGGGGGTTCAGGGCAAACAGGCAACACAGGCAATTCATGTCCACATGGAAGTTGATACTCGCTACTACCAACACTACGAGAACTACGTAGGCGATTTGGTCAGCGGTCGCCTGTCGATCGATGCAGAAAGGCGGGATCGTGGCATTGAACCCAGGCCGTTCGTGGATGACGGAACAATCCGCATCGGTGAATCGTCCGAGATGGTTCGCAAGGTGCAGCAAACCTTGAACGCCGAAGGGTATCGCGGCGCAGACAGTCAGCCACTTCAGGAGGATGGTGTCTACCGCCTGTCGATGCAGGCAGCAGTGATCAACTACCAGCAGGCCCATGGTCTCTCCCAAACGGGAGACATCGACCCAGCGACATTGCAGCAGATTGCTCCGCGTACCTTCCCGCCCGAGTTGAATCGGGAAGATCACAATGCCGCGCCAACCTACCGAAATATCCAGGGCGCCGTGCCCTCGCAAGATCCGCTACATCGTCAGGCCGAGGAGGCCGTGCGCCGTCTGGAGCAGAGCCTTGGCCGCGACTATGACGACAACAGCGCGCGGCTGGCGGCCAGTAGCGCCCACCTGGCCAAAGCGAACGGACTGACCCAGATCGACCATGTCGTGCTGAGCAATCAAACCATGTCCGTCGGACGCGGCGAGAACGTGTTTGTGGTCCAGGGTGCATTGGATAACCCCGCGCATCAGATGGCGTACATGAAGACCAGCGACGCTATCGCACAGCCCGTGGAGCAATCTCTTGCGCAGCTGCAGACGCTGAGCGAAACGCAACGGCAGCAACAGGCCCAGCAGCAAAGCCAGCAGCAGGATCAACAACAGCAGCTGAGTGCGCCCCAACATCGAATGGTCTGAGCAGCTGAAACTTTGGTCTGGCAGCTTGACTCAGTGGCCGACGAACTTCTCGCCCGCCACCTTGGAGCAATCGCTCACCAGCAGTGTCGCGGCCGGCGCGGTGCCCACCTACTTCATTATCGTGTGTTCTCCAGTTGAGGCTGCGCCGAGGATGGCGGTTGGGGGGATGTCTGGGAGATCAAGATGTCCTAGACGAGGCCTTCGAATGTGAGCGCTGATGAGGTTAGAAAAAAACAACCTGACCCCGTTATTCAGGGCGCGTATCGCGTATTGCGCGCGCGCATCAAGAAGGCCTGCGGGAGCGAGTTCGATCCGGTGGCCCAAGCGCGACATATGCTAAACGGCCTTTAATAGGAATATCTCTGGCCGAAAGGAAGCTTGTCACCAAATAATTTTCTCCCAAGCAATCAGCTAGGACAATAGAGGGGCTGGCGCAGACTGCTTTTCGTCATTAGTTACAGCCGAACTAGAACCCCCTCCCTTATTGGACATATTTTCAGAAACAGAAATAACAGAATCAATCTCCGCCAACTTCAGGTGCTGACGAAGAAGTTCCATTTTTAGTTTTACGCGCTCTTGGAATACTTCATCATCCGAAATATCCAGCCCCCGCGAACTTGTATGCACGGTATCCCTAGCAATTACTAAAAGCTTTGCCAGCGCAAGCCTCTCGCCATGAATGGAGATAACCTTATCGAGCAACATATGCGCCACTTTTATTAAAAGTGTAAATGCAATTATTGTCGCCATAGTGTAAGGCGCACGCTGAATCAGATGACTAAAAGCTTCCTGAGGAGTTGATACAATTATCCCAGCAAAATCCCATCCCGCCCTCAGCAGAAACCACAATATAATAAGGGCGCCAAAAAGTGGAAGGATCGAAAGCTCACCATATATCTTAGCCTGACCGCGCCCCTCCAGCACAAAATCAGAGTATTCATCGGAAATCAAACGCTTCTGCTGTATTAAATCATTCAACTCTACGCGCACACCCGCCAACTTTTCATTAAGAACGGAAAGTTCAGCATCCAACCGTTTCTTGCTATTAACAGCACCATCAAGTCGCGAGGTTTCGGAATCGAAAAGTGATTTTGCAACTTCTACATCGCTTTTTAATTTTATAAGATCCGCATCAAGCTTTTCTTTTGAACCAGTAAGCTCTTGGACCTCAAGATCAATTTCATCTCTAATTTCAGCTGCTACAAGGTTAGCCGCCTTGGCTGCTTCGATTGCTTCAATAAAATCTTCCCTGAAGCTATCAAGATCGAATCTCAACTGTATAAGCTTACGAGTTGTCTCAGCACCCTCCTCAAGCTGGCCAACCGTATAGCCAGTAACTTCAATCCTTGAAATTTCAACACCAACACGCTTTGAAACAGACTCTAGTTCAAATGAACTAATGAGATCATCAACTCCGGTATAAGCGTACGCGCCATTAGAAACCTTGAGCAATTTACGTGCCGTACTCTTCACGCCTGAAGACTTTACTGTTCTAACGGCAAGGCTCTTTATTATCTTATCTACATCAGGCCCATAAAACCTTATTGCACGAATGTAGAAAGGCTCTGATGCTGAGTATGCCACAAATCCCTTACGCACTGCGAGGGGACTCAATAGACCCTTTTTGAAAATAGCTTTTAGAGCCTTTTGTTTAACAGTATATGCGCCAGGCACAACCTCAGGATGAGCGGGCATGCTCTCCGCAAGTTCCGCCAATAGCTCCGCAGCATTTTCAATTGTGATTTCCATGCTTCCCCCTTTTTCTGAACTATAGCCTAAGACATGTACGGAGCGGCGTCACACGTTAATCGAGGCTGCCGACGATGCATTTGGGAACATGATCACTTCAGCCCATCGCGAGAAATCTAATGACATCATTCACAGCGGTCGACTTGTCGAAACTTCAAGCTCCAGACCTCATAGAGGTGCTGAGCTTTGAGGTGATCTTCGCGGAAACACTTGCCCAGTTTCGCCGGTTCATGCCGGAATTCTCCGCACTCACAGAAAAAACGGGGTCAGATTCAGTTACGAAGTTCCCCTGCACTTCGGGAACTGGATGCAGCCCAAGAAGTTCTCGCCGGTGCGCCGATTTGTTCTCTGCACAAGCGCGCTGCTGCAGCGCGGGCAGCTTGGGATGGCAACGGCCGCGGAGCCAGTGGAGTCAGGTGAAGCAAAGACAGGCTCAATCCGCGCGGATGTGACGGTCGGTTGCGCTGTGGCTTGTTGTTGCACTGCTCCTATCATTTCCAGCAACTGCTCGCCGCCAATCAACTCAATCGGCTTGCCTTCGGCAAAGCGCTCCGCATCTTTCGTGTAGGTACCGATACAGGCGATCTTTACTGCGTGGGCTTGGTGATGAGCGAGCAGGCCGTACATCTCCCGCACGACGCTGACGCCAACTTGCTGGCGCTTCCACTGTTTGCATTGCACCAGCGTGCGGCGGCCGTCCTTGCGCAGGATCAGGTCGATGCCGCCGTCGGCGCCGCCCAGGCCGGTTTCTTCGACGCTGTAGCCCTGGCGGCGAAATGCTTCGCCCACCAATTGTTCGAACTGGCGCCAGCCGCCAGCGGCCAGGCTCTCCAGTGTTGTGCGCGTCTCCAAAAAGCGTCGCCGGCTGCGTGTGCCCAGGTAGGAGAACAGCGCGGCAAGCCAGCAGACGCCGAGCAGCGTCCACGCCAATGGCGCGAACATTCCACTCGATTGCTGGGCGAAGCCCTGCGACAGCATTCCGCTCTGGTGAGAGAACCACCAGGCAATGCCATAGCGCACCACCAGATATGCAGCGATTCCCATCACGAAGCCAACCGGCCACGGCAATGCGGCCAACGCTTCGAACCCGCTCTGCCTCTTTCTGCGTCCCATGCAAGAACCCCCGTTCCAGGTTCGAACATAACCGCTGGAACAAGGTTTGTCAGCAAACCAACCGGCGTTGCTATCTATCTACCATTAACTGCGCTGCATTAAGTGCTCCGTTGCGGTAGAGCTCGCCGTTGTGCCAATGCTTGAGTTTGCTTGTGTCGCTATCAGCGCATCTTCGTAGGCCGCAGACGGGGAGCGCTTTAAATACTGAGCAATAAGATGGCAGTTCTATAGCCCATCCTCATTCCCCAGGCTCACGACAGCGCTCAGCAACGTTCCGGTCCGCCACAAACTCAGCAACCGCACTCGCAAAACACGCAGGGGCTGCAAACGCGAGCAGATGCGCGCCACGCTCAACGGTGCTGAGGGTCATCGGGCCTGCCGTTTTCAGCAGTGCGGCATGCGCCTGCGCGCCGGCGTACGGGGTGTTGGGATCTAGCGTGCCGTGAATGACCAGCGTGCGTGGCAGGGTGGCGGGGCTGCGGCCGAACCAGGCGTCGCGCGGGTAGGTGGGCAGGCCGGCGTCCACCAGCAGGCCGGGGATGGGGCTGACGAACAGGGCGTCCTTGGCTTCGGCCGCGACGGTGTCGCGGGTGAGGGTTGGCCGCGCATTGTTTTCGGACGCGGCAATCAGCATGACCAGCGGCAATGCGGGCTGGTTGTCGCCGCCTTGGCCCATGGCTGCAAGTGATGTCTGCAGATCGGTGATAGTGGCAGTGAGCAACGTGGCGTCGTCACGGGCAAGGCCGTCGATGATCGCGGGGATCCGGTCGCGCAGCGTGGGGAAGTTGAGCAGCATGCCGAGAAAGCGCTTGAGGTCTTTGCCGGGGATTTGCGTGCGCCATGCGGTGCTATCGCTGCGATCGAGCACGCTGCGATAGGTGGCGATGTGTGCGTCGTCCAACAGCGCGCGGCCTACCGCATCGACCACCGCGGTGCGGTGGCTCAAGTCCCATTGCGCGGCAGTTTCCGGTGGCACCAGGCCATCCAGCACCAGCCCATCCAATGGCACGGGCGCCACTTGCAGGGTGCGTAGTGCCAGCTGCGTGCCATAGGACACGCCGTATAGCAGCACCTTGCCCTTGCGTCGTTGCTGGCGGATCAGCAGTGCAAGATCTTGCGCCGCTTCGGTGATGGTGAAGGCCTTGGTTCTTTGCGCATCTGCATACAGCGCGCCGATGCACGGGCCCCATTCGGCGCCGGCCAGGCCCACGCCGTCTGCGCTTTGCGGCGCTTCCTGCGCGGGGCACAGGCGGGCCGAGCGCCCAGTGCCGCGATGGTCCGGAATGATCAGGTCATAGCCGGGAAAGGCGCGCCGGTAAGTGCTGATCATCGGGTACAGCGATGCGCCGGCTTCGCCCGGCCCGCCCGCAATCAGCCAGACTTCGCCGCGTCGCTTGCTCTGGTCCGGCGTAGGAAAACGGCGAACGAATAGCTCGATCGTGCCAGCATCCGCGGCTTCATGACGCAGCGGCACGTCGGTGATCAGGCATTCGCTACCGACCAATGGTGTGTGTGCCGCAGCGTCGGCACATGCGGTGAATGATGGCGGTGGCGTCTGCGCCGCGGCGGCAACCGGTGCAAGGAATGCAGCAAGGCAGGCAACGGCCGCGTAGATCGTAGGACGACGCATCGAGTTCCATCTCTCGGCAAAGAGCCGCAGCATTACCTAATGGGGCTGCGCGCGTATCGCCCGAAAGTCATTCTTCGCCGATGAGGTGCGCATGTCGCTGCGCAGATTGTGCAACAGTCAAGCGCGCGCGCGGTACGATCCAACCCCATCTGTTTGAGCGCGCATCGCTGTCGCCATGGTTTCAACACGCCCGATCCTCGGTGGCATGGCCGCCAGCCAGTTCCAGCTACCAATGGGAAGCTGGGCCACGGTATTGGAGGCGCTATGCGCATGTTTCCCGAGTGTGGATGCGGCCACGTGGCGTGACCGCTTCGCGCGTGGGCGTGTGCTGGACGCGAATGCGCAGGTGCTGGATGTGTCGGCGCCGTATCGATTGGGTGCGGAGATCTATTACTTCCGCGAAGTGGCAGATGAGCCCGTCATCGCGGCGGCTGAAGCCGTGGTGCATGCCGACGCGCACGTGGTGGTGGCGTGCAAGCCGCACTTTCTGCCGGTGGTGCCCGCAGGCGTGTATGTGCGCGAGACGTTGCTCACGCGGCTGGTGCGGCATTTCGATAATCCCGCGTTGGTGCCACTGCACCGCATCGATCGTGACACTGCCGGATTGGTGTTGTTCTCTGCCAACCCGGCCACACGCGGGATCTACCAGGCGCTGTTCCGCGAGCGACGTATCCGCAAACACTACCTGGCAGTCGCGCCACCGCTGCCGGGGCTGAGGTTTCCGTATGTCCATCGCAGCCGGCTGGAGCCGGGCGAGCCGTTCTTCCGCATGCGCGATGGCATGGGCGAGCCGAACAGTGAGACGGTGATCGATGTGGTCGCGCGCGGCGCAGACACGTGGACGTATCGATTGGAGCCGGTCACCGGGCGCAAGCACCAGTTGCGCGTGCATATGGCCGCGCTGGGCGCGCCGATCCTGCATGACCGCTTCTATCCAGAGCTGGAAGATCAGCGGCCCGATGATCCGGAGCGGCCACTGCAGTTGTTCGCGCACACGTTGGCATTCGATGACCCAATTACTGGTGAGCCTCGGCGCTTCACCGCGACGATCGAACCGACAAAATCGGCTTGAGACGCAAACCTGCGCTGCGCTAAAAAATCAGGCGAAATATCTGGTTTTCAGATATCCGAAAAAGCGCGTTACGGTGGCCTTGCGGACATCCCGTCCGCTCACGTCGAGGACAGACGGCATGAGCACTTCGAGAGCCCTTACGACCAATACTCGGCAGCGCGTGCGGCCAGCGGCCAAAATACAAACTCACGCAGAGCCCTTCTCCTTCGGCGTCACCCTGCAGCAGATCGACCAGTTCCATACGCTGCTGCGCACGATCACTGCGCAGAGCGACATGGTGGCGGTGTGCAGCGGCAGGCCGCTGGATGCCACCAGTCTGTCGGTTCTGGGCGAAAGCATCTTCAGTGCCGCCCGCGCGGTGCGCGGTGTAGTCGATGAGATTTACGAGCAGCGGCTCGGTGGCGATGGCCCGGACGATGCGGCCGAAGCGAGCGGGCAGCGCGGCGCCAGGGTTTGACCGGGCGCCGCGTGCAATCGCGTCAGCCTCAACGCACCTTGTACAACACCGCCGCACCCGGCTTGGGCTCGAACATCGGCACGGTCTGCTGCTTGAGCGCGGTGCCCTTTGCGTCCCACACCAGCGTCTCGGCGGGGTATTCCTCGTTGCGGGTCATGGTGTCGATCTGCTTGACGATCACCGTCTTGCCGGCGGGCACTTCCGGGTTCCAGGCGAACACGCCCAGGCGGCCGTAGAACACCGCCGGTGCAGCGGCATCCAGGCGGCGGTCGGGGCACATGACCAGGCCGCGTTCCAGCATCACCCGTAGTGCGCCCACGGGCACGGCCTTGACGGTGGGCGCGGTGCGGTCGGTGCTGTGGCCGGGGCAGACATTGGCCGAGCGGGTGAGCATGTCCTCGACCACCTGGCGGTCGGACTGGGCCAGCGCCGGCAGCGCGGCGGTGGACAGGGCAAGCACGGCGAGGGCGGATTTCCAGGGCATCTGACAACTCCTCATGAGATGACACTCCAATACGGCAGCCCTGCGGGTGCGGGCTGCTGCCAGTGACGCGCCCGGATGCTAGCAAGCCCCGCGTTAAGCGCTGCCAATGGTTGGCGCCGCTTCCAGGCGGGCGCGCAAGCGGGACTCGGCCACCGAAGCCACCGCCGGCCCGCCAACCCCGCACGGGCCGGCCGGCGCGTAATGCAACGGCCGCTGACGCCCAGCGCCGCTGTCAGGAGACTCCTGATTGAGCAGTGGCGGCGACGCGGATAGCGTGCGCGCTATCACACCGTTGGACTGCTTTATGGAACGCGCCGACCTCATTGCATCACTGCTCACCGGCATGCGGCGTGCCGAAGACTTCCGCGCGCATGGGGCGGCCTACAACACTGCGCACAGCCAGCAGATGGCGGTCGACCACGGCAAGGCCGCCGACGCCGAGCTGGTGCTGTCGCTGTTCGCCTTCACGCCGGAGCACCTCAAGCTGCTGGGCAGCACCGGCATCGAGAACCTGGGCGAGATCGTCTGCCACGCCTGGGCCTTGAATGGCGGCAACAACGAGGCGCTGATCGGCTGGTTCCGCAAGCCCATGAACGCGCTGGACGGGCAGACGCCGGCCGCCCTGGTCCGCAGCGGCAGCCTGAAGGTGCTGCTGCTGGTGCTCAGGCAGCAGCTGGAGTGGGAATTGCCCAAGCGCTCGGCCTGAGCAGCGCGGGGCCGGTGACGCCTCGCCCTGGCGTGCCGGTGGCCGGCACCCCGATCGGCAGCGCCAGCGCGCTTACTGCTTGGGCCGCGCCACGGCGTACATCTCCCAGGCAATCTTCTTCATCAAAGCGTTGCTGTCCTCGCCTTCCTTGTACAGGTCGAAATGGGTGCGGCCTTCCAGGTAGCGGAAGTCGCTTTTTGCGCCCAGGCCGTCCAGCACCGCCTGGAACTTGCGCGCCGCCCCATCCAGGTAGAACGTGTCGGCGGTGCCGACGATCAGGTGGATCTTGCCGTCCAGATCCGGCTTGAGCGTGGGCCACTGCGCGGCCACGCGCGCGGCGATGTCGTAGTGCGTGCGCCAGTAGGCCACCACGGCCGGGTCCACCTTGCCGGTGTCGCGGTCGAACATCGGCACCGGGCGGCCGTCGGGCCCGCGCGGCGAGAACACCCAATCGAACGAGGTCATCTGCCCGCCATACTGGCCTAACACGCGTTCGAGCTTGGCGAAGGTTTCCAGGTCGGCCACCACCTTGCCCTGGTCGCGGATCAACGGGAACTGGCTGCCGTCCGGGCGCCGGTAGACGTTGGCATTGGGCGCGTACAGATCCGGCCCGGTGAAGTCGTGGAAGTCGCTCGAATCGGGCGAGGTGGACCAGGTGCCGCCGAACAGCTTGGGGTAGCGCGTCTGCAGCCACAGCGTGGCCCAGCCGCCGGACGAATGCCCGTTGAGGAACCGGCCCTTGGCGTTGCCGTCCATCTTGTACTGCCGTTCGAGCGCGGGGATCAGCTCTTCGGTCAGCGCGGTGCCCCAGGGGCCGTTGTTGACCGAATCGGCGAACTCATGGGTGCCGGTGGGCGTGGACTGGTCCAGGAACACCCAGATCATCGGCGGCATCTGCTTGGCGGCCATCGCGCTCCAGGTGGCGGCGATGCTGCCGGCAAAGCGGTTGTAGTTGCCGCCGAAGCCGTGGGTGACATACACGGTGGGATAGCGGGTGGCGGCCTTGGCGTCGTAGCCGGGCGGGGTGAGCACGCGGGCGCGCAGCGACACCGGCCGGCCCCAGAACGCACTCAGCGACGGGCTGACCAGCGAGGCGTCCGCGCTATGCAGCCTGGCCTCCGGGATGGCGTCGCGGATTGCCTGCGGCGCCCGCGGCGACACCTGCCACGGGTCGTCCGACACGGGCACCTGCTTGCTGAGTTTCAGCGTGGGCAACGGCTTGCCCTTGCCCTGCGTCACCGCGGTGACCTCGCTCAACAGGTCGCCGCCATCGCGGCCGGCATAACTGTAACTGTGGTCCGGATCCAGCACGGCCTGGAACAGGTACTCGCCGGCCGGCAGCGCGGAAAAGCCGCTGGGGAAAGCGATGTTGTCCAGGTCGATCTCGACGCTGGCACCGGGGGCAAGCGCGGTCACCTCCTGCGCCGCCACCGCCACCGCGGTTGGGCGGAACGGGTTCACGCTCACCTCCTCCACCTTGCCGGCTTTGCCGTCCTTGCCATCCTTGGCCGCGGCCTGGGCGTCCTTGGCCAGGGTGGCGAAGACCAGCAGGCGCCCGGACACGGGCTGGTCGCTCGCCCCGTCCAGCGTGACGCGCAGCAGGCGATGGGCCGCTGCCGGTGCGGCGGCGTGCGCGCAGCAGGCGCACAACAGGCCAACGGCCAGACCCAGGCGGGGGGCAAGACGATGCAGAGACATGCAGATCCTTGGGAACGCAGGTGGATGGATTGGGCGCACACGGCCCTGTGCAGACTGTAGCCAGTTCCCGGCCGGCCGTGCGCCACCAACGCGAGGTCTGGTCACCGTATCCGATCTGCCCGCTCCAGCGCTCCCATCATCAACCGGACGCGACACCGACTCCGCACGGTATCGCGAGCGGTAGCGTGAAGCTGGGCCAGCCCCAAGTAACCAAAACGAAAGTCAGCGTCAGTTTCATCCCAGTAACTGCCTAATCGATAGCTAATCTAATGTCGGCTTCAGACTTCGCTTATACCTGTTGAATGCCGGAATAATCTAAAGCCCGCTTTAGATTCGATCACTGCCATGCGCATCCCAATCGACCGAGCATCCGACATCGACGCCTATATCCGCCCAGTCCGCAATGCGGAAGGCTTGCGGCAGGCGGCCAGGTCGCTGTGCAACTAGGCCGGATGTCCGAGCTGTTGAGGCAATTGGGCATCCAAGTCCGGCCAGACCTGCCGGACCCGGTAGATGAGCGATCTAAATGATCAGCGCCGATGCGCCACGCAGCCTGGAACTGTGGCTCGGAGAGCGTCGCGGCGGCGAGCTGCGGGAGCAAGGCGATACGACTGCATTCCCAATTTCTGTTCACCGCATTCCAAGCGCACCATGACTTGGTTGGTCCACTGCGCGTGATGCCTCCTGCGTAGACGCTTGCATGGTCTGTTGATTGGCAACTTCGAGCTTCTGCAGGTTCTCGGCCAAGGGCTGCTTGACGGCTTCGGCTTTATCTACGTGCGTGCGTAATACATCCATGTCATTTCCTGGATTCTTGTACGTAGCGAAAATATTGCCGTTTGTGTGATTCGGAATAACGTCCTGGATCTCGGGCAGCGGCGGGCGATTGAGTTTGGCCTGAACCGCCAGGGCACCGGCAATGCGTTCCTTGTCTTGCTGATTGGTGTAGACGCCTGAATCCGGGCCGAGCTTATCGAGCCCCGCCAAGGCTTGCTTGAACAATGGGTCATCGCGTAGCCGCGCTTCCTGATGCGGATCGAGGGGTGCTCCGCCTGCGCTGGAGGTACGTCCTGAGTTACCTAATCCTGGCACCGAGGGCTGGATCGATTCGTCGAGCTGTCGTCCCGATGCAGGCGCCCAGTGGCCGAAAACGCCATCGTTCTTTGGTTCCGGAAGGCGTACATCCCGCAGAACGCTATCGGCCAGCGTGTTGGAGTTTTGCAACTGGGGATCGTAGGGATACTTGTCATCCTTGCTCTTGGCATTGGCGACCATGCGTGCCCAGGTTCCCGACAAGTCCGCACCGTGTGTGATCTCTTCGCGATATTGCTTTTGTCCAACCGCATTCGGATTATCGCGATGATCGGGGTTGGCCCGGTTGTAGGGCAGATTAGTCTCAACGTGCATCCGGCCATACGGCAATCCAGGTTGCTCATCGCCGGTCCAGCCGCTGATGGTGTGCTGGTTGCCCTCTTTATCTGTGTAGAGAAGGAATTTGTGATGGTACTCCTTGCCCAGCGCAGACCCGATGTTGCGATATCCAACTTCAATCTTCTCGTCCATGATGGTCTCCGTTGGCTTACTGATTCTTGATATGGACGGCGTCGACGTGTGTCACCTTGCCGTCGGCATCCAAAGAAAAAGTCATCACAACGGAACGTGCATCTGGATCAAGCATTGCCTGCCCCTTATTGTCCCTGACGACCACCTTGCCTGGGGTGTCTTCAACAATTTTTGACGTTGGAGATTTGCTGAACGTCTCCAGCACCACCAACTTTGTTGTTCCCAGAGGAACGTACTTGGAAACGATGCTACTAACGTCGACCTGTTCGAATCGAACGGGCTTTTTTGATGCATAAATCTCTTCAAGCATTGGGCTGGCTCCTGATTTCATGGTGTCTTCCTGTGTCGAAGCGGTACGTGCAGTATCTGCATTGGCGCAGGATGAAAGCGGGAGCACCGCAAGCCCGGTAAGTGCAAGCGTTGCGGCCCACCCGTTTAGCACGATGCGTGGCATGGCGATCTCCTGATACAACCAATCACTTGAATAGAATGTCCGCGCGGTCCTGAGCCTTCCCAGGCAGGCTGGTACATCAACACTCCCTCCGTGCAGACGATACCAGCGTACTACAAGCTTCCCATGGTTGATGAATAGCTGAGTTGGATCGTCAGGGCTGCCCAGGCGATCCATTTTTTGCCACATCCAAATGTATGCATTGAGATATTCCTGCAATCCACGCCTCTTCAAGTAGGCGACTACACTTCTACTGGCGTTACTGGAAGTTACAAGTCCTAAGCGCTTCAAATAGCCGCTTTGCCTCGACTGATGCTTGACGTGAGCCGTGGACAGCGCCGTATTCGCTTCCGAATTCCAAACTGCATCACGCAACGACGTTGTTGAGACGATTTGCCGGGTTTGCGAGGCCTTGGTCTTCAACGATGAACCCACCAGCGGCGTGGCCAGCTGGGTGGCGTAGGTGTGGTGCTGCCACACACACGCATGTCGTCATCGTACGCAATCGATCATCTGCCGCTTGGCGTTATGCACAGGTGCCGTTGCGAATGTCCATTCAAGGCGCAAGCGGCAGTCGCTGCCGACACCTTGCATCACACACCAGGGAACGATCGAAATGAAACGTAAAACCAGCTATCGCGGTGCGCTTGCGGCCTGTGGCCTCTCACTCGTCGTGGCCGCGTTGTGCATGGACGCTGCCGTTGCCGCACCGGTGACCGGGGCGGATACGGTCACGCTGAGCTATGTCTTTGCCACGCTGCAGACGGGCCAGCAGGATCAGAAGCCCGAAGACATCGCGGCCTGTCGCAAGCAGGTTTCCGCACCGGGTTCCAAGTACCTGGGCTCGGCGGTCACCACCAAGTACTCCATCGACGTGCAGTCCAAGATGATGTCTGCGTCCTCGTCGCTGCCATCCCCGGGGGGCACGCAGCCGATGACGGTGACGATACCGCTGTCACCGTTGGGCTTGTCCGGGGAGTATGCCTTCGGTGCGTTTCAGCCGAGCGCGCTGCCCAACACCTATGTGCTGTTCTCGGTCGGGCTGGACTTCAAGGGGCCGCAGTCGTCCGTGCTGGTTCTCAACAGCGACAAGACCTACAACTGCCTGGTGACCAGCAATCCGGCGCCGTTCAAGGGAGCCCTGGGTACCAAGTTGGGCAAAGACCAGGGGCGCTGATGTCTGCAACCGCCGGGTAATCGACGAACGCGCCGAAGGCAGCTTCGGCTCGTTCGCCTCGGTGCTGCGGCCGTGCAGTGCAGCCCTCGCGCGGATCGCGCGATGCACGTCGTCGGGGATATTGCGGACGGTGAAAGAAGGCATGTCGCCCTCGCGCAGGAATCAGGTTGCTTGCACTTCAGGAAAGTGCAGGCACTCAAACAACGTCACCCGGTATCGAAGCAGTCATCCCCGCACCAGCAAGAAGTGAAACCCGGGGCCAACCTGGCCTCACCACTCACCGATACGGCCCGGGCCCGCGCCATACCGGCTCGCCTTGCTTGTAGACCTCCATCATGTTGATGACCTCGCGGGCATCGCCGATGTCTTTGAGCTCCGGCGAGTCCGGCGGCAGCAGGCGGCATTTGCTGGAGCCGCGCTTGAGCGCGACTTCCAGCGGGCAGACCATGCGGTACTGGGTGCCGGGCAGGATGATGGCCACTTCCTTCATGCCCTGGTCGCGCCAGTTGCGCAGCTGGGTTTCGCTGCGCACTTCGTAATAGACCTGGTAGCCGCCCACATCCATGCTGGGTTGGGCGTTGTTGCGGTCGCGGCGGCGGCCTTCGCTGATGGTGGGTGTGTTGGACATGCCGTCTTCGGCGGCATCGGCTTGTTCTTCGAGCATGCCGGGTGGGCGGCCGGTCCAGGTTTCGGGGCGGCGCTGCGGCGGCGACGAGGGTTCTGCCGGCGGTTGCGGCGGGGTGGGGCGCTGCACCGGTTGCGTCTGGCGCTGCTCGACCAGGCCGCCGCGGCGGGTGTTGCCTGCCGGCGGGATCGGGTTCTTGGCGGTCTTGACCAGGGTGGACTGCACCGGCGAAGCGGCCGGCGGCGGTTGCACGGGTGCTGGCGTTTGCGACGGCGGAGTCGGTGTCGGCGAGGGCGTGGGTTGCTCGGGCGTGGAGGTGTCGCCGACAAAATCCACCTTGGTGCGGCCGCCGCTGGCCGAGCCCTGCGGCGGTGTCATGGTGGGTGTGGAGGCCGACAGCAGGATCAGCAGCATCAGCACATGCAGCAGGGCGCTGATCAGCGCGGCGATCCAGGGCTCGATGCGTTCGATCAGTGGCTCGGTGCGCGGCAGCCAGTCCTGCGTCTCCAGGCGGACGTGCAACAGCTGCAGCGCGTCGTCGCGCACGCGGTAGACCAGCACATAGGGCGTTTGCTTGACCACCCATTCGCGGGTGCCGGCGACGCGGCCGGCGCGGCCGCGGCCGGGTTGCTCGGCCAGGGTGCGGGTGGCTTCCAGCACCTGCCGCGCCATCGCGGCGGCGGCGGTCGGGTTGAGCGCGTGGTAGTGATCCTGGGCGTGTGCGAGTTGCCTGGCGGCCGGGACGGTCCAGTCACGCCGCAACATCAACGCCCCATCTGGCGAACAGTGCGCTCATCTGTGCCGGCGCGGCAAAGGCGCCCTGATCCGCTGCGGCCATGCCGTCCAGCACGGCCGCCTCGAAGCTGGCGGCGTCCACGACGCGAACCACGTCGTCCCATCCTGCCGTCTCGGGCAGCGTGTCGATCAGCGTGCGGGCTTCTTGCTTGATGGCGGACATGGCACTGCGGTGGGGGAACTCTGCCGGCAAGTCTACCCGTGCGGCTCCGCTTCGCGTGTGGCAATGGCTGGCGCGCGGCTGGGGCGTTCACCGGCGGTGGCAGGCAGACCGGTCCTGCGCGAAGGTCGGTTGCCTGTCGCGATTGCCGCGCGCGGCGGCGGCCACCCGGGCCACCCGCCTGTGTGCGCAGAAAGTGACACTTGGCACCTTGTTCGCTGCGGGGGCCGGTTTCATTCTGCGTCGGTCACCTCACCCCGCAAAGGAATCGCCATGCCCGCTGCTGCCATCGCACCGCTGACGCCGTATCTGTCGATGGCGGCCATCGCCTTGCTCTACTACCGGCGCATCCGGCGCAGCTTCGGCCGCCAGCCGTGGAAGCCGGTGAGCACGGCGGTGCGTAGCGTGGTGCTGGTCATTGCGGCGGCAGCGTTGGCGTTTGCGGTGTATGGCTTGCCGCAGGTTCGGCTGGGGATCGCCGCCGGAACGCTGGTCGGCATCGGGCTGGGCGCGCTGTCGCTGCGCTACACGCATGCCGAATGGGTGGAGGGGCGCGGTTGGTATACGCCCAATCCGTGGATCGGCGGCGGCCTGACGCTGGTGCTGCTCGGGCGCCTGGCCTGGCGCTGGGCCGATGGCGCCTTCAGCGCGGGCGCGGCGGCGGCCGGCTCGCAGGCCAGCCCGTTGACGCTGGGCATTGCCGCAGCGCTGGTGCTGTACTCGCTGGTGCACGTTGGCGGGTTGTGGTGGCGGCTGCGCCAGCTGCGGCTGCAGGCGTGAGCGCCTGCTCGAGTGTGCAGCGCTGAGCGCGGGTGCGCTCACTGCCAGGTGGGGGAAGGCCGTTGCCTACACCTGCGAGCGGAACGGGACCACCAGCTTCTCGCCCAGCTTCTGCCGCAGCGGCCGCGTGCGCCAGCGCTCCAGCGTGTACAGCTCGGCCCGTTGCAGGTCGCGCTCGAACACCTCGGTCATCTGCGCGGCCAGATCACGGTCGTAGACATTCAGGCTGGCCTCGTCGTTGAGGCGGAACGAGCGGATGTCGAAGTTGGTCGAGCCCACCGAGACCAGCAGGCCGTCGATGATCAGCAGCTTGGTGTGCAGCATGGTGGGCAGGAATTCGTGGATGGCGATGCCGGCCTGCAGCAGCGGTTCCCAGCTGGCCTTGGAGGCCAGCCGCACCGAGACCGCATCGATATGCTTGCCCGGCAGCAGCACGCGGATGCGCACGCCGCGCGTACGCGCTTCCAGCAGCGAGCGGGTGATCAGCGCATCCGGCACGAAGTAGGCGGCGGCCAGGTCGATGGAGCTGCGCGCCGCGGCGATGGCGATGAGATACATCAGGTGCATGCTCTCGCTGCCGCCGGCGGGCGAGGCCACGAACAGCTGCGCGTCGCTGTCGCCGGCCGGTGCCAGCTCGGGGTAGTACTCGGCGCCGTTGAGCACGCGGCCGGTGCTCTTGATCCAGTTGTCGTTGAAGGCGGCTTGCACCTGCGCCACCACCGGGCCTTCGATGCGGTAATGCGAGTCGCGCCAGTGCTCCGGGTCCTGCGCATCGCCCATCCACTGGTCGGCCACGCCAACGCCGCCAGTGAAGCCGATGCGGCCATCGATCACCAGCAGCTTGCGATGGGTGCGGTTATTGACGCGGTGCAGGTTGTACCAGGTCAGCGGGCGGTAGCGATGCACCTCCACCCCGGCGTCGGTCATGTCCTGCACCAGCGAGGCATCCATCTTCAGGCTGCCGCCCCAGTCGATGGTGACGCGCACCTTGACCCCGGCACGCGCACGCTCGGACAGCGCCTGGCTGAACTCGCGGCCGATCTCGCCCGACCAGTAGATATAGGTTTCGAAGGTGATGGTGCGTTGCGCGCTGCGGATGGCGGCCAGCATCGCCGGGAAGATCTCGCTGCCGTTGTGCAGCACCTGGATCTTGTTGCCGGGCAGGATCGCCGGACCCAGCAACACCGACATCTCGCGTTTGAACTGCGGGTCGGCGACGTCGTAGCAATGGCTGGGGATGTGCTCGAGCTTTTTCTCGGGCGTGGCGAAGTTGAGCAGCAGCAGCCCCACCACCAGCGTGGTGACGACCGTGGCCACGATGATCCATGTCATGCATCCAACTCCGGTTCCCCTGCCATCGACAGCCCCAAGCGGCCGGCATTCTGGCAAGGCGGGCGGCATGGGGGCCGTGAAGGGGGGGCGTCCGGCGTCTGTGCGTACCCGTGCAGGCCCAGGTGCTGGCCGGCACCGCGCATCGATACCGGTGGCAGGCCTGCGGCGTGCCTCAGCTCAGCGCGGGCGGGTCAGGAATGCTGCCGGAACCTGCGCGGTGAGCCAGACGCCGTTGTCGGCCTGGAAGAACGGCAGGCCGTCGCGATGCATGCGCCCGGCGTCGACCTGCAACACCACCGGCTCGCCGTAGCGCTGCCCCACCGATGCGGCGGTCTGCGGGTTGTCGGACAGATGCACATGGTGGCGCTGGCCGGGGCGCAAGCCCTCGGCCATGATCGCTTCGAGAAAGCGCGTGGCGGTGCCGTGATACAGCACCTCGGGCGGCACCCTGGCCTCGAGCTGCAAGGCCACGGTTGGGGTGGAATGCCCCTGCACTGCGCGGATCCGTTGCCCATCGGCAGACAGCGCAAAGCGTTTCTTGTCGCTGCCGGCGACTACCGCCTGGATCAGCTCCAGATCGAGCGCGGTGCCGTGGGCCCGGGCGCCGGCAATCAACGCGTCCAGCTCGGCCCAGCCCTCCGGGTCGAGCGTGAGTCCGATCGCCTGCGGTTCGTGGCGCAGCACGAAACTGAGGAACTTGCTGATGTCGGTGTGGTGCTTGCTCATACGGCGGCGCCCGAAGCGTCCTTGCGGCCAGTGATGCCGGCAATTTTGACGCATCCAGGTGGCCAACGCGCGTGCGCGAGCCGTGGTGCCCGGCAGTGCCAGGACTGGTGCTGTATGACCCGGGGCATCGACAGATTGCCCCCGGGCTGCGTGCATTCATCGAGACGCTCAGGCAGGTGCTGCCGTAGCGAGTGCCGGGCGTCACTGGCGGAAACCAGCAGTTGCGCTGTTGCCAGCGGCCGCAAGCACCACACTGACGACCATCGGAAGCGGGCTGAAGCGCGCGCCGCTGCCGGCCGTTGCCGGGCCTGTATATGCGCCGAAATGCTTACATGCGTCACACAAGCACGCACCTATACTTCCGGGGTGTCCCACCCACAAGGTTCTGACTGCATGAGCGCACCCCCAACGTCTCCGATCGCCGCCGGTTCTGGCGCAGCCCCCGGTAGCCTTCGCCGTTCGGTGTCCAACACGCTCAAGGGATCGGCCGGCAATCTGGTCGAGTGGTACGACGTCTACGTCTACTCGGTGTTTGCCACCTACTTCGAATCGCAGTTCTTCTCCAAGGAAGACAAGAACGCCACGATGTTCGTGTGGGCGATCTTTGCGATGACCTTTTTGATGCGCCCGATCGGTGCGTGGTACTTCGGCCGCTTCGCCGACCGCTACGGCCGCCGCCTGGCGTTGACCATCTCGGTGTCGATGATGGCGCTGTGCTCGTTCGTCATCGCGGTGACGCCGACGGTGGCCACGATCGGCATCGCTGCGCCGATCATCCTGCTGCTGGCGCGCCTGCTGCAGGGCTTTGCCACCGGTGGCGAGTACGGCACCAGCGCTACCTACATGTCCGAGGCGGCGATTCCCGGCCGGCGCGGGTTCCTGTCCTCGTTCCATTACGTCACGCTGGTCGGCGGGCACGTGCTGGCGCAGACCACCTTGCTGGTGATGCTGCATTTCTTCGATGCGCCGCAGGTGTCCGAGTGGGGCTGGCGCGTGGCGTTCGGCCTGGGCGGCATCGGTGCGTTGGTGGTGTTCTGGCTGCGCCAGACCATGGACGAGTCGCTGAGCTCCGAATCCATCGCCGATTCGCGCACCGGCAAGGCCAAGGCGTCGGGCTCGATGCGCGAGCTGTTCGTCAACCAGTGGCGCCCGCTGCTGCTGTGCTTCCTGATCACCGCCGGCGGCACGATCGCGTTCTACACCTATTCGGTCACCGGGCCGAAGATGATCCAGACCGCGTTCGCCGGTGGCGACGTGATGGCCGGTACCATCATCAACCTGGTCGCGCTGACGGTGCTGATGCTGATGCAGCCGGTTGGCGGCTGGTTGTCGGACATCGTCGGGCGCAAGAGCCTGCTGGTGTTCTTCGGCATCGGCGGGGTGCTCTACACCTGGTTCCTGGTGATGGAGCTGCCCAAGCAGACCGATTGGCTGACCGCGTTCGCGATCCTCACCGTGGGCTTTGTGATCCTGACCGGTTACACCTCGATCAATGCGGTGGTGAAGGCGGAACTGTTCCCCACCCATGTGCGCGCGCTGGGCGTGGGCCTGGGCTATGCGTTGGCGAACTCCGCCTTTGGCGGCACCGCGCCGCTGCTGTACCAGGCCTCGTTGAAGACCGGCCACGTCAGCGAGTTCGTGATCTACGCCACGGCTGTGATCGCGGTATCGTTGGTGGTCTACATGTTCTTCCTGACCAACAAGGGCAGCAACTGGCTGGACGACGAAGCGGCGATGCATCAGCGCAAGCGCTGATCTGCTTTGCCCTTCTCCCGTCGGGAGAAGGGCGCCGAAGGGGCGGATGCGGGGCGCCTCCGGTGACTGGCACGCCGACCGTGGTGAGCGCGTCGCCACGCGGTGCCAAGGTGAAGCATCGATCCTGCGGTCGTGGATTGGTACACGACCCCTCACCCCAACCCCCGCCAGCAGCGCGGGCGCTCCAGGGCACGCGCGCCAGTGGCGCGCAGGCAGTGCCTTATCGCCCCGCAGGGAGATGGGCTAAGGACGACTCAGCACCGGCGTTTGCCTGGGTATACGGCGCCGTCTGCGCAAACACGCTGTAACGCAAGCCGATCAACCCCAGCAGCGCTTCATCGCGATGCGCACCCGCCGGCACCTTGCCGACGCGCGCCAGCGACGCATCCAGCCGCGCACGCAGCGCATCCGGCGCAGGCAGCGGGCGCTTGTGCGCGATCTGTTGCCGGTAGTGCGCGGCAACATCGGCCAGGATCGCGTTCACCGCCTCAACGCTCGGCTGCGGCAAACCATGCCGCGCGCTGCGCAGTTGCAGGATGTTCAAGCCCACGCGCACTTCGTTGAGCATATCCACCGAGGCCAGCTCGCTGCCTTCCGGGGTCAATGCCAGCCGGGGCGCGAGCAGGCCAAGCAGGTCCAGCATGCGGGCGGCAAAGTGCTGCCGGTCCTGCGCGCCGCGGCCCTCGGCGGCATCGGCCAGCGTGCGCCAGCCCTGGCGCACCAGCCGGCGTGCGCTCCATTCGGCGCCCACCGAGCGGAACAACCGCGTCAGCACCACGGCAAATCCAATCCCCAGCACCATCGCCACCGCCGCGTTGACGAAGCTCTGGATATTGGCGTTGTAGGTGTTCTGCAGGCTCAGCAGCGCGGTGAGGTTCACCACCAGCGGCAGCGCGATCAGCATGGTCTTGGGGCGATGCAGCAACGCGCCGATCGGCAGGAACACCGCCGCCAGCACCAACACCAGCATCGGGAAATCGTGGATGGCCGGGAAGATGCCGAACAGATAGATGCCGGCGACCACGCTGGCCACCACCGCCCAGGTCAGGAACGACAGCATGCTCGGCGCCGGGTCGTCCTGCGCGGCGAAGAATGCGGCCGTCACCGCCGCCATCATCGCGCCGTTGCCGCCGCCTTCCCAGCCGATGCCGATCCACAGCACGCAGTACGCCATCAACGCAAAGCCCGCGCTGAGTGCGGAAAACGCGGCCATGCCGAAATCGATATGGCGGGGGGTGCTGGCCGCTGCCGGCGCATCGGTTGTGTTGCGCGGTGACCAAGTCAGGCGCTGCAGCAACGAGGGGTGCATGCGCGAACGCATAGCAGGTTCGCTGTGTGCCGCGTCAGCCCGTTCGGATGATTCGGCCGTTGCAGCTTGTCTCACCGCCGCCGGCATCGCGCGCAGCACCGGCGTCGCCGTGCCGTGCACCATCGCCTGCTGCAGCGCGCGGCAGTCCTGCCACAGGTCGAGCAGCTCTTCCAGCCGCAGCAGCAGGCTAGCCAGCAGCAGATGCTCGATGTCCTGGTCCACCACCGGGCGCAGTGCGGCGATGCGTGCGCGCAAGGCGCCGACGTCTGCATCGCTGGGTGCGTCCTCGCCCTGGTCCACCCAGGCTGCGACGTCCTCCAGCAGCGCGGCGGTGGCGAGCGGCAACGCAGACCCATCGCGCTGCAACGCATCCAGCCGATCGGCCATCGACGACAGCACCGGCAGCAGCATCAGCATGCGTGCGCGCAGCTGTTCCAGCGTGGGGACCGCACCGGCATGGCGTGGGTCGTCGTGGCGCACGAAGGCGATCAAGGCCTCGAACTGCACCAGATCGGCGGCCAGCCGATTGCGCGGTGCCTGCGACGGGCCACGCTGCAGCACCTGCCGGCACCATTGCGCGGCGTCCTGCATCCAGTTGCCGATGCGCGCGGTGAGCATCGGCTTGACCGAGGCGGGGAAGACCAGCGCGGCGAACAGCACCGCCATCACCGTGCCCAGGATGATCTCCTCGCTGCGCGCCACCACGGTGTCGAAGATGCCCTCCGGCGCGGTCACCGCCGGGAAGCCGATGAAGGCGGTGGTGTAGCCGGCCAGCAAAAACGCATAACCGCGCGGGCCGCGATTGAGCAGCGCCAGGAACAGGCAGGCCGACAGCCACAACGCCATCGCCGCACTGAGCAGCAGCGGCGTCTCCACCAGGTTCGGCAGCATCACCAGGGTGGCCGCGCCGGCCAGCAAGGTGCCGAGCACGCGGTACACGCCCTTGGCGCGGGTGGGGCCGAGCAGCGGCTGGGAGACGATATAGACCGTGGCCATCGCCCAGTACGGCCGCGACAGATTGCCGGCCAGCCCCACGTACAACGCCGCGATCGAGGCGGCGAAGGTCTTGGCCGAAAACAGCCAGGCCTGGCGATCGCGCAGCAGCGCACTCATCGCGCGGCAGTCGGGTCGGTGCGGCCGGCGGCCGCTTCCCAGCCGCCGCCCAGCGCCAGGAACAGCTGCAGTTGATCCTGCGAGACCTGCGCCTGCGCATTGGCCAGCGTCATGTCGGCGGTGGCCAGCGTGCGCTCGGCATCCAGGCTGGACAGATACGGCGTGCGCCCGCCCTGGTACAAGCGCCGGTTCTGCGCCGACGCCAGGTCGGCCTGTTGCTGCGCCTGTTCCAGCAGATGCAGGCGGTCCAGATCCTGCGCGTAACGCGACAAGGCGGTCTGCACCTCGCGCAGCGCCTGCAGCACGGTGTTGTCGAACTGCGCCAGCGCCGCGTCCGCGCCGGCCTCGGTGGCGCGCACGCGCGCACGCGCACCGCCGGATGGCAGCGTCCACGAGATCAGCGGGCCGAACGACCAGGCATGCGTGGCCGGCTCACCGAAGTCGGCCAGCAGGCCGGTGGCACCGATCGAGCCGCCCAGACGGATATCCGGATACAGCTCGGCGGTGGCCACGCCGATGCGCGCGGTGGCTGCCGCCAGCCGGCGTTCGGCCTGGCGCACATCCGGGCGACGCGCCAGCAGCGCGCGGCCGTCGCCGATCGGAATCGGGCGCTGCAGGGCCGGTGCGTGCGCACAGCTATCCACGCCGGCCGGCACCTCGCCGGGGGTCTTGCCGAGCAGCGCGGCCAGTTGGTAACCGGCGGCCTGGCGGCGCGCGCGCAGCGGCGGCAGCGCCGCTTCCAGCATCGCCACCTGCGCGGTGGCGCGGGCCAGATCGGGCGGGGTGCCTCGGCCGGCAGCGATCAGGCGCTGGGTGATGTCGCGGCTGCGCTGCTGCAACTGCAGCGAATGCTCGGCCACGTGCAGCTCGTGGTTGGCGTGGCAGATCTCCACGTAACTGCCGGCCACCTGCGCGGCCACGTTGACGCGCGCCAGGTCGATCGCGGCCTGGGCGACCTGCGTGTCGGCCTGCGCGGCCTCGGCACCGCGTTGCAGCTTGCCGAACAGATCGAACTGATACGACACCCCGAACTTGCCGTCGGCCAGGTTGAACACCGGCAGCTTTTCCTGCTGCAGGAAGGCCTCGGCCGAGACCTGCGCGCGGCTGACGCCGGCCTCCACCTCGTAATCGAAACCGCCCGCGTCCAGCGCCTGTTCGTAGACCGCGGCGGCGCGGCGCAGGTTGGCACCGGCCACCTTCAGCTCGACGTTGTCGCGCAAGGCCTGTTCGATCAGGCCATCCAGCATCGGGTCCTGGTACAACGCCCACCAGCGTGCCGGCAGCGGCGCGCCGGCCTGCACCTGGTCGTTGCCGGTGTCGCCAAACGCGGCATTGGCGGCCGGCCGCTGGTAGGCCGACTCCGCCGGCACCGCGTAGTTCGGGCCGACCGTGGTGCAGGCGCTCAATGCGGCCAGCAGCGTGGCCAGTCCCAGGGGACGCAATCCGGTGCGGTTCATGGCGCGGCCTTGGCCTGCACGCGGGCAGGCGCGCTGGCGGCGTCGCGCACGGCGTCCGGCAGGATGGTCACGGTGGCGGTGCGCCCGGCGATCAGCTGCACATGCGCCGGCACCCGATCCAGCACGATGCGCACCGGGATGCGCTGCGCCAGCCGCACCCAGTCGAACGCCGGCGTGACGTTGGGCAAGGCGCCGGCGCTGCCGCTGCGGTAACGGTCCTCGATACCGGCGGCGATGCTCTGCACATGCCCGTGCAAGGTGGCCGGCTCGCCCATCAGGTGCACGTCCACGCGCTGGCCGGCATGCACGCCCTGCAGGCGGGTCTCTTCGAAATAGCCATCGACGCGGAACGAGCCGGTATCCAGCACCGCCACCACCGGGCGCCCGGCGCTGACGTAATCGCCCACGCGTACGGTGCGGTCGCTGACATGGCCGTCGGCCGGGCTGCGCACCTGCGTGCGGTCCAGGTTGAGCTGGGCCAGGTCCACCGCCGATTGCGCGGTGGCCACCGCCGCCTGCGCCTTCTGCACATTGGAGCGGCGTACCTCGGCATCTTCGGCGGCCACCAGGTCCTGCAGGCTGCGGTCGCGCGCGATCTCGCGGCGCAACTGGCTCAAGGTGGCCTGGCGCTCGGCCAGCGCGGCGCGCGCCTGCTCCAGCGCGATCGCATAGCGTGCGCGGTCCACCACGAACAGCAACTGCCCGCGCCGCACCGCCTGGTTGTCGGCCACCGCCACGTCCTCCACCAGCCCGGACACATCCGGCGCCACCTGCACCACATCGGCGCCCACGTGCGCATCGCGCGTCCACGGCGCTTCCATGTAATAACGCCACAGGTGCTGCAGCACCACGGCTGCCACCACCACCATTGCCAGGGTCAACAGCGCCGGCCCCGCGTTCTTGATCAGCTTTTTCACGATTGCATCCAACGGGTAAGGGAAAACAGGCCGCCCAGCAGCGCGATGTACAGCGCCAGGTTGAACAGCGCCGGGTGCCAGATGTGGCGGTACGCACCGGCCCGGGTCAGCAGCGCGCCGATGGCGCTGTTGAGCAGGTAGGCCAGCGTCATCAACGCCAGCAAGGTGGGAACGAACACACCGTAGAGACTGAATTCGCCGTACATCGGGCACATCCTGGGCAAGGGGGAACAACCACGTCCGGCGCCGTTCGCAATGCGCACCGGGCCATCCGGAACGTCACAACCGGCGTCGCAGCGCGACGCCCGACAGCGGGCTCAGTCGGACTGACTCAGCCGCGCGTGCGCCTGCGCGATCTGCTCCCACAAGGTCAGCACCACCTGCACCTGCGGCTCGCTGAGCGCGCCAAACACCTCCGCGCGCAGCGCATCCAGGCGGATCTCGATGCGCCCGACCAGCGCCTGGCCTGCGTCGGTGAGCCACAGCTGGTTGGCGCGGCGGTCGCTGCTGTCGGCCTCGCGGCGCACCAGCGCCTGCGCGCACAACTTGTCCAGCAGCCGCACCAGGGAGGGGCCTTCCATGCCCAGTTGCTGGGCCAGCGCCACCTGGCGGATGCCGCCGCCGGAGCGGCCGATCATCAACAACGGCCCGGTGCAGGCGCTGGACAGCCCGAATTCGGCAAATGCCTGGTCGGCCAGCCGCTGCCACTGGCGGGCGGCGACCAGCAGGCCGGAGCTGAGCTGGGCGCGGGGAGAGAGAACGCTGTTCGTCATAATAGATAGGATGCTATCAATTCAACAATGAATCAATAGTCACTGAACCCGGGCAAGCCGGCGCAACCGCCACTGGGGCCGCCGGCCCGTCCTCGGGTACCATGCTCGCCCCCTTTGGGTGCACCCTGCGCATGAGCCAGTCCGACCAGCCCGATTCCCCCGTCACCCAGGCCCAGGCCGAAGATGCCGTGCGCACCCTGCTGCGCTGGGCCGGCGAAGACCCGGCCCGCGAAGGCCTGCTGGATACCCCGCGCCGGGTTGCCGAAGCCTATGGCGACTGGTTCAGCGGGTACCGCGAGGAACCGCGCGAATACCTGGAACGCACCTTCGAGGAAGTGGCCGGCTACGACGAGCTGATCGTGCTGCGCGACATCTCCTATGAAAGCCACTGCGAGCACCACATGGCGCCGATCATCGGCAAGGTGCACGTGGGCTACCTGCCGCGCGGCAAGGTGGTCGGCATCAGCAAGCTGGCGCGCGTGGTGGAAAGCTATGCGCGGCGCTTCCAGGTGCAGGAAAAGATGACCGCGCAGATTGCCCAGTGCATCCAGGATGTGCTGCAACCGCGCGGCGTCGGCGTGGTGGTGGAAGGCTCGCACGAGTGCATGACCACCCGCGGCATCCACAAGCGCGGCGTCAGCATGGTGACCTCCAAGATGCTGGGCAGCTTCCGCGAGGACGCGCGCACCCGCGCCGAGTTCCTGCAGTTCATCGAAGTGGGCGGCAAGCGTTGAGGCAGCCGTTGCCGTCGCCATGAAGCACCAGGCACGTATCGCCGGCTATCGCCAATTGCGCGAGCAGCCGGTGTGGAAACTGCTGGCCGCCGACCACGCGCCGGAGCTGATCGGCCTGCTGCAGACGGTGTTGCTGGACGGCGAACGCCGCCTGCCCTCGGCCGTGCTGCACGAGCGCCTGCAGCGCCAGCTCGACGCGCTGCGCGCCGACGAACTCTCGCGCGAGTTGCCGCGTACCGCGCAGGCCTATCTGGCGCATTGGCTGGCGCAGGGCTGGCTGGAACGCCGCCTGCCCGAAGGCGCGGCTGAAGAAGAGTACGAGTTGTCGCGCGCGGCCACCCAGGCCATCCGCTTCATCGTCGGCCTGCGCGAGAGCAGCAGCAGCGCCACCGAAAGCCGCCTGTCGCTGGTGATCCAGCAGCTGGTGCAGCTGGCGGGCCAGACCGAAGCCGACCCGGAGCTGCGCCTGGCCGCCCTGCGCGAAGAACGCGCGCGCATCGATGCCGAGATCGAACGCGTGGCCTCCGGCCGCGTGGCCGCGCTGGACGGCAAGCGCGCGCTGGAGCGCGCCCGCGACCTGATCCATCTCTCCGACGAACTGGCCGAAGATTTCCATCGCGTGCGTGACGATTTCGAACAGCTCAATCGCCAGTTCCGCGAACGCATCATCGACGACGAGGGCGCGCGCGGCGATGTGCTGGAGCAGCTGTTCAACGGCGTGGACGTGATCGCCGACAGCGAGGCCGGGCGCACCTTCGAGGCGTTCTGGAGCCTGCTCAACGACACCCAGCAAAGCAGCCAGCTCGATCAGGCGCTGGATGCGCTGCTGGCACGCGGCTTCGCGCGCAAGCTTGACCGGCGCGAACGCGCCTTCCTGCGCGGGTTGACCGGCACGCTGCTGGAGCGCGGCGGTGAGGTGCACACGGTGATGCAGCACTTCGCCCGCAGCCTGCGCGGTTTCGTGCAGAGCCGCGGCTATCTGGAGCAGCGCCGGCTCAATCAATTGCTCAAGCAGGCGCAAGGCGAAGCCTTGCAGCTGCGCGACAGCCTGCACGCCACCACCGCCACCGGCTACACCCAGGCGTTGAGCGCTGCCCGCCTGCGTTCGCTGTCGCAGTGGCGCCTGCACGACCCGCGCCTGACCCAGGTCGATGGCCGCGTGCAGGCTGCCGACGCGGCAGACATCTCGCTCGACAGCGTGGGCGATCTGGTCGCGCAATCGGAAATCGACGTGCGCAGCCTGCGCCGCGACCTGCACGAGCTGCTCGGCCAGCGCCCGCGCCTGACCATCGGCGATGCGCTGCAGCAGCGCCCGGCCGCGCAGGGCCTGGGCAGCGTGATCGGTTACCTGTCGCTGGGCACGCGCCACGGCGTGGTGATCGACGGACAGATGGAAACGGTGCAATGGGAAGGCGGCGACGGCGCCCTGCGGCGCGCACGCATTCCGCTGGTGTGGTTCACCCGGGAGAAACGCAATGAACTGGACTGAGGACACCCGCCTGGACGCGGACGAGGACAGTGGCGCGTCGGCCGATGCCGGTCGCACGCCGCTGACGGAGACATCGCCTGCACAGCCGCGCGGCGAACTGTTCCTGGGCGACACCGGCACGCTGCCGTTCGACGCGCGGCGCGCGCTGTGCCAGCTGCTGGCCGGCCCCAGTATCGACGCGCAACGCCACGGTGCGTTGTGGCCTGCGCTGCTACGCAACGAGGCGGCGATCCGCCAGGTCTTGTGCGAGCTGTTCCTGGAGCTGGTGCTGGACCGCGAGGGCGGGGTGGCCTTCACCCGTCAGGCCGACACCGCCGAGCTGGAATCGCCGACCCTGCTGCGCAGCGCGCCGCTGACCTTCATCGAGTCGGTGCTGCTGCTGTTCCTGCGCCAGCAACTGGCCGAAGCCGATACGCGCGGCGAGCGGGCGGTGGTGGACGAGGCGCAGTTGGTGGAGGCCTTGTCGGTCTACGAGAAGAACGTGTCCACCGACCGCGCCGGATTCGCGCGACGGGTGCTGACGGCGATCGGCAAGATGCGCGAGAACCAGTTGCTGTCGCGGCTGCGCGGCAGCGAGGAGCGCTACGAGGTCTCGCCGGTGCTGAAGTTGCTGTTTTCGGCCGAAGACGTGCAGGCCCTGGTGGTGGCGTATCGCGGCTTGCGCGAGGGGGACGTTGCGCTCGACTAAGTGCCTTCTCCCCTCGGGAGAAGGTGCCCGAAGGGCGGATGAGCGGACGGCCGATCGCGATGCCCGATGTATGACGCCCGGGATGCGTGGAGTTTGTGTAGTCGTGCGTTGTGCGACGGATGTCGGCTCTCACGCCCGGTCGAACGCGATCACTTTTTCCACGGGCTGCAGCAAGGCATCCAGCTTCCTTATCGGCCGCCGCCTCCGCCCCACGTCAACGCAGACCACCGCCCCCGTAGGAGCGGCCCCGGCCGCGAAGGGGCTGTACCGAATCACTCCCAGACCACAGCACCGCCACCAGCCCAGCAACACGCAACACCCCGCTACAAACAGTCCTGATGTGAGTCGTCTTCAGCGTTACCCGTCATCCCGTTTTGGTGAGTAAGCCATGAATTCCCAGTCCAACCTGTCGCCGGCGCAGCCGGGCGCGTCCCTGTTCACTGATTCGCTTGCCGAGCAGCGCGCGCAGCAGTTCCGCATGCGGCGGTTGCAGGTGCACAACTGGGGCACGTTCAACGGCTTGACCGAGGTGCCGATCGCCGAGAAGGGCTTCCTGTTCGTCGGGCGCTCCGGGTCGGGCAAGTCGACCCTGCTGGATGCGATGTCGGCGTTGCTGACCCCGCCCAGCATCGTCGACTTCAACGCCGCCGCACGCGAGGCCGAGCGCAGCGGGCGCGATCGCAGCCTGGTGTCGTACGTGCGCGGTGCCTGGGCCGATCAGCAGGACAGCGCCTCGGGCGAGATCGCCACCCAATACCTGCGCAAGGGCGCTACCTGGTCGGCGCTGGTGCTGGAATACCGCAACGCGCACGGCGAGACGGTCAGCCTGATTCGCCTGTTCTGGATCGCCGGCAGCGGCAATGCCGCGGCCGATGTGCGCCGCCATTACATGGTCGCGCCACGCAGCTTCGATGTGGCCAGCGAGCTGGATGGCTTCGATCTGGATCTGCGCAGGCTCAAGGCGCGTCTTGGCGAGGAGGTCGCGCATTTCGACGGCTTTGCCGGCTACGCAGAGCGCTTTCGGCATGCGCTGGGCATCGGCAACGAGATGGCGTTGCGGTTGCTGCACAAGACCCAGTCGGCCAAGAACCTGGGCGATCTCAATGTGTTCCTGCGCGGCTTCATGCTGGACGAGCCGCGCACGTTCGAGGCGGCCGACCGGCTGGTGGAAGACTTCGCCGAACTCGACGGCGCACACCATGCAGTGGTCACCGCACGCCGGCAGGTGGAAACGCTCAGCCCGGCACGCGAGCACCATGCGGCGCTGATGGCCCTGCGCCACAGCGTCGGCGAGTTGCGCGAGCTGCAGCTGGGCGTGGACAGCTACCGCGAACAGCAGCGTCTGGCCTTGCTGGAGACGCGCCTGCACGAACTCGACAGCCAGGACCGCGGGTTGGCCGGCGAAGAAGGCCAGCGGCGTGAGTCGCTGGACAATCACGAACAGAAGCTCGCCGGGCTGGAACGCGAACAACGCGCCGCCGGTGGCGAACAGATCGAGGAACTCGAACGCGAGCGCGCCCGGGTCGAGCGCGAACGCGACGAGCGCCTGCGGCGGCGCGTGCAGATCGAACAGGCCTGCCGCCAGCTCGGCACGGCCCTGGCCGCAGGCGCCAGCGGCTTTGCCGAGCAGATCGCGTACGCGCAGACCGTGCTCGAGAACGGCAAGCACGACGCCAGCGCGCTGGATGAGGCGATCGCCGAGCGCATGGGTGTGCGCCGCGACGATGAGCGGCGCTTTGCCGAGATCCGCGCCGAACTGGATGCGTTGAAGCGTGCCCCGTCCAGCATGCCGGCACCGATGCAGGCCTTGCGCGCGCGCCTGTGCGAGGACACCGGTATTGCCGAAGCGGCGCTGCCATTCGTTGGCGAACTGGTGCAGGTGCGCGAGGATCAATCTGCCTGGCGCGGCGCGATCGAGCGCGTGCTGAGCGGTTTTGCGCAGTCGCTGCTGGTGGACGACCGCCATTACGCGCAGGTCAGCGAATGGGTCAACCGCACCCAGCTCGGCACGCGGCTGGTGTATTTCCGGGTACGGCGCAACGATGCGCTGCATGCGCGCACGCCGGATGCGCGTGCATTGCCGGGCAAGCTGCAGCTGCGTGAGCATGCCTTCACCGAGTGGCTGCGCAACGAGTTGATGCGTCGCTTCGACTACGAATGCGTCGACAACGCCGCCGCGCTGCGCAATGCCGACCGCGCCATCACCCGCGAAGGGCAGGTCAAGCATCCCGGCGACCGTTACGAAAAGGACGACCGCCATGCGGTCAACGACCGCAAGCGCTGGTTGCTGGGCCACGACAACCGCGACAAGCTCAAGGTGTTCGAGCGCGAAGCGCAGACGCTTGCCCAGCGCATCGCCAGCTGCGATGCCGACGTGGCCGCGCTGCGCAAGCAACGCGAGCAAGACCAGGAACGGCAGCTGGCCGCGCACACGCTGGTGGAGCGCGACTGGGACGAGATCGATGTCGGCCCCAAGCTGCAGCGCCTGAGCGACATCGACGAACAGCTGCAGCAGCTGCGCGAAGGCAACAGCGGCCTGCGCGCGCTCGGCCAGGCGATCGAGACCGCACGTACCTTGCGCGACCAGGCCAAGCGCACCTACGAGGATGTGCGGCTGGAGCGCGCGCAGCTGGCACGCGAGCGGGTCCGGCTGGAACAGCAGCACGCTGCCTGTGCCAGCCGTGCCGGCACCGCCGCGCTCACGCCCACCCAGCTGCAGGGCCTGCGCGAGCGCCTGGCGGCGTTGGCACCGCTGTCGCTGGACAATCTGGAGGCGCATTTCCGCGTGGTCGAGCGTGGCCTGGCCGAGCAACTGGCCGAGAGCCAGGGCCGCGACAGCCGGCTCAGCGCGCAGCTGCTCGACTGCTTCCGCAAGTACTGCCAGCAATGGCCGGAAGACAGCGGCGATTTCACCGTGAGCCTGGCCAGTGCCGACGATTTTCTCGCGCGCCTGGATCGCCTGGAGAGCGATGGCCTGCCGCGCCACGAGCACCGCTTCTTCGATCTGCTGCAGACCCAGAGCAAGAACAATCTGCTGGCCCTGCAGCGCCACACCGCCGAGGCCCACAAGGGCATCAAGCAGCGCATGGACGAGGTCAACGCCAGTCTGGAGCAGGTGCCGTTCAATCGCGGCACGCTGCTGACCATCGAGGTCAGCGACCGTCGCCTGGGCGAGGTGCAGGAATTCCAGCAACAGCTGCGCGCGGTGCTGTCGCATCACCAGACCGAAGACCGCGCACTGGCCGAAGCGCAGTTTTCCACCCTGCGCGCGTTGGTGGCACGCCTGGGCGCGCAGGAACCGGACGCACGCCGCTGGCGTGAGCAGGTGCTGGACGTGCGCCAGCATGTGGAATTCATCGGCGTGGAGCTGGATGCGCAGACCCGCGCGCAGGTGGAGATCTACCGCAGCGGCGCCGGCAAATCCGGCGGTCAGCGCCAGAAGCTGGCAACCACCTGCCTGGCCGCCGCATTGCGCTACCAGCTCGGTGGCGAAGACGGCGAACTGCCGCGCTATTGCGCGGTGGTGCTGGACGAAGCCTTCGACAAGGCCGACAACGAATTCACCGCGCTGGCGATGAACATCTTCGAGAACTTCGGTTTCCAGATGGTGGTGGCCACGCCGCTGAAATCGGTGATGACGCTGGAGCCGTTCATCGGCGGTGCCTGCTTTGTGGAAATCAGCGGCCGGCACAACTCCGGCGTGCTGCTGATCGAATACGACGAGCAGGCGCAGCGACTCCAGTTACCCGAGCGCTCGCGCGGGGACGAGGCCGCTGCTGCGGTGACGGAACAGGCGGTGAGTGCTGCGCAGCGCGAGGATGCACCGCCTTCGACGCAGGGTGAAACGCGGATGGACAGCACCGCTGCCGTCTCTGCCGCTGAGGGCGCGGCACTTCAGGACGTCCCTGCACAGGACGACGTAGCAGCCGGGGCGAGCAAGCGCGCCAGCAAGGTCGCGCCGGCATCGACGCCGGCCGTTCGAGCCGCGCCGAAGCCATCAAAAACAGTCGCTGCCAGCGCACGTGCGGGATCAGGCACGTCGGCAGCGGCGAAGACCGCAGCGGGCAAGGCCGCATCCGCCAAACCTGCACCAGCCAAACCTGCATCGCCTGCAGCGGGCACAGCGCGCAAGCCGGCAACGCCGGCCAAACCGGCCAGGACGCCAGCGAACACCGGGGCGGCACCCAGGCGCGCGACCGCGTCCGCCAAACCGACTGCCAGGCAGAACAAGGCCGCTACAACAGCGGCAGCGCCGAGAAAGCCTGCTGCCAAATCGACGGTAGCGACCAGGCGCGCCACCACATCGCTGGGTGGCGCAACCAAGGCAACCAGGGCAACTGCGGCGCGCACTGCGGCCAGGCCCGCGCCAGCCAAACCCGTGGCCAAGGCACGTGCTGCGTCCACGCGCGGATCTGCAGGCAAGCCGCGCGGAAAACGCTGAGCGCGCCGCCTGGATGCCTGCGTCACCGCGCTGCGGTCGCAGGCGTCGCAGGTCGGGGACAGCAGACCACCACTCTCCCGGCGCACCGCGCACCTTGTCGGCGACGCTGAGTATGGAGTTCTAAGCGCCGTGCAGCAGATCCCAGCCCATCTTGCCGATCAGCACGATGACCAGCACCAGGAACAACGTGCGGATCAGCGGCGTGCCGCCGCGTAGCGCCATCCGCGTGCCGGCGACCGCACCGGCCACGTTGGCCACCGCCATCGGGATGCCGATCGCCAGCATCACCTGGCCGCTGGGCAGGAAGAACGACAGCGCCGCCAGGTTGGTGGCCAGGTTCACTACCTTGGCTGCGGCCGAGGCGCGCAGAAAGTCCAGCCCGAAGAAGCGGATGAACAGGAAGATCAGGAAACTGCCGGTACCGGGCCCGAAGAACCCGTCGTAGAACCCGATCGCCGCGCCCATCGCCAAGGCAGTGATCAATTCGCGCCGGCCGATCTGGCGTGGCCGATGCAGCGCACCGAAGTCCTTCTTGATCAGCGTGTAGACCAGCATCGCGATCAGCAGCACCAGGATCAGCGGCCGCACCGCCTGCTTGGGCATCAGGCTGACCGCGGTCGCGCCCAGAAACGAAAACGTAAACGCCGCCACCGTCGCGTACAGCACCGGCCGCCACGGAAAGCGCACAGTGCGCGCATAGCGCCATGCCGAGGCACCGGTGCCGAACATCGCGCTGAACTTGTTGGTGCCCAGAATCAGCGACGGCGCCTGCTGCGGCAGGGTCGCAAACAATCCCGGCAGCTGGATCAGGCCACCGCCGCCGACCGCCGCATCCACCAGCCCGGCGACAAACGCGATGCACAGCAGCCACGGCAATTCGGTGGGAATCAGTTCCAGCAAGGCGGTGCTCCGCACGACGGGGCGACAGCATAAACGCGCAGAAACCCCGCCTCCCACTTCCCACTTCCCGCACAATCGCCAGATGCCGACTTCCACTTCCAACGATCCCTGTCCCTGCGGCCGCGCCGCCACCTACGCGCAGTGCTGCGGGCACTACCACGCCGGCGCCGCCGCGCCCGATGCCGAAACCCTGATGCGTGCGCGCTACAGCGCCTACGTCCGCCGCGATGTGGCGTACCTGCTCGCCAGCTGGCATCCGTCCACGCGCCCACCCGAGCTGTCGCTGGACGAGGGCGGCCGCACCACCTGGCTCGGCCTGACCGTGCAACGCGCCATCGAGACCGGCACCGACACCGCCGAGGTGGCGTTCCTGGCCCGCTACCGCATCGGCGGCGGCAGCGCGGTGCGCATGACCGAACACAGCCGCTTCGTGCGCGAAGACGGCCGCTGGTATTACCTCGACGCGCGCTGAGCCGGGCTCAGGCGTGAGCGAGGTCAGCGGTCACGCTCACCATGAAGCTGTTCAGCCCGACGGACGGCACGGGCCGGCGCGGTTTCTCGACGCCACGTTCGCAGCCGATCCCGGAAGCTTGCCGCCTCGGCGGAGCTCGCCGCGGGGCGGACACGATGATGGCAACCTTCAATCTCTGGCAGTGGGTGCTTGTGGCCATCGTGGTGTTCGCGATCGTGCTGCCGGCGTGCCTGGCCACGGCACTGATCTGGTTCGGCCCCCGCCACGACGCCCCGCGCAGCGCGCGCGCCCGACGTATGCCCGACACCAGCCCCTCCAGCCCGGCGTTGTCGCTGCTGACCGGCATCACCGGCGACGGTAGCTAGGCGCGGCGATCGACGCGGCTGGGTTGCCGCGGCGTCTTCGCCCGGCGGGCCGGATCGATGCCACTCCATCGGCACGCAACATCATTCTCCGACTCGCGCCACACGATCTCTGCGTCGTGCCCATCGCGCTGAAAAGCGTACGCACCGCACAGTCACCCCTGCGTATCGCTGCCGACCAGCGCAGCGCACGATGCCGTCGCAACATCACGGCCTGCACGCCTGCAACTTGCCAGGTTGGCTATCCTCGGCGGCTCAACCTGCCGCAGGAGCGTTCCACCGCATGACCTCCGTCCACACGCCGGCCATCGCGCCGTGATGCCGACCCGGCGCGTCCTGCCTGCGCTGTTGGCGCTGGCGCCGCTGATTGCCTGCGCCGATCCGGCCTTCGACCGCTGCCTGGCCGGCCTGCAGACCCAGGCCGCCGCCAAGGGCGTGGGGGCCGCCGACTTCCAGCGCTTCACCGCCGGCCTGGCGCCCGACCCCAGCGTGTTGCCGCTGCTCGATGCCCAGCCCGAATTCACCACCCCGATCTGGGACTACCTCGCCAGCCTGGTCGACAGCCAGCGTGTCGCCGACGGCCAGGCCATGCTGGCCACCCACCGCGATTTGCTTACGCGCCTGTCCGAACAGACCGGGGTCGATCCGGCCACCATCGTGGCGGTCTGGGGCGTGGAGAGCGACTACGGCCGCGTCACCGGCAAGCGCCCGCTGCTGGTCTCGCTGGCCACGCTGTCGTGCGCGGGCCGCCGCCAGCCGTTCTTCCGTGGCGAATTGCTCGCCTTGCTCGGCCTGCTGCAGCAAGGCGATCTGTCGCCGGATGGCTTGACCGGCTCCTGGGCGGGCGCCTTCGGGCAGACCCAGTTCATGCCCTCGACCTATGCCCGCATCGCGGTGGACGGCGACGGCGACGGCCGCCGCGACCTGGTCGCCAGCATTCCCGACGCGCTGGCCTCCACCGCCAACTATCTGGTCAAGGCCGGCTGGGAGCGTGCCCGCCCCTGGGGCATGGAAGTCCGCCTGCCTGCCGGCTTCGACGCCAGCAAGGCCGGCCGCACCCGGCGTCAACCGCTGCAGGCCTGGCAAAACGCCGGCCTGCTCGGCACCGACGGTAAGGCGCTGGCGCCGGCCGGTCTACCCGCCGAAACCCCGGCCGCCCTGCTGCTGCCGGCCGGCGCGACCGGCCCGGCATTCCTGGTGTTCCGCAACTACGACGCGATCTACGCCTACAACGCCGCCGAAAGCTACGCGCTGTCGATCTCCCTGCTCGCCGACCGGCTGCGCGGTGGCGCCGGCCTGGTCGCCGCCTGGCCCACCGACGACCCCGGCCTGGGTCGGCCCGAACGGCGCGAACTGCAGCAATTGCTGCTGGCGCGCGGCCATCTGATCGGCGAGGCCGACGGCATGATCGGCACCGCCAGCCGGCGCGCCATCCAGGTCGAGCAGACCCGCCTGGGCCTGCAGCCGGCCGACGGCCGCCCCGGACAACGCATCCTCACCGCCCTGCGCGCCGCCCCACCGGTCGCCGGCGCGGCGGCCATCCGCGCCACGGCGTTCAAACTGCCGGCCGCCTATCCCGCATTCGTCCAATCCCCCATCGTCCAGAAGGCACCCCCCATGTCCGACCTCACCGGCCTGCGCACAGGCGACTTCCACGGCTTTCCCTCGCTGTTGATCGACACCCCGTTCTCTACTGCCGCCATCAGCCTGTTCGGCGGCCAGCTGCTGTCGTTCGTGCCCAAGGGCGGGCAGGACGTGATGTGGCTGTCGCCCACCGCCAAGCAGCCGCCCACCCCGATCCGCGGCGGCGCGCCGGTGTGCTGGCCGTACTTCGGCCGCCAGGACCAGACCGGCGAGGTCCCTGCACACGGCTTCGTGCGCACCGTGCCCTGGCAGCTCACCGAGAGCCGGCGCGAGAACGACGGCACCCTGGTGCTCACGCTGACCCCGCCCAGCTTCGACGACCTGGCGCTGCGCCTGCGCATGACCCTGCGCATCGGCCGCACCCTCGAACAAAGCCTGATCACCGAAAACACCAGCCCGGCCCCGGTGCGCTTCACCCAGGCGCTGCATAACTACTTCCGCGTCGGCGACGCGCTCACCGTCAGCGTGCAGGGCCTGGACGGGCTGGACTACCTCGACAAGTACGAGAACTACGCCACCGCCCACCGCCAGCAGGGCGACTGGAGCCTGCGCGACCCACGCGACCCCGGCCGCAGCGATCGCATCTACACCAACGCCGGCGGCCGCTACACCCTGACCGACCCGGTGCTCGGCCGGCGCATCGTCATCGCCACCCAGGGCAGCCGCTCGCTGGTGGCCTGGAACCCGGGCGACGAGGCGGCCGCCAAGATGGCCGACGTGGGCGAGGGCTGGCGCGATTACGTCTGCCTGGAAGCGGCCAACGCCGGCCCGGACGTCATCGAACTCGCCCCCGGCGCCAGCCACACGCTGACCCAGACCATCAGCGTCGAGTAAGTGCAAGTTGGCACCAGGATCGCCCAGATCCTGCGCTGCCTTCCAACAGGAAAGAAGCAGCACGGCTCCCTTCTCCCGCCGGGAGAAGGTGCCCCGAAGGGGCGGACGAGGGTGCGGGCGAAGCCTCGTGCCACCTCACAATTCCTGTGGCTTCGTCCATACCCTCATCCCAACCCGCGCCCGGCGCCCCGGCCCACGCATGAGGCGCAGGCGCTCAAATGCACGCGCGCCAGTGGCGCGCAAGTCTTCTCGCCCCGCAGGAGAGGGGCTCTCAGTGATGGGGGCGTTGGGCGTATCAGGCGACAGCTCATCCCCACAACTGCGCCACCCGGTCCACCGCTACACTCGCCGCTTCGCCCCACTGCGCAGCGCGATGTCCCTCCCAGCAGATTCCGCTCCCGCCACGGGCCGGCGCCGCGCCGCGCTGATCTTCATCTTCATCACCGTGCTGATCGACGTGCTGTCGTTCGGCGTGATCATTCCGGTGCTGCCGGATCTGGTGCGCCAGTTCACCGGGGGCGACTACGCCGTCGCCGCCGGCTGGATCGGCTGGTTTGGCTTCTTGTTCGCCGCCATCCAGTTCGTCTGCTCGCCGCTGCAGGGCACCCTGTCCGACCGCTACGGCCGCCGCCCGGTGATCCTGCTTTCCTGCCTGGGGCTGGGCCTGGACTTCATCCTGATGGCGGTCGCCCATTCCCTGCCGATGCTGCTGCTGGCGCGGGTGATCTCCGGGGTGTGCTCGGCCAGCTTTTCCACCGCCAATGCCTACATCGCCGACGTCACCCCGGCCGACAAACGCGCCGGCGCGTTCGGCATGCTTGGCGCCGCGTTCGGTATTGGCTTTGTCGCCGGGCCGTTGATCGGCGGCTGGCTGGGCAGCATCGGCCTGCGCTGGCCGTTCTGGTTTGCCGCCGGGCTGGCGCTGCTGAACGTGCTGTATGGCTGGTTCGTGCTGCCCGAATCCTTGCCTGCCGAACGCCGCACGCCACGCCTGGACTGGTCGCATGCCAACCCGCTCGGCGCACTCAAGCTGCTGCGCCGTTATCCGCAGGTGTTCGGCTTGGCCTCGGTGGTGTTTCTGGCCAACCTGGCGCACTACGTCTATCCCAGCATCTTCGTGCTGTTCGCCGGTTATCAATACCACTGGGGCCCGCGCGAGGTGAGCTGGGTGCTGGCTGGCGTCGGCGTGTGCAGCATCATCGTCAATGCGCTGCTGGTCGGCCGGCTGGTGCGCTGGCTGGGCGAACGCCGTGCGCTGCTGCTGGGTCTGGGCTGCGGGGTGGTCGGTTTCGTCATCTACGGGCTGGCCGACAGCGGTGCCGCGTTCCTGATCGGCGTGCCGATCAGTGCGTTCTGGGCCATCGCCGCACCGGCCGCGCAGGCCTTGATCACCCGCGAGGTCGGCGCCGATGCGCAGGGCCGCGTGCAGGGCGCACTGACCAGCCTGGTCAGTCTGGCCGGCATCGCCGGTCCGCTGTTGTTTGCCAACGTGTTCGCCTGGTTTATCGGCACGGGCGCACCGCTGCATCTGCCCGGCGCCCCCTGGTTGCTGGCGGGTGTTCTGCTTGCCGCAGGCTGGGTCATGGCCTGGCGGCGGGCGGGGCGAGGGGCCGGCACGGCCCCCACGGCACAGGGATGATGCCAACCTATTCAGCTTGTGCTCGCGCCCGCTTTATCTGATTTGCGCAGTCACTGCTAGGCTGATGCATTCCGTGCTGCGGCACCGCCTCCACTCATTATGTGTCCTGACACCCTGGCTGTTCCGCCCTCGGCCGCGCTCGCGCTGCGCCACGCCACGCAGGACGCCCACCGCCTGGTCGAGACGGTTCCGCTGATGCAGGCGCTGGGGCAGGGGCGGGTCGATCGCGCTGCCTACACGCTGATCCTGCGCCGGCACCATGCGCTGCTGGCCGGCTTCGAAGCGCAACTGAGCGACTGGCTCAGCACCCTGATCGGCACCGGCTGGCAGTACCGCCGCCGCGTCCCGGCCCTGCGCGAGGACCTGCACACGCTCGGGCAGCCGCCACAGCCGCCCATCGCGGCGCCTGCCGCCGGCAACGATGCCGCACGCTGGGGCATGCTCTACGTCATCGAAGGCTCGCAGCTCGGCGGGCGGATGATCGCGCGCACCTTGCGCAAGCAGCAGCCCGCGCTGGCTGACGCCTTGCGCTATTTCGAACTGGCCAACGACGACCCGGCTGGCTGGCGCCGGTTCCAGGCCATGCTCGATCAACGCCTGGACACCTCTTCCGCGCGCGCGTCCGCCATCGACGGTGCGCAGCGCATGTTTGCCCACTTCCACACCTGTCTTGCAGCGGAGCCGCGCCCGTGAATCAGCCCACCGAACCCCTGGATATGGATGTCTGTGCGCGTGAGCCGATCCATATCCCCGGCCTGATCCAGCCGTACGGCGTGCTGCTGGTGATCGAGCCGGCCGACGGCCGTATCGTGCAGGCCAGCACCACCGCCGCCGACCTGCTCGGTGTACCGCTGGCCGAGCTGCTGGGCATGGTCTACACGCAAGCGCTGGAACTGCCCGGCGAGCAGCCATTCGCGGTCGAGGACCAGGCGCAGCACCTGCTGCATGCCGACGTGCGCTTTCCCCTGCGTGCAGCACCCACCGACCACCCCTGGGTGGCTGCCTGGCATCTGTATCCGGAGCAGTGGCTGGTGGAAATCGAGCCGCGCGACGCACGCCTGATGGACGTCACCCTGCGCGAAGCGCTGCCGCTGCTGCGCAGCATCGAGCGCGATCCCGGCATTGCCGAAGCCGCCGTGCGCGCCGCCAAGGGGCTACGCAGCATGATCGGCTTCGACCGGGTGATGGTGTACCGCTTCGACGAAGAGTGGAATGGCGACATCATCGCCGAAGCGCGCCAGCCCGAGCTGGATGCCTATCTCGGCCTGCATTACCCGGCCACCGACATCCCGGCCCAGGCGCGCGCGCTGTACCTGCGCAACCGCGTCCGCCAGATCGCCGATGTCGGCTATCGGGCGTCGGCGATCGAACCCACCCTGCATCCGCGCCTGGGCACCCCGGTGGACCTGAGCGATGTCAGCCTGCGCAGCGTCTCGCCGGTGCATCTGGAATACCTGGCCAACATGGGCGTGACCGCCACGCTGGTGTCCTCGATTGTCGTCAACGACGCGCTGTGGGGGCTGATCGCCTGCCACCACTACAGCCCGCACTTCACCAGCCACGCCATGCGCGATGCCACCGATGCGGTGACCCGCGCGCTGGCCGGGCGCATCGGCGGATTGCAGGCGGTGGCGCGTGCGCATATGGAATCGGTGCTGCTCACCGTGCGCGAGAAGCTGATCACCGACTTCAATGACGCCGACCAGATGACCGTGGAAATGCTCGCCGACATGGCGCCCGACCTGATGGACGTGGTCGACGCCGACGGCGTGGCGATCTTCCATGGCGGCGAGATCAGCCGGCATGGCAGCACCCCGGACGCGGCCGCGCTGCGCCGCATCCGCGACCACATCGAATCCGAACACCACGATGCCCTGCGCGAAGATGCGGTCGGCGCCCTGCATGTGGATGCGATCGGCGAGGTGTTCCCCGAGCTGGCCGACCTCGCCCCGCTGGCGGCCGGTTTCATTTTCGTGCCGCTGATGCCGCAGTCGCGCAGCGCCTTGCTGTGGACCCGCCGCGAGCAGGTGCAGCAGGTCAAATGGGCCGGCAATCCGCAGCTGGCCAAGCTGCAGGACATTCCCAATTCGCGCTTGTCGCCACGCAAGAGCTTCGACCTCTGGCAGGAAACCGTGCGCGGTCGCGCGCGACGCTGGTCGCCGCTGCACCTGGAATCGGCGCGCAGCCTGCGCGTGCTGATCGAACTGATGGAGCGCAAGCGCTTCCAGCAGGATTTCACCTTGCTCGAAGCCTCGCTCTCGCGGCTGCGCGATGGTGTGGCCATCATCGAACGCGGCACCGCGGACGCGCACCGGCTGATGTTCGTCAATCCGGCCTTCGCAGAACTCAGCCAGACCGAAGTGGCCGACCTGATCGGTTGCGACATCCTATCCCTGCTGGCCAGCGATGCCGCCCCGTCCAAGGTGGAGCTGCTCGAAGACGCGCTGCGGCAAGGGCGCGCCGCCTATGTCACCCTGCCGCTGCGCTCGCAGGGGGGCGCGCCGGTCTACCGTCAGTTCCACCTCGAACCGCTGCCCAGCCCCAATGGCGTCACCGCCCACTGGCTGCTGCAGCTACGCGACCCCGAATAAGCGCAACCCGCAACCGAATCGCCTGCCGCGGCCAGCAGTGGCTGACAAAACGTAGCCTGCAGTCGCCAGCGGGGTGCGGACGGCGCGGAAATACCGCAGTGTTGAGGACTCCGCGCACCGGCCGCGCCCGCCTGGCGGTGTGCGCCGTCGTTTTGATCGCTGCCCTAGGCCCGCGGTCGCAACACCAGCAAGGTGATTGTTCCGGCCACCAGGCCCCAGAACGAGGCGCCGATCCCGCCCAACGTCAGCCCCGATGCGGTCACCAGGAAGGTGATCAAGGCCGCTTCGCGCTCGCTGTCCTGCTGCAAGGCGGCCGCCAGGCTGTTGCCGATCGTGCCCAGCAAGGCGATCCCGGCGATGGCCATCACCAGCTCGCGCGGAAAGGCGGCAAACACCGCCGCCACGGTCGCGCCGAACACGCCGATCAGCACATAGAACACGCCCGCGCTCACCGCAGCGGTGTAACGCCGCGCCGGATCCTCGTGCGCCTCGCGGCCCATGCAGATCGCCGCGGTGATGGCCGCCAGGTTCAAGGCATAGCCACCGAACGGTGCCAGCAGCGTATTGACCACCCCGATCCAGCCGATCGTTGGCGAGATCGGCACCGCGTAGCCGGAGGCGCGGATCACCGCCACGCCCGGCACGTTCTGCGAGGCCATGGTGACCACGAACAACGGAATCGCCAGCCCGAACAACGCCGCCCACGACAACGACGGCACCACCAGCACCGGCCGGGCCAGTTCAAGCTGCACGCTCTTCCACTGCATCAACCCGCTGCCGGCCGCAATCGCCACGCCGACCAACAAGGTCGCGATCACCGCGTAGCGCGCAAACCAGCGCCGCCCGGCCAGATAGGCCGCCAGCATCGCCAGCGCCAGCCACACCTGGCTCTGCATCGCCACGAACAGGTCCAGCCCGAAGCGCAACAACACCCCGGCCAGCATGCCCGAGGCCAGCGAGATGGGTATGCGTCGGATCGCCTTCTCAAATAACCCCGAGAAGCCAGCCAGCATGCCAAGCACCGCCGCCAGCACAAACGCACCGACCGCCTCGCGCAACGGCACCCCGGCCGCACTGCCGATCAGCATGGCCGCACCCGGCGTGGACCAGGCCGTCACCACCGGCACCCGGTAGCGCAGCGACAGCCCGATGCAGGTCACGCCCATGCCAATGCCGAGCGCCCACATCCATGAGGCGATCTGCGCCTGATCCGCCCCCAGGTGACGCGCCGCCTCGAACACGATCACCGCAGAACTGGCAAAGCCCACCAGCACCGTGACAAAGCCCGCAGCAATCGCAGGCAGGGATAGATCGCGAAGCAGGCTGCGTAAGGGAGACATTGGGAGCTCTCTATCTAGTGCGTGCATTCTCACTGAGCGCGCCGATGATCGATAGCGCAGCACCTTGCGTGGTCGGCTCTCTATCGACGCTTTTGTTGTCCTGCCTGAAAAGCACGGCGTCGCTGCGATGCGGATACACGGTCCCATGACCTTGATGGAGAGAGCAGGCCGGATACACCGCAAAGCGCGTGGGATCAGGCGTGGCGCATGGGCGCAATGACGTCCGTGTCATGCCAGTGTCAAAAAGTGCTTGCACTTCTGCACAGTCTCGATAAACTGCGCGGCCTCCCTCAGGACGGCGGCGCTTCTCGAAGCATCGCAACAACGAACGGGGGCGAATCGGAAACATCACAAGGTGTTGACGAAACGGAAAAGCCGGCTATGATGGGCGGCTCGCTACACGGAAAGACGCCACGGCGGATTGAAGTGCAGCGACGGCAACTTCCTCTTCACGAGGGGTTGACGAAGATGAAAAGT
>NZ_JBWWVS010000013.1:0-66846 GCF_056675615.1 Xanthomonas sp. NCPPB 2864
CCAGGGCGGGCTGGCACCGGGCGGGCTGAACTTCGATGCCAAGGTGCGCCGCGAGTCGTCCGACCCGCAGGATCTGTTCCTGGCGCATATCGGCGGCATGGACGCGTTCGCACGCGGGCTGGAAGTGGCCAATGCGCTGCTGACCTCCTCGCCGCTGGAGCAGTGGCGCGCCGAGCGCTACGCCAGCTTCGACAGCGGCGCGGGCGCGGACTTCGCCAACGGCAGCAGCACGCTGGTGGATCTGGCCAAGTACGCCGCCGGCAACGAACCCAAGCAGCTCAGCGGCCGTCAGGAAGCCTACGAGAACCTGATCAACCAGTATCTGACGCGTTGATGTTGTGCCGATGGTCGCCTGCACGCGCAGGCGACCACCGGCGGCCTGCGCGCAGAACCGCGTGCAGCGTCATGGCTGTTCCGTTGCATCCGGCACCGCCGGTGCGGCCACCGAATCCCGCTTGACCAGCAGGTGCGCGACCACATGATCGACCATCTTCGCCGTGCGCTCCTTGGCGCGAATCGTCTTCAACAGGATGTCCAGCGCAGCGTCGGCCATGGCGGCGATGGGCTGCTGCACGGTGGTGAGTTCGGGCCATACCGCAGTGGCGGCGGAGGTGTCGTCGAAGCCGACCACCGACAGATCGCGCGGCACATCCAGCCCGCGCCGATGCGCAACCGAGATCGCGGCGGCGGCCATATCGTCGTTGCTGGCGAAGATGGCGCTGGGGCGGCGTTTGCGCGCCAGCAGTTTTTCCGCAGCGACCAGGCCGGATTTGTAGGTGTAGTCGCCCGGTTGCACCAGGTGCCGGTCCAGCCGCAGGCCCGCATCGGCCAGCGCGGCCTGGAACCCCTCGAAGCGACGCGTGCTGGCAGACAGGTTGGGATGCCCGGCGATGTAACCGATACGCGTGTGGCCCTGCGCGATCAGATGCTCGGTGATTTCCTTGGCGGCGGCGAATTCGTCGATGCGCACACAGGCCACATCCGGGCTGAAATGGTTGGAGGCGATCGCCACCACCGGCACCTTGGCGCGTACCAGTTCCAGCACTGCGGCCTTGGATTCGCACAGCGGCGGCGGCAGGATCACCCCGGCCACGCCCTTGGCGAGCTTGCGCGCGGCACGGCGTTCGGCGTCGGCATCCAGGTCGTCCCAGCAATCGATCACCAGCTGGATCGGTGTGCGCGAGGCAACCCGCAACACGCCCAGCAGCAACTCACGCAGGTAGGCGCCGCTGGGATCGCTGTAGATCAACGCAATGCGCGTGCTCTGCGCGGCGGCCAGGGCACTGGCCGCCAGGTTGGGCGTGTAGCCCAGCTTGTCGACCGCGCGCAGCACGCGGGCACGGGTGGCATCGCGCACGCTGCCGTTGTTGTTGACCACGCGCGAGACCGTCATCGGCGAGACCTTCGCCAGCGCCGCCACCTCGTCGATGGTGGTCGCGCGGCTGGTGCGGCGGACCGATTTCCTGACCTTCTCCAAGCGTGGCCTCTTCAAGTGGGTGGCGAACCTGCACGATGCACACAACCCGCTGCAGTAACGCAAGCGCCGATTGCGTGCATGACGATGCGACGCATGGTACCGGGAAGCAGGCAGAGCGGCGATACACCGCGGCGTGCGGTGATGTCGCTGGAGCATGCCGCATGAGCGCGCGTGCAATGCGGCGCTGCGGCGCGTATTGCGCTGCGTTGGCGCAGCCGTGGTGGCTGGCGCTGACGTTGCTGTGCGGATTGATGCTGGCCAGTGCCGGCGCGCGGGCCGAGGATGGCTACGATTTATGGTTGCGCTACCACCCGCTGGCCAACGCGGCGCAGTTGCGTGGCAGCGCAAGCGAATTGATCGTCGCCGGCGACTCGCCGACGTTGCAGGCTGCACGTGAGGAATTGCAGCGCGGACTGTCGGGCCTGCTTGGTGCTGCGCCGCAGTCGTCCGCCAATGTCACGCGCGATGGGGCGATCTTGCTGGGCGCGGCGGCTGCGCCGCAGATCGCGGCATTGCAACTGCAGACCACCGGCCTGGGCCGCGAGGGCTATCTGATCCGCAGTGTCAGCGTGGACGGGCATCGCACCATCGCCATCGTCGGCGGCAGCGATGTCGGCGCGCTGTATGGGGCGTTCCACTTCCTGCGCCTGCTGCAGACCGGCCAGTCGCTGGCCGCGCTGGACCTGCGCGAGTCGCCGCGGCTGCAGCTGCGCATGCTCAACCACTGGGACAACCTGGACGGGGTGGTCGAGCGCGGCTACGCCGGCGCCTCGTTATGGAACTGGCAGACCCTGCCGGGTTACCTGGATCCACGCTACACCGACTACGCGCGCGCCAATGCATCGCTGGGCATCAACGGCAGCGTGCTCAACAACGTCAACGCCAAGGCCTGGAGCCTGACGCCGCAGTATCTGGACAAGGCGGCGGCACTGGCCAAGGTGTTTCGTCCCTACGGCATCCGGGTGTTTCTCAGCGCGCGCTTCAGCGCGCCGATCGAGATCGGCGGTTTGACGACCGCCGACCCGCTGGATCCGCAGGTGCGCCAGTGGTGGCGCGACACCGCCGAGCAGATCTACGCACGCATTCCGGACTTCGGCGGTTTCCTGGTCAAGGCCAATTCCGAAGGCCAGCCCGGCCCGCAGGACTACGGACGCAGCCATGCCGATGGCGCCAATCTGCTGGCCGACGCGCTGGCGCCGCACGGCGGGGTGGTGATGTGGCGCGCATTCGTCTATTCGCACGAGCAACCGGACGATCGCGCCAAGCAGGCGTACAGCGAGTTCCTGCCGCTGGATGGCCAGTTCCGCGACAACGTGATTGTGCAGGTCAAGAACGGCGCGATCGACTTCCAGCCGCGCGAGCCGTTCCATCCGCTGTTCGGTGCGATGCGCAAGACGCCGTTGATGCCGGAGTTCCAGATCACCAAGGAGTATCTGGGCTTTTCGACCCATCTGGCCTATCTGGGCACGCTGTTTGCCGAGACCCTGCAGGCCGACACCTATGCACGCGGCAAAGGCTCGACCGTTGCCAGAACCGTGGATGGCACGCTCTTCAACGATGCCAGACGCACGCGGCTGACCGGTATTGCCGGGGTGGCCAATATCGGTGCGGACCGCAACTGGAGCGGCTCGATCTTCGATCAGGCCAACTGGTATGCGTACGGGCGGCTGGCGTGGAACCCGCAGTTGTCGCCGCAGGCGATCGCGCAGGAGTGGGCGCGCATGACCTTCTCCAACGATGCTGACGTGGTGACGCCCGTGGTCGACATGATGCTGCGCTCGCGCGAGGCAGTGGTGGACTACATGACCCCGCTCGGCCTGCATCACCTGATGGGGCGCGGCCATCACTACGGCCCGGCACCCTGGGATGCGGGCAGCGAGCGCCCGGACTGGGACCCGGTCTACTACCACCGCGCCGATCGCGACGGCATCGGTTTTGATCGCAGCGCCAGCGGCAGCAATGCGGTGGCGCAATACGCCAGGCCGGTGGCGCGCATGTTTGGCGATGTGCAGCGCGTGCCGGAGCATTACCTGCTGTGGTTCCACCACGTGCCCTGGGAGCACCGCATGGCCTCCGGGCGGCCGCTGTGGGACGAGCTGGTATGGCATTACGACCACGGCGTGGACGAGGTGCGTGCCATGCGCGCGACCTGGCAGGGCCTGGCCGGCAGGATCGATCCACCGCGTTACCGGCAGGTGGCCAGTTTCCTGGCGATCCAGCAGGACGAAGCGCAGTGGTGGCGCGATGCCAGCATCGCCTACTTCCAGCGCGTGTCCGGGCGGCCGTTGCCGGCCGGCACGGCGCCGCCGGCGCATCCGTTGGCGTATTACCAGGCACTGAAGTTTCCGTATGCACCGGGGAATCCGAAATGAGCGCGCGCCTCTCGACGGTCATCATGGCAACGCTCTGCGCAGCACTGCTGCCGCGCCTGGCGCAGGCGGCCGATGCGCCGCTGCTGCATGCGCTGTTTCAGGAGCATGTGGTGCTGCAGCGCGATGCGCCGATCCGGGTGTGGGGCGACGCACCCCCTGGCGCGCGCGTGAGCGTGCAACTGGATGCGCAGCAGGTGCAGGCACGCGCAGATCGGCAAGGCCACTGGGAGGCACGCCTGCCCGCGCACGCCGCGGGTGGCCCGTACAGCTTGAGCGCACGCACCAGCACGGGCGTGACGCAGCAGGTCAATGACGTGCTGATTGGCGATGTGTGGCTGTGTTCGGGCCAATCCAACATGGAATTGCAGGTGCATCGCACCCTGGATTCACGCAGCGAGATCGCCGATGCCGACAACCCGCGCATCCGTATGTTCAAGGTGCCCGCGCAGTCCAGCCCGACGCCGCAGCGCCGCTTCGGTGGCGCTGCGGCATGGCAGCGCACCACGCCGGAGACGGTGAAGGAGTTTTCTGCCGCCTGCTACTACTTCGCGCGTGAATTGCAGAAGACCGTCGATGTGCCGATGGGCCTGATCAACGCCTCCTGGGGCGGCTCGCAACTGCAGGCCTGGATCGGCGAGAAGGCACTGCGCGCTGCCGGCGACGATGGCCCGGCGCTGGATGTGCTGGCGCGTTACGCACGCGACCCGGTGGATGCCGCGCCGCATTGGGGCGCGCTGTGGAAGGCCTGGTGGCATGCGCACGGCGAAGGCGAGCCCTGGCAGGCGGATGCGCCCGGCGCCTGGCAAACCGCACCGGCGGCATTGGGCGCGTGGGACGACTGGGGCGTGCCGCAGTTGGTCGGCTTCAACGGCATGGTCTGGTACCGCACCAGCGTGGAGCTGACGCCGGCGCAGGCCGCGCAGGACGCCAGCTTGTTGCTCGGGCCGGTGGACGAGCTGGACCAGACCTGGGTCAACGGGCACGGCGTGGGCAGCAGTTACGGTGCCGACCAGCCGCGTCGCTACAGCGTGCCGCGCGGGCGCCTGCATGCCGGGCGCAACAGCATCGTGCTCAATGTGCTCAACACCTATCGGCGCGGTGGGCTGCTGGGCGATGCGCAATCGCGTGCGCTGCAGTTCGCCGATGGCAGCACGCTGCCACTGGATGCGCCCTGGCAGTACCGCATCGTGCCGCCGCAACTGGGCTCGCCACCGCGCGCGCCGTGGTCGTCGGCGGCCGGGCTGACCACCTTGTACAACGGCATGATCGCCCCGCTCGGCCAGCTCGGCCTGCGTGGCGTGCTGTGGTACCAGGGCGAATCCAATGCCGGCGATGCGGTGCATTACCCGGCCTTGCTCACTGCATGGCAACGCGATTGGCGGCAGCGCTTCGGTGCGCAGTTGCCGCTGCTGATCGTGCAGCTGGCCAACTATGGCGCGCCGCCCACCCAGCCGGTCGACAGCGGCTGGGCGCAGCTGCGCGAGGCGCAACGCCGCTTCGTCGCCAACGATGCGCATGCGGGCCTGGCGGTGACGATCGACATCGGCGACCGCTACGACATCCATCCGGCCAACAAGCAGGAACTGGGCCGGCGCCTGGCACGCGCGGCGCGGCAGGTGGTGTATGGCGAAGCGCTTGCGCCCTCCGGCCCGGTGCCGCGCAGCGCGCAACGCGAAGGCGACAGCGTGCGCATCGCCTTCGACGAGGTGGACACCGCCTTGCTCAGCTATGGCGCCGATGCGCCAATCGGCTTCGAGCTGTGCGGCGCCGCGCCCAACAGCTGCCGCTATGCCGTTGCCAGCTTGCACGACCACGCCATCAGCCTGCGCGTTCCCACCGGCCTGGCCGTCACGCGCGTGCGCTACTGCTGGGCCGACAGCCCGGTATGCACCTTGTACGACCGCAGCGGCCTGCCGGCCGGCCCGTTCGAACTCCCCCTCACTGCCGCCACTTCTCCCTGAGCGAGACCACGATGTCACAGACTCCCGACTCCCCTGCTCCGCTACAAGGCTCGGCCCGCGATCGCGAGATCGTCGAGGCGCGCGTCATCGTCACCTGCCCGGGCCGCAACTTCGTCACCCTGAAGATCCGCACCCGCTCGGGCATCACCGGGCTGGGCGATGCCACACTCAACGGCCGCGAACTGGCGGTGGCGGCGTACCTGCAGGAACACCTGGTGCCGAACCTGATCGGCCGCGATGCCGGCCGCATCGAAGACATCTGGCAATTCTTCTACCGCGGCGCGTACTGGCGGCGCGGCCCGGTGACGATGAGCGCGATCGCTGCGGTGGACGTGGCCTTGTGGGACATCCTGGGCAAGATGGCCGGCCTGCCGTTGTATCAGCTGCTGGGCGGGCGCTCGCGCGAGGGCGCGCTGGTCTACGGCCATGCCAATGGCCGCGATATCGCCGAAACCAGCGATGAAGTCGGCCGCTTCCGCGAGCTGGGCTTCATCGCCATCCGCGCGCAGTGCGGCGTGCCCGGCATCAAGAAGACCTACGGCATTTCCAGCGGCGGCAAGCCGTATGAGCCGGCCGAGAGCGAACTGCCGACCGAAACGCTGTGGTCCACGCCGCGCTATCTCGGCGTGGTGCCGAAATTGTTCGAGCAATTGCGCAATGACCACGGCGATGAAATCGAACTGCTGCACGACGCACACCACCGGCTCACCCCGATCGAGGCCGCGCGCCTGGGCCGCGACCTGGAACCGTACCGGCTGTTCTGGCTGGAAGACGCCACCCCTGCAGAAAACCAGCGCGCGTTCGAGGTGATCCGCCAGCACACGGTCACCCCCTTGGCGGTGGGCGAGGTGTTCAATTCGCTGTGGGATTGCAAGCACCTGATCGAGCAGCAACTGATCGACTACATCCGCACCACGATCGTCCACGCCGGCGGCATCACCCATGTACGCCGGCTGGCCGATTTCGCCGCGCTGCATCAGGTGCGCACCGGCTTCCACGGCGCCACCGATCTGTCGCCGGTGTGCATGGGCGCGGCATTGCACTTCGATACCTGGGTGCCCAACTTCGGCATCCAGGAATACATGTTCCATTCCGACGAGGCCAACGCGGTGTTCCCGCACGATTACGTGTTCCGCGAGGGCCGCCTGCATTGCGGCGAAACGCCTGGGCATGGCGTTGACATCGACGAGGCCTTGGCCGCGAAGTATCCCTACGTGCCCAAGCAGTTGCCGATCGCGCGACTGGAAGACGGTGCGATGTGGGACTGGTGATGCGCTGGCTGCCGGCCGCGCTTGCGGCACTGCTGCTTGCGGTGGCCGCGCCTGCGCGCGTGCAGGCGCAAGCACACGCCGATGCCGCCTTCGACTGGTTCGAGTATCGCGGCGACGATGCGGTGTTCGCCACGCCGTTACCGCCCGGGCACTACCGCAACCCGGTGCTGGCCGGGTTCTACCCGGACCCCAGCGTGACACGCGTGGGCGAGCGTTACTACCTGGTCAATTCCACGTTCGCGTATTTCCCGGCGATCCCGGTGTTCGAAAGTACCGACCTGGTGCACTGGACGCAGATCGGCAATGTGGTCGAGCGCCGCGAACAGCTCGACTACGACGGGCTGGGCGTGTCGCGTGGCATGTTCGCTGCCAGCATCCGTCATCATGCCGGGCGTTTCTATGTGGTGGGTACCTCGGTCGACAGCGGCGGCAACTTCATCGCCAGCGCCAGCAATCCCGCAGGCCCATGGTCGGCACTGACGTGGTTGCCAGGCATCGATGGCATCGACCCGTCATTGTTCTTCGATACCGACGGCAGCGCCTACCTGCTCAACAACGGCCCGCCAGAAGGCACGCCGTTGTACGAAGGCCATCGCGCGATCTGGATGCAGCGCTTCGACCTTGTCAGCAATCAACCGGTCGGCCCGCGCAAGGTGTTGCTCAACGGTGGGGTGGATCTGGCCAGCAAGCCGATCTGGATCGAAGGCCCGCATCTGTATCAACGCGACGGTTGGTATTACCTCTCGTGTGCCGAAGGCGGCACCGGGCCGCAGCATTCGCAGGTGGTGCTGCGCAGCCGCACTGTGTGGGGGCCGTTTGAGCCCTCGCCGCACAATCCGATCCTGACCCAGCGCGACCTGCCGGCTGATCGCGCGCACCCGGTCAGCAATGCCGGGCACGTGGATCTGGTGGACACACCGGACGGGCAATGGTGGGCGGTGTTTCTGGCCAGCCGCCCGTATGCGGGCGAACGCTACAACACCGGGCGCGAAACCTTCCTGCTGCCGGTGCACTGGCGCGATGGCTGGCCGTCGATCCTGCCGGCCGGCGAGCCGATTCCGTATGTCGCCAAGAGCCGGCGCGGCGCCAAGACCCCGGCCGATCAAGCGCCGTTGTCGGGCAACTTCACCTGGCGCGACGACTTCGCCGGCACCTCGCTGCAGCGCGAATGGCTATCTCTGCGTGTGCCCAAACATGAGGTGGCCGATCTAAGCGCACGCACCGGTTGGCTGACCCTGCATGCCAGTGCGCAAGGCTTGGACAGCACTGCCACACCGGCCTTCCTGGCGCGGCGCCAGCAACACACGCGCTTTACCGCAAGCACCGCGTTGGCGGTGCCCTCGCAGGCCGGCGTCAGTGCCGGGCTTGCCGTCTTGCAGAATTCCAACGCGTGGTATGCGCTGGGTGTGCGACGCACCGGCGATGCGCTGGACGTCTTTCTCGACAAGCGCGAGGGCGCAAGAACCACCACGCTCGCACGCACCCGCGTCCCCGCAACGGCGCAGCTGCGCCTGCAGATCAGCGGCGACGGCGGTGCGTACAGCTTTGCCTTCGATGCCGATGGGCGCGGCTGGCAATCGCTACACCGCAATGATGCTGCGGGCATGCTCAGCACCGCACAGGCCGGCGGCTTCGTCGGCAGCATGATCGGGCCCTTTGCCCAGCTGGAACCGCACCGCACCCAGGAGGACTGACCATGCATTCGCACCCCGCCCACCGCGCCACCGCCCCGCGTTGCCCACCTGCGCGCGGCTTACTGCTGGCGATGGCGCTGGCCGCCACCGGCACGCAGGCCGCAACGCCGCCGCCGTATCTGGACACCCAACGCCCCTTCGACGCGCGTGCGGCCGACCTGGTGTCGCGCATGACGCTGGAAGAAAAGGCCGCGCAGATGCAGAACGCCGCCCCGGCGATCCCGCGCCTGCAGGTGCCCGAATACGATTGGTGGAACGAAGCGCTGCACGGCGTGGCGCGTGCCGGCGGCGCCACCGTGTTTCCGCAGGCGATCGGCCTGGCTGCTACGTTCGATACCCCGTTGATGGCCGAGGTGGCCACCGCCATCAGCGACGAAGCGCGCGCCAAGCACCACGCCTTCCTGGCGCGCGGCGAGCACAAGCGCTACCAGGGACTCACCTTCTGGTCGCCCAACATCAACATCTTCCGCGACCCACGCTGGGGCCGCGGGCAGGAAACCTATGGCGAAGACCCGTTTCTGACCGCGCGCATGGGCGTGACCTTCGTGCAGGGCCTGCAGGCGCAGCAAGGGCCGTACCGCAAGCTCGATGCCACCGCCAAGCACTTCGCCGTGCACAGCGGCCCGGAGGCCGACCGTCACCACTTCGACGTGCATCCCAGCGAGCGCGATCTCCATGAAACCTATCTGCCTGCGTTCCAGGCCCTGGTGCAGGAAGGCAAGGTCGCCGCAGTGATGGGCGCCTACAACCGCGTCAATGGCGAATCCGCCTCGGCCAGCACGCGGCTGGAAGGCATCCTGCGCCGCGACTGGGGTTTCGATGGTTACATCGTCAGCGACTGCGCCGCCATCCGCGATATCTGGCAGAACCACAAGATCGTGCCCACGCCCGAAGCGGCCGCCGCGCTTGGCGTCAAGCACGGCACCGACCTGGATTGCGGCGACACCTATGCCGCGTTGCCGGCGGCGGTGCGTGCCGGCCTGATCGACGAGGCCAGCATCGACACCGCGCTCAAGCGGCTGATGACCTCGCGCATGCGGCTGGGCATGTTCGACCCGCCGGCCAGGGTGCCGTGGGCGCAGATTCCTGCATCAGCCAATCAATCGCCAGAGCACGATGCACTGGCCCGCCGCACCGCGCGCGAATCGCTGGTGCTGCTGAAGAACGACGGCCTGCTGCCGCTCAAACCCACGCTCAAGCGCATCGCCGTGATCGGCCCCACCGCCGACGACCCGATGTCGCTGCTGGGCAATTACTACGGCACGCCGGCCGCGCCGGTCACCATCCTGCAAGGCATCCGCGACGCCGCACCGCAGGCGCAGGTGGTCTACGCGCGCGGCAGCGACCTGGTGGAAGGGCGCGAAGACCCCAATGCCGCGGCACCGATCGACACCCGCTATCTGCGCCCGGCACCGGATGCCAAGCAGAACGGCCTCACCGGTGAATACTTCCGTGGACGTGCGTTGGTCGGCCAGCCGGTGCTGACCCGCATCGACCCGCGTATCGCCTTCCGCTGGGACCGCAATGCGCCCACCGACGATGCCGTCGGCCGCGGTGAACTGCAGGCCGATCGAGCGCTGGCCAAGGACGACTTCAGCGTGCGCTGGCATGGCCAGCTGCTGCCGCCGGTGTCGGGCACCTACGAGCTGCAGATTGCCGCCGACGATGGCGTGCGCCTGTTTCTGGACGGCAAGCTGCTCATCGATCAATGGAGCGAGGCCCCGCGCATGCGCGGCGGCGATGCCAGCGTCGCGCTGGAAGCCGGCAAGGCCTACGACCTGCGCGTGGAATACTTCGAAGCCACACGCGATGCCGGCGTGCGTCTGGCCTGGCGCATGCCCGGCGCCAAGCCGCCGCTGCAGGAAGCGGTGGACGCCGCACGCAACGCCGAGGTGGTGGTGTTTGTTGGTGGTCTCACCGGCGATGTCGAAGGCGAGGAGATGGACGTCAACTATCCCGGCTTTGCCGGCGGCGACCGCACCGACACCCGCCTGCCCAAACCGCAGCGCGAATTGCTGCAGGCACTGCAGGCCACCGGCACGCCGGTGGTTGCGGTGCTGACCACCGGCTCGGCGCTGGCGATCGACTGGGCGCAGCACCACGTGCCCGCCATCCTGCTGGCCTGGTACCCCGGCCAACGTGGCGGCAGCGCGGTCGGCGATGTGCTGTTCGGCCAGGCCAGTCCCGGCGGCCGCTTGCCGATCACCTTCTACAAGGAAGACGAGCGCCTGCCCGCCTTCGACGATTACGCCATGCGCGGCCGCACCTATCGCTACTTCGCCGGCAAGCCGCTGTACCCGTTCGGCCACGGCCTGTCCTACACGCAGTTTGCTTACTCGGATCTGCAACTGGACCGCACCACCGTTGCCGCCGATGGCACGCTCACGGCCACGGTCAGGCTGAAGAACACCGGCCAACGCGCAGGCGATGAAGTAGTGCAGCTGTATCTGCATCCGCTCAAGCCGCAACGCGAACGCGCCATCAAGGAACTGCGCGGCTTCCAGCGCATCACCCTGCAACCCGGCGAGCAGCGGCAGCTGCGCTTCACCCTCAAGGCGCAAGACGCCTTGCGCATCTACGACGAGCAGCGCAAGGCCTACGCAGTGGATCCAGGCGACTACGAAGTACAGATCGGCGCTTCCAGCGCAGACATCCGCAGCACACAACGCTTTACTGTCACCGACAAGTAGCAGCCGTTGACACCCTCGCCATGCGGACGTGGGCGAAGAACCCACTCAGCCGCGATTGCCCTAAGCCCCTCTCCCGCCGGGGCGAAGAGGCACCGCTTGCGCGCCACTGGCGCGCGTGCCTTGGAGCGCCCGCGTCGCAAGACGTGGGCCGGGGCGCGGAGCGGGGGTTGGGGTGAGGGTACGGCCACGGGCGAACTTGCAGCACCCCCACGATTCCAAACAAAAACCCATGCCAATTCCAACGCTCTCCATCGCAACACTCGCGCACCTACCAACCACCGTCCTCACTCCCAGCTACGACCCCAAACAGACCACCATCGGCATCGTCCATCTAGGCGCAGGCGCCTTCCACCGCGCCCACCAGGCCGTCTACATCGACGACCTGCTCGCGCAGGACCCCACCTGGGCCATCTGCGCCGTCTCCCTGCACAGCCCGAGCGTGCGCGACGCCCTGCGTCCACAAGACGGCCTCTACACCCTCGCCCTGCTCGACGAACACCCGCAACTGCGCGTCATCGCCGCCATTCGCGAAGTGCTGTGCGCAGCCGACGAACAAACCGCCGTGCTCGCGCGCCTAGCCGATCCCGCCGTGCGCCTGGTCACCCTCACCGTCACTGAAAAAGGCTATTGCCTCGCAGGCGACACCCTCGACCTCGCCCATCCCGACATCGCGCACGACATCGCTAACCCCGGCACACCGCGCAGCGCCATCGGCTATCTGGTCGCCGGCCTGCAACAACGCAGGCAGCAGGGCAGCGCACCGTTCACCGTGCTCAGCTGCGACAACCTGCCCGACAACGGCAGCCTGCTGCGTAGTGCGGTATTGGCGCTCGCCCAGCAACACGATCCAGCGCTTGCTGCATGGATCGACCGGCAGGTCAGCTTTCCGCGCTCGATGGTCGACAGCATCACCCCCGCCACCGACGACGCACTGCGCGCCAACGTACAAGCGCAAACCGGTCTGCACGACGCCTGGCCGATCCAGCGCGAGCGCTACAGCCAGTGGGTGATCGAAGACCGCTTCTGCAACGGTCGCCCCGGTTTCGAAAACGCAGGCGTGACCCTCAGCGACGATATCGCCGGCTACGCACGCGCCAAACTGCGCCTGCTCAACGGCCCGCACTCCGCACTCGCCTATCTCGGCAGCCTGCTCGATCTGGAAACCGTCGCCGACGCCATGCGCCACACGCAACTGGCTGCCTTTGTCGAAACCCTGATGCGCGAGGACATCGCCCCCACCCTGCAACCGATGCAAGGCTTCGACCCGCAGCACTACTGCGGCGCCATCCTCGCCCGCTTTCGCAACCCCGCCATCCGCCACCTGCTCGCCCAGATCGCATGGGATGGCTCGCAGAAGATTCCGGTGCGCCTGCTCGGCGTCATCAGCGATGCATTGGACGCCGGGCGACGGGTCGACCGGCTCTGCATTCCGGTAGCGGCGTGGCTGCAGTTCGTGCGCAGGCAGGCGGCCAACGGCGTGGCCCTGGTCGATCCGCTGAGCGAGGTCCTCAGCGACATCGCCCATTCGACCACCGGCGATGCCAGCCATGACATCGCGGCGTTCCTCACCGTGGATGCGGTGTTCGCCGCGCTCTCTGGCGATACGCGTTTTGTGGAGGCACTGCGCGCTGCCTATGCTGCGCTGGGCACTGCAACACCGGCAGAGATACAGCTGGCAATCGATGCAAGGTGATGTGCGGCAAACGCATCGCCGGCTGCCATCGCATGCCAGCAAGGCCCGATGTCTGCATCGTGCGATGTCGGGCAGCGTGTATATCGCGCCACCTGACCGATGGCCTGTTCCGGATAGCCAGGTACGCAGATGCGGGCGATTGGACGCCTAGCCGCCGATTAGCTGCCCAATCCTGATCAGATTGCCGCTCTCATCGACAAGCGCAAATTCCCGCATGCCCCAGGGCTTGTCGCTGACAGCATCGAGCCTGGGGATGCCGTGCGCCCGAAGCTGCGCGGCACGCATGGCGGCGTAGACCGCATCGACATCGCCAACCCGGATATAGCAGCCCGCATAGCAGGCCGCAGGATCAAGATCCGGGTGTGCGAAGAAATGCAGCTCCACCTCGCCACGCGTCAGGATCGCGTAGCCCGCATCGTGCGGGTGCGCGTCGCCGACAAAGCCCAGCCGCCGATAGAAGGCGACAGTGCGTTCGATCGAGCGACCGGGGAGCAGTGGAATCGCACGGTCTGGTGTTTCGGCAGTGGAAGTCATCGCTTTCTCATAGTGGGATAACGAAGCCGTCTTTGAGCACAACGATACGCCAGATACGAGGGATCGGTTGGGAGCCGTGCCGTGCTGTCTTGACTCGCTGTGTTGGCGAGTAGCAAGATCCCTGTGCTGCGGCACATTCCGCAGCCGGATTTGACAGTCCGAAACCACAAGGCGCACCAGCGCCCATTGCACGATGTCGGCGCTTTTTCTTGCCCGATGTCATGCGTGGGGGCGTGCCCGCTCTATGGCGGGCGGTGTGCGGAGACCGAAAGGTCTGCCGGTACCTTGTGGCCGGTCTGTCAACCGCATACCGTCCGCCACCTCGATTGACAGCGATGCGGCGGACTTCCTATCGCACAAGGAGTTCGATATGACCCGTCCCAAAGCAACCGCCCGTGCACGCGCTGCATCGCCTTCCAGGCGATCTGTTGTGACACGCGCCAGATCCAAGCACCGCCCGGCTGCCGGCATGACCGGTGCTGAGCCAGCGGTGGATCCAGCGCTGGCGCCTACCCCGCCCTTGCGCAAGCCCGGCTTCTGCATTCCAGAGCGGGTCACCATGAGCTACCAGCACTACGACGTGCGGCGTGCCGAGGATGTCATCGGTTGTGCGGTGCCCAAGCTGCGGCTGTCCGGGCGCTGGCTGGAACACTGCGGTTTCGCAGTGGGTGATGCCTTGCGGGTAACGGCGGGACGCGGCGTGCTGTTGATCAGCCGCGTGGCGCCTGCGGTACCAGCGGTGAGATCGCGCCGCAGGTGACACGCCTGGGGCGAGCGCCCTTGCCCGGCGCTCTGCGGTTCCTTCTCCCGTGCACGGGAGAAGGGACGCATTCTGCTCTTGTCTGGATTGCAGAAGGGAGGCCGGCTGTTTGCGCCTGAGAGCAGAGGTGCCTGTTGCGGTGCGGAGCAGCAAAGCAAGGCTGCGTAGCGCAGGGGCTGTCAGCGGTAGAGAGCTTCGTGCCTGCAATGGCATCTGCACCGCATCGCTCGACATGACATGCTTGGCCTCACCTACGCCCCGCCCACGTTCGGACAAGTTCAAGCGCCATATGGCCATGCGCAAGCTACCGTATTCGCGCACCGATGGAGTTCTCTGCATGAAAATGGCTGTCTTCAGCACGCGCCCTTACGACAAGCGCTTTCTCGATGAAGCGAAACTACGCCTAGGCACGCAATGTGCAGCCGAGTTCGTTTATTTCGAGGCATCGCTCGATCTGCGGACGGCAGCGTTGGCGCAGGGCTGCGAGGTGGTCTGCGTGTTCGTCAACGACCAGCTCGATGCGCCCGTGCTGCAGGCACTGCACGCGGCCGGTGTGCGCGCGGTGCTGCTGCGCTGTGCCGGTTTCAACAATGTGGATCTCGCTGCGGCCACCGCACTTGGGCTGTTCGTGGCACGCGTGCCGGCCTACTCGCCCGAAGCGGTGGCCGAGCACACCCTGGCGCTGGTCATGACGCTCAACCGCCAGACGCACCGCGCCTACAACCGCGTGCGCGAGGGCAACTTCATGCTCAATGGCCTGCTCGGCCGCACCTTGCACGGCAAGACGGTGGGCCTGATCGGGCTGGGCAAGATCGGGCTGGCGACTGCGCGTATCTTTCAAGGGATGGGCTGCGACGTGCTGGGCTTTGATCCTTATCCCACGCCTGGGTTCGATGCGCTCGGGCAGCGGGTGGAGCTGGAGACGCTGTTCGCACGCTCGGACATCGTCTCGCTGCACTGCCCGCTGACACCGGCAACGCAGCACCTGATCGATGACGCGGCGCTGGCGTCGATGAAGCCGGGTGCGATGCTGGTCAACACCTCGCGCGGTGGCTTGGTGGATACCGATGCGGTGATCCGCGCGCTCAAGTCCCGCCAGCTCGGCCATCTGGCCATCGATGTCTACGAACAGGAAAGCGCGTTGTTTTTCCAGGACCGCTCGGGCGAGATCATCGACGACGAAGCGTTTCAGCGCCTGATGACCTTCCCCAATGTGCTGGTGACCGGGCACCAGGGGTTCTTCACCGCAGAGGCATTGCAGGAGATCTCCGACATCACCCTGCGCAACCTTGCCGATTTCGCTGCCGGTTCCCCATGCGCGAATCGTGTTCCGGCACCTTAGCGTCGCTTTCCTCGCTCACCAGTCGCGCAGGTTCGACGCATCGACTCCTCTGTCGTGGTACTCGGGTTCAAGCCGGTACGGCAGTTGCCTGGCGACGCAGCGCACAGATCCGCGTGCAACCAACCGCGGCGGCCAGCCCCAGCTGACCGGTGTACCAGCTCACCTGCCGCAAGTATCCACCCAGGCAGCAGTTGACTGCATGGCCCAGTGGCCGCACCCGCCTGTGGCCCCGGCGCATGTATGCATCCCGGATCACCGGCGCCACGCCCTGCAGCAGAACCGGGCCCAGCCGGCTTGCCAACAAGTATGCAAACACGTCGATACCCACCATCTCCAGCAGTGGTATGGCCGCTGCAACCTCCGGATTGGATGCGATGCAGGCAATCGCCAGCGTGGTGATGGCAATGACCGCCCTGCGGTTCAAGTTGACCGGCCACATGTCGATGGTCCTGAGCGCCCTCTGGATGTCATGCAGATCTGCGCCATTCAGACACCTTGGCTTGCCTGTCGGTCACGATACCCGGACGCCCTGGCTGCCGCCGGATGTATTGAAGATGCGCGTCAGCACCAGCACGAGCAGGACCACAAAGCTCAACTCCCACACATAGAATGCGGCGCCCACGTGATCGATCATGACTTGCTGGCCAGCCTCGTTCTTGTCGAACCGGGTTGCGCGAAAGGTATCCAACCCGATCAGGCAAGCCGCTACCAACAGGGCCGCCGCCATCTTGTCCGCCTTGAGGAAATAACACAGCCATGCCAGCAGGAACAGCGGGTTACTCATCCAGGCCAGGCACTGGCCATCGAGCACCTGCATCCAGCCAAGCAGCAGGATGACAAATCCACCCAGTTGATCATTACCGCCATGCAGTGCAGGAAGGCACAGCGAAATGCCGTACAGCAGGGCAGATAGCAGAAGTGGAAACAGCTTCATGGGCGTCCGTGTCTGATGATGAGGCGAGTGCATGTCCCCGCGTTGGGGAGGCTCGTTCCATCTCGGCACAAGCCAACCTGCGTCACTATAGACACTGCGCATGCCGCTTTCACGACCACGCTGCCAAGCCCGCCGACGCATCCCGTGGAGCGGCGGAGGCTTCGGCCCAATGCATCGCTATGGCATGCTTGAACCCCTGCCGCACAGCGTCCGACGTCCGCCTTGCCATGGCCGCCCACAAGAAGCAGAACTTGCCGGAAAAGCTCTGCGTTCAATGCAGGCGACCCTTCTGCTGGCGCAAGAAGTGGGAAAAGGTGTGGGACGAGGTGAAGTATTGTTCGGACCAATGCCGCCGAAACAGCAAGCGGCAGCGCCCGGAACAATAGTCTGCTCACGCGCAACCCGTCTCTCCCGTGCCGTCGCGCGTGAGCCGAGCGGGTTCGGCCATTCTGACAGCCGGTTGCGGCTAACGTTTACCAGCTTTTTTCGCAGCACCCGATCCACTCGCCCGCTTGGCAGCGCTGCCTTTACCTGCCACTGCCATGTTGTCCACCAGATTGGGATAGGGGCGGCCTGCTGCCTTGGCGCGTTGTCTGGCCTGTGCCTTCTGCGCCGGGGAAAGCGGACCTGAGCGCGAGCGACTCTTGGGGTTGGGCCTTTTCCATGGCGCAGACGTCTTGCTTGTGCCTTTCTTCGCTGCACCGCGCGTGGAAGCGCTCTTCCCGGCTGCAGTTCGGCGGGCGACCGTCTTGTTTGCCGCCTTCTTCGTCGATGCTGCCTTCTTTGCAGGAGATTTCCTGGCCGCAGTCTTCTTGACTGCCTTCTTGACTGCCTTCTTGACTGCCTTCTTGCCGGTCGCCTTGCGGGCACCGGCCGAGTGCGCCGACTTGCGCGTCGCTGCGCTAGCGGCGCTCGTTTTCTTGGTCGCGGCCCGTGTTGCCGACGGTTTCCTCGCTGGCGACGTTCCGGTTGCTTTCTTTGCGACCGCCTTCTTTCTCGCGGTCTTCTTCGGGGTGCGCTTGTCCGCGGCACTGGCATGGGCGGCGGCCGTCGTGGTCGCGCTTGCTCGTTTTCCTGCCGGGGTCTTCGCGCTCGCCGCCTCTTCCAGACGCTGGTACTGCCGCGCCGCCCAGCGCTGGCCGGCATCGCCGCCCCAGAGCAGCCAGGCAATGTAGCCGGCCGATGGCGCGCTACGGTCGGCCCAGCCCTTGCCAGTCTTGTCCACGCTGTGGCGCGCGAAGTACGCATGCATGCGCCGGATGGTCTGCGTGGAAAGCGATTTCCGTGCCGAAAGATCGCGCGCACGCGCAACGCCGATTGCGGTGCCACCACGCCCATGCTGCTCGCGCAACCGCAATCCGCGTGCCGCCGCGTCGGCAACTGTCTTGGGCGGTGTTGTCGAAGACGCCTGCTTTGCCGGTTTGCGTGCCACACCTTTCTCCTGTCGTATCGCGTTGCCGTAGTGTTCGCATGCGCGGTGCTGCTGGATGTGAAGAAGCCGGCAGCCAGGACTGCCTAGGCAGCCTGCCGGGGACATCACGGCAATGCGCAAGCACGCGCGACCTGGCCCTGGATCAGCATGCTTGTGCGAGTGGATCATCGCGCACGTGTCGCTACACTGGCCTGCCCACGCCATCGGAAGAGTGCTGCATGCGCCTGTTGACGAGCTGGTTCCGCGCAAGCCTGTTTGCTGCCGCGGTTGGCACTTTCCCCGCGCTTGGTCAGGCCACCGACAAGGCGGTGCCGGTGGCCACCTCGGCACAATCGAAGCAGGTGGCCTCCTGGCAGACGCTGACCCCGCACAACAAACCGCACGCGCGCCATGAGAACAGCCTGGTGTCGGTCGGCGACAGGCTCTACCTGATCGGAGGGCGCGACGACCGCCCGCTGGACATCTTCGACACCACAACACGCCGCTGGTCCAAGGGCAGCACGCCGCCGCTGGCGGTCAGCCATGCGCAGGCAGTGGTGTCGTCGGGGAAGATCTACGTCGTCGGCGGCCTGACCGGCGACTACCCGGAAGAAGCCGCGCTGACCCACTTGTTGATCTACGACCCTGCCACCGATCGCTGGCAGGCAGGCGCGGAGATTCCCAAAGGCCGTCGCCGCGGCGCGGCAGGCGCGGTGGCGCACGACGGCGTGCTGTACCTGGTCGGCGGCAACACGCGCGGCCATATGAGCGGGTACGTGCCGTGGCTGGATGCGTTCGACACCAGGACGCAGCAATGGACGCAGCTGGCCGACGCACCGCGTGCGCGCGATCACTTCCATGCAGTGGTGCTCGACGGCAAGCTGTACGCGGCCGGTGGCCGCAGGTCATCGCACGAGAGCGGCAACACCTTGGCGCAGACGATTTCCGAAGTCGATGTCTATGACATCCAGCGCGGCACCTGGAGCGTTGCCCCGGCCGCGCTGCCGACGCCGCGCGCCGGTGCCGCCGCCATTGCACGCAATGGCCAGCTGCTGGTCATGGGCGGCGAGAGCACGCGCCAGGTCAAGGCGCACGATGACGTCGAAGCCTACGACCCGGCCACCTCCACCTGGCAGACGCTGGCTGCGTTGCCGCAAGGGCGCCACGGCACCCAGGCCGCAGCGGTCGGCGACGCTCTGTACATCGTGGCGGGCAGCGGCAACCGCGGCGGCGGGCCGGAGCTGGATGATGTGCTGGTACTGGGTGAGGCGGAAGCCATTCGGTAAGCGACCTGGCTGCATTCGAGTCGCATCGCGCTGCTGGCTCGGAGAGAATGCGACTTGTCATGCCCGGCGATCGGTACAGCTCCATCGCGGCCAGGGCCGCTCCTACAGAGCGGCGACTGCTGTGCTGCGGTTTGGCGGCAAATGGACGCTACGGCGCAAACTCCAAGCCAAGCGCCTTGACTCGCACCCGCGCCAGCATCGCGTGCGAGGTCATGTACAGCGTATGGCCGTCGTTGCCGAAGGTGCAGTTGGAGATGGGCTCGCCGGTTTCGATGCGGCCCAGCCTGCGGCCATCGGGGGCGAACACGATGACGCCGCCGGGGCCGGTGGCAAACAGGTGGCCGTCGGCGGAGACCGCCATGCCGTCGGGCAGGCCGGGCGCGTCCTTGGCGACCAGATCGGAGGCGTCGGCGAACACGCGCTTTCCGGTCACCGCACCGGCTGCGTCGAGCGTGTAGGCCATCCAGATCGGGCGCTCCGGATCGGAGTTGGCCACGTACAGGGTGCGCGCATCGGGCGACAGTGCGATGCCGTTGGGAAGGCTGAGACTGTCGTCCAGCAGATGCACGCTGCCGTCGGTGTCCAGCCGGTAGACGCCGTTGTAGCGCAGCTGCTTGACCGGCGAATCGTTCATGCCCTTCAGGCCGTAAGGCGGGTCGGTGAAGAACACCACGCCATCGCTGCGGCGGACCAGATCGTTGGGGCTGTTGAAACGGTGGCCTTCGAACTGCGTCGCCAGCGGCGTTTTCTTGCGCGTGGCCGGGTCGAGCCTGGCGACGATGCGCGTGCCCGAATCGGCCAGCAACACGGTGCCGCCCGGTTCGGCATACAGCCCATTGGCGCCGGCTTCGCGCAGCGTGGCCTGCTCCGGGCCGCTGTAACCGGATGGCGACAGCAGGACCGACAGGCCTGCGTCCTCGGACCAGCGATAGAGCTTGTTTTCCGGCACATCGGTGAACAGCAGATAGCCACCGTTGCGGACCCAGGCCGGGCCCTCGGGCCAGGTGAAGCCTTCGCTGAGCTTCTCGATGCGCGCATCGCCAGCGACCACGTCGCTGAAGCTGCGATCGAAGCTCTGCAGATGCCCGATCGCGGCAAAGCGCGGTGGCGGCACCTCCTTCCTGGTGCAGGCGGCGAGGATTGCCAGCAGCGGAACGGCCAACAGCAGATAGGGCGGCAAGCGCATCGGTCTGTCCAGTAACGAAGTCGGGCCATGATGCCACCATGCGCGTGCAGGCCTGCTGCGCATGCCGGCAGCCGTGCTAGCGCTCGCCAGCGTGCGCGGGTACCGCCAGCACCGCATCCAGTGCCGGTTTGGGCTGGTAGTTTCGATCGAACAGCAGCGGATAGTTGGTACGGCCGGGCACGGGGTAATCGTTCTTCCAGGACATGCCATCGCTGACGCCCCACACGCTGACGCGTGCGAGCTTGTCGCGCTTGCGCCAGAACAGCGCGAACAACTCGGCGTAGCGATCGCGCAGCTGCGCCTGCACCTGCGGTGGCAAGCCCTCGCGATACGGGTCGAGAAAGCGCTTGAATTCCGGCAGCTGGAACTGCTTGTGCGCAAGCCCGGTCCCGATGACCTGGCCTTCCCTGGTCAGTGGCAACACGTCGATGTCCAGCTCGGTGATCATGACCTTGATGCCGAGCGCGGCGTAGGCATCGATGGCGTCTTCGATATCGCGCAGACTGGGATAGTTGAGCCCCCAGTGTCCCTGCATGCCGACGCCATCGATGCGGATGCCCGATTGCTGCAGCATCCTGACCATGCGCACGATGCCATCGCGCTTGCTCGGCCGCCATGCGTTGAAATCGTTGTAGTAGAGCTCCGCATCCGGCGCATACCGTTGGGCAAAGGTGAAGGCGTTGCGCACCACGGTGTCGCCATCGCCGACGCGCTGCACCCAGTTGGTATCGCGGTAACGTCCGTCTTCGTCGATGATCTCATTGACCACGTCCCAGGCCTGTACCTTGCCGACGTAGCGCCCCGCCACGCGCTCGATGTGCGCGCGCATGCGCTCCAGCTGCGCGTCGGCGCTGTTGGGCTTGCCCTGTGCATCGACGAAGAACCACTCCGGCGTCTGGTTGTGCCAGACCAGGGTATGGCCGACCACGAACATGGCGTGATCGCGCCCATAGGCAACGAAGGCGTCGGCCGCGCCGAAGTCGAACACGCCCCGGCGCGGAGCGACCACTTCGGCCTTCATCACGTTCTCGGCAGTGATGGCATTGAAGTGGCAGGCGACCAGCGCGGCAGAGGCAGCGTCCTTGGCGGAGACGATGTCGGCATTGACGGCGGTGCCGATCAGAAAGCCGTCGGCGTAGGCGTGCTTGAGCGAGGTGCTGCGGGTGTCGCAGTAAGCCGAGGCCGGCACTGCCATCACAGCGCCGATCAGGGCCAGAACAAAACGCAAGCATGCTGCTGGGCGCTCGTGGGTCTGCTGCATCGCCGGATTCCTGTGCAGGTACCGCAGGTAGTGCGTCATCAGGAACTCCATCACTCCACCACCACCTGCGCACTGGCGGCCTGCAAACTGTCGGAGTCCACATGCAGCGTGATGGTGCCACGCGCGCCGGGCTTGGCACGCACGATCGCCAGGCACAGCCCGTTGAACGCATTGCGCTGCGGCGCGGCGAAGGATTCCAGGTTGGTGGGATCGCCGTTGTCGGTGGCGACCAGCTCGCCCGGGCCTTCGATGCGGAAACGCAGGCGATCGCCGGCGGTCGGCGCGGGGCGGCCGGCGCGATCTAGCAGGCGCACGGTGACGAAACTCAGATCCTGCCCGTCGCCACGGATGCTGCTGCGGTCGGGCGTGACCTGCATGCGCGCGGCGCTGCCGGCGGTTTGTACGCGGTCGTCGGCCCAGGGTTTGCCTTCCTTGTACGCCTGCACGCGCAGCTCGCCGGGTTGGTAGACCACCGCGTCCCAGCGCAGCCGGTACTGCAGCGGACCCTTGCGCTTGCGCCCCTGCGAGACGCCATTGACGAACAGCTCGGCCTCGTCGCCGGAGGTGAACACATGCACCGGCGTGACCTGGCCCTCGCGGCCGGGCCAGGTCCAGTGCGGCAGCAGATGCGCCATCGGCAGATCAGGGCGCCAGCGCGATTGATACAGCCAGTAGCGGTCCTTGGGAAAACCAGCCAGATCGAAGATGCCGGAGTACGAACTGCGCGAGCTGTAGTACGGCGTGGGTTCGCCCAGATAGTCGAAGCCGGTCCAGACGAATTCGCCGGCGACATACGGATGCTGGTCCTGCGCCGCGAACACCTTGTCGGCGCTGGAGCCGAAGTCCACCGCATGCAGTTCGTAGGCGCTGACCTGGTGCGCGACCGAATCGCCGCCGCGCCCATCGCGCACCGGCGCGCTGGTGTCCGGCGTCACCGGAAACAGATACACACCGCGGCTGCTCAACGCCGAAGCGGTCTCGCTGCTGAGAATGGCCTTGTGCGGGAACCTGCCATGGAACGCCGGATATTGCGGTTGTTTGCGGATGCGCTCGGTGCCTGCGAATTCCGGTGCGTCGCGGATGCCTTCGCCCTGGTAGTTGAGGCTGATGACATCCAGCGCAGCGGGCAGCGGCATCTCGGGCGAGGCGTAGTTCATCGCCACCGTGGCGGGGCGCGTGGGGTCTTCCTCATGCACGATGGCGTGCAGTGTGCGTGCGATCGCCGCACCCGGCTCGCCGGTGTATTGCTCACCGACTTCGTTACCGACGCTCCACAAAATCACCGAGGGATGATTGCGGTCGCGCCGCAGCATCGCGCGCAGGTCCGGCTCGTGCCACTGCGGGAACACCAGGTGGAAATCCAGCGGGGTCTTCTTCATCTCCCAGCTGTCGAACACCTCGTCCACCACCAGCAGGCCCATGCGGTCGGTCAGCTCCAATAGCTCCGGTGCGGGCGGGTTGTGGCTCATGCGGATGGCATTGGCGCCCATCTGCTGCAGCAACTGCAGTTGCCGCTCGGCGGCGCGCAGGTTGAACGCCGCACCCAGCGCGCCGAGGTCGTGATGATTGTTCACGCCGCGAATCGGCACATGTTCGCCGTTGACCAGCAAGCCCTTGTCGGCATCGAACACGATGCTGCGGACACCGAACGGTGTTTCGTAGCGATCCACCACGTGCCCGTCCTGACTGACCTCCGTCACTGCGACATAGCGGTGCGGGCGCTGGGTCGGCGGCGGGCCCCACAGACGCGGGCGGTCGATCTGCGTGCTGCCCTGCACACGGGCGCTGCCACCGGCGGCAACCGCAACCTGCACGGCGGCAATGCGCGCGACCGGCTCGCCGCTGCGTGTGCCGCGTGCATCGTCGAGCACATAGATGGCGGTGCTGACCTGCGCCTGCACCGCGCTGCGCGCGGCGTTGTCCAGCGTGATCGCCAGCTGCACCTGCGCGGTGTCGGCCGAGACCTGCGGCGTGGTCAGCTGCGTGCCCCAATGCGCGACATGCAGCGGCGCAGCTTTGGTCAGCCACACATTGCGATACAGCCCGCCGCCCGGATACCAACGCGCCGAGTCGGGCGGGTTGTCCAGGCGGATCGCCAGCTGGTTGCGCGCACCAAACACCACATAGGGGCTCAGGTCCACGCGCCAGGAGCTGTAGCCATACGGCCAGCCGCCGACCAGCTTGCCGTTGAGCCAGACCGTGGCATAGGCCATCGCACCATCGAGATCCAGAAACAGCGCCCGCCCGCGATCGCTGGCGGGGATGTCCAGGCGCTTGCGATACCAACCCACGCCCCAGCTCGGCAGGCGCCCCATGCCACCGTAGGGACCATCGGCCAGGAACGGCCCAGCGATGGCCCAGTCGTGCGGCAGATCCACGCGCTCCCAACCGCTGTCGTCGAACTGCGGCTGCACGAAAGCGACGCTGCTGCCGGGGTGGCCGGGCGGGCGTTTGTGCCGCTTCGCGGGATCTGCAATCGAGGCATTGGCCGTGGGCAGGATCCATGGCTTGAGCACGCGGGTTGCGGTGGCATCGAGGCGCTGCGCCTGCTCGGGCTGCGCGTCGGCCACCTTGCCGTCTTCGCTGCGTAGCAAGTGCGGGCGGATGTCGTAGTCCAGGATTTGCCGATTGTCTGGAGGATCGCCGCGATGGAAGCGCCACTGCGCGTTGAGCGAGACGCGCTCGCGCGGCAACTGGTTCGATGCCGGTGGTGCTGCCAGCGCGGGCACTACCACGCAGATGCAAAGCATCGCGACACGCGCGAGGCGTGCGCAATCCCTGAGCGCGCGCATCACCCTCGCCTGCATGCCCGTGTGCTTCATATCGCGCCTCGCATCGACCGTGCCTGCAGGCGTGTCCCATCCGCACCACCTGCACGCGTGCAGGCATCGCTGCGTGCTGCCTCGCCCAGCCTCACAGCTTGTAGGCTTGCTTGGGCAGGCGATACGCCAGATCGATCGCAACCTCGGTCGCCTCGTCCTCGTCCAGCCTGTGCTCGGCGACCAGTTTGGCGAGAAAGGCGCTGTCCACGCGCCGCGCCACATCGTGCCGCGCCGGAATCGACAGGAAGGCGCGGGTATCGTCGTTGAAGCCCACGGTGTTGTAGAAGCCGGCGCTGGCCAGGGTCTGCTCGCGGAAGCGCCACATGCCTTCCGGCGCGTCATGAAACCACCATGCCGGCCCCAGCAGCAGCGAGGGGTAATGGCCGGCCAGTGGCGCGAGCTCGCGGCTGTAGCTGGTTTCGTCCAGCGTGAACACGATCAGGCGCAGGCGCGGGTCGTTGCCGAACCGGTCCAGCAAGGGCTTGAGCGCGTGCACGTAGTCGGTGCGCATCGGAATATCGGCGCCCTTGTCGCGCCCGAAGGTCTGGAACAACTGCCGGTTGTGATTGCGAAAGCAGCCCGGGTGCAACTGCATCACCAGGCCATCGTCCAGGCTCATCGCCGCCATCTCGGTCAGCACCTGCGCGCGGAATAGCTCGGCCTGCGCTGGTGTGGCGGCACCACGTACCACGGTGTCGAACAGGCGTTGCGCCTCGGCCGGCGACAGATCGGCGGTGGCCGCGCTGGGGTGGCCGTGGTCGGTCGAGGTGGCGCCGTGTGCGGCAAAGAAGGCGCGGCGCTGCCGGTGCGCACGCAGATAGCCTTGCCAGCTCAGCACATCCTCGCCGGTGAGCGCGCCGAACTGCTGCAGCGCACCGGTAAATTGCTCGTGTTCGGGGTCGACCACCGGGTCCGGGCGGTACGCGGTGAGCACGCGTCCCTTCCAGCCGCTGTCACGAATGGCCGCGTGGTGCTGCAGCGTGTCCAGCGGCGACTCTGTGGTGGCAATCACCTCGATGTTGAAGCGCTCGAACAGGGCACGCGGGCGGAATGCCGGCGTCTGCAGCGCAGCGGTGATGTGGTCGTAGTAATGATCGGCAGTGCCGGCATCCAGGCGGATGCGCAGATCGAACACCTCATGGAAGACATGATTCAACCACAATGCAGAGGGGGTGCCGCGCAGCAACGTGTAGTGCTCGGCGAACACGCGCCACGCTGCGCGCGGGTCCACCGCCGCGCGCGACCCATCCGCACGCGGAATGCCCAAGGCATCCAGTGCGACGCCCTGGCTGTAGAGCATGCGGAACACGTAGTGATCCGGCACCAGCAACAACGCGGTGGCATTGGCGAACGGCGCGTCGGTAGCGAACCACGCCGGGTCGGTATGGCCATGCGGGCTGATGATCGGCAGTGCGGCGATCTGCGCGTACAGGCGGCGCGCGATCGCACGCGTGCCGGGGTCGGCGGGCAACAGGCGGTCGGCGTGCAGGGTCAGCGGAATGGAGGTAGGCATCAGTCGGTCGCCGAACGGACAGGAGAAAGGCAGGGCACCGGGATCACCGCGCCGCACCGTGGCTGGCAACGTAATCGCGCAGCCAGGTCAGCGCCGGCCGCTCGGTGCCATCGGCGCGAATCAAATAGGCCGCTTCCTTGTCGCGCCACAGCCCGGGACGAAAGCCCCACAGCGTGATGCCGCGCACGCCGGGGTGCTCCCAGAACACCGGGAACACGCGTTGGTAGGCGGCCAGCTGCTGCGCATCGGTGGGCCCGTCCAGGTCGAACTCGGTGATGTAGATCGGCAAGCCGGTCGCGGCCAGTGCATCGAGATTGTCGCGGTGCACCGACATCGCCACATTCGGGGTGGTTTCGAAGGCATGCTCCTGCACGCCGATCGCATCGACCAGTTGCTCGCGCTGCAGCAGCTGCACGATCTGCAAATACTTTTGCGTGGCCTGGGGGCTGTTGGTGATGCTGTAGTCGTTGATCATCAGCCGCGCACGTGGAAAGTGCTGGCGCGCCAGCCGGAACGACTGCAGCACCCATTCCCAGCCGCTGGCGCCGTTGCCGCCGAGCGCCTGCAGATAATTGCCGCCGCCGGTGTCGTCCTTGCTGGGCGGGTCGTTGAGCGGCTCGTTGACCACTTCCAGCAGGTCGATATCTGGATAGCGCTGCGCCACCGCGGCAAACCACTGCTCGATCTCGCGGCGCTGCTCGGCCGGCCGCAACGACTTGATCCACTCCGGCTGCTGATTGCCCCACACCATCACGTGCATCTGGAACGGCATGCCGTTGGCCTTGGCCAGCCGGTAGGCGGTATCCAGCCCGCTCCAGTCCATCTGGTCGCGCACCGCTTCCACGCTGCCCCACTTGCCGCTGTTTTCCGGCGTGAGCTTGTTCCAGTACTGCGCAAATCCCGGGGACTGTTGCGGACTGTAGGCGCTGCCCAGGAACTTGGGCGCGCCGGAAGCCAGCGGTGCGGCCTGCGCAAGCGTTGCGACGTTCGCCGCCAACAACAACCCGATTGCCAGTGTGCGTAATTGCATGATGATCCCCTCAGGAAGATGCGTTGGCGGTCGGTGCGGCGGCATCTGCCGGCAGCTGCGCCGGCGCCAAGCGTGGCACCAGCATGTGCACCACCGCCAGCGCCAGCAGATACGCCGAGCCTGCCATCAGAAACACCGGCACATAACTGCCGGTGGCCTGCAGCAGGAACCCGATGAAGGTGGCGATCAGCATGCCACCGACCGCGCCGGCAAAGCCGCCGATGCCGACCAAGGTGGCGACCGCGTGGCGTGGAAACATGTCCGATGGCAGCGTGAACAGATTGGCCGACCAACCCTGATGCGCGGCAGTGGCCAAACCGATCAAACCGACCGCCACCCATAGATTGTCCGCGCGTGCGGCGAACACGATCGGCACCACCGAGATTGCGCAGATCAGCATCGCGCTCTTGCGCGCGCGGTTGACGCTCCAGCCGCGCGCGATGAAGCGCCCGGCGACCCAGCCGCCGGCAATGCTGCCGATGTCGGCCAGCACGAAGATCACGATCAACGGCGCGCCCAGTTGCAACAGACTCAATCCGTATTCGGCATGCAGGAACTTGGGCAGCCAGAACAGGAAGAACCACCAGATCGGGTCGGTGATGAACTTGCCCAGCACGAACGCCCAGGCCTGCCGGTGCCGCAGCACCTGCAACCACGACAGACGCCGTTGCACTGGCTCGTGCGCATCGCTGCGGATATGCGCCAGCTCTGCCGCCGACAGGCCGGGTTGCTGCTCGGGCGGGTGATAGCTGAGCCACCACGCCAGCAGCCAGGTGGCGCTGAGCACGCCGGTGAACAGGAATGCCGCCTGCCAGCCCCAGGCGGTGGCGATCAGCGGCACCAGCAACGGCGCGACGATCGCACCGATGTTGGAGCCGGAATTGAAGATGCCGGTGGCCAGTGCGCGCTCGCGACGCGGGAACCATTCGGCCACCGTCTTCAATGCCGCAGGGAAATTGCCGGACTCGCCCAGCCCCAGAAAGAAGCGCGCAATCGCAAAGCCCACCACGCTGGTGGCCAGCGCATGCCCCATCGCCGCCAGGCTCCAGATGCCGATCGCCAGCGCGTAACCGACGCGCGTGCCGAAGCGGTCGATCACCGCACCGCTGCACAACAGGCCCAGCGCGTAGGCGGCCTGGAACGCGGTGACGATATAGCCGTACTGGATCTCGTTCCAGCCGATCTGCGTCTGCAGAAACGGCGCCAGCACGCCCAGCACCTGGCGGTCGACATAGTTGATGGTGGTGGCGGCAAGCAGCAGTGCGCAGACGCGCCAACGCATGCGGCCCAGGCGCGCCAGCGTGCCGGCAGGGGCTGCCGCTTGCGGCAACTCGCTCATGCGCGCGGGCGCCATAGCGCTGCTGGACCCAGCCTGCGATAGGCAGTCGCGCAACGGCCACTGCAATGCGCTGCCACATGTCGCGTGTGGCCCGGCCTCTGGTTGCCGCGTTCTTCGGTTCGATTCATCGAGCACTGCACCTGCACGAAGGTGGCCTTGCGCCACGGGTGATAGCGCTACCATTACCACGCTGCCGGGCAAAAACCATCGCGCAGTGCAACACGCCAGTGCGCCATATGCAGCCGGCACCATTCCGATCAGCGCCACTGTCGCAGCCGCCACGATGCCTTCCGTCGCCTATGCTGCCCTGCAGCGTGATGTTCTGAATTTGGTAGCGCTAACATCGGCCACCGCTGATCGCCCGTCTCCCCCATCGCACCATCGCCGCGCCGCTACCGGCAGCGGCACTCCCTGCGCAGGGGCGATGCGTGGGACATCTGCTCACCTGTTAGGGAAGGGATTACGGTGAAGAACAGCTACGCACAAACCGCGTTGTCCTGCGCGTTGGGGTCCATCCTGCTGGGCATGACCAGCACCGCCGCCTGGGCGCAGTCCAGCGACGCCGACAGCGCTGCCGCCACCGCACAACCGCCCACGGCCGCCGCTGCCAGCGGCGATGCGGTGACCCAGCTCGACACCGTCACCGTCTCCGGCTACCGGCGCAGCATCCAGTTTTCCACCGATGCAAAGCGCGACTCGGTGGGCTTTGCCGACACCGTGTTTGCCGAGGACATCGGCAAGTTCCCGGACATGAACATCGCCGAGTCGCTCAACCGCATCCCCGGCGTGCAGCTCTCGCGCGACGTCAATGGCGAGGGCCTCAACATCGCCATCCGCGGCCTGGGCACCAGCTTCACCAAGACCACGCTCAACGGCGCCAGCATCGCCACCGCCTCGATCGGCCTGAACGCGCAGAACCAGAACCGCGAAGTCGATCTGAACCTGTTTCCCACCGAGTTCTTCACCCAGCTCACGGTCAGCAAGACGCCCACCGCCAGCATGCTCGAAGGCGGCGTCTCCGGCGTGGTGGACATGCGCAGCGCGCGTCCGTTCGATCGCCCCGGCGTGCACTTCACCTATCAGGCCCAGGCGGACTGGAACAGCACCAGCGAAAAGACCACCCCGCGCGGCGCCTTCATGGGCAGCTGGACCAACGAGCAAGGCACCTTCGGCGCATTGCTGGGCGTGGCCTCGGTCCGCGGCAAGCTGGGCGTGCGCGGCTTCGAAAGCGTGGGCTGGACCAACCCCGGCCTCACCTACACCCAGTGCGGCCTCACCCCGCCTGCCGGCACCCCGGCCACCAATCAACCGGCCGCGTGCAACGTCAATGGTGGCGGCAACTGGCGCATTCCCGACCGCGTGCCGGCCACCGCCGGCAGCGGCCTGACCACCGGCGAGACCATCGATGCGGCCTGGCTGCTGGCGCGCAACCCGGGCCTGAGCATCGACCAGATCAGCGACGCGCTGATTCCGCGGCTGGGCCGCGGCGTCTACATGAATGGCGATCGCGACCGCGATGCCTCGGTGATGTCGCTGGAATGGCGCCCGTCCGACAGCATGCATTTCTACCTGGACACGCTGTATTCGGAAGCCAAGCGCACCACCGAGCGGATCAGCATGAATCTGATCGGCCGCAACGGCAACATGATCCCGCTGGGCATGCAGCTGGACCAGAACAACGTGGTCACCAGCGCCACGTTTGCCAATGCGCAGTACTTCCTGGAAGCGCGCCCGTACCGGGAAGAGGTCAAGTTCTGGAGCGTCAATCCGGGTGCCGAGCTGTTGTTCGGCGAGAACCAGGACATCAAGCTCAACGTGCAGGCCAATGCCACGCGCAGCTGGCTGGAGCGCGAGTCGCCCAGCATCCTGGTCACCTCGCCGTTCACCACCGTCGATTACCGCAACGAAGGCGGCGACCGCCCCTCGATCAGCAGCCCGCTCGATCTCAACGACCCCAATCTGGGCTGGGGCTGGAACGGCGGCCGGGTCAATATCCAGAACGAAAAACGCGTGACCGAAACCCGGGGCGCACGCGCCGACCTGCAGTTCGGCGAAGACAAGCGCAACATCAAGATCGGCGCCGCCTACGACCAGGCCGAGCGCACCATCCGTGGCTTCGACAACAGCATCGCCTGGGAGCAGGTGGTCTGCCGCGGTGGCGGCGGCAATGTCTGCAATGGCGGCCCCGGCTCGGCAATCCCGAATGCGGCGCTGGCCGGCTATCTGCGCCCCGGCCCGGATGGCTTCATCACCGCCGATTTCAACCGCTTCCTGGGCGACACCAATTACTACGCGCTGCGCGATTCCGCGCCGGAGACCAACTCCGCCAATACCGGCGCCTCGGCCGGCGGCATCCGCGAAAAGAACCTGGGCTTCTACATCGAAGCCAACGCGGAAACCGAAGTGTGGAACCGCACGCTGCGCTTCAATGCCGGCGTGCGCTACGTGACCACCGACCAGACCATCACCGGCCCGGTCACCATCAACGGCATCCGCCGCGTCCAGGTGCTGGATTCGGACTACAAGGAAACCCTGCCCTCGTTCAACGCCGCCTGGGACGTGGCTGACAACGTGGTGCTGCGCCTGTCCAGCTCGCGCACGCTCACCCGCCCCGACCCCAGCGCGATGCTGCCCAACACCAACTTCAGCGACCCCTCCGCGCAGACCGCAACCCAGGGCAATCCGAACCTGGCGCCGTACCTGTCCACCAACGTGGATTTCGGCGGCGAGTGGTACACCGGCGGCGAAGGCTATGTGGGCCTGACGTTGTTCAACAAGCGCATCAGCGGCTTCACCGTCAACGGCGTGCGGCGCATTCCCTTCAACGACCTGGGCGTGCCCTACGACAGCCTGCTGCCGATTCAGCAGGCCGGCCTGGACCAGCGCGGCGGCCCGAATGCGGCCACCGTGGATGTCCAGACCCAGGTCAACGCCGACGGCGTGCTCAACATCCGCGGCACCGAGGCGATCTGGGTGCAGCCGCTGGACCGGCTGGTCGACGGTCTGGGCTTCAGCGTGAACTACACCCATGTCACCCAATCCTCCGAAGGCGAAGGCATTCCGGCAGTGGCGGTCGGCGTCGCACCCAACCTGTGGAACGGCACCGTGTACTGGGAAAAGGACGCCGCCTCGGTGCGCCTGTCCTACACATGGAACGACGACATGGTGATCTCCGGCGCCAACCAGAACGGCATTCCCTACGCGCGCCTCAACGCCGATGCGCGCGGGCAGCTGGATCTGTCTGCCAGCTACACGCTGGAATCGCTGCCGTCCAAGCCGCAGATCACCCTCAACGTCACCAACCTCACCGACGAGCCGCTGCGCACCACCTACGCCTGGCCCAACGCCACCTACGATCTGTACGAGCCCGGGCGCACGGTCATGCTCGGCATCCGCGGTACCTTTTGAGTGCTGTGTTTGCCGGTCGCGATCACCTCCCATCGCGACCGGCAGCCTGGCGCGCGCCGCGGCGTTTTCCGCAGCACTCCCTGAGCCCCGCCCCACCTCATGAACGATCGCTCACAACAGCTCTCCTTGCGCGAAAAGATCGGCTACAGCCTGGGCGACCTGGCAGCCAACCTGATCTTCCAGACGCTGGTCACCTTCCTGGCGTTCTTCTATACCGATGTGTTCCGCATCCCGGCGAGTGTGGCCGCCACCCTGATCTTCGTGGTGGGCATGCTCGGCGCGTTCGTGTTCACGCCCATCATCGGCATCCTGGCCGACCGCACCCGCACGCGCTGGGGCAAGTTCCGCCCATGGATCCTGTGGACGGCAGTGCCGTTCGGTGCCTTGTCGCTGGCCGCGTTCAACACGCCTGCACTCGGCGAGCAGGGCAAGATCACCTACGCCTTCGCCACCTACACGCTGCTGATGCTGGTGTACGTGGCCAACAACCTGCCGTACTCGGCATTGAGCGGCGTGCTCACCGGCAGCATGGAGCAGCGCAATAGTTTGTCGGCGTACCGCTTCCTGGCGGTGACGTTTGCACAGTTCATTATCCAGGTGTTGTTGCTGCCGCTGGTGCTGATCCTGGGCAATGGCGACAAGGCACAGGGCTTTCGCAACACCATGGCGCTGTTCGCCGCCGTCGGCACGCTGTGCTTTCTGATCACCTTCTTCACCACCCGCGAGCGCGTGCTGCCGATCAGCGAACAACGCAGCAGCGTGCGCCAGGACCTCACCGATCTGGTCCGCAACAAACCCTGGCTGGTGATGCTGTCGCTGACCATCCTGGTCTTCATCAATCTCGCCATGAAGGGCGGGATGTACATCTACTACTTCAAGTACACCCTCGACGCGAACGCATTGACGCTGTTCCTCGACAACGCCGGCTTCAACCGCTTCATCGCTGCGATCAACAGCGCGCTTACCGGCGCCGGCCTGAGCGCGCTGCAATGGCCGCAGGACGCACCCACCTCGGCCTTCAGCGTGTTCAGCGCCGGCGGCATCCTGGCGATGATCGTGGGCATCGGCTTCTCCAAGCGGCTGGCCGATCGCTACGGCAAGCGCAACGTGTTCGGCGGCGCGCTGCTGATCTCCACGCTGTTCCTGCTGGCGTTCTACGTGTATCCACCGACTGCGATCGCCTGGGTGTTCGCCTCCTACGTGCTGCACGGCTTCTTCTACGGCATCACCATCCCGCTGCTGTGGGCGATGATCGCCGACGTGGCCGACTACTCGGAATGGAAGAATCACCGCCGCGCCACCGCGATCATTTTCTCGGCGATGCTGTGCGGCCTGAAGATCGGCCTGAGCGTCGGCGGCGCGCTGGTTGCCGGCATCCTGGCGTTCTATGGCTACGATGCCGCCCTGCCGCTGCAAAGCGATGCCGTGACAAACGGCATTCGCCTGGCCATCAGCGTGTATGCGTCTATCCCGTTCCTGCTCGGCACCGCGTTGCTTGCGCTGTACGAGATCGACAAGCCGCTGGAAACCCGCATCGAACACGAGCTGGGCCTGCGCCGACGCAGCGCCGCGCTCGCCACCAGTTGACGCCCTCCTCCTCCTCCCACCTCATGCACAGGTACGCGCATGTCCGATGAACTGCACACCGCTGCACTGCAGGCGCTGGCGCGCACCGCCATTTCCGCACCGCTGGTCACCCACCTCTATACCGCCGACCCTTCCGCACACGTGTTCGACGGCGCCTTGTACATCTACCCCTCGCACGACATCGATGCTGGCGTTGCCTTCAGCGACGATGGCTCGCACTTCGACATGGCCGACTACCACGTCTTCCGCATGGCCCATCCCGGTGCACCGGTGGAGGACCTCGGGCAGGTCCTGCACGTGCGCGACGTGCCGTGGGCACAGCGCCAGATGTGGGCGCCGGATGCCGCGCAGCGGGACGGCAAGACCTATCTGTATTTTCCCGCCAAGCGGGCCGACGGCATCTTCCAGATCGGCGTGGCGGTCGGCGATGGCCCGCAAGGCCCGTTCGTCGCCGCAGCCGAGCCCATCGCCGGCACCTACTCGATCGACCCGGCGGTATTTGCCGACCACGACGGCGCGCATTACCTGTACTTCGGCGGGATCTGGGGCGGCCAGCTGCAGCAGTACCGCGACAACGTCTATGCGCCGGACCATCAGGAACCGGGCGACGACGCGCCCGCACTCGGCCCGCGCGTCGCCCGCCTGCGCGAGGACATGACGCAACTGGCCGAACCCACCCGCGAGATCATCATCCTCGACGAACACGGCACACCATTACGTGCCGGCGACCATGCCCGCCGCTTCTTCGAAGGCCCCTGGGTCCACCACCACGCCGGCCGCTATTACCTGTCGTATTCCACCGGCGACACCCACCGCATCTGCTACGCCACCAGCGATACCCCGTACGGGCCATTCGCCTACCAGGGCGTACTGCTCGCACCGGTGGTCGGCTGGACCACGCATCACTCCATCTGCCTGTTCGACGGCCAGTGGTATCTGTTCTATCACGACGCCGTGCTGTCGGGCGGGCAGACGCATCTGCGCAGCATCAAGATGGCATCGCTGGAGCACGACGCGGATGGAAAGATCGCGACGATTTATCCGTATGGGGAAGACGCGGTATCGCCCTGGTGAATGCCGTCGGGCTACCGCCTGCCGGAACTCCGACCAGCCCGTCATGGCTCGACCGTCGGCGCTGAACGACACGTCCTGTCACCGCTGCGCTTTCAAAGCGCGCCGTAATCCTCGTGCGGCTGACCGTCGACCCGGCGCTCACCGCTCCGTGATCGCGCGTTTCCTGGCATGCGCAAGGCGTCGGCCTGGCGCTTCAACACCGCCATGACATGTCGAGCGTTACGGTCGTGCCGCTGGCACACCACGCCAGCGTGCACTCAGTCCGGAACTGCATCGCATGGGGTTGCATCCGGACGCACAGTAACGCCGTAGGCCTATCTACGGGTTCTTTCTGGTGGAGGTTGCCATGCGAGGTGGTTCGATGCTGTTGTTGCTGACGCTAGCGGTCTACGGGAGTGCAAGTGGGAGCGAGTCGCGTGCCGCCCTGCCCCGCGCAGACAGCGTCGACGTGCCGCGCTTCATGGGCGACTGGTACGTCATCGCGCATATTCCCACCCGGCCGGAGCGCAAGGCCTACGATGCCGTGGAGCGCTATGCGCTGCGGCCGGATGGCCGCATCCAGACCACCTTCACCTACCGCAAGGGCAGCTTCCAGGCGCCGCTCAAGTCCATGCACCCGATCGGCCAGGTGGCGAAGGAAGGCAATGGTGCGCTGTGGAGCATGCAGTTCTTCTGGCCGTTCAAGGCCGAATACGTGATCGCCTGGCGGGATGCGGAGTATGCGCAGACCATCGTGGCGCGCAGCAAGCGCGATTACGTTTGGTACATGGCGCGTACTCCGCAGGTCTCCGATGCCGACTATCAGCAGGCCGTCCAACGCATCGCCGCCATGGGCTATGACGTGTCGCAGCTGCGCCGCGTACCGCAGTCGCAGCGCTGATGCGGTAACGCGGTAACGCGGTGAGGGTGTAACGGGCTCAGCGATGCAGTGACTGCATCGCTGGCTCTCGCACACGGGCTGCGTCAGGCGTCCTTGTCATCCACGGAAAACTCCCAGCCGTCATTCAGGCCACCCAGGGGCTTGGCCTCCACGGCCAGCTCCTCCTCGAATGCCGAAATCGCTTTGTGCGACGGCACCATGGTCGGATATACCGTCACGTCCATCGGAAAAGCGGTGTTTTCCGGATAGTGGCAGCAACGCACCTTTTGCTCGAAGCGCAGCAGCATCACCGAGAACTCCAAGGCCGATTCCTTCGTGGGGAAGACCACGGAGAACGCAATCTCGCGCGGCTTCGACAGGTCCACGCCTTGCTGGGCAATGTGCCAGAGGGTGTCGCCGTTATCGTCGTTGGGATACAGGTCCGGATGTCGTTGCATGTGAGCTTCGGTTTTTGGCGGCCGGTGGCCGGGGAATAGCGCTGGCGCTGATTGTGCGCTCTGATCGCGTGTCGCCAGGATCCAGACCTCGGCTGCTGGAGCCTACCGTCTCCCGGTGTTCGAGGTGCCTGCTCAGGCAATGAACCTGCTACGCAGATGGCCGCACGATGTGCGACCACCTCGGGCAATTCACGGCAGCCAAACCAGATTCATCAGCTGCGGATCCGCGGTGACCTTGACCAGCTTGCCGCTGGGGCCGAACTGCACCTGGTACTCGGAGAAGCTGTCGCGCCAGTAGCGCCACAGCGAGGCGTCCAGATTCGGGTTCTCGCTGCTGATCGGGTAGCCGACGGCCATCAGCACCTGTTCGCGGGTCATGCCGCCGGTGAGCTTGCCGTCATTGATGGCCTGGCGGATCTTGGGCGGGAAGGTGGCCAGTTTGAGCTTGGGGTCGGCGGTGACGACATAGCGGGCGGCGAAGGCGGTGTTGTCCAGGTCGCGGCTGTAATCGTTGCCGATGGACTGCTTTTCGCCGGCGATCTTGAGGTTGACGCGGTTGCGACCGAAGCCGGTGACGCTGACCGGGGTGCCTACGGGAAGCATGCGCTTGCCGTCTTCGGCGTAGTTGCTGTCGCTGATCCAGCTGCCGTCGGTGCGCAGGTTGCAGCACAAAAAGCCGTCGTACTTGGCGACGTCGGCGGCGCTGGCCAGGTTGGCGGCGGTGAGCAGGCTCAGGGCCAGCAGGGAAGAACGCAAACGCATCGTAAAGACTCCTTTCTCGACGGCCATGGCCGCGCGGCAATGATGGGATCAGGCGCGCCGCCGTTTCCCCAACGGCGCGCAGGCATTGTCGCAGCCCCGGGCGGCTTGGCAAGCACGGGTGACGCGGCCGGCCCGTGGTTGTGTATGCTCGGAGCCGTGGAAACTCTCTCACCCGCCGAGATCGCCGAGCAGATCGCCGAGTTGCGACGCGCCCACCGCGCGTTGGACGAGGAGATCCAGCGCGTGCCCGCCAACATGGAGGACGAGCTGCAGATGAAGCGCCTGAAGAAGCGCAAGCTGCATCTCAAGGACTGCATCACGCGGCTGGAAATGGAGCTGGTGCCTGACGAGCCGGCGTGAGGTTGGTGCGTGCGGCCGCCTGGGTTTGCTTTGCGGCAGTGGATATCAAGGTCGCGGTGACAGGAAGTTGAGTCAGTTGATGACGCAGGCAGGGTTTTATCGGCATGGCGCCGGCTCGAGCTGAGGCGTGTCGCGTTGGTCGCTTGGGCCACACCCTCACCCCAATCCCGCTGCGCGCCCCAGCCCACGTCTTGCGACGCGGGCGCTCAAAGGCACGCGCGCCAGTGGCGCGCAAGCGGTGCGGCTTCGCCCCGAGGGGAGAGGGGCTTGATATACCGGTCTTGGAGAATTGTCGATCTCTTCGGCCGATCTGGGCAACGGATCCCGGCGCTTGTTCGCGTCAGCGGACGTGCAAGCGCCTCACCGCTTTTGCGCGTCAGGCGCCGACTGTCGTAAGACGACCCGGGCCGCCGTCCTCAGCCTGCGCGCAGCAGGATCTTGCCACGGCGGCCCGGTTCGGCGCTTGCCGCGGCCGCCTTGGCTGCATCTTCCAGATCGAATACCGCTTCCACCGGCAGAGCCAGGCTGCCATCGACGGCGGCCTTGAGCAGTTCGCCGATCATGCGGCGCTTGTCCTCGGGCTTGGTGGCGGCCATGACCTTGCTGCCCCAGAAGCCGCGCACGCTGGCCTGCTTGAAGATCACATCGCCGCTGGAAATCTGCAGCGGCTCGCCGGTCATCGAGCCGAACGAGATCAGCTCGCCGCCCTCGGCAAGCAGCCCCATCAGGTCGCCGGCCGCGCTGCCGGCGACAGAGTCGATTGCGCGCACGATCGGCGCCTCGCCGACCAGCGCGCGCACGCTGTCCTGCCAGCCCTCCCGGGCGGTGGAGACCGCGTTGCCAATGCCCAGGGCCTGCAGCTCGTCCACGCCGGCGTCGCGGCGCACCAGATTGACCACGTTGATGCCGCGCGCGGCGGCGAGCATGGCGACGGTCTTGCCGACCGCACCATTGGCGGTGTTCTGCACAATCCAGTCACCCTTTTCGACCTGCAGGAACTCGATCAGCATCAGCGCGCTCAGCGGCATGGCGATCAACTGGCAACCGCGGTCGTCGTCCAGCGCGTCGGACAGCGGCACCACGCCGGACGCGTCGGCCAGGAAAAACTCCGCCCAGCTCTCGTGCACGCCGGCGGCGACCACGCGCTGGCCGGTCTGCAGGCCCTGTACGCCTTCGCCGAGGGCGTCGATCACGCCAGCCGCTTCGCTGCCGCCGATTGCGGGAAGCGCGGGCTTGTAGCCGTAATTGCCGCGCACCGTCCACAGGTCGTGGTTGTGGATCGGCGAGCGACGCATGGCGATGCGCACCTGGCCCTTGCCGGGCTGCGGGGTGGGCCGTTGACCGAGTTCAAGCACCTTGGCCGGGTCGCCGAATTGGGTGTGGATGGCTGCGCGCATGGAAGTCTCCTGCCGGGCACGCCTGTGATCCAACGCACCCGATCGTAATGAAAGGTGGCGCGATGCTATCGGCACGGCTGCAAGAGGCGGATGAAACGAACGGAACTGTTGTGTGAAGTTGCGGGCGTTGGTGAACAACGCCGCGAGTGACTCTGGTCAGCTGCAGCGCCGGATAATCTGCGTGCTGACCGACCCGCATCCGCCCTTCGGGCACCTTCTCCCTGTGCGAGAAGGGAAGCATGGTGCGCATCTGCGCTTTCCCGCGGGTGCGCTGCCATTGCCCGGCACCACCTACCGCAGGGAGAGGCTGGCGTTTGTACTGCCGCCTTACTCGACCGGCGGCAGCACCACGTCCGGCTTGACCGCCTCGGGGCTGACCCGCTCGATGGTATGGCGCAATTCGCGGCCAAGGATGAACTTGGCGTCCTTGGCCCAGGCATCCAGGCGCTCGTCGAACAGCAGCTTGCTGTTCTCGTCCGGCCACACCAGGCGCAGCTCGCGCAGTTTCTGGATGAAGCTGCGGAACAGGGTCTTGTCGAAGAACTCCGGGGCGGCCGGGGCATACAACAGGCTCAGGCGTTGCGCGGCCTGCTGGCACAGGCTTTCCAGTTCACCGGCACCGAGCACGCCGGGGCCGTTCTTCACCAGCACCGAGATGGCGATGTAATAGCGCTCGAAGGCCTGCTGCAGCGAATGGCCGATCGCACGCAGGCGGAACACCTCGTCGGTCTGCCCGGTGTTGCGGGTAAGGATGCCGCCATCGTCATCGGTGACGTTGAGCAGCAGGCCTTCGCGCACGAACATGTCGATGGTCTGCTCGATACGCTCGGCAAAGCGGTCCTCGCTCCACGGCAGGAACAACTCCGCCTGCAGGAACGGGTACACGGTGCGCCCCAGGCGCAACAGACCGGCACGGCTCATGCGGCGGTTGTTCTGGAAGCAGCACGCCACCCACGAGGAGGCGGTGAACAGGTGCAGCACGTTGTTGCGGAAGTAGCTCAGCAACACCGCAGTGTCGCCGCTGACGCTCAGCACATCGCCCAGCGGATGCGACACGCGCGTGAGCACGTTGATCTCTTCGGCGTGGGTGATGATGCGCGCCGGGGTGTGCGGGGTGACGGTGACACGGTCCGAATACGGCATCTCCGCCAGCAGCTTCTTGCACAGCTCGATCTGCGCGATCAGGTCGGCCTCGCCCATCGCGTGCTTGGGCGTGGACAGCAGCGCCAGCGCCAGCAGGTTGATCGGATTGACGTCGGCGGCGCAGTTGATGCGGGTCTGGATCTGGGTGGACAGCGTGTCCACCGCCGGTGCCAGCCAGGTGGGCTTTTCGTCGTCGGGCAGCGGTTGGCCGTCCCAGTCGGGCGCGTGCTTGGCCAGCACGTCGTTGAGCGCGATCGGCTCGCCGAAGTTCACCACCACCTGGCCGTAGTTCTGCTTGAGCACCTTGGGAATGGACCACAGCAGGCCCCAGATGGATTCCTTCTCCTTGGGCCGGCCGGTGAGCTCGTCAAGGTAGCTGTTGCCTTCCATCAGCTTTTCGTAGCCGATGTAGACCGGCTGGAACAGCACCGGCTTGCGCGGCTGGCGCAGGTAGGCGCGCAGCGTCATCGCGATCATGCCGCCCTTGGGCTGCAGCAGGCGCCCGGTGCGCGAGCGCCCGCCTTCGACGAAGTATTCGATCGAGTAACCGCCGGCCACCAGCTGGGCGACGTACTCGCTGAGCACCGCCGAATACAGCGCATTGCCCTTGATCGAGCGGCGGATGAAGAACGCGCCGCCCTTGCGCAGCAGCGTGCCGACCACCGGCAGGTTGAGGTTGATGCCGGCCACGATGTGCGGCGGCACGATACCGCGTTCGTACAGCAGGTAGCTCAGCAGCAGGTAATCCATGTGGCTGCGGTGGCTGGGCACGTAGACCACCTCGTGCCCGGGCGCGGCCTGCTTGAGCTTGTCCAGGTGATGCACCAGCACGCCGGCGTAGATGCGGTTCCACACGTGGGTCAGCAGGAAGCTGGCCGAGCGCACCACCGGGCTGGAATAGTCGGCGGCGATCTCCCAGGCGTAGGCATGCGCCTTGCGCCAGGCATCGACCGGCTTGGAGTTGTCGCGCTTGGCCTGGGTGGCGATGGCCTCGCGCACCGAGTCGGCCGCCAGCACCTGGTCCACCAGCAGGCGACGGGTGGACAGGTCCGGCCCGATCACCGCCTCGCGGATGCGCCGGAAGTGGGTGCGCAGCACGCGCTGCAGCTTGCGCAGGGTGCGCTCGGGCGGCAGGCCCTCGGCCATGGTCTGGCGCAGCGAGATCGGCGGAGCGAAGCGCACGATGGTGGTGCGGCCGTTGAGCAGCACCGCCAGCAGGCGCCGGAAGCGGCCGACCAGCGCCCAGTTTTCCGAGAACAGCACCGCAAACCAGCCGCTCTGCTTGTCCGGCGCGCGGCCGACGAAGATCGACACCGGCACCAGGTGCACGTCCAGGTCGGCGCGCACGCGATGCGCCTGCAGCAGCTTGGCCAGCGAATCCGAATGGGTCTTGCCGCCGCGTTGCTCGGGGATCAGCGAATTGCTGCTGCTGCGCCGCGACAGCGCCAGGTAGGCGCGCTTGCGCTGCAGCGGGTCGCCCGGCAGCGGCACCAGTGGCGAGGGCAGCCCGGCCTCGCGGCAGGCCTTGTCCAGGATCAGCGCGCTGGACAGGCCGTAGTCCTCCAGCACGTAGACCACCGGCGTGCCGTCGTCGTAGCGGCTCGGCTGGTCCGGTTCGATGGTCAGGCTCAGCCAGGGGTCGGCCAGGCGGCCGAGCAGGCGCGCCCACCACGGGCGTTTGGCGCTGCGGGCAGCGGCGACGGCGGGCGCGATCGACGGCGCAGCGTCCGGCGGAACCGGAACGGCGGTCGGCAATGCGGCGGCCGTGGCACCGAGATCGGTGGCGGCAGCGCTGGGCGGGGCGGGCTGGCCGTCCGGGAACGGCAGGGGATTCTGTTCTGGCATCACGGTCATTATCGCCCAGCCGGGCGTTGCCCGGTGGCGGCGGGCGTGGCGGGCGCGGCCGCCGGGGTGTCAGGCCTTGCAGCGGCGTCGGGTGCGGGCGCCGCCGGCGCAGCGCCGAGCAGCGCCTGCACCTCGTCCTGGGTCTGCTGCTGGTACCAGTGGCCGTCGCGCTTGATCAGGGCGATGCTCAGGTCGATGTCGTGTGCGGCCAGCGGATAGCGCAGCCGCACCTGGGCGCGGTCGCCGTCCTGCTTGATCAAGCCGGTGCGCAGCGCATCCAGGCTGCTGTCCAGCGACAGGCCGTAACGCTCCAGCACCTGCTTGGCCGCGGCCCAGAACGGCCCGAGCCGGCGCAGGCTCTCTTCCATCCCCAAGCGCTGCAGATCGGCGTCCGAGCCGATGCCGGTGGCGCGGGCGGCGGTCACCAGGTCGGCGATGCTGGCCTTGGCACGCGCGCGGTCGGCCAGCGGCGCGGTGGCCGCCCAGGCGCTCAGGGCATCGACCAGCTGCACGTAATGGGCGCGCTGCTCGGGCTGGTAGTCGCTGCGGCTGCGCAGGTATTGCACGCCGAACTGGCCCAGCGACTGCGCGGCCTGGCGGATGCCCTGCGACTGGCCGGCCAGCTGTGCATCGAAGGCCTGCTGCAGCTGGCGCTCGGCGCCGGGCGCCGACAAAGTGCCGAGCAGGCTGCCGACCTCGTTGGGCAGCGGTAGCTCGGTCAGCGGCCAACGGCTGGCGCCGCTGCGCCAGGCCGCCTCCAGCTGGGTGTATTGCGCAGGTGTGACCCGGATCCGCGCATAGGCGACCAGGTCGTTGCGCCGCAAGGGCAGGGTCATCGACTGCATCGCTGCGGCTGGCTCGGCGCTGGCGCCCGGCAAGGCGGCGGTCTTGTCAGCGCGCTGGCAGCTGCCCAGGCACAGCGCTGCCAGCAGCACCCACGCGATGGACTGGAACCGGCCGGCGCGGACGGTAGATGGCGACATGCGCACGCTGTTCCCCTGATCGATCGGCGCATCTTGCTGTCTGAACGCACTGGCGGCAAGGCGCGCGACAACCGTGCGCCCGGGTACGGTGCGGAAACGTTAGATTTTCGTAGTTCCATGCATGTTGTCGCCCAGTGTCCGACATTGACTGCCGTTGTCCTTCCCGGACAAACTTGTCCAGGCGATGCCGCCAAGCCCTTGTGCCACCTGCGTTTGGCCCAATGGTGCAGCGCATCATGTAAGCGCTTGCAGTTCCTGCTAGCGTGCGCGCCATCTCGCTCTGAGGTCGCCATCGGTTGGGGCCGATGTCATTCATGTGCATGTGTGACACGAACGTTCTGCGCCAGCGGACCGTGCGACCCTTCCCGGCGTGCGGCGGCAACCGCGTTGTCCTGGAGGTTTTGCCATGAGTCGGCCACGCTCCGAAGGCGGTAGCGTCACCATCAAGGACGTCGCGCGCGAAGCGCAGGTGTCGGTGGCAACGGTCTCGCGCACCATGAATGGGCACCAACATGTGGCCGAGTCGGTGCGCGAGCGCGTGCTGCAGGTGGCCCGCGCGCTGCATTACATCCCGCACCACGCCGCGCGCAGCCTCAGCAGCCGGCGCACCCACACCATCGGGGTGGTGTTGCCTGACCTGCATGGCGAGTTCTTTTCCGAACTGATCCGCGGCATCGACCAGGTGGCGCGCGAGCAGGGCTACCACCTGCTGGTGTCCAGCTCGCACGGCGACCCGCAGGCGCAGCGCAGGGCGCTGGAACGCCTGCCCGGGCGCGTGGACGGGGTGGTGGTGATGTCGCCCTCGCTGGGCGACTCCGGCGTGCACGAGGACGCCCTGCCCGGCGGCCTGCCGGCAGTGCTGCTCAACTGCGCCGGCACGGCCAGCCAGCGCCCGGTGCTCAACGTGGACAACTACGGCGGCGCGCGGACGATGACCCGGCACCTGCGCGACAGCGGCCACCGCCGCATCGCCTTCATCGCCGGGCCGGCCGACAACTTCGATGCGCATGAGCGTCTGCGCGGCTACCGCGACGAGCTGGCGCTGGATGCCGACGTGCAGCCGTGGGTGCTGCCGGGCAACTTCGACGAAGAGTCCGGCTACCGTGCCGGCCAGACGCTGGCACAGGGCGCGCGCCCGGATGCGGTGTTCGCAGCCAACGACATGATGGCGCTGGGCTGCCTGTTCGCGCTCGGCCATGCCGGGCTGAAGGTGCCGCAGGACATCGCGCTGGCCGGCTTCGACGACGTGCCGATGGCGCGCTACGTGCTGCCGGCGCTGACCACCATGCGGGTGGATATCGCCGGGCTGGGCGCGCGGGCACTGCAGTTGTTGCTGGGCCAGCAACTGGTCGATGCGCCCGCCCCGCCCGCCGATGCCGCACCGCCGGCGTTTTCCGAGATGGTTCCCGAACTGATCGTGCGCGCGTCCAGCGCGCCGCGGGCGGCGCCTCCCACCTGAAACGCGCCACCACGCTTTGCCGAACGTGTGTTGCTTGCAGTCCTTTGCCGTTGTTGCCAGCTGTCCCGCTTGACGCAGTACCGACGCGCCAGCCACTCCGCTGGTTCGCGCTTTACCCCTGGGAGGGGGGAAGTCATGAAGAATTACCGCACCGTCTCCACCCTGCCCGCGCGCAGCCTGTTGTGCTGCGCCCTTGCCGCCTCGTTGCTGGCCAGCACCCCGGCCATGGCCCAGTCCAGCAATGCGACCTTGCGCGGCCAGGTTGCGGCAGCACAGGCCGGCACCACCGTGACCGCGACCAATGTCGCCAGCGGTGCCGTCCGACGCGTGCCCACCGGTGCCGACGGCAGCTACGCGCTGGTTGGCCTGCCCCCGGGCACCTACAAGGTGGATGCCGGCCCCGGCAGCGAGCAGACCGTGACCCTGTCGGTGGCCTCGTCGGTCACCTTGAACCTGGGCGGCAGCGCAGCCGCGGCGCCTGCCGGCGATGCCACCACGCTGGATGCGGTGCAGGTCACCGCCACCACGCTGCAGGAGGTCAAGACCTCCGAAGTGGGCACCAACGTGTCGCTGAAGCAGATCAGCACCGTGCCGCAGCTGACGCGCAACTTCCTGGAGTTCGCCGACACCGTGCCGGGCATGCAGTTCGAGACCAACTCCAACGGCAACAGCCAGATCCGCGGCGGCGCGCAGGGCAGCTCGGCGGTGAACGTTTACATCGACGGCGTCGGCCAGAAGAGCTACCTGTTCGGCGGTGTGTCCGGGCAGGAGCAGAGCGCGGGCAACCCGTTCCCGCAGCTGGCCATCGGCGAGTACAAGGTCATCACCTCCAACTACAAGGCCGAGTTCGACCAGGTCGGTTCGGCGGCGATCGTGGCCTCGACCAAGTCTGGCGGCAATGAGTTCCACGGCGAGATCTTCGGGCGCACCAGCAACACCGATTTCCGCGCGCGTCAGCCCGACGAACGCGCCGGCGCGCCCAACTCCGATGGCAGCAAGCGCAAGACCCACCAGGACGAATACGGCTTTGCGCTGAGCGGACCGATCGTGCAGGACAAGGCGCATTTCTTCTTCAGCTACGAAGGCAAGGGCTTCGAGGTCTCGGCCGATCCGGTGGCCGTGCCCGATCGCTTCAGCGCGCTCAGCGACGACTTGCCGGCCGGCGTGCAGAGCCGGCTCGGCTCGGTCACCCGCCCGTTCAACGAAGACCTGTATTTCGGCAAGGTCGACTGGGACATCGGCGAGAACGACCGCCTCGAGCTCACCGGCAAGTACCGCGACGAGGAAAGCCGCGACAGCGTCGGCGGCCAGACCACCGCGATCGCCTCCAAGATCAACCTCAACACCGAAAAGCGCTTCGACCTGCGCTGGCAGCATTACGGCGAGCGCTACGTCAACGAAGCGCGCGTGTCCTATGAAGACGTGCTGTTCAATCCCACCGCCTACACCGTGGGCAGCCAGAGCGTGTACACGCGCGGCATCGCCGAAGACGACGTGCTGCTCAACGACGGCGCCACCAGCGGCCTGGCGATCCAGCGCAAGGGCCAGAAGGGCCCCAGCTTCCAGAACGACCTGACCTTCAACAACCTGGAGTGGCACGGCAACCACGTCATCAAGATGGGCGTGAAGTACAAGGAAGTGGAGCTGACCCAGAGCGAGAACTCTGCGGCCAACCCGTCGTTCTACTACGCGGTGGGCGATGGCGCGGGCACCTCGGCCATTCCCTACCAGGTGCGCTTCAACCTGCCGTTCGCCGGTGCCGCACCGTCGGTGACCACCACCAGCAAGCAGCTGGGCCTGTACATCCAGGACGATTGGGACGTCAACGACAAGCTGCAGTTGAATATCGGCGTGCGCTGGGATGGCGAAAAGATTCCCTCGTACCTGGACAACGTGACCCCGCCGGAAGTGGTGGCGGCCTTGAACGGCCCCGGCACCGATCCGGCCGTGAGCGCCACCTACGCCGAGCAGCTGGCCAAGGGCGGGGTGGACATCAACGACTACATCAGCAACGGCCGCAATCGCAAACAGGACAACAACAACTTCGCACCGCGCCTGGGCTTTTCCTACGACTTCCGTGGCGACGAGTCGCTGGTGCTGTTCGGCGGTGCCGGCCGCAGCTACGACCGCAACCTGTTCGACGTGATGGGCCTGGAGCAGATCAAATCCGCGCTGGCGCAGTACACGATCCGCTTTGCCGGGCCCACCAACTGCGTCCCGGCGGCGGGTACCTGCACCGCCTTCGATCCGAACTATGTGAGCAATCCCGACAGCCTGGCCAACCTGGTCGATGCGCGCGTGCGCAACGGCGAAATCGACCTGCTCAACAACGATCTGAAGACGCCGTATGCCGACCAGTATTCGCTGGGCCTGCGCACCCAGCTGGGCGACTGGAACACCTCGGCCACGCTGTCGTACATCCACAGCAAGGACGGTTTCATCTTCACCCTGGGCAACCGCTATGCCAACGGCGATTTCTTCCAGAACGGCAACCAGGCGTTCGGCCAGACACCCCGCGGCTTCGGCAACCTGATCATCGGCAACAACGGCGTGGAGACCAAGACCGGCCAGTTGCTGCTGTCGGCAGACAAGCCCTATACGCAGGAGAGCGGCTGGGGCCTGACTGCGGCCTACACCTTCTCGCGTGCGCGCGGCAATCGCGGCAACGACGATCGCTACGGATTCGATGCGGCCACCATTGCCGACTACCCGTTCCTGGATCTCAATGCGGTGCCGCGCCACCGCCTGGTGCTTACCGGCATCTACGACCTGTTCTGGGGCATCAGCGGCTCGGCCAAGCTGACCCTGGCCACGGTGCCGCCGCGCAACGAGGCGATCTCCTACGACCAGTACGGCGGCCCGAGTTCGGACAACATCCGCGTGGTCTCGGTGGATGCGCCCGGCGGCAAGTTCATCACCGGCGGCGATATCTTCGGCACCCGCCAGCTGGACTTGTCGTTGTCCAAGGACATGCACATCACCGATGCGGTGACGGTGCAGGTGCGCGGCGATCTGATCAATGCGCTGAACTTCCGCAACTACGATCAGTACAGCATCGACTGGGGCAGTGCCGGCGTATACGACCCGCGCGTGAGCATCAACCAGTACGGCGCGATGTCCACTCCGCCACGGACCTTGTTCATGAGCGCACGCATCATCTGGTAACGGCTGCGTTGGCGGCATCCGGCGTCTCGACGCCGGTACCGCACCCGCTGCCTAAGCTGCATCGGCCCCACGGCAATGGGGAGGGGCCGGCAGCAGGTTTGTTGCATCGTCCCGATTGAGATGTGTTGCTGCGGCGCGACGCGCGATGCCGCAGACGCCACGCTCCGGTTGGCGACCGTTTTTGCTGTGTTTGCCGTCCCTGCTGTTTGTTTGTTGCCCGCTGTACCCGTTCCATCCACACCAAGCACCAACCTCGACGCGCCAGTCACTTCACTGGTTCGCGCTTTACCCCTGGGAGGGGGAAAGTCATGAAGACTCACCGCACCGTCTCCACCCTGCCGGCACGTAGCCTGTTGTGCTGCGCCCTGGCTGCCTCGTTGTTCGCCACCACCCCGGCCATGGCCCAGTCCAGCAACGCCACGTTGCGCGGACAGGTCGCTTCCGCACAGAGCGGCAGCGAGGTCGTCGTCACCAACCTCGCCACCGGCTCGGTGCGACGCGCACCGGTCAATGCCAACGGCAACTACACCATCGTCGGTCTGCAGCCGGGCACCTACAAGGTCGAATCCAACGGCGCCAGCCGCACGGTGACCCTGTCGGTGGCCTCCAGCGCCACCGTCGATCTCGGCACCGAGGCGGCCGCGGCGCCCGCCGGCGACGCGACCACACTGGACACGGTGACGGTCAGCGCGCCGATGATTCGCGACGTCAAGACCTCCGAGGTGGGCAACACCATTTCGGCGCGACAGATCCAGCAATTGCCGCAGGCCACGCGCAACTTCCTCGAGTTCGCCGACACCGTGCCGGGCATGGTGTTTCAGGTGGATGGCAACGGCAACACCAAGCTGCGCGGTGGCGCCTCCAATGCCAGCGCCGGCAATCTGTATATCGACGGCGTCGGCCAGAAGAGCTACGTGCGCAGCGGCGGCGTTGCCGGCCAGAGCGACACCCAGGGCAACCCGTTCCCGCAGCTGGCGATCGGCGAATACAAGGTCATCACCTCCAACTACAAGGCCGAATACGGCCAGATCAGTGGCGCGGCGATCACCGCGGCCACCAAGTCCGGCACCAACGAATTCCACGGTGAAGCCTTCTATCGCTACACCGACCAGGATCTGCGCGACAAGCGGCCCGACGAGGAAGCCAACGGCAAGATCGATTCGCAGACCAAGGAATACGGGTTTGCGTTGGGTGGGCCGATCATCCAGGACCGCATGCATTTCTTCGTTGCCTACGAAGGCAAGGAGAACGTCGCACCCAAGAGCGTGCAACCGAGCGCAGAGGCAGCCGCGTTCCTCAACCAGCTGCCTTCCGATCTGGCCAGCCAGTACGGCCCGGCCAACATGCCGTTCGAAGAAGACCTGTTCTTCGGCAAGATCGATTTCGAACCCACCGATCGCGATCGCATCGAGCTGAGCACGATCTATCGCGACGAGACCCAGACCGCCAACGTGGGCGGCACCAACACGCTCGCGCAAGCCACCGACAAGATCAACAAGGACAAGCGCACCAACCTGCGTTGGCAGCACAGTGCAGACAACTGGTTCAACGAGGTCATCGTCGGCACCGAAAACTCGGAGAACAACCCGACCCCGCGCACGCTGGGCAACGGCATCGTCTACACATATTTCCAGCCGCGTGCCGGCTCCACCGATATCGATGAGCGCACCTTCCTGACCACCGGTTCGGCCGGCGGCAGGAATGCGCAGCGCAAGAGCCAGAAGGGCTGGTTCCTGCAGAACGACCTGACCTTCACCAGCTTCCAGTGGCACGGCGAACACACCATCAAGATGGGTGTGAACTACAAGGACATCGAGCTGACCTCGCAGGACGCGGCCGCGCTGAATCCGCAGTTCAGCTACCGCGTCAACGGCGGCAGCGTGGAATCCACGCCGTATCGCGTCGACTTCATTGCGCCCTACACCACGCCCGGCCAGCGGGCGACGGTGGTATCGCCGTCCAAGCAGTACGGCATCTATCTGCAGGACGATTGGGCCGCCACCGACAAGCTGATGATCAACATCGGCGTGCGCTGGGATTACGAGGACACACCGGCCTACACCGACTTCGTGACCTCGCAGGCCTTCGTCGACGCGCTGTACGCCAACGATGCGGAAAACCCCGGTCAACCATGGGCCAACCGTCTGCTGCCCAGCGGCATCAACGTGGCCGATTACATCAGCACCGGCAACAACCGCAAGAACTTCAAGGATGCCTGGGCTCCGCGCTTCGGTTTCTCCTACGACTTCTTCGGTGACGAGGCCGCCATCCTGCACGGCGGTGCCGCGCGTTCGTACGACCGCAACCTGTTCGAGCAGCTGGCCCTGGAAACCAGTAAGGCGGCGTTGTCGCCGGTCGCGGTGTATTTCGAAAACCCGGCAACCCAGCAGTGCTATCGCGCAGACCGCACGTGCGTTGCGTTCGACCCGCGTTACCTCAACGGCATCGATCAGCTCAACACCATTCCCGGTGTCGCTGGCAGCGCCGAGTTGTTCATGTTCAACAACAAGCTCAAGACGCCGTACAGCGACCAGTACAGCATCGGCATCACCAACCAGGTGGGCGACTGGCTGACCGATGTGACGTTCCAGCGCATCCTGAGCTACGACGGCTTTGCGATGGGCCTGATCAACCGCTATCCGGATGGCTCCTACTTCCAGAACGGCAACGTGCCGTGGGGCGAGCCGGTGCCGGGCTACCAGAACACCATTCTGGGCAGCAACGGCCTGGAGCAGCGCAACAGCCAGGTCCTGCTGTCGGCCGACAAGCCGTACACCAAGGAATCCGGTTGGGGCCTGACCCTGTCCTACACCCACACCAGCGCGCGCCAGAACCGCAACATCGATGAGCCGTACGGTTTCGACAAGGCGACCATCCGCGGCTATCCGTTCGTGAAGTCCGACGCCGTGGCCGCACATCGCTTTGTCGCTTCCGGTTCGATCGATGGTCCGTGGGGCGTCACCTTCGGTGCCAAGCTGGTGCTGGCAACGCCCGAGCCGATCAACACGATCGCCTGCTTCGGCTTCACCGATCCCGATGGCGCGACCTGCCAGCAGGTCGGTGTCACCCCGCCGGGCAGCGGCAAGTTCCTGGTCGGTGGCGATATCTGGGGCTACCGCACGGTGGACTTCCAGGCCACCAAGGAGTTCACCGTGGTCGGGGACTTCAAGCTCAACGCGCGCGTGAACCTGCTCAACGCCTTCAACTTCAAGAACTACAGCGCGTACGCCTACAACGGCTTCGGCAGCAACGGGCAGTTCGATCCGGACATCGCCATCAACACCAGTGGCGAAATCAACTACGTGCCGCGCAGTGTCGTGCTGGAAATCGGCGCCAAGTTCTGATTGGCCCCATCGCCACACGCGCCGACATGGGCGTGTGGTAGTTCGAACGGGGCCGGCTGGCCCCGTTCGTTTGTCCGTCCGCCATCTTTGCCCAGGAACACACAGGCATGATCCCCGCTCCCCTCCGCAACATCGTCATCGTCGGCGGTGGCACCGCAGGCTGGATGGCCGCCGCGGCATTCGCGCGCGTGCTTGGCCCCGGCTTCAAGGTGCAGCTGATCGAGTCCGAACAGCTCGGCACCGTCGGCGTCGGCGAGGCCACCGTGCCGCACATCAAGGCCTTCAATAACCTGCTCGGCATCGACGAAGCCGAGTTCGTCCGCCAGACCCAGGGCAGCTTCAAGCTTGGCATCGAGTTCGTCGACTGGCAGCGGCCCGGCACGTCGTACATCCATGGCTTCGGCACCCAGATTGGGCACCCGCTCGGGCTGCTGCCGTTCCACCAGTACTGGATCAAGCAGCACGCGCGCGGCAAGGCGCAGCCGCTGGGTGCCTATACGCTCAACACCGTGGCCGCGGTGCGCGGCAAGTTCATGACCTCGGCCGGCGATGTGCCGGCCAATTCGCCGCTGGCCAATATCGCCTACGCGTATCACTTCGATGCCACGCAGTACGCGCGCTTCTTGCGCACTTACGCCGAACAGCGCGGCGTCACCCGTATCGAAGGCCTGGTCGAGCAGGTGCAGCTGCATGCGGACAGCGGCCACGTGCAATCGCTGCAGCTGGCCTCCGGGCAGGTCGTCAGCGGCGACCTGTTTATCGACTGCTCCGGCTTCCGTGGGCTGTTGATCGAAGAAGCGCTGCACACCGGCTACCACGACTTCACCCATTGGCTGCCCTGCGACCGCGCCCTGGCGGTGCCGAGCGAAAACGTCGGCCCGCCCACGCCGTATACGCGCTCCACCGCGCGCGCGGCCGGCTGGCAGTGGCGCATCCCGCTTCAGCACCGCACCGGCAACGGCTATGTGTACTCCAGCGCGCACATCAGCGACGACGAAGCCGCCGCGACGCTACTCGCCAACCTGGAGGGCAAGCCGCTGTCCGACCCGCGCCCGCTGCGCTTCACCACCGGCCGGCGCAAGCAGTTCTGGAACCGCAATGTGGTGGCGCTGGGCCTGGCCAGCGGCTTCCTGGAACCGCTGGAATCGACCAGCATCCACCTGATCCAGGCCGGCATTTCCCGGCTGCTGGAGCTGTTTCCGCGCGAGGGCATCAGCCCGGTGCTGGTGCAGCGCTACAACGACCGGCTGGCATTCGAGTTCGACCGCATCCGCGACTTCCTGGTGCTGCATTACCACGCCACCGAGCGCGACGACAGCGCGTTCTGGCGCCACTGCCGCACCATGCCGATCACCCCGGAGCTGCAGACCACGCTGGACCTGTTCCGCGACAGCGGGCGCTTCTACCGCAATGCCGAGGAGATGTTCGCCGAGATCAGCTGGGTGCAGGTGATGGTCGGCCAGGGCATCCTGCCGCGGGGCTATCACCCGTTGGTGGACCAGGTGCCCGATCACGACGCCGAACGCTTCCTGGCCAGCGTGGCGCAGACCATCGGCCACTGCGTGGACGTCATGCCGACCCACCAGCAGTTCATTGATCGCTACTGCAAGGCAGCGGCGCCGCGTTGAGCGACGGCACCGCCGACGCAGTCGCTGCAAGCACCGATCGGCAGGCAAAAAAAAGGACCGGGCACAAGGCCCGATCCCTTCGAAAACCGGGACAAGCCCGGTGGACAATGAGTGGCACAGCTTCCGACTGACATCGGACGAGGGGCATCGTACGCAGGCTTTAACGTTAAAGCAACACTTTAATAATATCTACGTAACTCATTGATTAGTCAGAAGCAGCGACCGCTGCGGTCTCGTGAAACAAGGTCGGGAAGTTGCGTGCGAACTCTTCGCTGCACTGAGCAACGTAATCAGCACCCACCTGCTTCACCTTGGCGTAGTCTGCCGCTTGCCAGTCGGCCAGTGACAACTCAATGGGTGCCGGATTGCAGCGTTGTGTGACCGTTGCCTGGCGCTGGCCGTCGCGGTCCGGAGCACGCGCTTCCATATCCAATGAAAGGTGCAATTGGTAGGGCGTCTGCGAATCCGACAACGAAGTGTAGATCAATGCCCATGTGGCGGGACGGATCACAAACTGCGCGGGCGGCGTGGCCGCAGGATGCGCCAGCGCATAACTGCGCAGTTGTTCTTCCAGCGCGTGCGGGAGTTCCTTGATTGAAGGATCTACCAGATCCTCATTCGGGTCACCGAGCAGATCCTCCTTCTTAAATGCCGTAATGTTTCCGCCGGTGCTCATCGCCCCGAAGATTCCCTGCATGACTTTCAGGCTAGTTGCCTTTGCGGTGTGCGAGCGATGCACGACACGCAACCCGGTGGTCTTGCGATAGGTATCTTTCGACGCGACCACGGTCAATGGTGGCTGGATCGGCTCGGCGACGATCGCCTTGGGTTTTGGAGCCGTTGCGCAGGCGCTGAGCAGTGCGGCGCCCAGGCCAATGGAGATTAAACGGACATGTGCCATGGCAATCATTCCTTTGAGGTGGCGGGGCAGCTGGGTAACGCGGCGGCAATGGCGCGGCGTTCGGTCGTACCGTCGTTACGCTTTGTCAGGGCATACACATCGAGCCGGCAGCGGCCCGCACCGAAATCCACGTGCGCCTCGTAATCGATACCCGATTCCGGCACGAAACTCCGCGTGGTTGCGCAAGTCGGCCCGTGACCGATCGGGGCATTGCAGACCATTCGATAGCCTGGCGGCGCTTTGGGACACGTCTGACTGGCTACAGCACCGGCACTGAAACCCACCACCATGGGTTCACCTGCCCGCACAGCCAATTCCAAGGGATGTTTGGGTGTATCGCTCAAGCGCGGCATGCCCAGATCCTGCCCACCGAACACCAGCGCGCGAGCAGCTCTGCCAAATCCCGGCACGTTGGCACGGTCGCACGTGGTCCCAGGGTAGATGACGGTATTACCGTCATCGCCGACGATGCGCAGACGCGTTCGTTGACCGTCGGTGGGTTCGTTGTAGCGGAACAACTCAGGCACGTTGGCGACGAGAGAACAGGCGCCAAGGCCAATACAAAGCACCACCGCAGTTAGCGGCCGAAAAAGATCACGCATGACACTGCTATCCGAAACCGGTGTCCCATATCGGCAGCGACCGGCAGCGCGAGACGCTGCGGTAGTACCGTCCTTGGGCGATATGGCGCAAACATCGCGCACATGCGCATCCTTGCAGACGATGGTCACCGTCTAGGTCGCCTGCCGATAAAGAATTACGTTTTCACGTAATCCTCACCAGCAGGCAATACCCCACCCCAGGTGGGTGATTTCCCTACCTGAGTTGACTGGCTATCGCATTTCGCATCTTGCGAGGTCGCAAGAAACCGCAGCCGCCTTACTCGTGACGTTGCCCCAATGCAGTACGAATCTCGGCCTGGATCGCATTCGCCGCAGCGGCCGGATCGGCAGCCAGGCGGATCGGCCGGCCAACCACGATGGCATCGGCGCCGTCGTGGAAGGCCTGCGCCACACCCACGGTGCGTTGCTGGTCGTCGCCGACCGGGCCGCCGGGGCGGATGCCAGGGCAGACGATCGAAAACCCTGCGCCGGTGGCGCTGCGGATCGGGCCGGCCTCCTGGCCGGAGGCGATCACTCCGTCGATGCCGGCGGCCTGCGCGGCCAGCGCGCGCTCCACCACCACCTCCACCGGTTCGCGGTCGATGCCCATCGCCGCCAGGTCCGGCCGGCCCATCGAGGTCAGCACGGTCACCGCCAGCAGGCGCATGTCGCCGTGGTTGGCCTCGGCGGCGGCCTGCAGCATGCCGGCGTGCCAGCCGTGCACGGTGCAATAGCTCACCGGCCACTGCGCCAGCCGGCGGATGGTGCCGGCCACGGTGGCCGGGATGTCGAAGAACTTCAGGTCCACGAACACGCGCTTGTCGCGCCTGGCCAGGGCGTCGAGCACCTGGAAGTACTCGCCAGAGGCCAGCAGCTCCATGCCGATCTTGTAGAAGGACACCGACTCGCCCAGGCGGTCGACCCAGGCGATCGCCTCGTCGTGGCCGGGCACATCCAGCGCAAAGATCAGCCGCTCATGCGCGGCCAGCGGCAACGGGGCGCGGCTCATCGGGCCACCTCCAGCGCGGCGCGCTTGGCATCGTGGCGCTGCTGCCAGGGCTGGGCGTAATCGTTGTTGAACTGCGCCGGCTCCCAGCCGCCGTAGCTGGGGTTGGGCAGCATCCACCAGCGCTCGCCGAACCAGTCGTGGTATTGCTGCAGCAGCGCGCCACGCGCCTGGCCGGTGTTGGCGGTGACCTGCACGAAGTCGCCCAACTGGTCGCCGAACTGCATCAGCACGCGGTACTTCTGGCCGGCCAGCTGGCGCCGGCAGTTCTTCTCGCTGCCGTTCTGCTCGCAGCCCTGGACCACCGTGCCAAGGCCCAGAAACACGCTGTCATCGGCCACCGGCAGCCCGACGCTGCGCAGGTTGGCCAGCGTGGCGTCCTTCAGGTGCACGGCGCGGTTGGAGATATAGACCAGGGTGATGCCGCGGGCATTGGCGGCCTTGGCGAAATCCACCACGCCCGGGATCGCGGTGGCCTTCTTCTCCGCCACCCACTGGTCCCAACTCAGCTCGTCGTATTCCTTGCCGTCGCGCAGCAGGCGCGCCTGGTACGGCGAGTTGTCCAGCACCGTCTCGTCCACGTCCAGCACCACCGCCGGCTTCAGCCCGGTGGCGGCATTGCCGCGTTCCTCGGGCACCAGCGCGTCCCAGTTGGGCTGCTTCAGCGCCGCGTCCAGCTTGTCGGCAGCGGCGCGGTAGGTCTGCTCGGCCACTGCACGGTATTCCTCCGAGCGCTGCATCCACAGCACCGCGTTGAGGTTGTCGTCGCCGGCCGGCGCGGTGGCGGCCACGGGCGGCGTGGCGGTCTTGGCTGCGGCGGCGCCGGCGGCCGCATTGGCGGACACGGCCGCGTCCTGCGCGCGCTGCGCCAGCTCCTTATCGCCGGGTTTGCAGGCGCTCAGGGCCAGCGCGGTGCAGGCGAGCAGGGACAACGGGGCGTAAAGCGAGGGGCGCATGGCATCCACCAGGACAGGAGCGGCAATGAAGACCGCGATTTTAGCGGGTTCGCGCCGCGCCGCCCGCTCCGGCCGACAGCAGTGCTGCGGGCAGCGGCACGTGCGCACGCACGGCGACGTGGTCACCGTGGGATTTGCTGGCGTTGCACGCGTGCCTCATGCGCCTGCGACGACTGACGGCCGCTTCGATCCCGTTGCCGCTCTGGCTGCCCTGCACGGGATCGCGGCCTGAAGAACGCCAATGCAGGATCGGCATATGCTTGTGCGCTGATTGCCCCGGAGTCGCCCCCATGACAGATGCACCTTCCCCGCCCGTCCTCGATACCGCCCAGGCCCGCGTGCTTGGCTGCCTGATCGAAAAAGAGGCGACCACGCCGGATGCGTATCCGCTCACGGTCAACGCCGCGCAGGTGGCCGCCAACCAGAAGACCGCACGCGAGCCGGTGCTGAACCTGCAGACCGGCGTGGTGCATCACGCGCTACGCCAGCTGGAAACGCTGGGCCTGGTGCGCCAGCAGTTCTCCTCGCGCGCCGAGCGTTACGAACACCGGCTGGGCAGCGTGCTGGATCTGACCCGCCAGCAGGTGGCCCTGATCGGCCTGTTGCTGCTGCGCGGCCCGCAGACGCTGGGCGAGCTGTTCGCGCGCAGCGAGCGGCTGGCGCGCTTCAACGATGCCGACGACGTACGCCACCATCTGGACCGGCTGATCCAGCGCGGCCTGGCGGTGCAGCTGCCGCGTGCCAGCGGCCAGCGCGAGGACCGCTATGCGCATCTGCTCAGCGGCGAGCTGGACGTAGAGGCGTTGCAGGCCGCGGCGGCACGCGCTGCGCCAGGCCCTCGCAGCAGTGCCGACAGCAGCGAGCTTGAAGCGCGCGTACAAACGCTGGAAGCCACCGTCGCCGAGCTGCAGGATGCACTGGCCGCCGTGCAGGCGCGCCTGGAGGCGGCTGGCGCCTAGGGCGACGGTTCGCTCCTGGAGATGCCCGCTTCACATCGACGCCTGCGCGGAGCGCAAAGCACGCAACGACCAGCCAGACCGCCAGATGACGCGCTTGCCGCGCAGTGACGGCGCAGCCTGCGGCCGGCCCGCTTACGTCGGCGTATCCACCTCGTCCCAGTCGGCGTCTTCGAAGTGCAGCAGCCAGTTGAGGGTGTAGTGACGCTCGTAGACCACGCCCGGCACGATGCCGGCCGGTGGCGGTTGCTCGCTCTGGCCGGCCTGGCGCACCGCCCAATGCAGGCGCAAGTGCCGGTCCAGCGCATCCAGCAGCTCGGGCACCGGCCGTAGCGTCAGCAACGGCCGCGTCGCGGCCTCAGCATGCTCCAGCGCGCGCTGGGCAGCCAGGGGCACATCGCACAGGCTGGTCGGCTCCGGCAGCGCCTCGGCCAGCCCCAGGGCCCACTGCAGCACGGCCAGGCTCTCGTAGCGCCATCCGAAGTTGGCGAGCTGCTGCGGCTCCGGCGCAGGCTGGGCAAAAAAGGCGCGCTCCTGCGGCGACAGTGCCACCGCCACGCCGGGCAGGCGGGCGTCCATCTCTTCCAACCCGGGTGGCGTATCGCCGGCGGCCAGCATCTCCGCGCGCAAGGCCACCGCAAACAATGCCAGCATGCGCTGCGTCACCGCCGCCGCATCGCGCACCCGCGCTTCGGCCTCGCCAGGCACCGGCGGCAGGCTGGGGGGCACGCGGATGCCTTGCGCGGTCAGCTGCGCGAGTTGCTGCGCACGCCGCTGCAAGGCATCCGGCGGATACGGCACCTGCGCCTGCTCATCGATCGCCGGCTCGCCCTGGCTGATCAGCACCCGCCCGTGCGGATCGCGCACGCTGCCGTCGGCCAGGAAACACACCGCGTTGGCCTGCTCGGCCCACTGCGCCAATTCCCCGAAAGCCGCATCGTCGACCTCGAAGGTGAAGTGCTGACGCACCCGCTGCACATGCCGCATCAGGTGATAGCGCGGCTGAGTCATCTGGCCGTCGCCGGCCTGACTCACGTAGCCGACGAAGCCATGCAGATGCGTGGCCAGTTCCGGATCGGCGTGGTCGCGGTGCTGCACGGCGGCACGCGGCAGGAAATCCGGCCACAACGGCTCGCGCAGCGTGGAATAGGCGTTGACCAGCAATGGCATGCAAGTGTCCTTGTTGGGGCGACGGACACAACGACGGCGCTCATCGCCAGGCAGGTGCGGTGCGGAGTCGCTGCGCCGTCCATCCACCGAAGTGCCTGCGCGCCGTCCCCGCCACGCTGACGACTGTTTGCTGCGTTGTGTCGGCCGCGTTCAGCGGTGAGAGTCGCCGCCAGGGTGCCGCAGGCCTGCCCGGCTGTCCATGTCGGCCGGAGCGAGCGCGATCGTGTAATACAGCACCGGATGGTCCTCCTGGCTCAACACGCGCAGGCCTTGCCGCTGCAACCCAAGTTTTTCCAGCGCGCGAATCGAATCGGCATTGTCCGGCGACACGATCGCGCACAACTGCGGCAACCCCAGCACATCGCGCGCATGGTCCAGCACTGCGCGCCCGGCCTCGCTGACATAGCCCTTGCCGCGATGTTCGGGCAGCAGTGCAAAGCCGATATGCGGCACCGGCAAGGTATCGCGGCACAACAACCCCAATGTGCCGGCAAACGCCCCTTCCGCGCGCGTCTCCACCGCCCAGTGCGCAAAGCCGTATTTTTCCCGGTGCGCTTGCGCCCACTCACGCAGATGATCACGCGCCTGCTCGCGGGTGCGCACACCGCGGTCGTTGATGCCGGCGATGAAGCCGGGGTCGTTGACCAGCGTCAGCACTGCGTCGGCATCGCGCTCGGGATCCAATGTCCGCAGGCGCAAACGCGGGGTTTCGATCACGACAGTCACGGCGCACTCCGGCATCAGGGCAAACCAGACTGCCGTGCAGGCGTGTCGCTGGCAAGCCTGCGTGGTACGCAACAACCGCTAGTCGAACAACGCCTGGATCGCCGCCAAGCCCGCGCTGGCGCGCTCTTTCTTGCGCTCGGCATCGGCCACCGGGTCGGCACCATCGCGCTGCAATTCTTCGGCCGGGATCTCGTCGAAGAAGCGGCTGGGCTTGAGCCGCACATGCTCGCCGAACTTGCGCGTCAATTTGCTGTGGCTCATCCACAGCTGCTCCTTGGCGCGGGTGATGCCCACATACAGCAGGCGGCGCTCTTCCTGCAGGTTGCCTTCTTCCAGGCTCACTTCATGCGGCAGCACGCCGTCCTCGCAGCCGACGATGAACACGTAACGAAATTCCAGGCCCTTGGACGCGTGCATGGTCATCATGCGTACCTGGTTGCCGCCATCGTCCTTGTCGTTGCGCGACAACAACGCCAGCTGCGCGGCCAGATCGCTGGCACTTGCACCACGCGGGCCGCCTTCGAACCACTCGGCCAGCTCGTCCAGATTGCGCTTGCGCCGCTGGAAGCCGGTTTCGTCCTTGGACTGGTTGCGCAGGTCGTTGAGCAGGCCGGATTTGTCGGCCAGCATGCGTACCAGCTCCCCCGCCGGCAGCCTGGCCGAATGCTCGCGCATATCGCGCAGGATATCGGTGAACGCACTCAGGCCATTGGCCGCACGCGGCGGCAGGTGCTGCAGCGCGCCCATCGACTCGGCCGCGCGCGACATCGGCACCGACTTCGCACTGGCAAGCTCGGCCAACCGCGCCAGCGAGGTCGCACCGACCTCGCGCTTGGGCGACTGCACTGCGCGCAAAAACGCCGCGTCATCTTCGGGGTTGACGATCAGCCGCAACCACGACAGCACGTCCTTGACTTCCTGCCGCTCCAGAAACGCAGTGCCGCCGGTCAGGTGATACGGCACGCGCAGCAGCTGCAGCGCCTTTTCCAGCGGCCGCGATTGGAAATTGCCGCGAAACAGGATGCAGAAATCGCTCCACGGCACCTGCTTGGCGGTACCCAGGAACGAGATCTCGGCGGCGACCTTTTCCGCCTCGTGCTCGCTGTCGCGGCATTCCCACACGCGGATGCGCTCGCCGTCGGCCTGGTCGCTCCACAGGGTCTTCAAGTGCTCGTGCGGGTTGTGCGCGATCAAGGCATTGGCCGCACGCAGCACGCGGTTGGAGCAGCGGTAATTCTGTTCCAGCTTGATGATTTCCAGTGCCGGATAATCGCGCCCCATCTGCTGCAGGTTTTCCGGATTGGCGCCACGCCAGGCGTAGATGCTCTGATCGTCGTCGCCCACGCAGGTGAAGTTGCCGCGCGGGCCGGCCAGCATTTTCAACAGCCGGTACTGCGCATCGTTGGTGTCCTGGCACTCGTCCACCAGCAGGTAGCCGATGCGCTCGCGCCAGCCCATCACGATCTCTTCGTTGGCCTCCAGGATCTGCACCGGCAGGCGGATCAAGTCGTCGAAGTCCACCGCGTTGAAGGCGGTCAGCCGCGCCTGGTAGCGCTCGTACAGGCTGGCCGCTTCCTTTTCGCGGTTGCTGCGTGCCGCCGCCATCGCCTGTTCGGGCGACAGGCCGGCGTTCTTGGCGCGCGAGATCAGGTTCTTGGCATCTTCGATCGCATCGGGCTTGGCGCCGTGCATCAGATCCTTGATCTGGGCGGCGGCATCGTCGGAATCGAAGATCGAAAAGCCGCGCTTCAAGCCGGCAGCGGCGTGCTCGATCTGCAGGAACTTCAGCCCCAGCGCGTGGAAGGTACAGATGGTCAGGCCATCGGCGCCATCGCCACGGATGCGCTTGGCCACACGCTCGCGCATTTCCTTGGCCGACTTGTTGGTGAAGGTGATCGCGGCGATGCGCTTGGCCGGATAGCGGCCGGTGGCGATCAGGTGCGCGATCTTCTCCACGATCACGCGCGTCTTGCCGCTGCCGGCACCGGCCAGCACCAACAAGGGACCTTCGCAGTGCAGCACTGCGGCGCTTTGCGGGGGATTGAGACCGTGCATAGAGGCTTCCAACAGAGCAGGCCATTGTACCGGCGCCGCGCCGGGCAGGACTGCGCCGCCGGTTCATGCAGATGGCCGTCACCGCCGGCCGCCCGGCCCGGTAAAATCCACCGATGGCCAAGCTCTACTTCTACTATTCGGCAATGAATGCCGGCAAGACCACCACCTTGCTGCAGTCGGCGCACAACTACCGCGAACGCGGCATGCGCACCTTGATCCTCACGCCAAAGCTCGATCACCGCGCCGGCAGCGGCGTGGTGGCCTCGCGGATCGGCCTGCGCGCGGACGGGCGCACCTTCGATCGCGGCACCGAGTTGCAGCAACTGATCGAACGCGACATCCAGGCCGAAGGCGCGCTGCATTGCGTGCTGGTGGACGAGGCGCAGTTCCTCAACCGTGGCCAGGTCTGGCAGTTGAGCGAGGTGGTCGACCGCCTGCGCATTCCGGTGCTGTGCTACGGCCTGCGGACCGACTTCCGCGGCGAGCTGTTCGAGGGCAGCCAGTTCCTGCTGGCCTGGGCCGACGAGCTGGAGGAGATCAAGACCATCTGCCACAGCGGCAGCAAGGCCACCATGACCGTGCGCGTGGATGCGCAAGGCCACGCGGTGCAGGACGGCCCGCAGGTGGAGATCGGCGGCAACGAGCGCTACGTGTCGGTCAGCCGCGCCGAGTTCAAGAAGATCATGCGTGGCGAAGGCCGCATCGACCCGCTGCAGATCGCGTTGCCGCTGCCGCCTGCGGGCTCGTCGGACAGGGAAACCGGCACGGGGACGGGCTGAAGAATTCAGCCGAAATGCCGTTGACGCGCTGCCCCGGTATGCACGTGTGATGCGTCGATAAACCCCTGCAGGCATTCGATCGCCGCTGCATTTCCGCTACACATCGACAGGCGTATCGTTGCCGTGCCGTTGCAGCGATCCACGCGCAACCAGGCGCAACCACAGTCCTGTAAACTGGCGACCATCCACTTGTCGGGAGGCAATTCATGGGTCCGCTTCCTCCCGAGTTACGCGCAGATATCGCGCGTGTTGGCCGGCTATCGTCGGTCCCGGATGTCCTGACCATTCTCACCCGCCTGACCGGCATGGGGTTCGCGGCTGTTGCGCGCGTGACCGATACGCGCTGGATCACCTGCCAGGTCCGCGACGAGCTGTCGTTCGGCCTGGCGCCCGGCGACGAGCTGCCCCTGGTCACCACCTTCTGCGACAGCGTGCGTACCCAGGGCAACGCCTTGTGGTTCGGCCATGCCTCTGAGCACCCGGTCTTCCGCGACCACCCCACGCCGCGGCTCTATGGCTTCGAAAGCTATGTCTCGGTGCCGATCAGGTTCGACGACGGCAGCGTGTTCGGCACCTTGTGCGCGCTGGACCCGTTGCCGCGCGTCATGGATGCGCCGATGGTGGAAAAGGTCGAGCTGCTGGCGCAACTGCTGGCAGCGCAGATCCAGGCCGAACAACGCGCCGAAGAGAGCGCGCAGGAATCGCGGCGCGCACGCAGCGAGCTGGGGCGTATCGGCGCCTCCGCGCGCCTGCGCGAAGAATTCATCGGCATCCTTGGCCACGATCTGCGCAACCCGCTGCAGTCCATGCATGCGGTGGTGGACATGCTGGCAATCGACCCGCTCAACCAGCGCCAGGGCGGCGCGATCCGGTCGATGCAGCGCAGCCTGCGGCGCATGGAAGAACTGATCGACTTCGCCAACGATTTCGCGCGCGGTATCGAACGCGACTGGCTGCAACTGGACTACGGCAACGGCAGCGACCTGCTCGATGCCTTGTCGCAGGTTGTCGATGAAACCCGCGCCGCGTATCCGAACCAGGTGCTGTCCACGCATGTGGCCATCGACGAGCCGGTGCATGGCGATGCGGTGCGCCTGGCACAGATGTTCGGCAGCCTGATGATCAACGCCGTGGTGCAGGGGCAACAGAGTTCGCTGATCAAGGCGGTCGCGGTCACCGAGCAGGGCCGCCTGCGCATCGAGGTCTGCAATCTGGACGGGATCGATCCACGCCGGCTCGACGTGCTGCAGGCCTCCACCCACGTGCACACCGGTGGACGCGCCTTGCCCGAAGTGGATCTGGGCCTGCACATGGCCGCCCAGATCGCCCGGGCCCATCAAGGCGAACTGCGTATCCTCAGCGGCAAGGACGGCACCTGCTTCCGGGTGGACCTGGCCTGCGTGCGCCCGCGTGCGCGCATGCAGTTGGTCAACAGCTCGACGCCGGCCTGAGTCCGAGGCGGCGCCTGGGCGCCGCAGCCGCGACTGTGCGGCTGTAACGCAGCCACGGTCGCCATTCGAAATCGGCGGCCTGTCGTCACTGCGCCACCCGCACCTGCCTGACAATCGCCCACCTTATCGGTCGCGCGACGTCCCTGTGCGCTAGTAGACCTTGCGCTCGCTCGCCGGTGGCGGCGTCCACTGGTACAGCCAGGTCTCGGTCAGCGGCTTGCCGTTGGCGCGCAGGAACAGGCGGATATCGATCTGCCGGGTGCTGTCATCCGGCGGCACCAGGTCGAACATCGCCCGATAGCCCTTGAGCTCATGCAGCGGACGCGCCGACACGATCTCGGTGCTGCCACGCGACACCTGGAGGATGGCCTCGACCTTGGCTTTCGGGTCCTTGGCCAACGCAGCCAGTTCGCCACCGGCAAAATCCACCGCAAACCGCCACGAGAAATGGCTGCGCTTCTGCCCGACGATGCCGCCCAGGCCGGTGCGCGTGGCCACGCAATGCGCCAGCGGCGAGCTGGCCGGCGGATGCGCGCCCCAATACAACCGGTACCCCATCAGCAACTCTTGCCCCGGCTGCGGCTTGTCCTGCGGATTCCAGAATGCCACGATGTTGTCGAAGGTCTCGTCCACGGTCGGAATCTCGACCAGCTGCACCGAGCCCTTGCCCCAGCCGTTCTTGGGTTCCACCCACAGGCAGGGGCGCTTCTCGTAGAACACGCCGTCGTCCTGGTAATGGTCAAAGTTGCGATCGCGCTGCAGCAGGCCAAATCCGCGCGGATTCTCATCGACGAACATGTTGAAGCGCAGCTGCGGCGGATTGCACAACGGCCGCCAGATCCACTCGCCGCCGCCGGTCCACATTGCCAGGCCATCGGTGTCGTGGATTTCCGGCCGCCAGTCCCAGTCCATGCGGCGATCGTTTTCGCCGACCTGGTACATGCTGGTGCATGGGCCGATACCCAATCGCTCGATGGTCTTGCGCGGGTAGAGCGCGCTGTCGATCTCCATCACCAGCACCTCGCCATTGGTGATGGCAAAGCGATACGCACCGGCAACGCTGGGCGAATCCAGCAGCCCGTACACCACCACGGTGTTCGAATCGTCGGCCGGCTGTTCCAGGTAATAGGCGATGAAGTCCGGGAACTCCTCCGGCCCACCGGTACCGGTGTCGATCGCCAGCCCGCGCGCCGACTGCCCGTACTGGCCTTCCTTGCCGACTGCGCGAAAATAGCTCGCGCCCAGGAAGGCCGAGAAATCGCGATCGGTGTCCTTGCGCGTATTGAGACGGAACCCGGCAAAGCCCAGGTCCTTGGGCAGCTGCTTGCCGCCCAGCCCGCTGCTGCCGTAATCGAACGCCGCTGGGTCGTAGGCCAGCTGCTGCGCCTTGCCGTCGACGATGTCGTAGATATGCACGGGGGTGTGGAAATACAGCCCCAGATGGAAGAACTTCGCCTGGAACTTGCCGTTGCCGTCCGCCCATAGCGCATGGTCCTGGCGGTAGCGGATCGACTGGTATTGATCCCAGTTCAACGCTTCCAACGACCCCGGAAGCAGCTGCTTATGGCTCTTGTAAGGCGCCGTGGCCAACGCACGCGCCTGCCCCTTGAGCCAGCCATAGTCGAATGGCTGCGGCTGCCCCAGGCGACGCAGTCCAACGGCCTTGGCCGCCAACGCCCACTGCGGCAGCGCCGGCAAACCGAGCGCGGCCAATGCGGCGGCGGCATTCTTCAGGAAGTGGCGTCGTTGCATGCGCATCGGTCTGCTCAGGGAATGGCCGCCATCATAGCCACAGCTCGGCACGGAGGTGAATGCGGAGGTCAGGGCGCCTGAGACGAAGGCGCGCACGCATTGGTCAGCTGCAGCTCCTGCGCCTTGCTGCACAGGAACTGGTGTTGCGCCTGCTGCGCGTCGGATCCGGTATAGCGCAGCAAGGTCCATTGCTCGTTCGCCTGCATGCGCTCGCCTGGCGCCAGCTGCCGGTACGGCGCGTGCACTTCCATTTCCAGCAGCCCGCGCTCGGGATGCTGCGGCGGCGCGTCCAGATACAGCTCCACCTGCCCTTGCTCCGGATGGATGGCGGACAGCGGCTGGTGCGCAAAGCGGATCACCAGCACCTGGTCGCCTGCAAAGCCCGCCATCCAGCCTGCCGAAGGCTGCAACAACACCTTGCCACGCTGAATCAGCCCGTCCTGACGTGCATCGGCACGCAATGCAAACACGCCGCCGTGATGCCGGTAGGCCGGCGCAACCGTGCCGGCCTCGGTCGGCGGCTGGAGGCGAATGTCTGCCGCGTCGGCAACCGGTAGGAATACACGCGTGCTCGCCGCGACACGCGTGTTGAACCACAGATCCCAGGCGATGGACTCGCTGCGGATATTGCGGGCGGTGGCCTCAACCTCCACGGTATCGGCACGCGTGGATGAAAGAGCCACGCGCTTGCGTAGCTGCACGCCGGTGACCGGACTAGGCACGCCTTCCAGGATCAGGTGATCGCCACTACGTGTGACTGCACGTGTGGTTGCCAACGACAGATACGGATCCGGTGGCCAGACCGCGGTGGCCGCCTTGCGTGTCGGGTTGACCTGTTGATGCACCCACCACTGACTCTGCGGCCCTACCCAGACATCGTGGCCGAGGTACGGGATATCGCCTGCGGTCGCGGACACTTCTGGCACGGGCTGCTGATCAACTGCCTCACCCGTCTTCAACACGTTGGGGTGTCCACGCAAATTAAAGGACAACACGCGCCCACCGAACGCGGGCGTAGCACTGAGTTCAACAACTCCGTTGTGCAACTGGATGCGCTCAACTGCGGGTTTGGTGCTGGACATAAGCTCATCCGCGCATGCGCCTGTTGCCAGCGGCAACGCTGATGCAACCACAAGCATGATCGGCATAACGTAGCGCAGTGAGGCAGGCATGGACGACTCCAATCGCAGGACGTCACGATTGTGGCGCGATGTACGGCAACGCACCATCAAGCAATCGGCAACTGCGGCTCCAAGGGCGCCATGTGCTGTTATCCAAGGGCTACTCGCCAGCGGTCGTCACTGATCCAGAACTGGAGGCTGGTGTTTCGATCAGCGTGGGTCACCTGGCCGGCGTTCAACGTTGGCAACTGCTGCACCACACCGTCGCACGTTGCCCGATGGTGGCGTGTTTCAACGCACGTCCACACTGCTTGCAGGCTTCACCCTCGCGCCCATACACCGTAAGTTCCTGCTCGAAGTAACCGGGCGCCCCGTCCGGGCTGATGAAATCGCGCAGCGTGGTTCCGCCGCGCTGGATGGCGTAGCCGAGGATGTCTTTCACTGCTGTGGCCAGGCGCCGGTAACGGTCCAACGACACTTTGCCCGCTTCGCGTAATGGGCTGATTCCGGCGCGATGCAGGCTTTCTGCCGCATAGATATTTCCCACGCCGACAACGACCGCCTGATCCATCAGAAAGGTTTTCACTGCCGCGCGCCGGCCACTCGCCAGTGCATGCAGATAATCGCCAGTAAATGCATCCGATAATGGTTCCGGGCCAAGTGCCGCCAGCAGATCGTGCACGTGCGTGTCGTTTTGCCACAACAGGCAACCAAACCGGCGCGGATCGTTGAAGCGCAGGACACGGCCATTTTCCAGGCTGATATCCACATGATCGTGCGCCCGCGGCGGCGTATCGCCGGGTAACACGCGCAGACTTCCCGACATTCCAAGATGCAGCAGCGCGCTGCCGCCGGCATCGGTATCGATCAACAGGTATTTGGCACGGCGACGCACATCGGTGATGGTCGCGCCGGGCAACATGCGCTCGATCTGCTCGGGAATGGGCCAGCGCAGGTCGGGGCGTCGCAGGATGACGCCATGGATGCGTTGGCCAACCAGATGCGGAGCCAGGCCACGCAAAGTGGTTTCGACTTCGGGCAGCTCGGGCATGCAGGTCTCCAATCGTCCGGGCCGGCGGTACGCCAGCACGGATCAATATGGTGGCCAACGGCAGTAAATCCAGCTCGTCGCCCCAGTCTCGTTACGGTGCTCGATTGCGCCTGAAACGTCCGGGTGCCGTGGTGAGATTCGGACCTTTGCCTCTGGCTTTGGCTTTGGCTTTGGCTTTAGCTTTAGCTTTAGCTTCAGCTTTGGCTTTGGCTTTGGCCAGCTCGCTTAAATTTAGCCCCGGCTCTGGCTCTGGCTCTGGCTTTTCGCGACCG
>NZ_JBWWVS010000014.1:0-65416 GCF_056675615.1 Xanthomonas sp. NCPPB 2864
CGCAGCACGTACTCGGCCTCCACCGCACCGAAGCCGCCTTCGTAGATCTGGAATTCGGTTGTTCCACCGGTAGCATTCCAGAGCTTGTGCGAGAAGATCGGGCCCAGCAGGCGCTCGTCGCCCGATGCGTCGCGGCGCTCGGCGGCGATGTAGCCCACCTTCCAGCCGACCACCTGGTCGTCCCACTGGCTGATGGCGATATCCTGCACCTGGTAGGCGGTGAGCAGATCGTCGGGGATCTGCCCTGGAAAGTCCGGCAGCGATGCCCCTGCACGGCGTGCCTCCACAAAGCGCTGGGCGATCTGCGACAGCGAGGATGTGGAGGATGGTGGGGTGGCGGCGTCGTTGCTCAAGGGTGTCTCCCTGATAGGTGTTTTTGTTGCACTGCCAATCGACAGTGGCACGGTGTGCTGTATATGGTAAACCGGTGTCATTGGCAATGTGCAGTGCGGCAAAACTGGCCGCAGCAACGAAGCAACCCTGGGAGGGGTGGATGGAACAGACAAGCCAGACGCGTGTGTTTGCCGCGTTTTCGAGCGTCATGCGCCGGTGCATGACGGTGGTGATGGTGGGAGCGCTGCTGGCCGGGCCAGTGCTGGCGGCCGAGGTGCCCGGCGCCGATACCGCAGCCGAGCAGGCCAGCCGGATCCTGCTATGGCCCAACGGGATGGCACCGGGGGACAAGCCGCTGACGCAGCCACAGCGCATCGTCCAACGCAGCAGCGACCCGGCCCTGCCCGATCGCTACATCCAGCAGATCAGCACGCCGTACCTGGTGGTCTACCGGCCCAAGCGGCCGAACGGCACCGCCCTGCTGGTCACCCCCGGCGGCGGCTACCAGCGCATCGTGCTCGACAACGAAGGCAGCGCACTGGTGCCCAGCTTCGTCGACCAGGCCGGCATTACCCTGTTCGTGCTGCGTTACCGCTTGCCCGGCGAAGGCCACCCGAACGGCGCCGACGTGCCGCTGGCCGATGCACAGCGCGCGTTGCGGCTGATCCGCGCCAACGCTGCCCGCTACGGCATCGACCCCCAGCGGGTCGGGGTGATGGGGTTCTCGGCCGGCGGCCATGTCGCCGCCAGCCTGGCCACCCGCTACGCCGCGCAGGTCTACCCCAAGGTGGATGCGGCCGATGCACTGAGCGCGCGGCCGGATTTTGCGCTGCTGATCTACCCGGTCATCGACATGGACAGCGCCAACGCGCACCCGGGCTCGCGCGAGCGCCTGCTCGGCAGCAGTCCAGCCGATGCGCAGGTGCGTGCGTATTCGCCACAACTGCATGTGGATGCGCATACCCCGCCCAGCTTTCTGCTGCATGCGCAGGACGACACCGTGGTGTCGGTGCGCAACAGCCTGCTGATGCACGACGCGCTGCTGCGCGCCGGCGTGCCGAGCGAGCTGCACGTCTTCCCGCAGGGCGGCCATGGCTTCGGCACCGCCAGCGGCAGCGGCCTAACCGTGGCCGCATGGCCGCAGCTGGCGCAGGCCTGGATCGCGCATGTCACCAAGGCACAGCCGCCGGCAGCTGCATCGGGACCGGCGCAGGACGTGGCGCGATGACAGCGCCGTCCACGCCCGACGCGCGCCGACGCACGCTGCTGCGTGGCGGCCTGCTCGCCACTGCCGCCGCAGCGTTCCCCGGCTTTGCTGGCGCCGCCGCACCCCCACCGCCGCGCGAGGCCAGCGCGCCGCTGGCACGCGTGCGTGGCGGCGCCTTGCGCGGTCATCGCGACCAGGGCATCTGCGTGTTCAAGGGCATCCCGTACGGCGGCGACACCGCCGCGCGGCGCTTCCAGGCAGCCGTGCCGGAAAATCCATGGCAGGACGTGCGCGATGCCAGCGCCTACGCGGCGGCTGCGCCGCAGCTCAAGGCCAGCGAACCCACCAGCGAGGACTGCCTGTTCCTCAACGTATGGACGCCGGGCCTGCGCGATGGCGGCAAGCGCCCGATCCTGTTCTATATCCACGGCGGCGGCTACACCACCGGCTCCGGCAGCGACCCGTTGTACGACGGCGTGCGCCTGTGCAAACGCGGCGATGTGGTGGTGATCACCGTCAATCACCGGCTCAACCTGTTCGGCTACCTGTCGCTGGCGCAGCTGGGCGATGCCGGCTTTGCCGACTCCGGCAATGCCGGGCAGCTGGACCTGATCCAGGCACTGCAGTGGGTGCGCCAGCACGCGGGCGAATTCGGCGGCGATGCCGGCAATGTCACCGTGTTCGGCCAGTCCGGCGGCGGCGCCAAGATCGCCACCCTGATGGCGATGCCGGCCGCGCGCGGCCTGTTCCACCGCGCCTGGACCATGAGCGGGCAGCAGGTCACCGTGGCCGGCCCGCGTGCGGCCACGCAGCGTGCGCAGTTGCTGCTGGATGCCTTGAAACTCGCGCCCGGCGAGCTTGCTCGCATCCGCACGCTGCCGGTTGCGCAGCTGCTGGCTGCCGCGCAGCTGCGCGACCCCTCGCGGGTGGAAAACAGCGCGCTGTACTTCGGCCCGGTGCTGGATGCACGCAATGTGCCGGTGCATCCGTTCTGGCCGACTGCGCCACTGCAATCGGCCAGGATTCCGCTGGTGATCGGCAATACCCGCGACGAGACGCGCGCGTTTCTCGGCAACGACCCGAAGAACTTTGCGTTGAGCTGGGACGAGCTGCCGGCCAGGCTGGAAAGCCAGCAGTACGTCGACCTGCTGCCGCAGGTGGTGATTGCCGAATATCGCCGGCTGTATCCGCAGTACTCGCCATCGGACGTGTTCTTTGCCGCGACCACGGCGGGCCGCTCGTGGCGCGGCGCGGTCGAGGAGGCCGAGGCGCGCGCGCGCCAGGGTGCGCCGACCTGGGTGTATCAGCTGGACTGGGGCTCGCCGCTGGACGGCGGCAAGTTCGGCGCCTTCCACACGCTGGACATCCCGCTGGTGTTCGACACCATTGCGCAGCCTGGCTCGCGCACCGGCGACGGCGCCGCTGCGCAGCGCATGGCCGAGCAGATGAGCGAGGCGCTGCTCGCCTTCGCACGCCATGGCGACCCGAATCATCGCGGCCTGCCACGCTGGCGCCAGTACTCGCTGCAGCACCGCGACACGTTGTTGTTCGATGTGCCGAGCCGGATGGACAACGACCCGCGCGGTGGCGAACGGCAGCTCTACCAGCAGGCGCCCTTCATCCAGCGCGGTACGTTCTGAGCGCTTTCGTTCCGGCGAGGCGATCAGCACGTGGTGTCCAGCCGCCACACGGGTACGAACGTTCCAGACCGGCAGGTCTGCGCAGGACACGCCAATTCCGCAGCGCTGGCCGCCCCCTATTCCGGCGAGCGCGCAGCCGTGGTTCAGTGGTTTTCGAGGTGATGCATGCGTAAGTATTTCTTTATTGCACCGATGCTGCTGACAGCGCTGGCCGCTGCCTGCCTGACGTGTGCCGATGCGGCCGCTTCCGCGCAGGTCGGTACGCCGCGCGCATCCAAGGCATCGGCCCCCACCGCCGCTGCGCCTGCGCTTGCGGCCAGCAAGATCGTGCTGGTCGGCGACTCCACTACCGCCGTGCAGGGCGGCTGGGGACCGAGCTTTTGCGCACAGCATGTGACCTCATTTCTGAGCTGCCTCAATCTGGCGCGCGGCGGCCGCAGCACGTCCAACTACCGCGCCGAAGGTTCGTGGGACATCGCGCTGCACGAACTGCGCAGTGGCGGGTATCGCCAGGTGTATGTGCTGATCCAGTTCGGCCACAACGATCAACCGGGCAAGCCGGGGCGTTCCACCGACCTGGCGACCGAGTTCCCCGCCAACCTGCGCCGCTATGTAGACGAAGCGCGTGCTGCCGGTGCGATTCCGGTGCTGGTCACGCCATTGACGCGGCGGCAGTTCGCGCGCGGTCAGTTGCTGGACGATCTGGCGCCCTGGGCCGAGGCCACGCGCACGCTCGCGCAGGAATTGCAGGTGCCGTTGATCGACCTGCACGCGCGCAGCCGCGCCCTAGTGCAAGGCATGGGCCCGGTGCTGGCAATGCGCCTGGCGCAGCGGCCGGCCGATCCGGAGCAGGTGCTAGCCGCGCAATCGGGCACCACCATCGGCAAGACCCCGGCGCAAACCACATCGACGCCCGCCACGCCTGCTCTCGCCGCTGCGCGTGCACAGGACAACGCCAGTGCCGAGCCGATGGGCCAGGCCAAGCTGGCATTCGATTACACCCATCTGGGTGCGGACGGCGCCGACCTGTTCGCGGCGATTGTCGCCGACGAACTGGCCAGGCAAGTGCCTGCGTTGCGGCCGCTGTTGATTCCGTGATGGGTGAGGTGATGCCTGCTGCGTGACGTGGTGCATCGCAAGCGCAGGCGTTTGCGATGCACCCACCACGCGTGAGCCTCAGCCCACAACAGGCACCGGTGCATCCGCTTCGATCACCTGCTCGCGCTTGAGCTCTTCCCATACCGCTGCCGGAATCGCCACGCGCATCGAGGCCGCATTCGCAAGCGCCTGCTCGGCCGTGCGCGCACCGGGAATCACCGCGGACACCACCTTCGGCGCAGCGGCAAACTGCAGCGACACTGTGCGCAGATCCACGCCGTGGCGCTCGCAGATGGCGAGTGCTTTCTGGCGCTTGGCCGGCGCCCATTCCGGCACGGTGCCGTCGTAGAGATAACGCTCGCGCCCGGCCAGATAGCCTGCCAGCAACGGCGCACCGACCACTACCGACGCGCCGTGCTTTGCGATCTTCGGGAAGGTGTCGTGCAGCGCCTGCGCGTGATCGAGCAACGAGTACTGGCAGGCCAGCAGGAAGATGTCCGGGTCGGCCTCTTCGATCGCACGCAGGGCCGGCTCGGGGCGATTGACGCCAAAGCCCCACGCCTTGATCAAGCCCTCCTTGCGCATCTTGGTCAGCTCGGGCATCGCGCCTTTCACCGCTTCGGCAAAGCGCTGTTCCCACGGCATGCCCAGGTCTTTCTCGTTCTCCGGCGACAGATCGTGGATGTAGGCGATATCGATCTGCGACACGCCCAGGCGCTGCAGGCTGTCTTCGATCGAGCGACGCACGCCGGAGGCGCTGTAGTCGTAGCGGTAGTCGAAGGGCGACGGCTGCTGCCACATCGTCTTCGGCGGTTTGTCGGTAGCGGTCAGCAGGCGCCCGACCTTGGTCGATAGCACGTAGTCGTCTGCAGCGTGATTGTGCAGGTGGTGGCCGGTACGGCGCTCGGACAGGCCCAGGCCGTACCACGGCGAGGTATCGAAGTACCGCACGCCCGACTCCCACGCCGCAGCCAGGGTCGCTTCGCTTTGCGCATCGCTGGTGGGCGCAAACCCATTGCCGATCGCCACGCCACCAAAGCCCAGTCGACTCGAGGGCCGATAGCGTGCGCCCTTGCTTGCGGGATTGGTCGGCAATGCGGATGCGGCGGCCTTGCCGCGCGTGGGCATCACGCTGCCCGGTGCGGAAGTCTGTGCCAACAACGGGGCGGCGGCCAATGCCGCGGTGCCGGCAGCGGCGGCGGAAAGGAACTGGCGACGGGTATTCATGGGGGAAATCCTTGCGGCGACTCGATGCACAAGGATGGTCCCGCCTGCGTGCAGACAAGGTCAGCGCAGGGACCACAGGCCTACACATGCAGGCAACGAACGACTCACGGGCAGGTTTGGACAAGCAGGCACGTCAGCACAGGTTGTCGGCGGTCGGTGCTGGCGGTCATCGCATGCACCGCATGCTCACGACATGCGGAAGTGGCAGGTGCACCGGGCCGATGTACTTCGGCGCGTGGCATTGCCTAAGAGTGGCCAACACAGCGTCGCGAGCGGTGGTCAGATGTGTGCGGACGGCACGCTAAGAACCGGAGAGTACGCGTGGTACACGCCGATTCCGAGCAGCGACCGCGCACGCATGACGGCTGTGCAGTCGTTTTTTGCTGGCCGCTCCAGATCCCTGCACACGTCTCTGTTGCACGGATCCAACTTCCGTCAGCGTATTTCCAGCAGCTGCAGCTGCGCACGCGGCGGGCCATCGCCCAGCCACAGCGTGCCCACACTGATCGGCAAGCTGAAGCGACGCGGGCCGGCGCTGCCCGGATTGATGTACAGCACATCGTCGTGCGTGTGTATCGACGGCTTGTGCGAATGCCCGCTGATGATCACATCGGCAGCAACATCCGCTGCCAGCGTTTTCAGATCGTGCAACACATGGATGCGCACGCCTGCGATCAGCAGATCCAGCGTTTGCGGAAGCTGCGCTGCCCATGGCTTGTTGTCGATATTGCCGGCGATCGCATGCAACGGTGCCAGCGCCTGCAGCGCGGCGAGGATCTCCGGCTTGCCCACATCGCCGGCATGGATGATCGCCGCGCAGCCCTGCAACGCAGCCACGGCCTCGGGCCGCAGCACGCCGTGCGTGTCGGAGATCAGGCCAATGCGTAAGACGGCAGCCGTCATCGGGTGTGGGTGAAGGTGGCGGGCGATCAGGATGCACTGCCCGGCGATGCCGTCGCGTCAACGGGCCAGGTTGTCGGGCCAGCCGCATGGTCAGCGACAAGTGCTCCGCCGCAGCTGATGCCCGGCACACCGTAGCGTGCCAGGCATCAATCACGTCAGTGCGTCGACTCAGCGCGCTGCGCGCGCTTCCACGCCCAGACGCTGTTGGGATCGCCCTGCAGTCCGCGCCGCCTGCTCGCACGCGCCAGTTGCCAGTACGCCCATGCCAACACCAGGGAGATCAGGTCCACGACCAGCACCGTTGCGTCCTGCCACGGCAGCACCACGCCACGCGCGGAAACACAGCTGGCCAGCGGAATCAGCGCCGTGAGGACAGCGCAGGCCAGCAATACCTCGTACGCACCACGTGCAGTGGGGCGGACCAGCGCCCACACCAGCACGGCCGCAAAGACCGCATAATAGACATAACGCTCCTGTCCTTGCGCAAGCAGGCGTGCGGCGATGAACAAGGCCGAGATACCGGCGACGCTACCCAGGCAGACGCCGATGGTCAGGCGTGCCATCGCGTGGGTGCGGCGCGGTTGATCCACCAGCCGACGCTTGCGGCGTGTTTCGATCCACAGCAGGTTGCCGCTGTAGAACAGGAACGCACCACCCAACCCGAGCAGGAAATACAGCCACTGCACCGGCGCATGCCCGAAATTGCCGAAGTGCAGCCCTTGCAGCCCGCGCAATGCAGCGGTGCCTGGCGACATCTTCCTTGGTTCGAGCACGCGCAGGACCTGGCCGGTTGCCGCATCCAATGCCACGCCACCGAGTGTGTTGAGCCGGCGCTGATCGTTGTGGCCATACACTTCCGCGCGTGCATTGGCATCGCCTGCATCATGGAACCCGATGCTCTCCGGTACCAAGCCCGGGCTGGCTGCGCGCGCCTTGTCCAGCAGCACCGCAACCGGCAACACCGGTGCCGCACGCCTGGCTGCTTGCACATGCGGGGTGAGTTCGAACTCCGGTGCCAGGATCTGCATCAGCTTGCCGTCGAACACCAGAAACTGGAACGGCGCCAGCAACAGCACGCCCAGGCACAACACCGCGCCGGACCAGGCAAAGATCACATGGAACGGCAGCGACAACATGCCGACCACGTTGTGCGCGTCCTGCCACAGCCGCTTGAGGTTATGCCCCGGCCGCAGTGCGAACAGGTCCTTGAAGAACACCGGCGCGTACAGCACCACCCCGCTGAGCAACGCCAGTCCGTACAGCACGCTCACCACACCGAACAGATAGGTGCCGAACACGCGTGGCAGGCCGGCGGTGAAGTGCAGGTCGTAGAGGAAGTCGGCAAAGCCCACGCGCTGCGGCAATTCCAGCAGGCGGCCATCGGCGGCCTGTTGATACTGCCGCATGCCGCCACTGGCCTCGGCCTGCGGCCCATACCAGTAAAGCCGCGGAGTCGGCCCGTGCTCGCCGGGCAGCAGCACCAGGAACGATTCGGCCACCTGCGGATGCCGGGCGATCACCGCATCCAGCAAGGTCTGCGCGGCGGCGACAGGATCTGCCGGCGCAGGCTGTGTGACAGGCGGCGTGGCCTGCCAGCCGCTCAATTCATGCGTGAACACGGTGATGGCGCCGGCGTAGAAGGCGATGAACAAGGCCATGCCCGCCAACAGACCCATCCAGCTGTGGACCGACAGAAACGCGCGCAAGGTCGATGCTTTCATGCGCCCAGCTCCGTCCAGCCCAATGCCTTGATGCCTGCAAGCGCGAGGTAGCACAGCAGCGTCAGCCCGCCGAGCACGGCCCAGGCGCGCGATGCGCGACGGAACACGAACGGCAGCGCCATCGCGCCCACCCAGGCCGGAAACATCAGCAGCAACCATGCCAGCGTGTAGCTCTGCTGCGGCCCCGGCAGCAACAAGGCGCACAGGCCCACCACGCCGACTGCCAGCGGCAGACCCAGCACTACTGCGGCCAGCCACCTAGCCCACATGGCGCACCTGCCTTCGTTGCGTGCGCGCCTGCTGCCAGGCATCCAGATACGGCAGCGCCACCGCCACCAACATCAGCGCCGTCACTGCGGCGAAGGTGCCGGCCCAGGTGCCCAAGGCCTGCATGGCGCAACCCAGCGACAGCAGCAGCAATGCGCTGGCGCCCATGCGTAGCGCGCGCGCCGACAGCCGGCGCTGCGGCCACAGGCGTTGATGCCGTGTTGCCAGGTAGAACGCCAGCGCCGACGCCGCAGCGGTGAGCAAGTAGCACCAGGTCATCCAACCGCTCATGCCTGCGCCTGCGCCGAAGCGGAGAACGGCAACACACCGAGCTGCGCTGGCCACATGCCGCCACCTTGCGCGCCGACACACGGAGAACGTGCAGGCCGCACCAGTGCATGCGCGCATCCAGCGATGCGCACGTCATGGATAAACGGCTCAACCGTCGAAGAAACCACAGCCATCAAAACGCCCACGCACAACACTCCCGTACACACGGTCAACGGAAGGCATGGCGGCGGCTGTGCCCGGCAGCCCTCCCCGGGCCGCCTACGTAGCGGGTGGAAACCCCTGCTGCACCGCCCGGTGGGCGCGCGCAGCGAGGTGTTGGCCGCTCTACGGCGCGCAATCTAACAGGTGCCACAGCGCCGGACCAGCGGTCCGGCGCTGTGTGTGCTGCATCAGCCCTGCGGCGTCAGCACGATGACGCCCAGCGGCGGCAGCAACAGCGGCAGGGATTGCGCATGGCCATGCATCGACTGCTGCTCGGCGCTCACCACACCGCCATTGCCCAGGTTCGCGCCGCCGTAGGTGCCGGCATCGCTATTGAACACCTCGCGCCACTGGCCGCCTTGCGGCACGCCGATGCGGTAGCCGTGCTGCACGATCGGGGTGAAGTTGATCACCACTAGCACCGGCGCATCGCCGCGCTTTGCCTTGCGCAGGAACGCCACCACGCTATTGGCCGCGTCATCGCCGACCACCCAGGCAAACCCGGCCGGGTCGTCGTCCTGCGCGTGCAGCGCGGGGTATTCGACATACAGCCGATTCAGATCGCGCACCAGGGTCTGCACGCCGCGATGGCGCGGGTCATCCAGCAGATGCCAGGGGATGCCGCCGTCGTGGTTCCACTCGGTGGGCTGGCCGAATTCGCAGCCCATGAACAGCAATTTGCGCCCCGGGTGGGTGAACATGTAACCCAGGTAGGCGCGCAGGTTGGCAAAGCGCTGCCAGTCGTCGCCCGGCATGCGGCCGAGCAACGAGCCCTTGCCATGCACCACTTCGTCGTGCGAGATCGGCAGCACGAAGCGCTCCGAATACGCATAGACCATGCTGAAGGTCAGCTCGCCATGGTGGTAACGGCGGTAGATCGGATCCAGCGCGGCGTAATGCAGGGTGTCGTGCATCCAGCCCATGTTCCACTTGTAGTGGAAGCCCAGGCCGCCGTGCGCCACATCGGCAGTGACGCCGGGGAACGCGGTGGATTCCTCGGCAATCATCACCGCACCCGGGGTGTGCTCGCGCACCACCTCGTTGAGCCGGCGCAGGAAGGCGATGGTCTCGTAGTTCTCGCGCCCGCCGTGGATGTTGGGCACCCACTCGCCGGCATTGCGGCTGTAGTCGCGGTACAGCATCGAGGCCACCGCATCCACGCGCAGGCCGTCGATGTGGAAGCGCTGCAGGAACTCCAGCGCACTGGCGATCAGGAACCCGGATACCTCGCGCCGCCCGTGGTTGTAGATCAGCGTATTCCAGTCGCGGTGGAAGCCTTCGCGCGGGTCGGCATGCTCGTACAGCGCGGTACCGTCGAAATGCGCCAGGCCGTGGGCGTCGGTGGGGAAATGCGCCGGCACCCAGTCGACGATCACGCCGATGCCTTCGCGGTGGCAGCGATCGACGAAGCGGGCAAAGCCATCCGGCGAGCCGAAGCGCGCGGTCGGCGCGAACAGGCCCAGCGGCTGATAACCCCACGAGCCGCCGAACGGATGCTCGGTCACCGGCATCAGCTCGACATGGGTGAAGCCCATATCGGCCACGTACGGAATCAAGCGGTCGGCCAGGCCATCCCAGTCCAGGTCCACGCCTTCCTCGCGCAACCAAGAGCCTGCATGGATCTCGTAGATGCTCATCGGTGCGTCGTGCGCCTGCCGACGCGCGCGCGTGGCCATCCAGCCGTCATCGCTCCACTGATGCGGGGTGGGGTCGGCCACGATCGAGGCGGTACCCGGCGCCAGCTCGGCACGCCGCGCCACCGGGTCGGCCTTGGCCGGCAACTCGTTCCCATGCGGGCCGCGTAGCTGGTACTTGTAATGCGCGCCCGGGCCGACGTCGGGCACGAACAGCTCCCACACGCCGGACTGGTGCCGCAACCGCATCGGATGCCGGCGCGCGTCCCAACTGTTGAAATCGCCCACCACCGCCACGCGCGTGGCATTGGGCGCCCACACCGCAAAGCGCGTACCGCGTACGCCATCGACTTCGATCGCGTTGGCGCCGAGCGCGTCGGCCAACTGCAGGTGATGGCCTTCGCTGATCAGGTGCAGGTCGAAGTCGCTGAGCTGCGGGCCGAACGCATACGGGTCGGCGGTATCCTGCTCGCCGCCGGGCCAGCCGATGCGCAGGCGGTAGCCGCCCTGCGCCGGCAACGCGCCGGCGAACAGGCCCGGCTCCGGGCCTGCCTCCAGCGCGATGACCTGGCCATCGTCGAGCACGGCATTGACGTAGTTGGCACCCGGTTGATAGGTGCGCAGCAGCCGACCGCTATCGGTCGGGTGCGCGCCCAGGATGGCGAATGCGTCGCCATGGCGTGCCTCGGCCAGGGCGCGGGTTGCGCCGGGATCCCATCGATTGGTCACTGCTGTCATCACTCCACTCATCATGTGTCTCCCGCACCAGCGCGCGCGCGGTGCAGGATGCGTCGCAAGCCCTCGATCGGCACCATCAGCCAGCCGGGGCGGTTGGCAGCCTCGTAACGCACCTCGTAACAGGCCTTCTCCACCAGGAACAGCAAGGTGGCCGCGTTGAACGCTGCCGGTGCGATCCACGGGTGCGTACTGGCGTCGAGCACGGCATGGTACGCGTCCAGAAACGCCTGTGTGGAGCGGCGACGGAACTGCACCAGGAACTCGTCCAGATGCGTATCCACGCCCACGCCCGCACGGGCGGCGGTGCCTTCCTCGCCACGTGCCGACACTTCGCTGGCGTAATCGAGCGAGCGCAGGAAACCGGCCACATCGCGCAGCGGGCTGGCCTTGGCGCGCCGCTCGGACAGCGGCTTGGCCGGCTCGCCTTCGAAGTCGATCAGCACCACATCGTCGAAGGCCACCAGGATCTGGCCCAGGTGGAAGTCGCCGTGCACGCGGGTCAGCAAGGAATCGGCCAGCACGCTCGGTGCCTGGGCGAGCAAGGCATCCAGCCGCGGGCGCTCGGCCAGCACTGCCTGCAGCGCTTCGCGTTCGGTCGCATCGTCGCTGCTGGCCAGGCGGGCATTGACCGTGTCCCACATCTCTTCGACCTGGCGTGCGACGCCGGCCACCACATCGTTGGCGGTGGGCAGGTCGATGCGCTGCGGGGCGAAGTCGGCGTCGTCGGTGTCGCGCGACAAGGCCTCGTGCAACTCGGCCAGGCGCTTGCCGACCACCGCGGCGAAGGCGTCGTAGCCGGCGATGGCTTCGGCACGCGATTCGTCGGTCTGCGCGGTGGCGTACTCGTCGAAGCTGCGTGCCAGATGGTCCAGCGTCCAGCGCCAGGCATCGCCCTGGTTGCGGATGAAGCCCTGCAACAGCGCGATCGTGGTGATGGTGCCTTGCGCATCGATACGGCTGACGCTGCCCAGCAAGGGTGCAGCGTTGGCGTAGCCCATTTCGGTCAGGCGACGGCCGATCTCGATCTCCGGGTTGGCACCGTTGGCCACGTGCCGCAGCAGCTTGAACACCGCCTTGTCGGCCACCACCAGCGAACTGTTGCTCTGCTCGGCCGACAGCCAGCGGATCTCCGGATCCTGCGGTATTTCCAGCGTGGCCAGCGCCGGTGTCGCCTCGAAGCGCACCTGTCCCTGCTGCGAGGCATCGTCGCCATCGCAGAACTCCAGCGCGGCGTTGTCGCGCAATGCGTCGATCACCCCGCGCACCATCGGCTTGAGCGCGAAGGCATCGGTGAGGTAACCCACCTCGCGGCCCTGGCGCACCCGCGCCAGCGCAAGCTGCTCGGCCAGGGTGCTGGGCTGGTCGCGCTCCCACACGATGCCGACCGGCAGCATGTAGCTCTCGTGGTGGCCGTCTTCCAGCTCCACTTCCAGCTCCAGCAGACTCATCGGCTCGGCGCCCGGCAACGGCGTACGCCGCGAGATGCGCACGTGCTTGAGTGCCTGGTCCTTGGCCGAGAACCAGCGCCGTGCCGACAACCAAGCCGGCAGGATCTCCGCTTCCAGCGTGGGCAGATGCGGCAGCAGCGCATTGCTCTCGTCGGTATCGCTGCGCAACACCAGCGTGCGGTAGTCCGGCAACGGCACCGGGCTGGGCACATGCCAGTCCGGCAAGGTGCCCTCGCTGACCAGCTGGAATGCGTAGAAGCCGAACGGCGGCACGGTGAGCAGATAGGTCAGCCGCCCGACCGGCGGGAAACTGCCGCCGCCGATGATGTCCACCGGCACGCGGCCCTCGAACTCGGACAGGTCCAGCTCCACCGCCTGCAGCGTGTGCGACAGGTTGGCCACGCACAGCACCGTCTCGTCCTGGTAGCACCGCAGGTAGGCCAGCATGCGGCGGTTGCCCGGATACAGAAAGCGCAGGCTGCCGCGGCCGAAGGCCTGGTAACGCTTGCGCACGCTGAGCACGCGGCGGGTCCAGGTCAGCAGCGAATGCTGGTCGCGGATCTGCGCTTCCACATTCACTGCCTGGAAACCGTACAACGGGTCCATCACCGGCGGCAGCACCAGCTGCGCCGGGTCGGCGCGCGAGAAGCCGCCATTGCGGTCGATCGACCACTGCATCGGCGTGCGCACGCCATCGCGGTCGCCCAGATGGATGTTGTCGCCCATGCCGATCTCGTCGCCGTAGTACAGCACCGGCGTGCCGGGCATGGTCAGCAGCAGGGAGGTCATCAACTCGATGCGGCGGCGGTCGCGCTCCAGCAGCGGCGCCAACCGGCGCCGGATGCCCAGATTGATGCGTGCGCGGCGGTCGGCAGCATAGGTCTGCCACAGGTAATCGCGCTCCGAATCGGTCACCATTTCCAGCGTCAATTCATCATGGTTGCGCAGGAAGATCGCCCACTGGCAACTCTCCGGAATCTCCGGGGTCTGGCGCATGATGTCGGTGATCGGGAAGCGGTCTTCGCGTGCGATCGCCATGTACATGCGCGGCATCAGCGGGAAGTGGAACGCCATATGGCATTCGTCGGCGTTCTGGCCGAAATACTGCTGGGTGTCCTCCGGCCACATGTTGGCCTCGGCCAGCAGCATGCGGTCCGGGTACTCGGCATCCAGCGTGGCGCGGATCTTGCGCAGGATCGCGTGGGTTTCCGGCAGGTTCTCGTTGGAGGTGCCGGAGCGCTCGATCAGGTACGGCACCGCATCCAGACGCAGGCCGTCCACACCGCGGTCCAGCCAGAAGCGCATCACTTCCAGCACCGCTTCCAGCACCGCCGGATTGTCGAAGTTCAGGTCCGGCTGGTGCGAATAGAAGCGGTGCCAGAAGTACTGCCCGGCCACCGGATCCCAGGTCCAGTTGGATTTTTCGGTATCGCAGAAAATGATCCGCGTGCCTTCGTATTCCTGGTCGGTGTCCGACCACACATAGAAGTCGCGCTCCGGCGAGCCGGCCGGCGCGTTGCGTGCGCGTTGGAACCACGGGTGCTGATCGGAAGTGTGGTTGATCACCAGCTCGGTGACGATGCGGATGCCGCGTGCATGCGCCTGCGCCACCAGCTGCTCGAAGTCTTCGATGCTGCCGTAGTCCGGATGCACCGCCATGTATTCGGCGATGTCGTAGCCGTCGTCGCGGCGCGGGCTGGGGTAAAACGGCAGCAGCCAGATGGTGTCCACGCCGAGTTCGGCGATGTAATCCAGCTTGGAAATCAGCCCCGGGAAATCGCCGATGCCATCGTCGTTGGAGTCGAAGAACGACTTGACGTGCACCTGATAGATGATCGCGTCCTTGTACCAAAGCTGGTCTGCAACCACCGCGGACTGTTCCGCGTCGGCTTGTAACGATGGGACTGCATTCATGCGACCTCTCCTGCGCGGATGCGCCATAACGCGAACGGCCGCGTCGCCTCTAAACGGATGTGTTGCTGTTTTCCCTGCCATGTGAAGCGATGGCCGTCCCACAGGTCGTCCACCGCCACGCTGGCGTGATCGGGCAGGCCCAACTCCCACAATGGCACTTCGATTGCGGCATCCTGCGCAGCGTTGGGGTCCAGGTTGATCGCCACCAACACCATGCTGCGGCTGCGCGACAGGTAGCCGGCATCCAGGAACTTGCCGAAGTACAGCACCTGATCGTTGTGCGCCTGGTAGAAGCGCGTGCCCAGGTGCGACTGCAGCTCCGGATGCATGCGGCGCAGCTGATTGAAGCGGGTGATCTCATCGACGATGTCGCCGGGCGCACGCTCGGGCCAGGCGCGCAGCTGGAACTTTTCCGAGTCCAGGTACTCTTCCTTGCCCGGCGCCAATGGCGTGGCCTCGCACAGCTCAAAGCCCTGATACATGCCCCACAGCCCCGACAGCGTGGTCGCCAGCGCGGCGCGGATCAGATGCCCGTTGCGCCCGCTGGTCTGCAAAAACAGCGGATTGATATCCGGCGTGTTGACGAAGAAGTGCGGGCGAAAGCATTCGCGCGGCACGCCCTGGTTCAACTCTTCCACGTACTCCTGCAACTCGTGCTTGTGGTTGCGCCAGGTGAAGTAGGTGTAGGACTGTGAGAAACCGCACTTGGCCAGGCGGTACATCATCTTCGGCCGGGTGAAGGCCTCCGACAGGAACACCACATCCGGCCGGCGCCCGCGGATATCGGCAATCAACCACTCCCAGAACGGGAACGGCTTGGTATGCGGGTTGTCGACGCGGAACAGCGTCACGCCCTCGTTGACCCAGAACAGCACCGCATCGCGCAACGTGTTCCACAGATCCGGCACCGCGCCGCTGGCATAGAAGTCGACGTTGACGATGTCCTGGTATTTCTTCGGCGGGTTCTCCGCATACGGAATCGAGCCATCCGCGCGCCAGGTGAACCAGTCCTTGTGATCCTTCAACCACGGGTGATCCGGCGCGCACTGGATGGCGAAGTCCAGCGCCACTTCCAGCCCATGCGCACGTGCGGCCTGGATCAAGCGGCGGAAGCCCTCAAGCCCGCCGAGCTCGGCATGCACCTCGGTATGCCCGCCATCGGCCGCGCCGATCGCATACGGGCTGCCCGGCTCGCCATCGACCGCGGTGACCGAGTTGTTGCGGCCCTTGCGGTTCTTCGCGCCGATCGGGTGGATCGGTGGCATGTACAGCACATCGAAGTTCATCGCGCGGATATGCGCCAGCCGCTTGATCACATCGTCGAAGGTGCCGTGTTGCTGCGGATCGCCGCTTTGCGAGCGCGGGAACAATTCGTACCAGCTGGCGAAATGCGCCGCGCGCCGCTCGGACTCCACCCGGAAGGTCACCGGCGTCTCGGAGCGGAACGGCTTGTCGTCGGCCGCTGCCATTGCCTGCGCGGTGTCCGGCTCCAGCACGATCGCCAGCTGCTGCAGCGGCTCGCTCTGCGCACCGATGCGGGTGAGGACGGCCTGCAGGCGCTCGGCCAAGGCACCGCTGCTGCGTGCATGCGCGGCCTGCACCACGGCCACCGCTTCCTGCACGTCCACCGGCAGCACCGTGTTGGCGGCGCGCTTCTTTTCCAGATCCGCATGCAAGGTGGCGAACACATCGCGCCAGCCTTCCACCCGGAACTCATAGGTGCCGATGCGCTCCAGCGGGAACTCTGCACGCCAGCGATCGTTGCCCAACGCACGCATCGGCGCGCTGGCCCAGGTCTTGGCATCAGCCGGGCGCCACAGCACCGCCACCGCGATACGGTCGTGCCCATCGCAGAACGCATCGGCTTCCACGCAGATGCGATCGCCCACGGTGCGCTTGACCGGGAAGCGGCCGTTATCGACCGACGGGGTCACCGACTCGATGCACACACGCGGCCAGGCGGCCGCGGTCTGCGGGCGCGGGCGCATGCGCGGCACCGCCAGCACGTGCCGGGCCGGCACGCTGCGATAGACCCGCACCTCGCCCGGCTCCAATGCTTCCAGCGTCGCGCCGGAGAGCGTGCTGCCGTCCTCGCCCACCAGTGCTTCGGCATCGCCGAGCAGGCGCAGCAGATCCGGCGCCGGGACCGGCACCACATGATCGGCATCGCCGTTGATCAACAGCAGCGACGGCAAGCCGCCCAGCGGCTCGATTGCCACCGCCGTCAGGCCGGTGCCCTCGCGCAGCAGCGGACGCAACCGCAAGCCGGCATTGCTCGGCGGCACGCCGTCGCGGGCCCTGATCGACAAGGGCAATGTCTCCAGCTGCGTCTCGTCCAGCAGCCATGCTCCGCCCAGTGCCTGGGCCAGTTGCCAGTGCTGCCCGGCAGTGGCCACACGTTTGCCATCGGGCGCGCCCACCACCGCCACGACCTGCGACGCCAACGCGCGCAGCGCCGTGTCCTCGTCGAAGAACCAGCTGCCGCGGCCGTCCCACCATGCGAGCGAGGAGAACGCCACGTCGAACCCGGCACCGGCCAGCTGCTGCAAGGCTTCGATGCCCAGGCCCGGCGTCCACGCCGCAAACACCACCTCCGGAGCCTGCGCATGCACGCGCGCGATCAGCTCGCGCCAGCGTTGCGCCGGCACCTGCTGCGGCTGCAACAGGCGGAAGCCGGCCACGCCCTGCGAGGCCCAGTCCAGCAAGCGCGCGCTCCACCACTCCACCAGCGCCGCACCTTCCTGCGCATAGGTAAAGCGTGCCTCGGCCACTTCCGGCGTGGCGCGCGGCTGGCGCGGGTCCGGCACCGCCGTGCTGCGTGCCCGGAACCATTGCGGGTTGTCGCGCACCACGGCGCTGGCACCGCCCACTTCATCCAGGCGCACATCGAGCAGCAGCTTCACGCCGGCCCGGTGCGCGGCCTGCACCACCTCGCGCAGACGCTGCGCGTCTTCGTCGCCGGTGGTGGCGACCTCGCTCAGCCGGCCTTCGGCGTCGCGTGCAAATGGCGGCGCGAGCACCACATGGTCAAAGCCGGCCTCACGCGCCGATTTGCAGCGCTGCTCTAGCCCGGCCTGCTCGCCGGTGGCCTCATTGAGAACACAGATCCGCATGGCGCCCCCTCAGCAGACCACGGCGCGCGCACGCACCGTGACGAAGGAAACGACGCGGGCCGACCCACCCCGCAGATCCACCGGCGCTCGGTCACGACGCACCAGTCCAACTCCCGTCCGGATCGACCCCTGCCTACTCAAGGCCTGGTCGACCCTTCCTACCGTGACTGCACTCATGCGCAACTCCGCAACGATTCTTGACCGATGCAGTCAAGCACCCCCACTGCGAATTTCATGTGTCGGTGGAATTGACGAAAATCAAACAAGCGCGGCAGTGGTGAGGGCTCAGGCAGCGCTGGCCAACTCCCAAGGGTTGTAGGCTATGGCCTCAACCTGCAGGGAGAGCAAGGATGCGCAGCTACGTCATGGCGGCACTGCTGACCACCGCCACAGTTGCAACGGCAAAGGATCAGAGGCTGAGCCCGAGCCGTGCCGGAGAGATCGTAGGGCTTTGGCAAGACGTCAGCGTCAACGACGACATCGTCAAGGAGGACTACGCCGGCTTCGTCCAGGTCGTCGACCTGGACAAGGATGGAGTCGATGAGATCGTCTATCTGAGTTCTTCGTATTGCTCGGGTTCCACTTCCGACTGCCCCAACAGCATCGATGTATTGCGCAAGCACCCACCCGGGAAGGCACCCAACGTCAGCGCTCCGATCGACCAATGGGAAACCAGGGCACGCAAGACCGGTTACACGCCAGACGCCAGCGAGCAGATTCCTGGCGAAGTGATGACTCTTGCAGTCCAGGGCAACCGCATCGAGGTCGTGTTCGTCGTGCAGGAGAACTCGCCAATCTGCAAACGGGAACAACCCAAGCCGGACGGGTCGCAGCGCTGTCCCGCCCCCGGCCGCTACAGCTGGACGTATACCTGGAAGCCAGGCGCGTTGACGCGCATTACCGGCGCTGGCAGCTATGAACCACACGTCCCCAAGGCCCATTTTCCCGAGCAACTGCGAGGCGCCTGGGTCACCGCAGGGATCGCCTGCCGCGACGCCGAGACAGCGGACCCCAAGCACCTCATCCAGTTCGGCTGGGATCACATGACCGGCAAGGGCGAAGACCTCTGGCCCAACGCGGTCACGCTGCTGGCACGCACACCATGGACATGGCGCATCATCACCGCGTCTGCCAACGCGCCGAAGAAAGACGTTCCTGCAGTCTTCATCCTGAGCCAGATGGAAGACCGCCTGATCATTGCAGAGCAAACCCGCGTCAGAACCTTCGATCGTTGCCGCTGAGCAGAAGGTCGGTTGCCATCACGTTTACGGCAACGCGACGTGGGCTCGAACGCATCGCCAGAGAACATTTGATCGACGTCCGCGCAGATCCCTGACGCTTAAAAGGGCGACGTCGCGCCCACTCGCCGCTTGCAGACCAGGCGTGGCAGACCGGCGATCTGCCACGCCCACGCTCACATCGCCTTCTGGATGGCTTCCGCCTTCGCCAGGTGCTGCTCGACGTGCGTCTTGGTCTCGGTCAGATGCTGCTTGACCGGCTCGGTCGACGCCACTGTCATCATCTGCGTCTCGATCAGCTGCAGCGCGTCCTTGTGTCCGGCGATCATTGCATCGATGTAGGCCGCCGCGTAGTCCTTGCCGGACTTCTGCCCCAGCGTGGACAGGTCCTGCTCGCCCTTGCTCTCCAGCTTCTTGACGTCCGGGGTTTCAGCCAGCGTTCCCAGCGCCTTGGTCTTTTCCAGGTTCTCGGTGTGCTCTTTCTCCATCATCTTCGCGTAGTCCAGCACCGCGCCGGTGACCTTCTTGTCCTGCGCCTGCTTCGCTGCGGCGATCTCGTGGTTGTCCACCGCCCCGAGCAAGCCAAGGGCGATGTCGTCTCCGGAACTCGCGCGCGCCGCGCCTTCAGGCGCCGGGCTGGCTTCGCCGACAGGCGGCGTGGTCGGGGTCGCCGCGCCACCGGTCGGCGTCGGCTCGGTGGACGCGGCAGGCGCTGCGGCCTCCTTGTCGGCATTCGGCTTGCAGCCAGCGAGCGCCAGCGCCGCGACGATGGACAGGACCAACAGTGACTGTTTCATGCTCCACTCCCTCTCGATTGGAGACAACAGCATCTGCCTGCCCAGGTGAAGAAGGCTCATACACGTCCACTGAGTGATTCAGACGTATGCATCCCCCGGAGGCGAATGCACAACGCCGCACCACGCGCGGCACCGCGCCGCAATCGGCGGCCCGCTCCTGTGCGCGGGCGTGGACCTGGACGTGGTCAGCGCAGCTGTGGCATGCGTGGCGTGTGGTGGCACTTTCCTGCTGAAAGACGGCCCGGTTTGCCGCACACTATCGCGCCACATTTCGAGTGATTGCCATGCTGAAGGCCTGGATGCTTGCCCTGTTGGGCGTTTCGCCGCTGGTCCACGCCGCGCCTGCTGACGACGATGCCACCTGCCGCAATGGGTTGTTCACCAGTGCGCCGGTGGCGTTCTCACTCGGCAAGGTCATCCCGCCGCGCCTGTACCTGCTCAAGGACACCGATGGTTGCCCGGACACGGGCGGGGCCGCATGCCAGGGACGCGCCTACGTGGTCAAGAACGATATCGTCCTGACGGCGCAGCGCCGCAATGCCTACGTCTGCGTGCTCTATCCCAACAAGGGAGGCGGCAATGCTGGTTGGGTCGCACAGTCGAGCCTGCAGATGCAGCCAAGCGCGGCCACGCCCACACCGCAGGCGTGGAACGGCCACTGGCACGACGGCGACAACACGCTGCAATTGACCACCAACCCAGACGGCAGCATCACCGTCAACGGCGATGCGTACTGGCCCAGCGCCTTTCCCGACCCGGAACAGACGCCGGGCGGTCCGCACACGGGCTCGGTCACCGCGCGCGGCTATCCGGAAGGCAACCGCGTCGAGGTCAACGAAGACACGTGCAAGGTGCGCCTGCAATTGCTGGGCGACATGCTGCTGGCCGACGACAACCTGGAATGCGGCGGAATGAACGTTTCCTTCGGCGGGGTGTACCGAAAGAAGTAATCGCAAGCCGAGCCCCCCCGGTGCGCCTCACGCCTGCAGTGGCAGGCGCATCGAGGCAGGCCCGCCATCGACCACCGCGCGACATAAAAGTCGATGCGAGGCAGCGCGTTGCGGTTTACGGTGGCCCGCAACGACCAGAACGAATTCGGCTCGCTCGATCCCGCAATCAGTCAAATGGATGGTGATAGCAGCAGGGCGCGCCAGAAGACCTTGTCAGGGGTGACGCACCGCGTGGACCGGCGTCATCTATCATTGCCGATTGCTGTTTTGAAGGAATTGCGTTGAGACGTTCCGCCACGCGTTTGATGCGCGCACCGCTGCTTGCTGCCATGGCGTTGCTTGCCGCTTGCAGCACAACCAACACCACCAACAAATCGTTGCTGCCGTCGGCGGACAATCCCGTCAACACCAGTTACTGCATCGGGCGTCTTGCCGTGACGACCGATGTGCCCCTGCATTTTCTGGGAAGTTCCGCGCAGTTTTACTGGGGCGACATCGATACCTACCGCGAGGACACCGCCAGCTATGCGCAGCGCCTGCTGAGCGCACAAGCATCGGCCAGCGATGGCAAGGTGCGCCAACTGATCAAGCCGGTGGAGAGGCTGGCACAGGACGATGGCAGGGTCATCGTCGCACACGCGGAAGACACGTTGCCGCTCGACCCGAATGTCGTACAGGTCACCGGTTTCGCCCATCGCGATGGCACCACCTTTCGTTTCCAGAAGACCGCCATCAGCCGCCTGCAGGACATCACCGAACGGCGCACCAAGGAAATCCTGGCCTCGATCACCAGCAGCGCATCGCCCTTCCCGCCAGCGGCACAGTCCCAGCAGGGGTTTTGCGTCATGCACGGCACCGTCAATCTGGCACCCGGACACGACTGGCACGAGGCATCCAGAGTCGAGGGAGAATTCACCCTGCAGGAAACGCGCTACCGTTTCAGTCTGCGTTCGCGCTACCTACGCTCGCTGTCGTTGAACGAACAGGAAGTGACAAACCAGCGCGACCTGCTAGTGGCACTGGCGGGCGCCGTACCGGGCTCCGGCCTGGCGCCGATCAGTGAACTGTCGGGTGCCGCCGGCAACCCATCGCAAGGCAGTGCCCGCCTGCTCGAGATGACGACAGCCGACGGCAAGCAACAGGTCTACGAGTGGCACATGCCGGCCGTCAGTACAGCACCCAATACGCCGGCAACCTTTCTCTACATCTGGCCAGCGTCCGGGCAGGCGTCAGCGCAGGACCAGGCCAATTTCATGCGCTGGGTCGTGGCCCATCCGCAGCAGACGACACCGCTGTTGCAGATACAGCAAATGGCCAGCAGCGTTATACGGCAGCAGGCGACGCCAGCAGTAGAAGAGAGCAGGCTGGTGTACCGGATGCAGCTGCATTACCACGGCGACCAGGCTGCCGGCGGGCGCCATTACGTGATCTACAAGGATGGCCAGAAAGTTGACGATGGACGCAGCGATGCCAACGGATTCACCAAGGCACACAATGCCGACTACGACCAGGTGTGGACAACCAAGGTGCTCAACAAATGAGTCACTGCTTCAGTGCGGCGCACCCTGATCTATAACCAAGCACGCTGGAGAAGACCGGTAACCATCCGGTCAACCTATTCTCCTGACCGGCGCTGAAGATAGGCATCCAGGCAAGACGTCTCGCTTTCGAAAGTGTAGGCGTTCGAGCAGCATTTCCGGGCTTTCAAGCGCACTGGTTACCCGCCTTTCGGAATCCGCTACGCTCAAACCCCATCACGTGGACACGAGACAGGCAATGAAGCTGACAGCTGCGCAAATCCTTTCGACGCCTGGCCAAATCGAAGAGAACATCGGTAAGCACCTCGATGTCATTCGCCTGGCGGCGAGCAGGGGTGCGGATGTGCTGGTCTTTCCCGAGCTGTCCCTCACCGGTTACGAACCCGGATTGGCGCAGACGCTGGCGGTGCAGCCGGCTGATCAGCGCTTTGATCAATTTCAGCTGGCAAGTGACCGGTACGGCATGCTCATCGCCGTTGGCGCGCCCACGAAAAGAGCAAAAGGCACCGAAATCAGCATGCTCTGCTTCCAACCGGGGCTGGAGCGCACAAGCTACTCCAAACAGCAGTTACACCCCGACGAGTTACCGTTCTTCACCGCAGGTACCGAGCAGCTTGTGCTCAGACACGCAGGTCAGGTGTTAGCGCCTGCCATTTGCTACGAGTCACTGCAGGCAAGCCATGCAGAACAAGCTGCAGCGTCAGGTGCTGGCGTGTATCTGGCAAGCGTGGCCAAATCGGAAAGGGGCGTGACATCGGCCTACAGTCATTATCCGACGATTGCAAAAACGCATTCCATGACTGTCTTGATGGCGAACTGTGTAGGCCCCGCCGATACCTTCGTAGGAGCGGGCCGGTCTGCCATCTGGAGCAGTGACGGTGACCTCGTTGGCAGCGCTGATGCCTTCCAGGAGGCATTGGTGGCGTACGACACAAGGAATGGAGAAGCGAGCGTTTTCAGATTGCCTTGAGGTCACAATGCTGCTCATCCATCGCTCTCTTGCTTTTCACTGCCCCGGTCAATGTCGTGCAGATTAGAGACCTCAGCACATTAAAATGAGGCGGCATAAGCCAACTTTCATCGCAAACTGCGTTGATAGAAGATTGTCAATGGACATCTATCAAAGTCAGAGTTAGACAAAGCCTATCTGCCATCAGGCTGCTTGACCGTAAGAAAGCCAAGCGTACACAGGATGACACCCATCACGGCAAGGCCAATGACAACCAACTGCCGGATCTCATCGCTGGGCGAAGGAGCCTTGATTAGGCCCCTCAAGAAAACCAATGCGGCCACCGCCAATAATATGAGTCCGATTTTGCTATAAGGATTGATCAGGCCCCCAAGAGAAGGGCGCATCTTCTTATTCATCCATGAAGTCCTTTGTAATCCGCAGTGAGCGTTAGACTACTACCGTACGATATTCCCGCACTCTGGGCTCTTGGTCAATCATTCAACGATATCGAGTCCAGCATAAAAATGACAACCACGTTTGCATTGCGGATGCGCCATGAAGGGATGAGAGGTCAAGTCGACTCATTAGATTAACCTGACCCCACTTCTTGCGGTCTCATCGCCTTGTGTAAGGTACAGCCCAGCTCACCTGCGGCGCGCTACGCCAGAGCTAGACAGTGTCTGCTGCATATGCGCGGCGCACTTCGTTTCTTACAGAGAATCTGTCTGTAGAAGAGCATGAAGATCTTCGGGTCCGGGCGCTATGAGTGACGTCGAACCGTTGCATGTGGCTGTGAGTCTGAACTTGGACTTGGTTGATTGATCCTCGATAGCGCGAACACCGTCGATAACGCACAAGACGCCGAACAGCGTTGCATCGGCCGCAATTTGTAATGCGGCGACAACGTTGGCTTTGTCGGCAGGAGTGAGACCGCGATACCAGACGGACAAGCTAACCAAAGATTGTTCGGGCCTACGGCCCGGCGGGGCTTTAAGAAGTTCCACGCAATCGCGAACGGCTGCATTCGCGCATTGGGTCTTCAGCCCGCTAACAAAGTCATCTGAAGTCATGTTTGGCCCTGGCTTTTGGAGAGTTCGCTAGCTTCCACCTTCAGGCGATCGCGGTGTGGGCGTTTGAACACGGCGGAAAGCGAACACAGCCATTTATAGAGTATGTGAGAGCGAACTCGATAGGACGCGGGAACAAGCCTTGCCTGTTCTATTGCGCACCTAACGTGCGACATTAGGACGAACCTATGCGACTGCAGTTCTGCTTGCTTGCGGTAGCGATGGCATTAGCGCCACACGCACTTGCCAAAGGACCTTCTACAGCGTTGTCTGATGCCAACATCAGGACGCTGCTGATTCAACAATCGATCAATGCGTATCCCGGCAACTGTCCCTGCCCGTACAACGCGGCACGCAATGGCAGCAGCTGCGGCGGATTGGAAAAAGTCCCGGTAGAGCATCCAAGCGGGAAATTGGCCATAGTAGCGCCATTGCTTGGACATGCGAATAAGGCAGATTGCCAATAGTCAGCCAGCAGGAATAGCAGCGGATGTAGCTGGAGTTGGAGCCCTACGAATGCTCAGCATACTTAACGTAAGCAATGGCAGAAAATCTGTGAACAGTGCACCCAGAAAGCCAATCCAAAGAAAGCTGTCTGGGGTCGTAATGTTCCAGCGAGATGGCCAATAGGCAAAGTACGTGACGAGCGATAGGGCCATGGCCGCGATCCAGGCGCCTCCCATGCAAAGTCCGACTCGCAACATACGTTCCATGTGGGCCCTAACGTTTGAGATAACAGGCATGACTCGGCTAGCCGGGACATGTCCTGTTGATTGAAGGGTTGGACGTCTCAGTGCTCATAGAACCACTCTAGGAACTCTCCTGCGACGGACTCTGACATCTCCTGCACCGCCTCGGCTACCTCGGCCGACCCCTTTGCGGCCGCTATCGCAGATAGTGCGCACTGGAGAAACTCTTCACTCCATTCGCGCGATGATGCCGCCGCTACGAGCGCTGGTAGCCTTGACAGCGCTTCGAAGTACGACGCAGTCAGATCTTTGGGCACTGCCACCCCGGTCTTCTTGCGACAGATTTCGACCCATGCGGGGAATTGGAAGAAGACCGCCTCAACTGTGTGCGGCGCTGTGGCGAGCACACTGATCACATGCGGCACTGCTGCGAAAGAGGCGCTGTACACGTCTCCTTGGTGGGCAAGGGCGCTCCACAGTGAGAACCATGGTTCACTCTTGCCTTCAGATGTGGATAGCGCTTTCAGTTGAGCGAGCATGGCCGGGATGTCAGAAGCCGCTCCATATGCGTGCTGAAGTTCAGACCAGCGTGGACTCTCTAGGCTAAGCACGGATGTTCCTCAAGATGTGGAAAAGGGTCAGGTAGAATTTTCAATTTAACCTGACCCGGTTCTTAGTTCCGTTCTTAGTTAGAGCAAGCAGCAATGAAGAGTGTAGCGACCGCTACAAGCTTGCGCATAGTTTCCTCTGGGGCCTAACGCTGGAGTTAAGCGGCGGTGTAGCCGTCCGCCTTGAACGATTTGTTAATCTGCATGAATATAGCCAGCGGAGAGAGCAGACCACCGAAGCCAAGATGGGAATGGCTTGCCAGCAAGGAATGCTCGGAAAACCTCGTTAACCTGTGAGGCAAGAAACCACTCATTTTTGGCGAGCTCTACGCTGCCGGCGCTGAAGGAAAGGACCGTGCCATCGGGGAAGGGAACAACAGTAGTTGCCTGAGCCCCACGATGATGACTCCCGGTGACATCGCGCCACTCGATGAAGAACAAACTAGGGCCGCCAGCAGCTTGGATGTAGGCGCCATCCGTGGAAGTAAGCGCGGCAAACGAAGACTTTTTAAGCGAAATCGCACGCGCTATCTGAGCCTCGCTGGGAGACTCAATGGGCTTGCAGTTCTTTCTGGTGAAGATCATGGCTGTCTTGCCGGCTAACTACTATTGGACCGCCTAAGCGCGGCATAAACTGATCTTCGCCAACGCCCTGAGAGCAGTCAATCTTTGCAAGCACTTGAAGCTCATCGCTTTCTCAGCTGCGTCCCCACCGTTACCACCAAGCATTAGGCCGCATCCTTGTGTGCTCATATTGTTACGCCCAATCATTTTAGGCTTAACTTCCGTGAAATTGGGTTAGGTTGAGCTATAAAGTGAACCTGACTCCGTTCTTTCTCGAGACGACAAAGCTCTCTCCTCACCGCAAGCATAGCAAATCTCGATTAACTCCTACCTACGATGCGCCGATGACGTAGGAAGACGGGGTGACAGGCAAGCATGGTGTGATAGCCGGGACGTCAGTGCTGCAGCTAGACAATTCCTACCTGAGCGAGTTGTCAGGCGCTCCGTTGATGCTTCCTAGCAAGAAATGCAATTGCCTCAAGATCCTGACTAGTGATGTGATCCGTGATGTGAAACACCTCCTTGCACCAGGGGTGATTCATTGCCTGAGCCCGGTCGAGCACGGCCCCAAGAAACGTTGCTTTGGACCATGGCGACTCTGCGGCATCGGTGAGTCCCACGTTATACGTCCCCTCGGTGGCCCAGAGGCGGAACGGAAATGCAATGCGATCTGCTGGCGAGGCCGATTCACCCCACTCGCCGAGGCTGATCAAACCGCTTATATGCTCCGGTTCGTGCCCGGGCGTGTACTGAAGGTAGTAAACAGCGTGCGCGTTACCGTCATCTGTAACAAAACGCGTGAGGCGAACGGTCTCTTTCCCGCAGCACTCGCAGGAGGAAACGCTTGGTGGTTCAAACTCGATTGCGATCATATATTTTTGGCGCCTGACACCAGAGGTACGTCGCGCCGCACAGTGGCGACGGTATGAATGCGTGGTCAGAGAGATCCCAGTGAATCCTTACTTCTCATTCCCAAGTCATGCAATGCGCGTTCGACGTGTCAGGCCTCATATTGCACCGGACAAGGAACTGAAGACGGCGGACGGCGCCTGAGAAAGGCAGGCAACCAGAGCCGACCGGCCTGGGGGACCCCCGGGTCCAAGTGACGCATGCGACACAATCAACACGGAACCTGCCCAATCCAGGCCAAACCTGCCAGTACCATGGTTGATATAGGCTGCACGTAGCAGATAAGGCTTGGTATGGGCCGGGCATGCAAAATCAGGGCGGCCAAAGGAGGCCATGTCACTTTGCTCTTGAGCCAGGAAGGCGGCATCTGCAAGCAAGGCTTCTGCGTTCGAAAACATTGGCCCTGGAACCTCAAAAAACGCACTTTCGGGAATCGCAGTCCAATCGCGCCAACTGCCGGCTGAATCAGGCACGCGCTCCAGCCAAGCTTTGGGGACGGCAGCGGCGGCAGAGGACGATAGGAATATCAATAAAAGTGTCGCCAGATACGTCATGAGGGATGAGCTCCTGAATTGAACCGCGTCGCGGGGCGGGTTCGGCTTGAATGAATTTTCAGGCTCTCCAAGAAAGGAGGCCAGCAGCGATGAGCTTGAGACGCACCATGGCCTCATCGGTACCGAGCCTGCCGGCCTTGCCATAGCTGGCATGACTCTCGGGGGTCCCAGGATGGATATGAGCCAGGACGGTCTCGGCCAGTGCGCGATGTGGAGCTACGCGGACTACCAGCCGGCCTAGCAGCGCCTGGCCTGCAGCGTCGGACTCATGCCCGTCCAGTGCGTATGCCCAGTAAAAGTTATCGTACGCTGCACAGAAAGCTCCGAACGACAACGCACCGGCAGCACACTGCCGCACCAACTCATCGTGGTGATCGAGGGCGAGAACAAGTTCCGGCTCTGATGGGTAAGTGACCATATGCTCCAAAGGACCTAATGCCCGCGTCACCTCGCCGTCGCCGTGGAGGCAGTGCCGCTCACGTTACCTGCCATGCGACCACCTGGATAGCGCCTCCAGCGCCTGTAGGTCACGCATGGTCTCCAGTGGTGCGGTCCTTGAGCAACTGCCCAGCATAAGAGGCTGGGAACCGCTCGCGTATACCAACCGATCGGAGCCCAAGAGTGGAACGAACCCATCACTGACAAAATTGATTGAATCTTCCGCTGTTGCCTGGACACGGTCTCCTGGCTTCAGCTGACCTTTCCAGACCTTCAGCACGCGAAGCTCGACGAGCCGCACACTCGCTCGTCTCCTCAGCTTCTGCGGGTCGGCTGAGCCAGTTTTTAGAGATCCGGTTTCTTACACCAAAGATCCAGATCGCTACTGCAGGCAGCCACGATATAATCGCCGCACCATGAGAATCCATACGCCAGTAAATGACCAGTGTATATAATTGTACAGCTCGACTGATGACCTTCAATTAATGGGCTTTTTCCTGGCTTGCTTAATATTAGGTGACTTTCAGGCCATTCAGGGGAAACTATTTCCAGGGCCTCGCCGGCTTCATTGCCAAAAGGCAATCCACCTCCGTACAACCCACCCATGGGAATAATCTCGTTCTTTATTATTCCGATCCCTTCACAGTGCAGGCCATGCTCACTTAGCCCCGCATACTCTTCATAGTCTCGCTCAATTTTTCCCCCTGTCTTGCAATCAATGACGGCGCGGCCAGAGCTTGAAACAACGAGGAGACAAGGCCGCTCACGGGAGAACCCCACACACGCAAGCCCACCTACCGCAATAGAAGCTACATGAATCCACCCCTCTGGGTTCTTCTCCGTCGATATTTTATTAATTAATTCGATGAGACGCGTTCTATTTTTTTCTTTGTATGAACTCATGACTTGTCCCAGTTTCGGGCATCTATACTGCTGAAGCAAACGCAATATTTTTACCTGGATGGAATTTTAAATACTCCTTCCATGAGTTCCAACACCCAAGTTGAGCCAGCTCGCTAGGAAACGCGGTCAGCTTGGTTTATAAAGTGAGCCCGATCCCGTTTTTGCGTTCGATTTATCGCATGCGCGATGACGTAAGGATCAACCTCTCCCAGAGATTCAAACAATTCGTCGCACGTGACGGTTGTTGTTCGTAGATTGCTGAGCTCATGGTTCCCCTTCCTATCAAACTTTTCTACGGGTCGACTCGTCGATTGCCAAGCCCTGTGCTGCGCGTCAGTCACCGGCGACGAATGAGAAAAAGCGCCAGCCGCCCTTTGTAAGCTTGAAGCCAGCGCGGTGGTTAGCGCCAGCTTGTGCAGAGCATTCCAAATAACCGGGCGACGTGAGCACGCACTCGCCCACTGTAGCCCGCTCCAGTTGCTTCAGGTAGGACCGATCTTGACCCCAGAGATCAATGGCCTCATCGGGCCCGCCATCACCACCAAAGCTTGATACAAAGTCGGGCGCCATGAACTTGCGCAGAGACTCGGGCCTTTCCGAGACCGCGGCGTCATGTACCGCAGTGACCAGTTGAGCCGCAGCCTTGGGAATGGGTGTCTGACTACCGTGCGCGAGGGCGTCACTGGAGCAAAAGATCAAAAACAATAGGAGCGCTTTCAGCATGAACTAACCGTCTTTTGGTATCACGTGATGGTGTGCGAGGCATGGACCGCCGTCAATTGCTGTCGCCCCTTTAGTCTGCCGCCTTGGCGCTGGGCTCAGCAACGCGGACGACTAGCCCGCCGTCGCGCAGGCGGATGTGGAGTTTGCTGCTTAGTTGACGCATTGGGTTACGGTACCGTGGCCGGTGGGCGAGAAACAACCGCTGAGGTACTCGGCACAGGTGTTTCCCGTCTTATGCTCTACACACTCGCTTTGGCACTGACTCGATGTGCTGCAACTATTACCTCCGTCTGTGGCCTTTAATAAGCAGTACTTGGTGACATTCTGTGGCCCGGCGAAGATCCACTCTCCACTGCGAGAGATACAATCGGCCTCAGTTTTTGGCAGCGGGGGCTTGCTGAGCAGCTGGGCTCTCTGCTTTTCAGCGCAAGACAGCAAGCCGACAGTGAGAAGGACCACCAACAACGCGCGATTGATCATCTTGAGGACTAGCACCTGAGTTAAGCCGATTCGTGAAGCGGCCAGCCACTGGAAATATAGCTGAAGCGTAGATGCGCATTGAGCTGATTCAAAGCAGGAATGGTTTGCTAAGCAGAATCGTTACTGTGCTCCATCCAGACGCGTGCTCCCTCGCTATGCGAATCGACGCCGCGAAAAAAGGCTTGTGTGAGCGCTTGATAGTCCGGGCTTCCCTGGCCTTGCCATTCAAGAAATTTTGGGCGATGAACTGCAAATCCTCCGGCAGACTCCGCGTTTTGGTAAGGGATTGCCATGGTGAGGGTTGCGGCAGCCTGTGCGTAGTAGCGAATGATGACGAACAGGGCGTCCGTTCGACCGGTGGGGAGGGTGATGTACCCGTCGTACACCAATGCGGCGCGGTCAGACCTCTCCGGATTTGATTCGAGAAGTCGACGGCCATGAGCGACCCCATCCTCGAGCTGTTCGGCTGCAAAACGTTGCATCTTCCGTTCACCCGCTGGAGATTCCTGCCCCAGCATTGGTATCAGAGGCCCTCCGTCCGATAAACACCATATGCCGTGGGCGATAAGAAAACCTGCAAGCTCAGTAGCACGTTCCATCTATTTACTCCATGGTTACTGGCATTTGAATTATGCCGTCCCGTGCGACTTCAGGTTGAGCTACTTTGGCTTTTCAAACCGGAAGTTACAACCTTTTGTAGCGGATGACTGACCCGTTTACCACGCCGCGTACTCATTACAAGCGTGCGGCACGATGACTTCACAGCCCTCGCCTGACACAGGCGCTAGCCAAGTACAAATTGCGTCTGTCTTGTAGCGGTGGTACGTCGGCACCACGCAAATCACGCGGCATCATCTTTCATTAAACACGATTTTTAATCGATTCCACTACCGATGCGACACTAACCCAACATATCTATCGTCGGCTTGAATGCACTGCTAGTTACCCGTTCTGCCAGGGGTGCTATAGCGATATAGCCGATAGCCATCTTTTTGCTCAAAACCCTCAGGCCACCAGCCGCGTGCCAGTACCCGGTCGGTGATGACGGCCATATTGACACCAAATGGGTCTTGCAGATCGCTGGGGATGGATAACTCAAACTCCTCCGCAAGACCGGTGAAAGCATCAATGGCTACCAATGCAGAATCGAGATCGACAAACGCCTGCTTGCTCATTTTTGATCCTACGTTTAAGTCGGCCAGCCGGAAGATCCGTTTGGCGTGATTGAATTGTCAGGCCTCAAACTGCATCAGCGCGAGTGGGCTGGGGCCACGGTAGAAGCTGCCGGGAATAGGAACTGCTCGCCAGCCGGTGAACTTGCCGAGTTGGACATGTTCGAGGGCCCCAATCCAGCCAAGGACGGTTCCAGGGCCGTCGTCATCCCATAGAAAAACATGCTTACCCGGCTGCGGATGCGCTGATGCCAGTGCAGTGGGATCGAAAACGTAGAACGCGGTGTCTCCACCTCCGCCCCAGCCCTGGGCGTTGAGGTCGGCCCGTACGTGGGGCATCTCTGCGGGTGGCGGGTGTCCTTGCATTGCGGCCTGATCGTTGAAGGGCATGAGCGCCGCGTCACGTGATCCTCGGCGACTCGGTGGGCGCCGTCAATTGCCGTCGATCTTCGTGCCCATGCCCATGCCGCCATCAACAGCCACGCTGACGACCAGCTCGCCGTTGCGCATGCTTATGTTGAGTTTGCTGCAGATGGTGAAGCCGAGTTGTTCCAGCCAGCGGCCGCGTAGGCGCAGCGTGGGGATGCGTTGGTGGCTGTCGGGGTAGTAGCCGTAGCCGACGGTGCAGTGTTGCGGCGCGCGCGGGTGGCCTGGGCGGCGCGGCTTGTTGGGATCGGGGCGCGGCTCGGGGATGGGGGTGCGCTCGAGGTAGCGCCGCGGCGTGATCGAGGGATCGAGCGAGTGCCAGCCGATCTCGGTGGGCGGCGGCACCGTGGCGCGCTTGCGCGTTGGCTTGAACGGAAAGTGATCGACGCATGGCAGACTTCTCCTTGGCGAACAAGCCATGCCGCCTTGGAGGGATTCGCACAACGTCCAGCGGTCAGATACCCTCACCAGAATTCCAGCGGTCGTGCGGAAGCAGATGCACGTAACAGACCATTCTGGCGACCTGCATCGCCAACAGCCAAAAGCGCAGAGGGAACGATAGGTATGGGTGCCAATCACCGAAAGGCCTATGTAGCATTCGCTGGATTGCTTTGCGCCGCAATAGCGGGGTGTACCTCCCCTGCACCCGCCACCGCGTCACAGCGCGAGCATGCAAGTCAACACGCTGCAAAGGCTCCAGTTGTGTCTTGCCCCTCCAAAGATTTCGGCACGTTTCTGCAACGCTATGCGGATTCTGCCGACGAGAGCGTGCGTCGCAGCTTCACCGATGATCCGCTGGAATATGAGGTGCCAACTCACACGGTCGAAAAAGAAACGGATACGTCACCCGCCACGCATCTCTCCAAGCGAACAGGTCGCTCCCGCCTGGAGCTATTCCCGTATCGTTATTTCAAGGATGCGAAGGTCTTTGATCGAGTCGTTCCAGGGGAGATGAAGCCAGAGCGCCAAAGTAAGGTGGGATACCCTGTGTCTATCCAGACGATGGCCGGTGACGGCCGCAGTGTGGACTTCGGCATGGAGTACGAAGTAGATACCTACGTTTTCAGACGGAGCCAGGGCTGTTGGTACCTAGCTCGCGCGATCAACCTGAGGGACTAACCAGGGAGTGGGCACATGGCCGCACAGGATGCAACACAGCAAGTCCCTTATCGCGTCATTCAACTTGAGTGGGACGCGGAGAAGGGTTATCACAACGAGGCTGTCGAGAACTTCGATGGCTTGGTCACGCACCATCCCAACAGCAACAGCGGTGCGCATCTGGTCAATGGCACAGTGGTTGGCGGGCAACCTGGACGCACGCTGGCGCTGGTTGGCGGTGAGATCCAAGAAATCGAGGTCGCCAAAGTCGGCAACGACTATGGCCTTCGCCCCGGCCAGGTATTGCTGAAGAAAGACTTCATCCTTGAAGACTCCGCAATGCCCTCTGGACCTGCGTCAAGGGCACAGGATGTTCCATCGCCTGTTGCTGGTGTCGTGGGCACGGTCAACGCGAAAACCGGCCTGGTCGATGTGCTGGATCGGGAAGGGGGCGATGTCATCCTGCGTGTCCGTCACATGTCCCCCCTCCTTGTACAGGAGGGTGACCAGGTCGAGTATGGCCAGGCGTTGGGAGTACAAGGCAAGCAGGCGACAGGCGCAATCCATGTGCACATGGAAGTGGATAGCCGTTACTACCAACATTACGAAAACTATGTCGGCGACCTCGTAAGTGGCCGTCTGCCCATTGATGCAGCGAGACGGGACCACGGCATCGAGCCCAGGCCGTTCGTGGATGACGGGACAATCCGTATCGGTGAGTCGTCGGAGATGGTGCGGCAGGTGCAGCAGAAATTGAATGCCGAAGGCTTTCGAGGTGCTGACAATCAACCGCTGCAAGAAGATGGCGTCTACCGCCTTTCGATGCAGGCTGCCGTTATCAATTACCAGCAAGCGCATGGCCTCTCCCAGACCGGAGACATCGACCCTGCAACGTTGCAGCAGATTGCTCCGCTCACGTTCCCGCCAGAGGTGAACAAGGACGATTACAACACTGCGCCGACGTATCAAAACATCCAGGGGGCCGTGCAATCACAAGACCCACTCCATCGCCAGGCAGAAGATGCCGTGCGCCGCCTGGAACAGGGGCTGGGCCGTGACTATGACGACAACAGTGCCCGGCTGGCAGCAAGCAGCGCGTATTTGGCCATGGATAACGGGCTATCAAGGATCGATCACATCGTGCTGAGTACCGAGACAAGTTCTGTGCGGCAGGGCGAGAACGTATTTGTTGTTCAAGGGGCGCTCGACAACCCTGCCCACCTGATGGCGCACATGAAAACAAGCGACGCCATCGCACGGCCAGTAGAGCAGTCACTGAGTCAGTTGCAGGCGCTTGGCGAGACGCAACAGCAACAGCAACAAGCGCAACAGCAAGAACAGCAACAGGAACCTTCGATCACTCCACCTCATCGAATGGTGTGAGGTCGCAGCCCCGCTCACCGGCGGCATACCAGGCCAAACCCAACGAATTTGTGTACGCGGTTGTGTACGCGGCGCGCCAGCGTTATTCCGGAGGTGCCACGGTGACGACCAGCTCGCCGTTGCGCATGCGGATGTGGAGTTTGCTGCCGATGGTGAAGCCGAGTTGTTCCAGCCAGCGGCCGCGTAGGCGCAGCGTGGGGATGCGTTGGTGGCTGTCGGGGTAGTAGCCGTAGCCGACGGTGCAGTGTTGCGGGGCACGCGGGTGGCCTGGGCGGCGCGGCTTGGTGGGATCGGGGCGGGGCTCGGGGATGGGGGTGCGCTCAAGGTAGGGCCGCGGCGGGATCGAGGGATCGAGCGAGTGCCAGCCGATCTCGGTGGGCGGCGGCACCGTGGCGCGCTTGCGCGCTGGCTTGGGACTGGACGTGGATCGACGCATGGCAAAGCCCTCCTTGACGAACAGGCCCCGCCGCCGGGTGGCGACGGGATGTCGGGAGGTTAGAAACCGCACAGAGCCGGCGGGCGTATTTCCCCGAAGGGTGTTGTATTAGCCGCCCTCCCGACGCAGGCATCGCGTCGGCTGCACCCGCAAGATGCTGCAGGCACAAAAAACCCACCGGTTTGACGGAGGTGGGTACCGCTCTGTGAGGAGTTTCTACGCTCCTTGTGGTAGAGATTGCTGCGGGTTTGTTGGGATGTCAACTGTTTGGTGTGACAGAGCGCTAATAATGACTTTAGAGTGCCGCCATCTCGATTCGACGCGCGGAAGATGCTTCTGAGCCTTTATTTGGCAGGCCGGTATCAAGAATTGAAACTGACGCCGTTTCCCGATCCTTTTTTTCGCTAGAGATTACTCACTCCAAGTGCTTCGTCGATACTCGACCACGCGCTCTGGAAGATATTAGATATATCGAAATTTTCTACAATCGGCAGCGCCTGAACATTTTTCCGGGCTAACAATTTGCGAGCCGAGTTTGAGATGATGATGTGTGATTCCCAACCAATATTTCTATTAAATCAGTGGCAGCCCATACGGCCTCATTGTTTGAAAAAAAAGTTATAATGATTGTTAAGAATTACGCAAATAAACATCACCAGCCCAAGAAATGATGAAGCAAAAAGCGCGACGCATAAAGATAACTCTGCAGACCTTACCGGAACACCAACTAAATCATTATATTCAGGCTCAGTTAGATATCGATATAGCTTTCCACGCCAGGTATCTCTGAGCACCCTTTGCTGCGATAAAAATCGAAAATTTATTCCGATAATTGAACCCAAATATAGGATTCCGAGAATTCCCATTGCATCGAGAAGCAATGGTGAAATAGATGTTGTTATTTTTCCAGCTATGAGGCCTAGACTATAAAATAGAGCTCCAGCTGCGCTTAATGCAAGCTGGCGAGCGGCCTCGGTCGTTTTAGCAGTATCCTCTACAACCGATTTACGGAGCTCCCCAAGACCCTTTATGGCGTCTTTGCTTTGCTCGTGAAGTCCATATTGGTATGTAATTTTTGCTCCATCTAAAGCAAGAGCACATGATTCTGCTAGTGCTTTACCTAGGCCACGTCCTCGTTCAGCTATCCTAGCAAATTCGTGCGTAAAAATTCTATGCCGGACTTCTGACTCTCGATCAAGCTCGTAGATCCAAAGCGCCGCAGCCTGTAGAGCAAGAAAACCAACGCTTCCAAGATCATCTAGAAATCGACCTTCATTTAGATCTAGATCTAGTCTTGGCGGGCCAGTAAAAGTAACTTTAGAAACTTCGACCTCTGCTGCCACCGAGTAAGACGTAGCTCGACAAGCCGCCGACATCCAAGCATCAAAAGCCAAGTCTCCCCAGGGCAAATTTTTGCTGTCGGTTAACAGAAAAGGACGTATATCTTGTGGCAGTGGATTAACAGTACCAATTGACCTTACTAAATCTCTAGGTGACTTGACCCCCTCTCTCACTTTACTTGGGCCTACTTCATCCCAAGAACATACGACAAAACCCATTGTACAAAAACATACGGTTGAACTAGCGACACGCACTACGCCTTCAGCCTTTGGGTTTATCAAAAGCCAATCGTGGAATGCCTTCGTAGTTACGAAGCCTATACCATCATTAAATAAAGGCTTCTGAAAGGTGATCGCATACGGCTCTAAACCGGCATGAAGTGCATGTAATGGCACATCGTATTCCGCATCATCTACAACTTTTACGTCCCAATTCAGCGATGTAAGCAAAGCAGCAAGCGTTACCGCATCGGCAGCACTTGCTCCATTAATCGTAACGGACGCTTCGGCACTTTCTGACAAGCTAATTCCTGGCCTAACCGTCAGTTGATCGACGAAGTGCGCTAATGGTCTCGGGGACAACTTCTTCACTCTCAATTTTATCAGTAATGATAGTTATGGTTGCGGAACCATCGCTCCTGCGGACAGTCGTAACACGTACGTCCTGCAACGATTCCGGATACTCGATGCTAATCTTTTCTTTAGTACGAATCTTACGCTTTGCTGCTGCTTTCAATACCTCTAAATTAGGCGGGAATTCGAGGCCTGCAATCTTCTTCTTACGCAGCACCCCCATGGTTAGGTTTTTCAGATCTTCAGCAATCTCTTCATCGTCAGGCCGCCCTGCAGCAACGAACACTGCATTGATAATCGTATCATCGTTGATTTCAACCGAGCGCCTAAGTATTTCCACAACCGTCGATCTCGCAACTGCCCGTCCTTCAGGCCAAGTGTTATCCGGAGCTGCCTTCAGAAGATCCAGAACAGCATCGGATACGGCTTTGTTTAGCTCTACATCATCACGCTCACGCTTGACACCAAGAAAATTGGAATAAAATCCTGTTATGTTAGGTGATCTCGCAGCGCGATCTTTAGCAGCAACTAAAACTTCCGCCTGATCATTAACGACTCTGAAAATTGCTGATTTTTGAAGCGCTCGCTTGTCTTTAACGAATGCCTCCACAATACGGCGCAGCTGTCTCGTATCTTGAGAACCAGCCCGCCTCACCGAAGGCGCCAAGACCTCGCTGTAGTCATACTTGAGCATTGCGTAAAGCTTTGTTGAAGCACGCCCACTGGCTAGCTCAAAGCAGAAAAAGGCGCCCTTGCCTGTTTGTCCGCCTCGATGAAGACGATGAAAATCTTTCGCTAGCGCTGTTGCGCCCGTTGCAAATTGCTTGGATCGTGAAGCCATCTCTTCAAGCGTTGCCTTTGTCGTACTTTCATCTTCGAACGTGAAAACTGGAGCTATATCAACAGCCAAAATTCTAGCAAGAAAGAATTCAGCGTGCTCAACCTCAGGCATACGATCTCGTGAAGTAAAATCTTCATCGCCTACAACTTGGAAGTTCATCTTAACGATAGCTAGTGAGGCGAGCTCATCTTCGGTAAAAAAACCCATTAATCCCCCAAGAAAAATAGTTTTTATAAGGATACGCAAATAAGTTTTTTATTAGCAACTTCAGTTAATATCCAGCCATTTCATGATAGCTAATGAAAAATCGCCAAAAACTTACTTATATAGGGGACGTTGCCATTACGAATTCAGGATCTATGCGTCGAGCGGTCCGGATACCGGAGTGCCATCCTCTGCGCATTATGCGTCCAATTCATAATCAACGCCTGCGATATGCAATTTCACCGACTCTCCTTTTATTGAAATAAAGTCAGCGTCATTTGACATTGTGGTTCCGCGCTCGCGGGCTCCCTTCATTGAACCAAAATTAGTCCGAAATACCAAGCCATCAGATAATGAATACGAATAACCAGTATAGCCTTCATTGTAAATCCCGTCTTTCCCCTTCGGATAATTTCTATAGAGCTCATTGTTGTACTTCGGCTTAAGGAGGCTGACAAAAGCTTTCTCAGCGTCAGACACCAGCCGCGAATTGCTATAGGACATCATTACATCCTTGTCCTCAATCACGTCTTCGGGCCGCCAACTTTTTATTATTAGGGGCTCTACCTTAAATAAGAAAAGGTAAATTTCATCACTGACGTGCGCGCCTGGATAACGCTGGGGCTCGTCGGAAACAATCTTCTGCCTTGCGTCGTGTCCTTTTTTTAATAACCTATCGAAGCTATCCGTTCCGGTTGCCTTTCCTACATATAAAAGGTCATAACTGGCTAATTCAAGATATTTTTCTAACCCGCCAATGAATTCTTCTGCGCGGCCCCGACGCCAAAGTAAATCCTCCGGATGGAAGCTTGCAACGACGGTTCTAGTTCCGGACTTTTCTTCTTTGTAGAAACTGATCGAAATGTCTGAGACCCCTATCGTGATCTCTACTTCTTCATTAATATTCGCGACTGGGGGAAGCAAACCAGTATCAATAAATCCTTTATCGCTTGCACCGCCTTGAACTTGTATTTCAAAGTGGATTCTGCCCTCATCATCCGCATGTACATCAGAAAAAATAGCTTTTGCCCGCCCGCCGATCATGTAGAAATCGCTCAACCTAAGGATTTTTACTACATTTTTATTCTTTGATATTTGTGAGACGCTACTATTAGCGATGGGAGGGCATATTAGATCCACTGACGCAATCATTGCATTTACATGAGGAGCCATGAAAAAATCCTTTGATTCTCCAGAAGGTGTTTCTGTATGCCTTCAAAATTTCTTGCAAGCATTAGCACTTAAGCGACACAGCGAATAGGGAAGCAGTTAATTAATCCTCTAGCCCTTGCTCTCTTGCTAGTTTTCGCACTGAATTAATCTAAGCGTCCTAACCAGATGTCATTTATCAGCCTACCTGGAAACCAGACACTACTGAAATGCACGGCGGCTTGCACGACGTTGAGGCCGATCCAATCAAGCAAATCATTTAATGCGCCCTCAATCTAGCAAGATGGTAGCCAATAGGAACTGCACGTATCTGGCCTGCTGCAAACAGCGCCATCGCCAATGCGCCTGCCGCAGCAAGCATGTCACCAGCGAGGCCAGCCAGCAGCTTCAGGAGTTTTTGATAGCGCATTCTTTGCGTCCTAGTTCTTGCATACGCTGCACTTCCGAGTGGCGTTGGCTCGAGACCTGCTAGGACTTGTGACGCCGATAATGGTTATTGGTACTGGTGCTGCGGTAGCTGCCACCCTTGTGCGAGGCGCCGTGGCCTGCGCTGTAGTGACCGCCGTGACTGGTGGTGTGGTGCGTGCCGGCGGCCCTGACGCGCGCCTGCGCAGATGCGGTAAACAATCCCAGTGCGGCCACAGTCAGTGCCACGATGCTCCATGCCTTGCTCAACATTGTTTCTTCCCCCTGAAGAAATGTGTGGCTTTGCGGCTGCATTAAGTCCTGCGTGCCTCGATCCTCGCCGAGTTTTTGGGTTGCGTCAATGCGCTTTGGCGATTGATTGTTGGTTTTATCGGCTTTGCCCTCATCCGCCCTTCGGGCACCTTCTCCCGCGTGCGGGAGAAGGGATCGGTGCGTTTGGTTATGGGCTGCTTTTTGTCGTTGTCGCGGTGGTTGGGATTGGCAGCGGCAGTTTATTGTTGAGGTCGGTAATCTCTGCGACGTTGTTATCGGTGATGACGCGCAGTTGCGCGGCTTTTGCGCTTGCGGCGTTGGTTAGCGGCAGGCGTACCTGCGTGGTGATTGGCTGCAGATCGCGTGGTGCCGCGAGTGCCGGGAACGGAGCTCTTGCCAGTTCCTTCCCGCGCCCATCCTCCAGCACCACAAACCCCGCCGGTGCATCGGCATGGCCGAGGCTGTGCACGGTCACCTCAATGCCGTCTGCGGTCACGCGCACATCGCCATGACCAATACCCAGGTCCGGGCGCAGTTCGACCGGGGTGGTGGCTGCAATGCGTTCGAGCTGCAGGACGGTGGTGCGGCCTGCGGGGAAGTCGATGTCGATGGCCGCGCTTTTTTCGAAAGCGAGCTCTTGCGTCTTGGCGTTGCTGTCGAGCTTGCCGTCGTTGCCTTTGCTCACGCCCTGGGTGATGCGCCATTGGCCTGGGGCGACGTTCCAGCCGGTCATGCTGGCGCGCTGAGGTTTACTGGAGGTGTTGTAGGCGATGACGGTGAAGCGGTCTTGCTGGGGTGCGGGGATGGCGATGGCCACTTGGGTGGCGGCCTCTGGATCGGCGAAGCGCCAGCTCACGGTATGGCCGGGGTAGGTTTGATTGCGCTTGAGCGCCACACCGCCTAGGCGTGCGCGTTGCAGGTTGACCGTGGGGGATTCCACGCGGTCGCTCCACCAGTGGCCTTCGGTGTTCATGTAGAAGTTCTGCAGTTTCTCTCTTGCCTCGCTGCGGTAGATGGAAGCGAGATAATCGAGATTGCCGGTCTGCTCCCAGGCCACGTGGTGCGGGAAGTCCGGGGCGCTGCCATCGTCTTTATTTGCGGCATCGATGAGCTTGGCGCTCCAGTCGCTGCGCTTGCCCATGACATCGAGGAAGTTTTCGTTGAGCAGCGACAGGCCGTTGGGGCCGCTGTTGGCGACGCGGTAGTCGATGGGCTTGAGATAGCGCTGCTCGCCGGTGAAGCGGTAGGCGGCCCAGAAGGTGTGCAAGGTGTCGGCGCCGCCGCTGCCTTCGAACAGTTCGCCGCCGCGGGTTTTGCCGGTTTGCCAGTTGATCTCGTTGGGCAGCGCCCAGTTGCCCTTGGCGTTGGTGTAGGCGTGGGCGAGGTAGCCATCCGCTAACCCGGTGACGATGCGGCGGCTGTTGGGGTCGGCGTTATAGCCGCCCAGCAGGATGGCCGGGTGCACGATGGGGAAGGAGTACGGTTTTTGCCATTGCCAGTTGGGCTCGCGGTAGACCTTGCGGCCGCCGAACCAGTTGCTGGCGAACAGCAGGTGGCCTTGCGGGTTGACCTGGATGATGGTGTCGAAGGCCTTGACCGTCTGCATTAGGCGCTCGACGGTGCGCGGGTCGCCCCAGTTGAGGTACAGCAGGGCGCTGTTGAGGTTGATGCCCTCCTCGTAGGAATGCAGCTCGTCGGTTTCGATGGTGGACAGGCCGTTGGTGAACATGCCGTTGCGGTAGTTGGCATCGGACAGCGCGAGCATGGAGGCGTTGAGCATGTCCGGGTCCACGCCCATCAGCGCGACGCCGGGCCATTGCTGCACCAGGTCCGAATCGTCGGAGATGCCGCCGCCGAAATCGCCGTAGGCCACCTGGCGCTGCTCGATCCACCAGCGGATATAGCGGCGGGTGGCGCTGAGGTCTTGCAGCTGCCAGAACGCCCAGGCGGGCACGCCCTTGGGCACGCTGGGCAGTTCGACAGGCAACGCGCCCTGGTTGGCGTAGCTGATGTCGTTCCAGTACTGGCGGCCGAGGGCGTGGTCCGGGTCGACGCGCAGCAGGTCGGTGATGTCCGCGTCCAGGCGCTTGTAGAGCAGCTGGCGCTTGGAGGTGGTGTGCTCTTCCACCAGAAAGCCCCAGTTGTCCTTGACCTGGTTGAAGCGGTCGGCGACGTGCTCTTTGATGGCCTCGGCGCGCGGCTTGAACACCAGCTGCAGCTGGGTGCCGTCGAGTGCGTTGGCGTTGAAGCCGGGCGCGGCGGCGGCGATGCTGAGCATCAGGCTGTCGTTGCTGAGGATGCGGTCGCGCAGGTCCAGCCACAGCGTGCGGGCCTGGCCGGGAGTGACCGCGACCGAGACATCGATCATGTCGCGCGCGGGCCAGATGGGGTCCTTGATGCGGATGTTGAGCGGGATGCTGCCGTTGTGGGTGGCCGGCAGGTTGAGCGCCGGCAGGGTGATGGCGATGCCGTCCAGGCCGTCGTGCATGTTCTCCCAGCCGTAGGACCAGCTGCGCATCAGCGCCTGATCCGGCGGCGGGTCGCCCAGGCTGGATGGCACCAGGATGTGCACGATGGGTTGCTGCGCGCCTGCTGCGGCCTTGTCGCTGGGGCGCTTGCGCGCCGGTGCCTTGGTGGGCAGCGCGATCACGGTCTGGCGCTCGCCGGGCGGGTAGCGGCCGGCGATGACATCGCGCAAGGGGGCGAGGTTGTCGTAGTCGGGCTGGATGTCGCTGCGCACGGTGTAGCTGAGTTGCGCGCTGCCTTTGGGCACCTCGCCCGGCTGCACGTTGTAGGCCCAGATTTCCTGGATGGGGGTTTCCTGCGCGGTGTTGGCAAAGCGCAGCGTGCCGCCGCGGCGCTCGGAGAACTGGTCCACGCTGCGCACCACGCCCTGGCTGCGTGCGAACAGTGGCTGCGCCTGTGCGTTGGGCGCGGCGTAAGTGGCCTGGCCGTAGGCGGCGCCGCGCAGCTCGATGCGGTTGACCGGCTCGTCCGGCAGGGTGAGGTCGAGCGCCTTGCCGCCTTCGACATAGGTGTTCCAGTCCGGCAGCTGGAAGTAGTCGTCGCGCCCGGGCAGGCGCGAGCGGTTGTAGACGCCGGGCCAGGTGGTTTCGGCGATGCCGTCGGTGGCCTTCCACATCCATTGCTTGAGGTCGCGGGCATCGGCGAACTCCACCTTGCGGATGCGGGTGACCGGTGCGTCCAACAGTGGTGGTGCGTGGCCGTTGTCCCAGCCGTAACGGTGCAGGAAGGCAGCGTGTTGCGCGTTGCCGGTGGGTGCTTCAGCGGTGGCGGGCTCTTGCAGGCGTGCCAGCGCGGCGGCGGCGCTGGCGTCGAGCATGCGGTCGTAGATGCGGATCTCGTCGAAGTCGCTGCCACGCAGGAAGTTGTAGCGGCTCTGCACCTGGTGCGGCGACATCACGCGGCCCGCCAGGCCGAACTGGTCCAGTGCGGCGTCGAAGTCGAGTGCGCCGCCGTTGGCGCAAGGCGCACCGCAGTCCACGCGGGCGGCTTCCTTGCCATCGACATACAGGCGCACGCCGCGGGTTTCGTCCCAGGCAAACGCGATATGGGTCCAGTCGCTGGCAGCCGGGGCTTTGTCGAGCTTGAAGGAGACACGGGTGCGCGCGAGGTTGGCGTCGGTGACGAAGGCATCGAAGCCGTGGCCGTTCCAGTCGATGCGCAGCCAGGCCATGTCCCAGCTGGTGTGGTCGGCGTAGCCGACGCGGAAGATCACGAACGGCGCTTCGCCCACGGGATAACGCGAGCGCCAGAAGAAGCCGAGCGTGCCGCGCTGGGTGTAGAGGTTGCCGGGTGCGTTCCACGACAGCACGCCGTCGTCGGCCCATTCGATGGCGTTGCCGCGTTTGCCGGTGGGCACCAGCGTGATCTTGTCGCGGAAGTTGGGCACGCCGTCGCCGCGGGCCACATCGGCCTGCAGGTCGCGGTCGGCCGACACCCGGAACAACAGCTCCGGCGCGGTGGTGGTGGCCGCGCTCAGCGGCAGCGCGATCAGGCACAGCATTCCCAACAAGAACTTCGACACGCTCACCTCGTCAATTCCAAAACGTAAAACAGCCACCGCGCGCTTGCACGCGGTGGCGACGACGCACTTACAGACCGTTGGCGGTACGCCACTTGGGAATGTCGTCCTTCAACAGCTTGTCCGGCCAGGTGCCGTGCCAGGCATAACCGACGCGGCGCTCGTTGGGCACCTGCATGTACTCGGTCAAGGCCTTGCCGTCGCGGTTGGCGTAGAGCGGGCGTTGATTCTGCAGGTCGTAGAAGCGTGCCCATAGTGACGCACCCGGTTGCGCGATGAGGATCACGTCCTGGCCGGTTTCCTGAGTGGGGTCGTCGATCTTCTTGGTGGCCAGGTCGCGCATGCGGTGGGTGTCGAACCAGCGTGCAGCGGCCTCGACCGCGCTTTTGATCTGTGCGGACGGGGTGGGCTGGCGCATCAGAAAGCGCACGATGCTGACCGACTCGCTGGAGGCCAGCGACGCCAGCTCATACGCGCGTGCCTTGGCCGGCTTGAGCGTGACCTCGTCGTACTGCGCCCCCCAGATGGTGAGCGTGCCGCCGATCTTGACCTGGGTGGCGAGCACGCATTCCAGCCCCTTGGTCACCGCCTGGCGCGCGCGTGCGCCGTGGCTGGCACGCAGCAGCGCGCCGGTGTCGCCCTTGCCCTCGCTGATGTCCTGCAGCAGGTTGAGCACGCGCACCATCGCATCGTCGTTGTAGGTGATCTGGTGATGGTAGGACGACAGGTCCGGGTAGAACTGCGGCCAGCCGCCGTTGGCGTATTGCGCGGTGAGCAGATAGTCCACGCCGCGCTTGGCGGCGGCCACGTACTTGGCGTTCTTCTCGGTCTTGTAGAGCGTGGAGAGATAGCCGATCTCGTAGGTGGTGGCCTTGTTGTCGATGGTGGCGTCGTCCTTGCGCCCGGGTTGCTGCAGCTCGGCGATTTCCGCAGCGGTGAAGGTGCGGTTGTAGTCGACGGCAACGCCCTTGTATTGCTTGGACCAGCCGCCGGAGGCGGTCTGCAGCAGCAACATGTTGTCGGCGATCTTGTCGGCCAGTGCGGACAGCGGTGCCAGCAGCAGCGCAGTGGCGAGGGCGAAGGTGGTGAGCTTGCGCATCAGAACGGCCTCCAGGTGCCGAGGATGGTGTTGCGGTCCAGCGCGGCGGCCTGCGCAGCGGTGAGCTGGCGCGACCACTTCACGCGGCGCGACGGGTTGGCGCCGGCGCCGCTGCTCTGGTACTCGCTGTAGCGGGCGGTGGCCTCGTTGGCGGCGTTGCCCCAGTTGTTCCAGCCCTCGGGCAGGATGTGCGCGCCGAGCTGGCTGCCGATGAAGCTGACGCTGGCATACGGGCGCCACGGCCGGCCCAGGAACACGCGCGACACGCCGCTGGCAGCGGTGACGCGCGCATTGCGGAACACGAAGCCGCGTGCGCTCTCCTGCGGGGTGGAGGCGGCGGTGAGATAGCCGTCGCCCAGGGAGTGCAGTTGCACGTTCTCGAACAGCGCGGTGCCGGCGCCGAACACGAAGTCAACGGTGCCTTCGACATAGCAGTCGAGGAAGTACGACAGCTTGGCGCCGCGCAGGTACAGCGTGTCCTGGTAGCCGAGGAAACGCACATTGCGGAACGCGGCGCGGTCGCCATCCACGCGCACCGCCACCGCCTGCCCGACCGGGCCGGCGTGATTGCCGAAGCTCAGTTGCTCGGCAGTGAAGTCGTTGCCGGCAATGATGACGCTGGACGAGCCGGAGGTGCCGTACTCGGTGCCGGTGGCCGGATTGATGCGTGAGGCGTAGTTGTCGTAGGTGATGATGGTCTGGGTGGCGCCGGCACCGGTGAGCTTGAGCGCCGGTGCGTTGGACGGCACCACGATCAGTTCCTGGTAGGTGCCGGCGCCGATGTTGATCTGCGCGCGCTTGCCGCCCTGCACGGCGGCATCGATGGCGGCCTGCACGGTGCGGTAGCCGGCGCTGCCCTGCTTGGCGACGGTGTAGACCGGGTCGGCAGCGAGGGCGGCGTTGCTGCACAGGCCTGCCACGGCCACCAACGCGGTGGCGGCCAACTGACGTAAGACGGTTCTGCGATGCGGTTGCATGTCGCTCTCCTGGTCAGAACTTGTAGCGCGCGCCGATGTAGTACTGGCGCCCGGTGACGGTGTACTTGTCGGGCAGTTCCAGCGTGGAATCGACGTAGCGGCGGTCGGGGGTGTCGAGCAGGTTGATGGCCTCGAAGGTCAGCGATAGCTGGTCGTTGAGCTTGTAGGACATGTTGAAATCCACGTTTTCCACGCTGTATTTGCCGGTCACGTCGGCCGTGACCAGGCGCTTGCCATCCAGGTCGTAGACGTCTTCCTGGGCGAGGATGTTGTTGATGTAGCCATCGCGATAACTCGTGGACACGCGCGCACTGAAGCGGCCGTCGTCGTAATAGACGGTGGCGTTGTAGGACTGCGGCGAGAGGTTGAGCAGGTCGCGCTCGGTGGCGGTGGTGGTGATGCTGGTATTGCTGCTGCCGGCGGTACTGAACAGGTAATTGATCTTGGAATCGACCTGGGTGTAGTTGAGCTGCACGCCGAAGTTGCGCCAGAAGCCGGGCAAAAAGTCGAACGCCTGCTGGTAGGTCAGCTCGAAGCCCTTGAGCGGGCCGCCGGGCGTGTTGAAGTAGCTCTGCACGTTGAAGATGGTGTCCGGGGTAAAGCCTGCGGGCAGCAGATCCAGCGAGTAGCCCATCGCTTCCCAGGTGCTGAGCACGCGGGTGCGCTGCACGTAGCTGTCGATGTCCTTGTAGAACACCGCCGCCGACAGCAGCGAGCCCTCGCGGAAGTACCACTCGGCGCTGAGGTCGTAGTTGGTGGAGCGGAACGGGTCGAGCTTGGGGTTGCCCAGGTTGATCGAGAAAAAGCGCCCGTCGTCGAAATACTGGGTGGGGCCGCCGCTGACGCTGGGCGACAGGTACGCCAGCGTGGGGCGCGCCATGGTCTTGGCCGCGCCGAAGCGCAGCACCACCTCGTCGCTGACATCCCAGGACAGGTTCAACGAGGGCAGGATGTCGCGGTAGTTGTGGTTGACGGTGGTGGGCACCAGCAGGCGCTCACCGGCCGCGGCAGTGGCGCTGGCCACGCCGAAGAACGACTGGCAGTTGGGCGAAATCGCGCCGGCTGCGGTGGCTGTGCACGGGGCATAGCCGCTGGCGGCGATCTGCGTCTGCACATAGCGCACGCCCAGGTTGCCGCGCAGCGCGCGGCCCCACAGGTCGGTGTTGAAGTCCAGCTGCAGGTAGGTGCCCAGGCTCTTTTCGTTGACGGCGAAATTGTTGTTGGACGAGCCGAAGTGGCCGACATCGGCCAGGCGGTAGTCGCCGCCGGGCACGCCGGTGTCGCAATCGCAATTGATGTTGAGCAGGTCGGCGACCTTCTGGAAATCCGGAATCACCCAGGTGGTGGGGAAGCTGCCGTTCAAGCTGCGGCCGAAGCCGTCCAGGTTGGTGCTCAGGTCACCCACTCCCACACCGGCCGGCAATGCCTGCGCCAATCGCCCGTAGGAGATGTTGCGCGACTCCGACGTGTCCATGTCGTAGTTCTTGTAGGCCAGCCCGGTGCGGAAGGTGAAGGTGGGGCTGATGTTGAATTCCAGATCCACCTTGGCGGTATCGAAGGTGTTGCCCACCGACTGCGGGTTGAGCCGCACCTCGCTGATGTTGGTGCCGCGCGCGGTGCCGTTGCTGTTGACCGGCACTGCGCCATAGCCAAGCCACTGCCAGTTATTCGGGTTGCCCGCATCGAAGGGGAAACTCATGCTGGGGTAGTCGCCGCCGCCGCGCCGGTCCAGCACGAAGCCGTCCAGGTTGGTGTTGTCGAAACTCACCATCGAAAACTCGGGGCGTTCGTAGTCCGAGGTCGAGTGGCCGACCAACGTGTTGACGCGCACCTGGTCGTTGAAGCGGTGCTGCAGGTCGAGGCTGAACTGCTTGAACTCGGTGGATTCTTCGATGTTGCTGGATTCGGTGCGGAAGTCGACGTTGTCGAACACGCCGTAGGTGAGGCGATTCTGGTCGTCCACCTGCGCCTCGCGCACGGCGATCTGGGTCTTGCCACCGAAGTTGGCGGTGCGGTGCAGGTTGGCACCGACCGAGTCTTCGCGCTGGTCCTTGTCCAGCTTGGAATACAGCATGTCGAAGTTCAGCAGGGTGTCGTCGCTGACCTTGAACTGCAGCGCGCCGGTGACGCCCAGGCGCTTGATCTCGTGGTCGGTGCGGATGTAGCGCGGGTAGCGCGGAATCCAGGCGTTGGTGGCGGTTTCGTAGGCCTGGATGTTCTCCGGCGTGTTGGCCGGGCGCGCGATGCCGGTGCCGCAGTTGGTGGCGCTGATGCCGTAGCTGCCCCAGCCGTTGTTGCGGTCCTGGTTGGCCTGCGAGCCGACCCCGGCAGGGGTTTCGTTGGCCAGCGGGTTGCGCGGGGTCTGCGGGTTGTAGCCCACCGGCGAACAGAAGCCATAGGTGCCGTTGTTGGTGGCGGTGCTCTGGTTGGAGTTGCGGTAGTTGCCGTGCTCCCAGCGCACCGGGTTGTAGCCCTCTTCGCGCAGATGGCGCTCGCTGTAGGACACCGACATCAGCGCGCCGACGCGGCCATCGGCCCAGATGTTGCTGATCAGGCCGGAAAAGCGCGGATCCTTTTCGCGCGAGAGGTCGTTGTAGCCGTATTGCGTGGACGCGGCCGCTTCGAAGCCGTCGAAGTCGAACGGGCGCGAGCCGCGCAGATCGACCGTGGCACCCAATGAGCCTTCGTCCATCTGCGCCGACTGGGTCTTGCTGATGGTGACGCGGCTGAAGAGTTCGGAGGCAAAGGTATTGAAGTCGAAACCGCGGCTGCGGTTGACGCCATCGCTGCCGCTGCCGGCGGTGGCCAGGGCTTCCAGCCCGTTGATGCGCACGCGGGTGAAGTCCGAACCCAGGCCGCGCACGGAGATCTGCTTGCCCTCGCCGCCCTCGCGGTCGATGGAGACACCGGCGATGCGCTGCATCGATTCGGCCAGGTTCAGATCGGGAAACTTGCCGATGTCTTCCGCATAGATGGCATCCACCTGCTCCACGCTGTAGCGCTTGGCATCCAGCGATTGCTGCAGGCTTTCGCGGTAGGTGGCCTTGACCTGCACGCGGTCCAGGTCGACCGCATCGGTGGGCGTGGCCGGCGGGCCGACGGTTTGCGCGGCAGCGCTCACACCGTGCAAGGCCAGGACGATGGCCACCGACAGACGTGCGGCGGACAGGCGGACGCCTGCCTCGGCGGCGGGACGACGCAAACGGGCTTGCATGATGCACTCACTCCAATGGCACTGGCTGCAATGACGCGCTCAGCCTCCCCACGGGCCACCGGCGTCGACATGAGCGACCGACAGCACCGCTGCGCAGTCGTCAGGCGACTGTCCGCTGCGTGGTGCCTGACGCTTCCAACATCACGCCCACCGCGTTGCATGCGTGCAGCAACGGCAACGCATGCGCAGCGATCAGGCGTCGGATCGGGGCCCGCTGCGCATGTGCGCAGCGGGCAGACAGCGGGTCAGAACTTGTAGCGCAGGCCCAGCAGGTACTGGCGGCCGGTTTCGGCGTACTGCAGCGGCAGTTGGCCGGTGCGCGGCGAGGACACCCATTCGTCAGAGGCTTCGTTGGTGAGGTTGATGCCTTCCAGGCTCAGCTCCAGCTGCTTGCTGATCTTGTAGCGCAGCGAGGCATCGAGGATGGTGGTGCCGGTCATGCCGTGCACGCCGTCGACGTTGAAGCCGGTTTCCGCACCCGGTGCCTGGGTGAGGTAGTCGTCGCGGTTGGTGGCCGACACGCGCCCGGCGAAGGAGTCGCCTTCGTAGAACAGCGTGGCATTCCACGACGAGCGCGACAGCCCGAGCAGGTCGTTCTTCATCACCGGTGCGCCACTGCTGGCCAGGTACTGGATCTGCGAATCGACCCAGGTGTAGTTGAGCTGCACGCCCAGGTTGGCCCACTTGCCCGGCAGGAAGGTGAAGGGCTGGGTGTAGTTGGCTTCCACGCCCTTCAATTCGCCGCCCGGGGTATTGAGCGGGATGCTGAAAGCGAAGTCGTCGTTGACGGTGGCGCCGGTGCCCTCCAGCAACGAGGCCGGCAGGCCGCTGCTGGAGTACGGACGCACTTCGCGCGCGGTCTGGATGAAGCTCTCGATGTCCTTGTAGAACAGGCCGACACCGAGCATGGCGCCTTCGTTGAAGTACCACTCCAGGCCGAGGTCGACGTTGGTGGCTTCGATCGGGTCCAGGTCCGGGTTGCCGCCGGCCACGGTGCGCGCACCACCGGCCACCGCCACGGTCACGCCGGGGGTGAGGCTGCCCAGGCCGGGGCGGCTCATGACCTTGGCCGCGCCCAGGCGCAGCAGCAGGTCCGGTGCCAGTTCGGCGACCAGGTTGAACGAGGGCAGCGTGTTGTTGTACTTGCGGCCCACGGTGGTCAGCGCCGGTGCGTTGTTGATCAGCGCATAGCCGGTGGACTCCTGCTCGGTGCGCACATAGCGCACGCCGAAGTTACCCGACAGCGGGATGGAGCCCAGGTCGGTGGAGAACTCGCCCATCAACCACACGCCGCGGTCCTTTTCCTCGACGCTGCGGCTGTTATTCACGCGCGGCGCCACGGCGAAGGTGCCGCTGTTGCTGTAGATGCCGAACAGGTCGGCCACCGCATCCAGGTTGGGCACCACCCAGCTGGACGGGCTGCCGTTGATGCCCTTGAGCCCGGCCTGTTCGGTCAGGTCGGCCGGCACGATGGTGCTACCGTTGGCAAAGGTGGGCACGGACAGTTCGTTGGCGCGGCGCAGCTCGACGGTGCTGAAGCTGTAGTTCTTGGCCAGCACGCCGCCCTTGAGGCGGAAGCCGGGGCTGATGTTCCAGTTGAAGTCGATCTGGCCGGTGTCGAAGTCGTTGTCCACCGACTGCGGACGCAGGCGGATTTCGGCCAGTTCCCAACCGGCGGGGTTGGTCGGGTCGATGCCGTAGTTCAGCACCGGCGCGCGGCTGTTGCCACGGTAGTCGTAGCTGTACCCGTCGACGTCGTACTTGTCCATGATGATGGTGGTCTGCACCGGGTTCTCGTGCGCAGAGCGCGAGGTGCCGACCCGGGCATTGATGCTGAAGTCGTCGTTGAAGCGGTGCTCCAGGTCCAGGCTGACCTGGGTGAACTTGGTGTTCCACTCGTCGTGGCGGTTTTCCGAGCGGATGTCGACATTGTCGAACTCGCCATAGACCAGCGCGTTGTTGCGGATCTCGCCGTTGCGCACGATGGTGCCCGGCTTGCCGTCGCGCACCGGCCGGCGCGGGGTGAGCCCGTCGCGGTTGCGGCTGAAGGAGATCGCTTCGATGTAGTGCTCGTCGCGCTTGGCGTCGATCTTGGAATACAGCGCGTCCAGCGACAGCGTGGTGCGGTCGGTGGGCTTCCACTGCAGCGAGCCGGTGACGCCCAGGCGTTCCTGGTCGTGGATCTGCTGGGTGTAGCGCGGGAAGCGCGGGTGGTAGACATCGGCCGAGCGCGCCGCGGCGTACGGCGAGGCGGGACTGAAGTTGCCGTTGCTGGGGCCGTTGGCCCAGCGGCCGGTGTTGGCGCCTTCTTCCAGCACTTCGCGCTCGGTGTAGGCCACCGACAGCAGGGCACCGAAGGTGTTGTCGGCCCAGGTGTTGGCGATCAGCGCGGCCACGCGCGGGTTGGCCTTCTCGGCCATGGCGTTGTAGGCGGCCTGGCCGCTGGCGGCGAAGGTGAAGCCGTTGTAGTCGAACGGGCGCGCGGTGCGCAGGTCGACGGTGGCGCCGAGCGAGCCTTCTTCCACATCGGCCGAGGCGGTCTTGCGCGCGATCAGCTGCGAGAACAGGTCAGAGGCGAACACGTTGAAGTCGAAGCCGCGGCCGCGGTTGGTGCCGCCGCTCTGGTCGCCGGCGCCCACAGTGGTGAGCGCTTCCATGCCGTTGATGCGCACCCGGGTGAACTCCGGGCCCAGGCCACGCACCGAGATGGCGCGGCCCTCGCCGGCCTCACGGGTGATCACCACGCCGGGGATGCGCTGCAGCGACTCGGCCAGGTTGAGGTCGGGGAACTTGCCGATGTCCTCGGCGACAATCGCATCGACCACGCCGGCTTCGCCGCGCTTGATGTCCAGGGCCTTTTCCACCGAGGCGCGATAGCCCGTCACCGTGACGGTGTCCAGGTCGACGGCCGGTTCTGCGGGCGCTTGGGTGGTTTCTTGTGCTGCCAGGTGGCCGCTCAGCGCAAGGCCGATCGACAACGCCAGCAAGGTAACCGGTGTCTTCCGGCTGGTGGTCCGAAATTGCATGTCCTCCCCTCCCAAGGGTCCATGAACAACATGAAAGTCTGGTTGTGAGCGGCAATGACACCGCTGGTCAAAACGACGTTACCAGCTGAATCCTCCCGTAACATCTTGCAGCGCAGCAGAAAACGTCACCAAATTTGCCCAAAAGGGGTGCAAGCGGTCACTGCGCGTCGCATCATGGGCCTCGCCCGGCGCGTTTGGCGCCGGCTAGAATGACACCGATGGTCATCCTGACGCGCGACGGTTCCCCCACACCGTGACGCACCACACAGCCGAGGTAATTGCCGCATGAGTCGTGCCCGTATCCTGTGCTTTGGAGAGTTGTTGCTGCGCCTGGGGGCGCCTGGTCACGAGCTGCTGCTGCAGCAACTGCGGCTGGACGTGCATTGCGGCGGGGCCGAGGCCAATGTCGGCGTGTCGCTGGCGCATTTCGGCCATGACGTGGCCATGGTCAGCACGGTGGCGGACAACCCGCTGGGTGCGGCGGTGCTGGGCGAGTTGCGCCGCCATGACGTGGATACGCGGCATGTGCGGCGGGTGGATGGGCGCATGGGACTGTACTTCCTGACCACCGGCGCGATCCACCGCCCCAGCGAAGTGGTCTACGACCGCGCCGACTCGGCGTTTGCGCTGGCCCCGGCCGACGCCTACGACTGGCCGGCCCTGCTGGACGGGGTGCAGTGGCTGCATCTGTCCGGGGTCAGCCCGGCACTGGGTGCGGACGTGGCGCAGGCCACGCTGGCGGCGGCACGCGCGGCGCGTGCGGCCGGGGTCAAGGTCTCATTCGACGGCAATTACCGGCCCAAGCTATGGCAACGCTGGCAGGGCGATGCGCGCGGCATCCTGCACCAGCTGTTCGCCTGTGCGGACGTGGTGTTTGCCGACTACCGCGACATCGGCGTGGTGCTGGGCGGCGAGTTCCCGCAGGAGACGCTGGAAGCGCGTGTGGAAGCGGCGGGGCAGCAGGCCTTTGCCGCATTCCCGCAGCTGCAGCTGATGGCCTGCACGCAGCGCGTGGCGCACAACGTGGACCACCACAGCCTGGGCGCACTGCTTGTGCCGCGCAGTGGCGCGGTGGCGCGCGCGCCCAGCGAGGAACTGAGCCCGATCATCGACCGCATTGGCGGCGGCGACGCGTTCGCCGCCGGCGTGCTGCACGGCCTGATCGAAGGCTGGTCGCTGGACGACACGGTGCGCTTCGGCCTGGCGGCCGGCTGCCTGAAGCACTCGATTCCCGGCGATTTCAATCCGCTGTCGGTGGCCGATGTGCAGGCCTGCGTGGGCGATGCGCGGTTTGATGTGCGGCGCTGACGCGCTGGGAATCGGGAATCGGGATTGGGGAATCGTAAGAGCTTAAGAGCGCTGGTTTTCGGCGCTCTGTCCAGGCTTGTTGCTAACGGAGCGCGGTGCGCTGAGGGCTGATGCGCCCGTGGGCAGCGGGCAGGTGCTTGCTAGGTGTTGTTCGCTGCGCTCACGCGTTTCAGGCGGGCGCACGGCTGCGGCGTTTGTTGGTGATCCATTTGAAGCCTGCGCTCAGCAGCACCACACACAGCGACGCCGGGACGCTGAAGAACAGCGTGATCAGCAAGGCGTGGTTCCAGGGCGGTGCAGAGCCGTCCCGCATCACCACGGCGCAGACGACGGCCGTGGTGATCAACAGATTGGCGATCGCCTTCAATGACCAGTGCAACCTGACGAAGCGCAGCAACACGGCACAGGCCACGCTGACTACAACGGCCAGCACCAGAAAGGCGATCAGTTTGTCCATTGGGGGCGGGGATTTGGGATTGGCGAGTGGGGATTCGTAACAGCGAGGGCAACCGGCATCGATTGCCGATTGTCCTTCGCAATGCATTTGGATCCGCCGAAGATCAGCGGTGCAGTCACCCACCGCGCTTGCAAATCCCAAATCCCAAATCCCGATTCCCGAATCCCTGCTCTCAGCCCAGCTCGATGCAGTCGAACTTCACATCCGTCTCCACATCGGCGTCGTAATCCACATCGTCGCGTTCGAAGCCGAACAGCTTGAGGAACTCGTGCTTGTAGCCGGCGTAGTCGGTGAGCTGGAACAGGTTCTCGGTGGTGACCTGCGGCCACAGCGCCTTGCAGGCGTCCTGCACGTCGTCGCGCAGTTCCCAGTCGTCCAGGCGCAGGCGGTTTTCGGCGTCCACCTCGGCGGGCTGGCCGTCTTCGCGGTACAGGCGCTCGCGGAACAGGCGGTCGAGCTGCTCGATGGTGCCTTCGTGCAGGCCCTTTTCCTTCATGATCTTGTAGACCATGGAGATATACAGCGGCATCACCGGGATTGCGGCGCTGGCCTGGGTGACCACCGACTTGAGCACCGCCACGTTGGCGCTGCCGCCGCGCTTGGCCAGGCGCGCGTTCAACCGCTGCGCGGTGTGGTCCAGATCGACCTTGGCCTTGCCCAGCGCGCCGTGCCAGTAGATCGGCCAGGTGATCTCGGTGCCGATATAGCTGAAGGCCACGCTGCGCGCGCCGTCGGCGAGCACACCGGCGCCTTCCAGCGCGTCGATCCACAGCTCCCAGTCCTGCCCGCCCATCACGGTGACGGTGTCTTCGATCTCCTGCGCGCTGGCCGGCTCGATCGAGGCCTGGATGATGGTGTCCTTGTTGGTGTCGATGGCGGTGGCGGTGTAGGTGTTGCCGATCGGCTTGAGCGCCGAGCGCTTCACTTCACCCGTGCCCGGCAGCTTGCGCACCGGCGAGGCCAGCGAATACACCACCAGGTCGACCTGCCCGCCCATCTCGGTCTTGATCAGCTCGATGACCTTCTCGCGTGCGGCATCGGAAAACGCATCGCCGTTGATCGACTTGCTGTACAGGCCCGCCGCCTTGGCGTGCTTGTCGAACGCCGCGGAGTTGTACCATCCGGCGGTGCCGGCCTTGCTGGGGCTGCCGGGTTTTTCGAAGAACACGCCGAGCGTGTCGGCACCGAAGCCGAACGCGGCGGTGATGCGCGAGGCCAGGCCGTAGCCGCTGGATGCGCCGATCACCAGCACCTTCTTCGGGCCGTCGTTGCGTACGCCGCGCGCGCGCGTGGCCGCGATCTGCTCGAGCACATTGCGCTCGCAGCCAAGCGGATGCGTGGTGGTGCAGATGAAGCCGCGCACTTTGGGATGGATGATCAACGTGGACTCCTGGTCAGCAAGATGCTGGCGGCATCTTAATCGCTGGCCTGCTGGCGAAACAGCCTGAGGCGCACCACACGCCGCTGTATGGCGCTGCGTGAAGCCCGCTTGCAGCGCCTGGCATGCCGCACGACCGGGCATGCATCTTCCGCGCACGGACGCGAACGAACGGCGATCACCATCGATTTCCTGCGTCAGCGCCTGTGCTACTTTTGCGCCTGCCGTGCCGTGCCTGGCCGCGCCTGATGGCGATCGTCGAGGCTCCTCCCACCGTGCGACCGGTATCCGAGCGAATGTCTCTTCGAAGCGAGCGCGTCACGCAGCTGGGCTCCGTCCCGCGGTTTCGGCTTGGGCCCTTGCTGGTCGAGCCGGAACGGCTTGCGCTGATCGACGACGGCCAGGCCATCGCGCTGGAACCGCGCATGATGGAAGTGCTGATCGCGCTGGCCGAGCGTCCCGGCGAGGTGGTCAGCGCCGAGCAGTTGCTGATCGAGGTGTGGCACGGCAGCTTCTACGGCGACAACCCGGTGCACAAGACCATCGCCCAACTGCGCCGCAAGCTGGGCGACGACAGCCGCCAACCACGCTACATCGAAACCATCCGCAAGCGCGGGTACCGGCTGCTGCCCAAGGTGGTGTTTCCCGACGATTATCGCGGTGCGGTGATGGGCACGCAGGTGTGGGGACACGGCAACCCGTATGTGGGGCTGCAGGCGTTCGATCCCACATATGCCGAAGTCTTCTTCGGCCGCAGCCATGCGATTGCGCAGGTGCTGGGCGCGATGCGTGCGCAATTGCACAGCCAGCGCGGGCTGGTACTGGTGAGCGGTGCCAGCGGCTGCGGCAAGACCTCGTTGCTGCGCGCCGGCGTGGTGCCGTTGCTGGCGCAGCCCGGCGGGCTGGATGGGCTGGAAGCCATTGCGGTGGCGTACTGCAACCTGGCGCAATGCCGTGGCGGCGATGTGCTCGACACGCTGGCGCGCGCACTCGGCGACTGGACAGCCGGCGGGCGCGCGGTGTTTTCGCCGGCGCAGATGGCGGCGTTGCCCGAGTGGCTGCAGCGCCCTGCCCCGCTGCATGCGGCCATTGGCGAGGCGATGCGTCAACGCGCACCAGCGCGCGACAGCGCGCAGACCCAGCGCCATCTTCTGCTGGTGATCGATCACGCAGAAGCGCTGGTGGCCACACCCGGGATCACCGATGCCGACCGCGCCGCACTGGCCGCGGCCTTGCAGGCGCTGTGCAGCAGCGCGCAGGTGGCGGTGCTGATGCTCACCCGCAGCGATTTCTACCCGCGCCTGATCGACGCCTTGCCGCAGATCGTCGAACTCAAACGCGGCGACGGCCACGTGGATCTGCTGGCGCCGCGCGATGGCGAGATCGGCCAGATCATCCGCGTGCCGGCGGCCATGGCCGGGCTGCGTTTCGAAGAGGACCGCGACAGCGCCAGCCGGCTGGACGATGTGCTGCGCGATGCCACCGCACGCCAGCCCGATGCCCTGCCGTTGCTGCAGCATCTGCTGCATGCCTTGCACGCGCAACGCAGCGACGACGGGCTGCTGACCTTTGCCGCCTACCGCGCATTGGGCGGGCTGGAAGGCGCCTTGGCGCACCATGCCGAACACACCTTCCGTGCCCTGCCGGCTGCCGCACAGGCGGCGCTGGGCCAGGTGCTGAGCTTGCTGAGCGTGATCCACCCCGACAGCGATGCGGTGACCGCGCGGCGTGCGCTGTGGTCGGCGCTGCCGGCGCACGGCGCAGCGCGCGTGCTGGTGGATGCCTTCGTGCAGGCGCGCCTGTTCGTCAGCGAGCTGGTGGCCGGCGAGCCGGGGTTTGCGGTTGCGCATGAAGCCTTGCTGCGGCAATGGCCGCGCGCGGCCGAGTGGATCCACGAAAACCGCCGTCTGCTGCAGGCACGCAAGCGGCTGCAGCTGGCCGCACAGCGCTGGGCTGCCGAAGGCCGGCGCAGCGATCACCTGCTCAACAGCGGCCGCCCGTTGAGCGAAGCGCGCGAGGCGGCGCGGCGCATGCCGCAGGATCTGGATGCGCTGGATCACGCGTTCCTGCATGCCTGCGAGCGCTCGCAACGCCGCCGCCGCGGCCTGTATGCAGCGGCGGCGATCTTGCTGGTGGTGCTGGCAAGCGCGTCGATGCTGCTGGGCTGGCAGGCGCGGCAAGCGCAGCAGGTGGCCGAACAACGGCGCGACCAGGCCCAGCAACTGGTGAGCTACATGCTCGGCGACCTGGCCGAGCAGTTGCGCACGGTGGGCAACCTCAAGCTGCTCGACAGCGTGGGCAGCCGCGCGCTGCGCTATCTGGAAGACCTGCCCAGCGCGAGCATGCAGACAGGCGATCTGATCAACCACGCCCGTGCGTTGCGCACCACCGGCGAGGTGCTGATGAACCAGGGCAAGCTGGACGAGGCGCAGGCGGCATTCACGCGTGCCGCCGCCACTGCCGCGCAGGCGCGTGCGCGTGCACCGGCGTCCCTGGAGGCGCACGCCGAAACCGGGCAGACCGCGTATTGGCTGGGCGATCTTGCCTACCGGAGCAAGCAGTTGCCCGTGGCGCAACGCTACTGGTCGCAGTACCTGGCCGCCTGCGAACACCTGGTGCGCGCCGCGCCGCAGGATCCGCACTGGCAACTGGAACTGTCCTACGCCCTCAACAACCTCGGCACGCTGGCCAAGGAACAGGGCCGGACCGGTGCGGCAATCGGCTTGTTTGCACGCTCGATCGCCCTCAAGCGCCAGTTGCTGGCGCGCACGCCGGACAACGCAGCGCTGCGCTACGAACTGGTGGACAGCCTGTCCTGGCTGAGCCTGACGCAGGAAACGCAGGGCTCGCTGGCCCCCGCCGAGCAGGGTTACCGCGAGCAGATCGCCATGCTGCGTGTGCTGGTCGACCACGATCCCGACGCGCATGCCTGGCGCAGGCGTCTGGCCGGCTCACTGATCCGCGTCTCCAACCTGGCACTGGCGCGCGGCCAACTGCACCAGGCGCAGACCGATGCGCAGGACAGCCTGCGCATGCTGCAGGCGCTGGTGGCCTTGCAGCCGGACAATGTCGCCTGGCGCCGCGATCTGGCGCATGCCGACGCCCAGATCGGCTGGATGGCCGCGCTGGACGGGCAGCCCGAACTGGCGGTGCGGCACCTCGAGCGCGCCCGCCAGACCATGGCCGGGTTGCTGACACAGGCGCAACCGCTGCCGGAGTGGCAGTGGCTGGACGCCATCATCGCGCTGCGCCTTGAGCGCGTGCAGCGCACGCGCGCGGGCAACCACGCCGATGGCCTGGCGCCGATCGTTGCGCAACTGGATGCCCTGCACCGCGCCAGGCCCGACGATCTGCTCGGCCTGGCCGCGCTGGCCCAGGCGCTGGTCTGGCAGGGCGAACACCAGGCCGCCGCCGGCGACGCAGCCGGCGCACGCGCGGCGTGGCAGCGCGCGGTGGCCGTACTGGGCAAGGACATCGGCAACAGCCGCGACAAGAACCTGCTGGACCCCTGGATTCGCGCACAGGTGCATCTGGGCCAGCGCAGCGCCGTTACGCAACAGCTCGGATGGCTGTATCACGCGGGCTACCGCCACCCGGGATTCGTCTCCCTCTATGCCCCGCTTTTCAAGGAACAGGACAGCTCATGACGGACTTCAAGATCAAGCTCACGGTGGCGCGGGTGGGATTCGGCGGCAACACCGGTGCCGGCGAGTATTTCTACAGCTTCGCCCCGGACCTGCTGATTGTGGACAAGCACGACAAGGCATCGACGCTGCACTATTACTTCGATGAAGACGTCGTCCCCCGGCATTTCAAGATCAGGAGCCTGCTGAGTTCCGATGCCTTGAAACAGATCGGGCAACCCACGATCAGCCCCGACGGCCGCAGCGTGCAGGTCACCAATGCCAATAGCGTCCCGACCCTGATCTTCCTGACCATCATCGTCGAGGACGAAAGCCGGAAGGACAAGAAGACCTGGTTCAGCTGTGACCCCCAGGTGGGCAACGATCCGCAGATCAACCCGCAGGAAACCCCGCCCCGGCCGTAAGCCCTGCGTCGACCACCGTCTGGCGGCTCGTCGCCAGGCGGTGTGTTGTTGCGGTGTGTTGTTGCGGCACAGCGTGCGCATGCGCGGGGCTTGGGCCAGCGATGGCCAGGCCACTGCCGCAGATACCTACGGTCGACCTGCGCACCGGACCAGCTGCCATCGGATGACCTTCCTGGCTGTCCCGGTGTATCTCGCTGCGAGCTGGCTGGCGTGCGCGTTGCCGGGCGCTCCGGCCAACCGTAGATCGCGGCAGGCAGGCCTGCCGTGGTCTCGCCAATGGCACCTGGCGACGTTTTTTTACCCCACGCAGTCCCGCGCGCGCGGCTGGATGCCGGCCGGCGCGTTCGCCAGGCCGGCAATGCAGTGCGGTGCCACCGGGTGGCGACGGTCATCGCGCTCGGAGCCGTTGCTGAAAGCCACCTTGAACTGGCCGCGGCTAGACCACGCGCCGGGCGTGCCGGTGCCGATGCGATGGGTGCTGCCAACGCCGCGCCCTGCCCATGACCGACAGGCCGGGCCGCAATCCCCCTGATCGGTTTGGGCGGACAAGCTGTCGCAAGTCCGGGCCACTGCGCCCTGCGCGGTCAGGTCGCAGGGCGCCACGCCGACGCGCAGGTCGCGCTCGGTTGGCGACTGGGTATGCAGTGCGGCCTGGACCCAGGCGATCGGCAAGTCGGCCTGGGTGGGTGCCGCCCAGGCGCTGGTGGACAGCACCACGATCAACACGAACAGATACCGGACCAGGGGCATGACGGACTCCGCAGCGGACCGGAGCGCGGCGCGTCCCCGAGCGACCTCGGTGGCCGCCGGACGACCTTCCCGCCTGGCCGCCCGCACGACCTGACGGCAACCTTACGGTTGCTACCCAATCCTGCCGAAGCCGGGAAATCCCTTATGAAACAATGCCATGTAACCTGGCGAGATCGTGTCATCCACCATGGTGGCGATGTGTCCAAGCGTTGCGCCAGTTCCCGCGTGCGGCGGTGGCAGCGCTCTAGAGCCACCGCCCTTCGACTGGGAGGAATGGGCCAACGCCAGCACCGACAGCACCGACAGCAGCGAAACTCGGCCAGCGAGGGGCAAGCGCCAAGCAATTCGGGCTGACCGCCCGCTCTTCCTTCTCCCTGCGGGAGAAGGTCCCCCGCAGGGGCGGATGAGGGTACGGGCGAAGCCTCGTGCCATCTCATTCCAGGAGCGGCTTCGCCCCCCGTACCCTCACCCCAACCCCCGCTCCTGCGATTCCCGACTCCCGACTCCCGATTCCCGCTTCTTGAGTCCGCTCTGACCAATCTCCACTCCCGACTCCCCAATCCCCGCCCTCAAATCACCCGCAACGTGATCGCCTTCAACACCGCCCTGGTGCGGTCGCGGGTGCCGAGCTTTTCCAGAATGGTGGAGACGTAGTTCTTCACCGTGCCTTCGGCCAGGAACAGGGTGCGGGCGATCTCCTTGTTGGAATAGCCGCCGGCGAGCAGGCGCAGGATCGCCACCTCGCGCTCGCTGAAGGTCTCGCGCGGGGGCTGCTGGTCGCGGAACTGGTAGCGCGCCCGTACCGGGTCGGTGCTGACCGGCTGCAGCAGGGTCTCGCCGTGGGCCACCCGCTCGATCGCCTCGCGCAGGTCTTCCGGGGCGGCGTCCTTGAGCAGGAAGCCCTGCGCGCCGGCCTCGGTGGCGCGCAGCAGCAGGTCGCTGTCGTCGAAGGTGGTCAGCAGCAGCACCGGGGTGCGGTCGCCGCGGGCGCGCAGTTGCTGCAGCGCCTGGATGCCGTCCACGCCGGGCATGCGGATGTCGCTGAGCACCACGTCCACGGTGGTGCTGACCAGCGCGTCCAGCAGGCCCTGGCCGTCGTCGGCCTCGCAGACCACCTCCACGCCCTGTTGCTGCAACAGCGCGCGCAGGCCGGCGCGGACCAGGATCTGGTCGTCGGCCAGTGCGATGCGATGGGCACTCATGCCGGTAGCCTCGCCATCAGGTGCATGCCGCCAGTGGGCGTGCGGCCAAGCTCAAGCTGCCCGTGAAGGGCGGCCAGGCGTTCGCGCATGCCGGTGATGCCGTTGCCTTCGCGGATGCGCTCGGCGCGGCGGCCATCGTCGCAGATGTCCACCTGCAGCTGCGCATCCACGCACTGCAGGTGCACCGCGACCTCGTTGGCGTCGGCATGCCGCACCGCGTTGGTCAGCGCCTCCTGCACCAGCCGCAACAGCAGCTCGGCCACGCGGGCATCGGTGATGCGCACGGCCGGGTCGATCTGCAGGCGCAGCGCCGGGCGCGGGAACGGTGCGGCCAGCGCGCGCAAGGCGGTCTGCAGGTCCAGGCCCTGATCGTCGCGCAGCGACTGCACCACGTTGCGGATGTCCGACAGCAGTTCGGCCGACAGCTGCTCCACCACTGCGACCTCGTCGCGCCACGCCAGCACCGGGTCGGCACCGAGCAGGCGCAGGTTGATGCGCATGGCGGTGAGCTTGTGCCCAGCCACATCGTGCAACTCGCGCGCCAGGCGCAGGCGCTCGGCATCGCGCGCGCTGTCGGCCAGCAGCGCGCGGGTGGCCAGCAGGTCGGCATTGACGTAGGCCAGCGCATCGCGTGCACGCTCGGCGCTGCGCGCGTAATGCGCGGTCAGCGCGGCGAAGGCCTGGAAACCGGCGTAGATGCCGACGATCAACCACGGGCGCTCGAACCCGGCCTGCACCAGCAGCGCATACATGCCCGCGTTCAATGCCAGCGCCAGCAACAGCACGCGCACCGGCGGCCAGGTCATGCCCGCCTGCGCGACCAGCATGACCAGCAGCACCGGGGCGGTGCCGGCACGCGGCTCCATCCACACCAGCAGCAGGGCCAGGACCGCCTGCAGCAGCGTGGCGGCAGTGCGCAAGGCATGCAGCGAAGGCAACACGGTGTGCAGCAGGAACAAGGCGGTGAAGCCGGCCAGCACGCCCCAGCGCCAGGCGCCCTGGGGTGACGCATCGGGCATGAACGACAACGCCACCGCCGCGATGGTGAACGCACCGGCCAGCCGCAGCGGATGCGAGAGATGACTCAGGGAAGAATGCATGCGGCGATGCTGACGGCCGCGCGGCCACTCGGCAATGGTGCGCGTGCAGAAAGTGACTTCCGGCAGGTGCGATCGATGACCTGCGGCCCCTGCGATCCATGCGGCGCGTGCGCACACTGGCATCACCAGCCCACCCATCGCCACGGAGTCACACCATGTCCGCTTCGAGTCTGTTTCTTGCGCTCAATCTGTTATGGGGCGGCTACGAACTGCTGCTCAGTCGCCGCCGCCGTGCCGGCGACGGTGGCGCGCACGACCAAGGCACGCTGCAGCAGCTGTGGTGGGTGCTGTCTGTGGCGGTAGCCACTGCGGTGGCGCTGGCCTATAGCGGGCTGGCGCGCTGGCCGCAGGACTGGTACGCACCGCTGCAGTGGGCCGGCTGCGCCCTAATCGTCAGTGGGCTGGCGTTGCGCGTATGGGCCATTCAGGTGCTGGCACGCTGGTTCACGGTGGATGTGACCATCCAGTCAGACCACCAACTGGTGCGCAGCGGCCCATACCGCTGGCTGCGTCACCCGTCCTATACCGGCGCACTGATGGCGTTCTACGGGCTGGCGCTGGGCATGGGCAATGCGTTGTCGGTGGCGGCGATCGTGGTGCCGGTGACGTTGGCGTTTCTGCACCGCATCCGGATCGAAGAGGCCGCGTTGCAGCGTGCCTTCCCGCTGGCTTACCCGGCTTATGCAGCGCAGAGCCGGCGCTTGCTGCCGCTGGTGTGGTAAGAGTTGATAAGGCAGCGGCGCAGCACCACTGCGCTGGGCCTTGCCGGGCTTGCGTCCTGCAGATCGCGCAGCGGTCCACCGGCCACACCGATGGTCTTACACTCAGCGGCTACCCCGCCGCTGCCGTTCGTCTTCGATGATCATTTCCGCCGCTTCCGACTACCGTGCCGCCGCGCAGGCGCGCCTGCCGCCGTTCCTGTTCCACTACATCGATGGCGGGGCGTACGCCGAGCACACCTTGCGGCGCAATGTCGCGGATCTGGCCGATATCGCGCTGCGCCAGCGGGTGCTGCGCAACATGGCGGACCTGAGCCTGGGCACCGAGCTGTTCGGCGAGACGCTGGCGATGCCGGTGGCACTGGCGCCGGTCGGGCTGACCGGCATGTATGCGCGGCGAGGCGAAGTGCAGGCCGCGCGCGCGGCGGCCGCGCGCGGGATCCCGTTTACGTTGTCCACGGTGTCGGTGTGCCCGATCGAGGAAGTGGCGCCGGCGATCACGCGGCCGATGTGGTTCCAGCTGTACGTGCTCAAGGACCGCGGCTTCATGCGCAACGCGCTGGAGCGCGCCAAGGCGGCCGGGGTGACCACGCTGGTGTTCACCGTGGACATGCCCACGCCGGGCGCGCGCTACCGCGATGCGCACTCGGGCATGAGCGGGCCCAACGCGTCGCTGCGGCGCATGCTGCAGGCGGTGACGCATCCGCGCTGGGCCTGGGACGTGGGCCTGCTGGGTCGCCCGCACGATCTGGGCAATATCTCGACCTACCGCGGAAGCCCGACCGGCCTGCAGGACTATATCGGCTGGCTGGGCGCCAACTTCGACCCGTCCATCGCCTGGAAAGACCTGGAATGGATCCGCGAGTTCTGGACCGGGCCGATGGTGATCAAGGGCATCCTGGACCCGGACGATGCGCGCGATGCGGTGCGCTTCGGCGCCGACGGCATCGTGGTGTCCAACCATGGCGGCCGCCAGCTCGACGGCGTGCTGTCCAGCGCGCGCGCATTGCCGGCCATTGTCGATGCGGTGAAGGGGCAGCTGAAGATCCTGGCCGACTCGGGCATCCGCAGCGGCCTGGACGTGGTGCGCATGCTGGCGCTGGGCGCCGACGCGGTGCTGCTGGGCCGCGCGTTCGTCTATGCGCTGGCGGCCGGCGGCCAGGCCGGCGTGGAGAATCTGCTGACCCTGATCGAGCGCGAGATGCGCGTGGCGATGACCCTGACTGGCACCCATTCGATTGCCGAGATCAGCAGCGATGCGTTGAGCCGGGTGACGCGGGAGAACGCGGTCTCGCCTTGATGGGATTGGGGATTTGGGATGCGTTGGTAGCTGAGAGCGGGTGATCTGCGACTTGGCTGCAGGGCCCTTGCCCGCCCACCCTCGCGGGACACGCCGCAAGTACGTCCGTGTAGGCGCTTACGAGGCATCCATGCCACGTAAGGTCCCGCGACGGTGCGCGGGCAAGGACCTGTCGAGAGGGTCGGTGCGGATGGTCAGGCTGTGTGCGTGATGCGTATCTGATCGCATAAGCGAGCAGTCGTCGGGTCGGTGCGGGCTGCGCGCAGGAGCCGCGATGTGCGCGTTACATGCCGACTCCGAGCATCGGCTGCGCCCGCCTGGTGGCGGCGCAGTCGTCTTGTGGGCTGCTCTTAGTGGTTGTCGTCGCCGGTGGGCAAGTATTGCTGCAACGCCAGCACCGATTCCCACGGATCTGCACGCTGACGCCTGGCCCGTTGCAGGGCCTTGTCCATCGGGAAGGCATCCGGGCCGCTGATCTTGCCGAGTTCTTCCCAGCGCAGCGGTACGGCGACGGTGGCCTTTTCGCGCGCGCGCAGCGACCACGAACACACGCTGGTATTGCCGCGCCCATTGCGCAGCCAGTCGACAAAGATCACGCCGTGGCGCTTGGCCTTGCTCATGGTGGCCACGTAGCGGTCCGGCGCGTGCGTTGCCAGCGCCTGGGCGAAGGCCTCGCAGAAATCGCGCGCCTGCTCCCAGTCCGCTTCCGGCACGATCGGCACCACCACATGCAGGCCCTTGCCACCGGACAGGCGCACCGCGCTCTCCAGGCCGGCACTGCGCAGCTTGGCGCGGATGTCGCGCGCGGCCGCCACCACGTCGGCCCAGGACACCCCGTCGCCCGGGTCCAGGTCGAACACCAGCCGATCCGGATGCTCCGCATCGTCGACCTGCGCGCCCCAGGGATGCAGCTCCAGCGTGTTCATCTGCACCAGCTCGAGCAGGCCGGCGGCATCTTCGACGTAGATGTAGTCCTCGGTGCCGCTCTTCTGCTGCAGCGGAATCGCCTTGATGTGCGTGCCCAGGTGGCGGCCTTCGTGCTTCTGGAAGAAGCAGTCGCCGCCGGCACCATCGGGGCAGCGCAGCAGCGACAAGGGGCGGCGTGCGATCTCTGCCAGCACCAGCGGCGCCACTGCGCGGTAATAGTCGGCCACATCGCCTTTGCTGATGCCCGCTGCAGGAAACACCACCCGCTCGGGATGGGTGATGGTGATGCCGTCCGTCGACGTGGACGTGGATTTGGATGTTGTGGATTTGGAGACCGTGGACGTGGACGCTGCAGCCTTTTTGGATGTCGTCGCAGTCGTCTTCGATGCCGTCGACCGCA
>NZ_JBWWVS010000015.1:0-62669 GCF_056675615.1 Xanthomonas sp. NCPPB 2864
GCCTGAATTAAGCCGACCCGCGAAGCGGGTTCGGCTTGAATGAGTTGTTAGGCGTCATCACTCGGACGCCTCAGCGGGGGAAACATAGGGTACGGAATAATGCAGTCTCTGCTTTAAGCATGAACCGTGAGCGCTGAGCACTTGAACGGCGTCCCCCTCAAGCGGCAGAACGATAGGCTGCAGGTCCTGCTCTATCCAAGCTCCGCAGAAGCAGCAGTGATGGTCGCCGCAAATGAGGTCAGACCAAGTTTGGTGCACCGAGAAATCTGCCATGACACCTAACGTTTGACATGAGGGGCGCCCAAAGGCGCTAGCCTTTGGGCGTCTCTCTCGATGGAAAGGTTAAGCGGCACGGGCTACCTTTCAGGGGAGTTTGAGTTGTGAATCGCAGCTCACTCGGTTCATTGGGAACTCGATGAACCGGAGAGCCCCTTTCCGCATGCCCTCGATTCGAGCACGCAGCTTCGTTTCGCCTTCGAGTTGATAGATGACCCGTTGCGGGAAGTCGTGTTGTGGATTCTCGAACACGACCTCGGTCTCACCAAGGCGCAGGAGAGGAAAGACCACTGTTTTCTGCCCTGACGGCATGGCGATGAAAGCCAGTTGTCCGCTTTCCGCAGCTCGGATCTGCATGAACTCAAACTCGACTGTCTTTCCTTGCTTCACCGTGCGGCTCACGCCGAGCAAGGTACCGCCAGCCAAGGGCAGCCAGTGCTCGCCTGAGCCCGGTTCGGCGGTATCGCTTTTCCAGCAGCCCCCAAGCCAAGCCAACTGCGAGATGTCTGCAGCTCTTGCACTTGTGCCCGTGCCAGCGACAAGCACGATTATTACTGCTATGAAGGGCAGAGTATGCATGATGTTTGTGCCACCTAACACCAGAATTAAGCCGACCCGCGAAGCGGGTTCGGCTTGAATGAATTGTTAGGCCGCGCCACCACGATCCCGAGCACGTTTGACCAGGAAATTCGTAGCAACTAGACCAATCACAAAAAAGAGCGCAAGGATAGCCAGCGCTGCGATCACGTAAGCAGTGTCTCCCATTGAGGCTCGATGCTGTCGAAGTGGCCAAGACACGATAAAAATACAAGCGAACCATAGCGCAGTACGAATGCCATAGGTTTGACGCTCTACTGATGGCGTTTGAGCACTGAAAAATCCGCGCCGCCACAGGCCATAGCCCCAAAAAGCTAATGCAACCGCAAGTATCCCCAAAATTGCATGTGCACTCATGAGCGGCCTAACAACTATTCGAAGTCAAAAAGGTGCGTAGCACCGGGGTGTAGTACGTAATCTCTGACCTCCACACCAAGTGCATTCCCATTGGTTTTACCGCGACATCCCGATCGTGGTGCGTGACCACGGTGCGTAAACATGTCGCATTCCCCTGCGGCGACTCATCGCAATGCGACCGTATCATTCCGACCGAACGGCTTCAATGTCTTCGTCTGCATCGGCCGCCAGGCAGCCATCTTCGGCAGCGCCTAGCGGGCGACGGCCTGCCAGGCTGTTGGACCGCGTCCGCGATCGGTTGCAGCGGCTGGGCCGTGCCAAGCGCACCGAGGATGCCTATGTTGGTTGGATTCGGCGCTTCATCCTGGCCAACGACAAACGCCATCCAGAGACGATGGGAGTGCGCGAAGTGGAGGCGTTCCTGACCATGCTGGCGGCGCGCGATGGCGTGGCGCCTTCCACGCAGAATCAGGCACTGGCCGCCTTGCTGTTTCTGTATCGCGAGGTGTTGGGACGCGATCTGTCATGGATGGACGAGATTCAGCGTGCCAAGCGGCCGCGGCGGTTGCCGATCGTCCTGAGTGAGGTGGAGGTCATGGCGGTGCTGGCGCAGATGGAGGGCGTCACGCACTGATGGCGGCACTCCTCTACGGGACCGGCATGCGCTTGATGGAGTGCGTGCGCCTACGCATCAAGGATGTGGATGTTGCGCGCAACGAGATCGTGGTGCGCGATGGCAAGGGTGGGAAGGACCGCCGCACACTGCTGCCGCAGTCATTGCGCGATGCGCTGCAGCTCCAGTTGGACGAAGCCAAGCGCGTGCATGCGCGGGATATGCAGGTGGGCGCAGGTGAGGTCTGGCTTCCGCACGCGCTGCTGCGCAAGTATCCCAATGCAGCGCGTGAGCCAGGATGGCAGTATCTGTTCCCGGCGCCGCGTCGTAGCGTGGATCCGCGCGGGGGTGAGGTTCGCCGCCATCATGTGGACGAGAAGGGTTTGCAGCGTGTGGTGAAGGCGGCCTGTCGGCAGGCAGGGCTGGACAAGCCGGCCAGCTGCCACACGCTACGGCATTCTTTCGCAACCCATCTGCTCGAAGCTGGGTACGACATCCGCACCGTGCAGGAGCTGCTGGGTCACAAGGACGTGGCGACCACCCAGCTCTACACCCATGTGCTGGGGCGAGGCGCGTCGGCGGTGCGCAGCCCGCTCGATCGTCAGCCGCAGGCTTGGCGATAAGTGCTGCTTGCGCGCCTCAGCCGTCCAGCATCGCCTTGTCGCGCACCGCACCCTTATCCGCGCTGGTCGCCAGCAGCGCATACGCCTTCAACGCCGTGGTGACCTTGCGTGGGCGCACTTCCACCGGCTTCCAGCCCTTGGCATCCTGCTCTGCGCGACGAAGAGCAAGTTCCTCGTCCGAGATCAGCAGATTGATCGAACGGTTGGGGATGTCGATCAGGATCTTGTCGCCGTCGCGTACCAGCCCGATCGCGCCGCCCGCCGCCGCTTCCGGTGAGGCGTGGCCGATCGACAGGCCCGAGGTGCCGCCGGAGAAGCGGCCGTCGGTGAGCAGGGCGCATTGCTTGCCCAGGCCCTTGGACTTGAGATAGCTGGTGGGGTAGAGCATTTCCTGCATGCCGGGGCCACCCTTGGGGCCTTCGTAGCGGATCACCACGATGTCGCCGGCTTTCACTTCGTCGGCCAGGATGCCCTTCACTGCCGAATCCTGGCTCTCAAAGACGCGCACATTGCCTTCGAACACGTGGATGGATTCGTCCACGCCCGCGGTCTTCACCACGCAGCCGTCGCGGGCGATATTGCCGTACAGCACGGCCAGGCCGCCCTCCTGCGAGAACGCATGCGCGACATCGCGGATGCAGCCTTCGCTGCGATCGGTGTCCAACGTGTCCCAGCGCGTTGCCTGGCTGAAGGCAATCTGCGTGGGGATGCCGGCCGGGCCGGCCTTGTAGAACGTGTGCACGGTCTCTGCGTCGGTCTGGGTGACATCCCATTGCGCGATGGCATCGGCCAGCGTGCGTGCGTGCACCGTGGCCGCGTTGGTATGCAGCAGGCCGCCACGCGCCAGCTCGCCGAGGATGGCCATGATGCCGCCGGCGCGGTGCACGTCTTCGATGTGGTACTTCGGCGTGTTCGGGGCGACCTTGCACAGCTGCGGCACGCGCTTGGACAGGCGGTCGATATCGCGCATGCCGAATGGCACGTCGCCTTCCTGCGCGGCGGCGAGCAGATGCAGGATGGTGTTGGTCGAGCCGCCCATGGCGATATCCAGCGTCATCGCATTCTCGAACGCTTCGAACGTGGCGATGCCGCGCGGCAGGGCGGTGGGGTCTTCGCCGCCATACCAGCGGTGGCACAGCTCCACCGCCACGCGCCCGGCGCGCAAAAACAATTGCTCGCGGTCGGCATGCGTGGCCACCACGGTGCCGTTGCCCGGCAGCGACAGGCCGAGCGCTTCGGTCAGGCAGTTCATCGAGTTGGCGGTGAACATGCCCGAGCACGAGCCGCAGGTGGGGCAGGCGCTGCGTTCGAACTCGGCCACCTTTTCGTCGGAGGCGCTGTCGTCGGCGGCGATCACCATCGCGTCGATCAGATCGAGCTTGTGTTCGGCCAGCTTGGTCTTGCCGGCTTCCATCGGCCCGCCGGAGACGAACACGGTGGGGATGTTGAGCCGCAGCGCGGCCATCAACATGCCGGGGGTGATCTTGTCGCAGTTGGAAATGCACACCAGCGCGTCGGCGCAATGCGCGTTGACCATGTATTCGACCGAGTCGGCGATGATCTCGCGGCTGGGCAGCGAATACAGCATGCCGTCGTGACCCATGGCGATGCCGTCGTCCACGGCGATGGTGTCGAACTCCTTGGCCACGCCGCCGACGCGTTCGATCTCGCGCGCGACCAGCTGGCCGAGATCCTTCAGATGCACGTGCCCGGGCACGAACTGCGTGAACGAGTTGGCGATGGCGATGATGGGCTTGTGGAAGTCCCCATCCTTCATGCCGGTGGCGCGCCACAGTGCGCGGGCGCCGGCCATGTTGCGGCCGTGGGTGGAGGTTTTGGAGCGGTACTCGGGCATGGCGAATTCGACGGCTGATTGGCGAGCGGTGGCTGGCAATTAGACCGCGTCGTGACTGTTGCTGCTGCAACGGTCGCGGCGCGCTCCGGTGATCCGGCACGGTAGCACGCGGGCCAGGGCACGCCGTGGCGGTGGGGAGGGCGCGCGCCGCGCGCATCGCACAGGCGGCGGCGGAGCGTTCGCGGGCACGGCGCGCGAACACGCGCCTCCCGCTGGTCGGCGTGGCATGTAATGCGATGTAAACGTATGCGGGGCTGCATGCAGTGCCCGGAGTGCGAACCGGAGCGCAGATTGCGCCGTTGCCACACCGGCACCATCGCCGTCAGACCGGTGCGGCAGAGGGGAGCACCACCGCCAAGGATCTCCACCAACGGCACCGCAGGAGGCGCCCATGTCCGACCATCCACACCCACGCCGCACGGCGGCGGCAGCCCCGCATCCCATCGACCAGACGCCGGCAGCAACCGCCGGGATCACCCGCCGTCGCGTGCTGCAGGGCGCAGCCGGCGCGGTGGCACTGGCCGGCCTCGGGTGGGGCGGTCGCGCGGCTGCGCAGAGCGCCACCCTGCCGTTTGCGGGCCTGAACCTGTCGGGCTTGGCCTCCAACAGCTATGTGGAGAATGCGGAGATCGGCACGCACTATCGCGCCATTACCGCACAGCACGTGGCCGCCGCCGGGGCCTGCCCGTTGTTCCGGCTGCCGACCACCGCCGCGCGCTTCACGCGGGGGCAGGGCCTGGCCTTGAACGAGACCTACTGCAGCCAGGTCCAGGATGCGCTGGACCACATCGCCGCCCGCGGCAAGCGCGCCATCGTGGAGCTGCATGACTATATGCGCCTGCCGCAGCGGGTGGCCGTCAAGTCGGGCTATCGGCGCGACGCCAGCGGCACGCTTGTGGATGCGCGCGGCAACCGTATCGACGACCCGGCGGCCGCCGCGGTCTGGGCCGACACCTATCCGCTGCGCAATTTCGGCTACCAGGGCTATTTCGATCGCCGCGATGGGCTGCTCAAGCTGTACGAATACCGCGTGATCGGCACGCCGGGGTGCACGCTCTACAACGCGTCCGGCCTGCCCGACCTGTGGGCACGCATCGTCAACCGGTTCCGGCAGCACCCGGCGGTGTTCGGCTGGGGCGTGATGAACGAGCCCTATCAGGGCGACGAGCGCGCCGCCGACGGCAGCGTGCTGTCGATGGCGGCGCACTGGCAGAACACCGCCACTGCGTGCTGCAAGACCATCATCGATCGCGACCGCGACCACTTCGTGTTCGTGTGCGGCAACGGCTATGCCAGTGCCCGGCTCTGGCAGGAGGATTCGATGGGCCTGTTCGACATCCCCGATCCCTACAACCGCATCGTCTACGAAGCGCACAACTATCTGGACAACAACGGGGCTGGCGGCGGCAACTGGATCGGACCGGGCGGGCGCAACGAAGTGATCCAGCCCGATACCGGCATCATGATGGTGACGCCCTTCATCGACGCCCTGCGGGATGCCGGCAAGCGCGGTTATCTCGGCGAGCACGGCTACCCGGCCGGCAACCGCAGCGCGGAGGTCGCCACCACACGCATGCTGGCCCATCTGCAGGCGAACAATATCCCCAGCACGCAATGGTGCTTCGGCCCCGGTTGGCCGGATGACGACGTGCTCGGCATGAGCCGCGACGTGGGCGCGGACATCCAGGCCAAGAGCAATCTCGCTGCCGTGCAGGCCTTCTTCGACGTGCGCCTGTCCAGCTACATCCCGCCGCGCTAGCCACGCTGCCGCTGCCGGCACGCGGCGGCGGTTTACACTGGCGGCATGCGCAAGAACCTCCCGTGCCGCGCCGGCTGCGCGGCCTGCTGCATCGCGCCGTCGATCAGTTCGGCCATCCCCGGCATGCCGCAAGGCAAGCCGGCGGGCGTGCCCTGCGTGCAGCTCGACGGCCAGGGCCGTTGTCGCCTGTTCGGGTTGCCGACGCGGCCGGCGGTGTGCGCCAGCCTGCGTCCGTCCGAGGACATGTGCGGCGCATCGCGCGCGCAGGCGCTGGCCACGTTGACGGCACTGGAGCACGCCACGCGGCCGTGAGCCGCGGCACGCCTCAGCTGCCGGTGCCCTGCGCCTTGCGGGAGAAGACCCGCTTGATGCCCGTACCCACGGCAAACACGCCCAACAGCACCAGCTTCCAGCCCTTGGCCAGCAACAGGCCCAGCTTGGCGAACAGCCCGGCCTTGGCCGCCAGGCCACCGCCGATCAGGCCGGCCAGCCCATAGCTGGCGATCTTGTCGGTGGACGGGTTGTGGTCGGCATAGCGCGCGCCCTGGTCGAATTCGGTCATCGGCAGCAATTGCTGCATGCCCTGGCGGACCTGTTCGAGCTGGTCCATGCCGGCGACGGCATTGAGGCTGAGGTAGCCGCTGCGGCCGAGCACGCGGATATCGTAGTTGAGCGTGTGCTGCTGGGCGCCATCGAAGCGCAGTTCCTTGGCCCAATAGAGCTTCTTGCTGCCGGCGTCGTACCGCGGCGGCACCGCCCAGCCGAGCAAGTCGACGGTGCCGTAGCCCTGCTCACGGCGCGCGGCGTTGTCTTCGGCGGTGCCCTTCTGCATGTCGGCCAGCAATTCGCTGTAATCGATCTTGGCGGCATCCTCGTCGGACACATAACCGTCGTCGGCATAGGTCACCACCACTGCCCAGCCACCCGGCGCATCCAGCGCGGGTGTGCGCGGCACGATCATGCCCAGCACGCTGTCGTCGGGCGGGTTGCCCCACAGCTGCTCGAGCACGCGGCGCGTGTCGGCCTTGTCCAGGTAGCGGAATGCCGGGTCCAGATCGAAGTGCGCCTTGGCTTGCGGCACGTCGATGTGGCCGTTGCGGTACTGCAGGGCAGACAGCACCTGCGCTTCGTCGACGGCGTCGGCTGGAATGGCCAGCAGCGACTGGCTCGCGATCAGCAGGCAGGCGGCCAGCAGGCTGCGCAGGGCAAAACGCGTATGCATCGGGTCGAATCCATTCGAGGGCAGCGTCCCCACGCCGCAGGGCGCCGATCTTGCCATGCCTGCGTAGGGCGGACAACGGCTCAGCTGGTGCCGACGGTGCCCAGGTACTGGTCCTTGAGCCGCACATAATGCTGTGCGGAGTAATGCAGGCTTTCGATTTCCTTGTCGCTGAGCGTGCGGGCCAGCCGTGCGGGATTGCCCAGCCACAATTCGCCTTCGCCAACGATCTTGCCCGGGCCGACGACCGCCCCGGCGCCGACAAAGCCGTAGCGTTTGACGGTGGCGCCGTCGAGCACGCAGGCGCCCATGCCGATCAGGCACAGGTCTTCGATGGTGCAGGCATGCAGGATGGTGCCGTGGCCGACCGTGACGTCGGCGCCGATCACGGTCGGGTAGCCGGCCTTGTTGAACGGGCTATGGTGGCTGACGTGGATGATGGTGCCGTCCTGCACGTTGGTGCGTGCGCCGATCTGTACATGATTGACGTCGCCGCGAATCACCGTGCCCGGCCACACCGACACGTCATCGCCCAGGCTCACCTTGCCGATGATGGTGCAGGCAGGATCGACATAGACGCGTGCGCCCAGTTGCGGGGTGTGTTCCAGGAACGAGCGAATCGGGGTCACGATGATCTCCGGCATGGGGCGTGCCGCCCGGTGCGGGCACGGCCTGCATGATAGCCGCCGGTGGTGGCTGCGGCGGGGCTCAGGCACAGCGGTGGAGCGCATTTGCGCACGTAGCGCGCTGACGCCGGAGCCGGTGGCTGCATGGTCGTCAACCTGGGAGCGTCCAGCCAACCCGTGATCGACTGGACGGCCATGGCCGGAACGTACCCAACGGGGCTGGGGAACACTGGATGGGCCGCGCTACTGGGCGGCGCGGTGTCGGGGATCGATCTGCTGGTTGCACAGACAGGTCTGGTGGTGCGGCGCGACTGAGCGATGGCCGCCGCCTTGCCGGGCGGCGGCCATTGAAATCGTTATAGGGGCAAGATGTCCCAACAACCGGAGACCGCAACATGCAAGCCCGTCGATTGATGCTGATTACCACCCTGACCCTGGGGTTATCGATGAACCACCCATCCGCAGCGCAAAATCGTCCTTCCGTCCCCGCAGTGCCTGATGCCGGCACGTCACAGCAGGTCCCGGAAGGTCGGCCCATCGTCCCGGAGTGGACTCATCTCGGCATGTCGATGCGGGCGCTGGAGCGCGCCTACATCGAATCGTATGAGCAGTCCGGATTCCGGTTGGTCAGCCGCCATGTGTCGCCGCCGCCAGGCGACTGGTTGATCGAGCTCGTGTTCCAGTTGAAGAGTGCGCCGAAGGGACCCGGAGCGCCTGGCACCACGCTGCGCATCGCTGGCCCCCGATGCCCATGCGGCGTGAGCAGGCTAGACTTCACGTGGGCTGACTACAGTAGTTCCGATCTGGCGGCGTCCGCACGCGGACAACGTCTTCTCATCAAAGCCGATGCCGCTGCGCTGGCAAAGGTCCGGCAACGGTTGGGGGTAAGCTTGCCCCCTATTGATATGCCCACACCTCCAGACTCACACAAGAGCACTGCATCGCCTCTCGCCGAATGATCCTGGCGTCCACCTGACCCCGGCGTTTCTCATCCACGGCGCATCTCGCCGCACAAATTTAGTCAGAAAGCGAGACAGTCGGCGACACGCCTCGTACCGGCATGTCGCCGCGAGCCCTGGAACGCGCCGGCCACTCCGCGGACTGTTTCTTTACCGGCACCGACACGTTCACCTACGTGGTCAACGATGGCAAAGCCAATTCCAACATCGCGACGGTCACGGTCACGGTGCTGGGCCCGAACCTGCCGCCGCTTGCGTTCGACGATGTGGTGGACCTCAAGGAGAACGGTTCGGTACAGATCGACCCAACCGCCAACGACTGGGATATCAACGGTGACGACCTGAAGGCCATGCTGGTCTGCGGCCCGAGCCACGGTCGCCTGTCGCTCAATCCGGACGGTACCTATACGTACACACCGGATGCCAACTGGTACGGCCTGGACGGCTTTACCTATCAGGCGTTCGACGGTCAGTACCGCTCGAACCCGGCAATGGTCTGGATCCGCGTGGCGCCTGTAAACCAGGCGCCGGTGGCAGCTGTGGATGCCTTCACCGTACGTGCCGGCGTGGCAACGCGCCTGGACGTGCTCGCCAACGACAGCGATGTCGACGGCCTGACCGCGAAGCTCGCCACCTCGCCGAAGAACGGCACGCTTACCCGCAACCGCGACGGCAGCTTCAGCTATACCGCGAAGTCCGGCTTTGTCGGGACCGATACGTTCACGTACGTGGCAACCGATGGCGCACTCGACTCCAGGCCGGTCACCGTCAGCATCACGGTACTGGCGCCAAACCGTGCGCCCGTGGCCAAGGACGACAAGGCCACCACCATGGCCGGTGCCGCCGTGCGCATCGATGTGCTCGGCAACGACAGCGATGCCGACGGCGACCGCCTCGCCGCCCTGCTCGTCTGCGCTCCGTCCCATGGCAAGTTGTCGCTCAACGCCGATGGCAGCTACACCTACACGCCCGACAAGGGCTGGTACGGCACCGACAGCTTCAGCTACCGGGCGACCGACGGCGATGCCCAGTCCGGCGTGGCGATGGTCAGCATCACGGTGCAGAAGGTGAACCGCGCACCCACCGCCCAGAGCGCCTCGTTCCAGGTGCAAAAGGACGGCAGCGTGCGGATCGACTTCGACTGCCTGGTCAACGACCCGGACGGCGACGCGCTGACGCTGAGCCTCACCAATCCGTCGAAGGGTTCACTGACGCGCAACCGGGACGGCAGCTATACGTATCGTCCGAAGAGCGGCTTCATCGGTACCGACACGTTCACCTACTCGGTCAGCGACGGCAAGCTGACCGCCAGCGCGAGAATCACCCTGGTGGTGTCGAAGAACCCGCCCCGCGACAATGCGATGAGCATTGTTGTCGGTGCGTCGGCCTCTGCCGGAAGCGTCCAGGGCGGTGGCTACATCGTCGTCAACCTCGGGGCGTCTAGCCAACCCGTGATCGACTGGACGGCCACGGCCGGAACGTACTCAACGGCACTAGGAAACACTGTATGGGCCGCACTGCTGGGCGGCACGGTGTCCGGATCGATCTGCTGGTTGCACAGACAGGTCTGGTGGTACGGCGCGACTGAGCGATGGCCGCCGCCCCCGCTGGGCGGCGGCCATTGAAATTGTTATAGGGGGCAAGATGTCCAAACAACCGGAGACCGCAACATGCAAGCCCGTCGATTGATGCTGATTACCACCCTGACCTTGGGAATACTGATGAATTACCCGTCCGCAGCGTATAGTCCTGTCGTGACCGAAACTCCCCACGGCGGCATGTCGCGAGAGGCCCTGGAACGTGCCTACATCGAGTCTTACGAGCAATCTGGGTTCCGCCTCGCTAGCAGCAAAAAGTATTCAAATCAGTATGGTTCCTGGAGCACCGTATTGGAGTTCCAGTTAAAGAGTGCACCAGAAGCGCTGGGTGCGCCCGGCACTACTCTGGTCATCTCGGGTAGTAACGCGCCAAGGTGTCAGCCATGCAACCTGAGCAGGGAAACTTTCAGGGCGCCCGACGAGCACAGCTCTGATCCGGCAATCTTCGCGCGGGGGCAGCGCGTTCTCATCAAAGCCGATACGGATGCGCTGGCAAAGGTGCGGAAACGATTGGGCGTGAGCTTGCCCGCCATGGATATGCCCACACCCTGATACTGTCCTTTCTAATGAGACACGTGCTACCCCCTTGGCAGCAATGGCTGGTGGTGACAACGGCCTAGCCGAGTCAGGCCGCCTGTAGCGCTTCACATTAATATCCTGGCGTACGTCTCCAGCGTCCAATGGGCTACAGCCCGACGGCAGCTCGGAGAACCCCTTGCGCATTGCCGGCGCCGATCGAGTCTCGGTGCGTAGGCCTCGGTGCGTCGGCCTCTGCCGGAAGCGTCCAGGCCGGTGGCTACATCGTCGTCAATCTGGGCACGTCCAGCCAACCCGTGATCGACTGGACGGCCACGGCGGGAACATACCCGACGGGGTTGGGGAACACTGGATGGGCCGCGCTACTGGGCGGGGCGGTGTCCGGGATCGATCTGCTGGTTGCACAGACAGGTCTGGTGGTGCGGCGCGACTGAGCGATGGCCGCCGCCCCCGACGGGCGGCGGCCATTGAAATCGTTATAGGGGGCAAGATGTCCCAAGAACTGGAGACCACCACGTGCAAGCCCGTCGACTGCTTATTATCGCCACCCTGACAATGGGGCTACTGATGAACTACCCATCCGCTGCGACTAGTCCTGCCTATAGCGGAACACTCCACGTCGGCATGTCGCGGAAAACGCTAGAAAGCGCCTACATTTCGGCTTACGAACAATCTGGGTTTCGCCTCGCCAGCCGCAAGGAGTATTTGAATCGGTTAGGCACATGGAACACAGTACTTGAATTTCAGTTGAGCAGTGTGCCGAAGGGGCCGAATGCACCGGGCTCTACGTTGATGATCTCGGGCATTGATTCAGGGTGTCCGTGCGAGGTGACCAGGGAAACTCTCAGGGGGCTGGACCCAGATAGTCCCGATCCGAAGGCACGTTTCCGGGGATTTGGTGTTGTCATCAAAGCCGAAACAGCTGCATTGAGAAAGGTTAAGGAACGGTTGGGGGTGAGCTTGCCCGAAATGGGTATGCCCACACCCTGAAGCTACTGCTCCAAGACACGCGCTATCCCTCGGCAGCAACGTGGGATGGTGCGCTAACGGTGACAATGGCCTTGGCGAGTCATCGTAATCGCCGGGGTTAAGCCCGAAGCGCAGCCATGAACGTTGCCGGCGCACGGCTGGTGAAGAAGGCGCCGCTAACGTGGGAGTGATCCACGCGAGCGGAGCAAGCAAAGCTTCGAGAGATCCTGTGCGGACATTCCCGATCCTTCGGCAGTTGCACGGGTTTCGACACATCGTCGATTTTCAGTTCGGTACCAACGCGTTCACCTACCCGGTGAGCGACGGCAAGCTGACCGCCACTGCGAGCATCACTCTGTTAAGTTCCAGGAACCTGCCTTGCGACAATGCGATGAGCATCGTCATCAGTGCGTCAGCATATTCCGGGAGTGTCAGGCAATAGGTTTTTTCTTGGTTGTGCAATGACGCGCCCGCAGGGCACAGCCAGTGCACGGCCACTGCACAGCGGTGTGAGGAAGCATGGGATTGGCCTTCAGCGTTGCATGCGCTGCGTCACCATGGCATCGGCTGCCGCATGCATGGTTGCTTGGTCGGACAGAGAGATCGGCACGGCGCCTGGCATGCCCCAGCTTTTCTATGCGGCATTGCAGGAGCTGTCGTAGGTCACTGATCGCGCTTGCAGTAGGAGCGTGTGACAAGGCACGCATTCGCCGGATTGCCGAACGCGCGGGTGCCCAGGCGAAGCGCTTGCCCGTGGCGTCCGATAAACGCACAGCACTGTGGTAATCCGGATTGAACGATGTCTGCGATGGACCTAGCGTGCGTGAAGTCGCGCTGGTCGTTGTCGCGCAGCGCGAAGTTGGTTTCCTGGTGGTCGCCGTCATCGTGGCGGCGGATAGATTCATGTCGATGCAAGGCCACCATGCGTCCCTGTCTGCAATACACACGCTCGTCTTCCCGCAGGAAACTCCGATGCTACAACGTACCTCAACACCTGCACCCTTCGTACTGCAACGCATGACGCGGTTTCAGTGGAGGGCGGTGGCGGTGTGCGTGTTGCTGACCATGCTCGATGGCTTCGATGTGATGGCGATGGCCTTCACCGCCCCGCATGTGTCGGCGCAGTGGCAGTTGTCGGGCAAGCTGCTCGGGGCCTTGTTCAGTGCCGGCCTGGTCGGCATGGCGGTGGGATCGTTGCTGTTGGCGCCGCTGGCCGACCGCATCGGGCGGCGCGCGACGATCCTGGCATGCCTGGCGATTTTGACCGTGGGCATGGGCGCCTCGGCGCTGGCCACCGGGGTGTGGCAACTCGGCGCGTTGCGTGCATTTACCGGGATCGGCATCGGCGGCATGCTGGCCTGCGTTGCGGTCATCGCTGCCGAATATTCCACCGCCCAGTGGCGCAGCACGGCACTGGCGCTGCAGGCCACCGGTTATCCGATCGGCGCGACGCTGGGCGGCGCGATCGCAGCACTGCTGTTGCAGCACTGGTCCTGGCACGCGGTGTTCGTGCTCGGCGCGCTCGGGTCGCTGCTGTGTGTGCCCTTGGTGCTGGCGTTTTTGCCCGAGTCGTTGGAATTTCTGATCGCGCGTCGCCCACCCAACGCAGGCGCACGCTTCAACGCAGTGCTTGCGCGTATGGGCATGCCGCCGCAGGCGGTACTGCCGTCACCGCCGCCGCATGGCTCCGGTCGGGCGCGGGGCTATGCGGCCTTGTTCGTGCCGGCATTGCGGCGGCAGTCGCTGTTGATCGCGCTGGCGTTCTTTCTGCTGATGTTTGCGTTCTATTTCGTGCTCAGCTGGACTCCGAAGCTGCTGGTCGTGGCCGGCTTGTCGGCAGAGCAGGGCGTGACCGGTGGCGTGTTGTTGAATCTGGGCGGGATCGCCGGCGGTGCGATCTTCAGCGCGCTGGCCGCGCGTGCGCGGCTGTCGTGGCTGACCGCCGGTGTGCTGGGGCTGTCGGCGCTGGCGCTGCTGGCCTTTGGCTGGTACAGCACGGTGCTGGGTTGGGCGTTCGTCATTGCGGTGCTGAGCGGCGCGGCGCTGTTTGCCGCCATCGCCGGGCTGTATGCGGTGGCGCCGGTGGTCTTCACGGCGGCGGTGCGTTCCACCGGCATGGGCTGGGCGATCGGGGTGGGCCGCTTCGGTGCGATCGCCTCGCCGCTGTGCGTGGGCGTGCTGGTGGATGCGGGCTGGTCGCCGGCGGCCCTGTACCTGGCCTGCAGCGTGCCGCTGCTGCTCGCGGCCATCGCCGTGCTGGGCATGCGCCTGCCGGCGCGCTGAACTGCTCAGCCGGCGGTCGCCGCGCGGCGCGAGCGAGTTCTACCGGACCAAAGAAATCCTGCGCACTGCCGATAACCCGACAGACCCTCCATCGTCGTGGCGGGCTCTTCCGCGGACCATTTGCAGATCAGCGCCGGCATGCTCAGAACCATCGATTCAGACCAACTCCGCCCCGGCATGTATGTCTACAAGCTGCTGGGCGCGTGGGTGCACCACCCGTTCTGGAAGACCTCGTTCCTGGTCGATTCGGACGACGTGGAGAAGATCCATGGCAGCCGGATCGAGCAACTGGTGATCGACACCGCGCGTGGCCTGGACCTGGACACGGCAGCGCCGGACGCGCCCGATCCGCAGCCTGAGCCGGAGCAACCGCCGCCGCCGGCACCGGAATCCCCGGAGCCGGCCACCGCCACGCGCACCGCGCGGACCAATAGCGTCACCGCGCAGGTCGGCATCGAGTCCGAAGTGGTGCGCGCACGCAAGATCTTCGAAGACGGCCGCGATACGGTCGAGGCGATGTTCCGCGATGTGCGGCTTGGCCGCACCGTCGACACCGAGGCGGCGATGCCGCTGGTGGAGGCCATTAACGATTCGGTCCTGCGGCATCCGCAGGCCTTGATCAGCGTGGCAAGGCTCAAGACCGCCGACGACTACACCTATCTGCATTCGATGGCGGTGGCCGGCCTGATGAGCGGGCTGGCGCGCCAGCTCGGTCTGCCTGAAGGGCAGGTCGTCGAGGCGGCCATGGGCGGCCTGCTGCACGACATGGGCAAGGCGGTGACGCCGCTGGACATCCTCAACAAGCCCGGCAAGCTCACCGACGAAGAGATGGCGATCATGCGCCAGCACCCGCTGGACGGTCATCGTCTGCTGGTGGCCGGCGGGGTGCAGAACGCGGTGGTGCTGGAGATCGCGTTGCACCACCACGAGAAAATGGACGGTAGCGGCTACCCGAACCGCTTGGCGGGCGAGAACATCGCGCTGATGTCGCGGATGGGCGCGGTGTGCGATGTGTACGACGCCATCAGCTCGGACCGCCCCTACAAGCGCGGCTGGGATCCGGCCGAATCGCTCAAGCGCATGGCGTCGTGGCAGGGGCACTTCGACCCGGTGGTGTTCCAGGCCTTCGTGCGCCGGCTGGGGATTTATCCGGTCGGCTCGTTGGTGCGGCTGGAGTCGCAGAAACTGGCGGTGGTGATCGAGCAGACCCCCGATGCGCTGCTCAAGCCCAAGGTGCGCGTGTTCTATTCGGCCAAGCTGCGCAGCCATGTGCTGGTGCAGGACATCGACCTGTCGCGCCCGGACTGCCAGGACCGCATCGCGCAGATGGAAAGCCCCTCGGACTGGGGCTTCCGCGATCTTGAGAAACTCTGGCTGCCGTAATCCGTAACCCGTAACCCGTAACCCGTAACCCGTAACCCGCTGGCCACAGGCCGCACATGTGCACCCGGCCTAGCCGGTGCGGAGATGCGCTGGGCGAGTGGGCTGGGTCCGCAGGCGTCGTCCGGCGACGGCCGCAGCCTTGCCGTCGTGATTGCCACCACCGCTGCCAGGCCCGGCATACCGCGCACACCTGTGCCCGGCGTGCCTGTCACAGGCGGTTGCCACCATGCCCGCCAGGCCTATCGGCCCGCCGAGTCAGCCTGGCGAGCGCGACCATGCTGCGCTGCAGCTTGGCAATGTAGTTATGATCCATAACTATTCCGGAACGCAATCACTTGCCGACCCCGGATCCCATGTCGCAGCCGTGCCTGGATGACCGTCGCTTCCCACACCTGCGTGCCGCCGCATGCGGCCGTCATGTGCTGGCGCTGGACTGGCACCAGCCTGTGGCGACCTGCCTGCACGGCGGTGCCACGCGCTCGGCGGCCACGCCCACATCGGCATGCCTGCGCGCGTCTACAATGCAGCTCACGCCGCGGATCGGCGTTGCGGGCGGTGAGCGTTGCGCGCACCGGTCCGCCTGTCGTCTTCGCTGCGAGAACCGTCATGTCCGTCACTGCCACTGCCGTACCGCTGCCGGATGCCGTCACTACGGTGGATCAGGCACGCCTGCTGCGGCTGCTGGGCTACCGCATCACCCGCACCGAGTTGCTGGTGCGGCGGATGTTTCAGGACTGCGTGGCTGCGTTCGACCTCAAGCCGGTCGACTTCTCGCTGCTGATGCTGGTGGACGGCAACCCGGGCATCAACCAGCGCCAGATCGGCGACGTGCTGCACGTGTCGGCGCCCAACCTGGCGATCGTGGTGGCACGCTTGGTCAAGCGCCGCCTGCTGCGGCAGGTGCGTGGACGCCAGGACCGACGCATGCAGCATCTGTCGCTGACCAGCGCCGGCGTGACCCTGCTGAGCGCTGCCGAGGCCGAAGTGCTGCGCATGGAGCAGCAGCTCAGCGTGGTGCTGGGCAGCAGCGAGGCGCCGTTGCTGCGCGCACTCGACCGGCTGGACCGTCTGGACACCGTGTAATCCGCCGCTGCCGTGCAGGCGCACGGCCAGCTTTCCTGTTGACCTGCGCACGCGCCGTTGCCGGCGTGTCGATCGCGCCTGCCTGACCGTTGTCCCGCCGCAGTTCCCGCTGTTCCTCCCAATGCTGGAGATGTTCGCAGTGAGCTATCGATCGGTCCTGTCTGGGTTGTCTTCCCGCGCGTCGGCACTGCGCCGTGCAGCGCTTGGCATGCTGTCGCTGCTTGCTGCCGGCACGGCCGGCGCACAGAGCCTGCCGCAGAGTACGACGCTGACCAACGGCATCAATACCGGCGGCACCAGCTATCTGGACGGCTTCACCCGCACCACGCCCGGCTGGGCGGTGGTCACCTATCTGCGTCAGAGCTCACTGGACGCGATCAAGGATTCGCGCGGCAACGACGTGCCGGTGTTCGACCGCCCACGCATCGATTCGACCCTGCTGCTGACCCAGGTCGCCTATGTCACCCCGTACACGCTCTTCGGCGGCGCAGTGGGCATCAACACGCTGCTGCCGCTGATCAATCTGGATGCCTCGTTCGGGCGCAACAGCATTGCCAGCTTGCGCGACAACGGCGCCGGCGTGGGCGACCTGACCTTTGGCCCGTATCTGCAGATGCTGCCGGTGATCCGCAATGGCAGGCCGGTGTTTTCGCAGCGCTTCGAAATCGATGCGATCGCGCCGATCGGCAAGTTCGACCGCGATCGCGACCTCAATCAGGGCGCCGGCTACTGGTCGCTGGTGCCGCAATATGCGTTCACCGTGTTCCCGACATCCAACTGGGAAGTCAGCGCACGCATCAACTACATCTACAACTTTCGCAGCGAGCGCCGGCCGAACCTGCCACCGGGCTTCGAGTTCCGCAACGGCCAGGCCGGCGACGCGGGCTGGATCAACTTCGCCACCTCCTGGGAAGTGGTACCCGACATCCGGCTTGGCGTGAATGCCTATTACCTCACCCAGTTCCGCGACAACCGCACCAATGGGCAGCGTGTGGCCGACACCCGCCAGAGCGTGTTCTATGCCGGCCCCGGCGGCGTGTGGCGGATGGATGCCAACAACATGCTGTTTGCCAATGTGTATCTGCCGGTGGAGGTCAAGAACGCCGCCTCCGGCAACAACGTCAACCTGCAGTACGTCCATGTGTTCTAGCGCCGGCACGGCCGGCCTCTTCGGAGAGTGGCAATGAATTTGCAGAACAAGACCATCGTGGTCACTGGCGTGGCATCGGGCATCGGTGCCGAAGTCGCGCGTCTGGCCCGCTTTCATGGCGCCACGGTGATCGGCGTCGATCGCACGCCGGTGCAGATGTCGCTGCACGGGTTCCACCAGGCCGATCTCGGCGATCCGGCGTCCATCGATGCGCTGGTGCAGGCCTTGCCGGCGCGTATCGATGCGCTGGCCAATGTGGCTGGCGTCCCCGGTACCGCGCCGCTGGAGGTGGTGGCACGCGTCAACTATCTGGGCCTGCGCCATTTGAGTCAGGCGCTGCTGCCGCGTCTCACGCCCGGCGGTTCCATCATCGATGTGGCTTCCATCCTGGGCGCCGAGTGGCCGCAGCGCCTGGAACTGCACAAGCAACTGGCTGCCACCGACAGCTTTGCGTCTGGCGATGCATGGCTGCAGGCGCATCCGGTGGCGCACGACACCTGCTACCAGTACTTCAAGGAAGCGCTGATCGTCTGGACGCTGCTGCAGTCGCGGCCCTGGTTCGCCGAGCACGGCGTGCGCGTCAATAACGTTTCGCCGGGGCCGGTGTTTACGCCGATTCTTGGCGATTTCGTCACCATGCTCGGCGAGGAGCGCGTCAAGGAAGATGCCAAGCGCATGACGCGGCCGGCGTATGCCGACGAGGTGGCGGAGGCCATCGTGTTTCTCGCCTCCGATGCGGCGCGCTGGATCAACGGCATCACCCTGCCGGTCGATGGCGGGCTGGCGTCCACCACTCTGTAACACCACCCCCTCAGCAGGAGGCTAGACCATGAACGCTCTCCCCAATACCGCCATTGCCGCAAGCGCCGCTCCGGCGTGGCATGGCTGCATCTTCAATGGCGACTGGGTGCCCGGCAACGGCGGCACCGCGCAGATCATCGAACCGGCCACCGGCACGCTGCTGCACGAAGTCGGCAAGGCCGACCTGGCCGATGTCGCCGCTGCCGTGGCGCTGGCGAAAAAAGCGCAGCGTGCCTGGGCAGCCACTGCGCCACGCGAGCGCGCTGCGGTGTTTCACCGTGCCGCGCAGCTGATGGAAGCGCGCAGTGCCGAAGCGGCACTGCTGATCGCGCGCGAAACCGGCGGCATCCTGCCCAAGGCCCAGCGCGAAGTGAACGAGTCGGTGGTGATCTACCAGCAGTCTGCGGCACTGCCGCTGCAGGCGGTCGGCCAGGTGCTGCCGACGGGCGCCGGCCAGCTCAGCTTGGCCCGGCATCTGCCGCTGGGCGTGATCGCAGTGATTTCCCCGTTCAATTTCCCGCTGATCCTGTCGCTGCGCTCGGTCGCCCCGGCGCTGGCGATGGGTAATGCAGTGGTGCTCAAGCCCGACCCGCGCACGCCGTATACCGGTGGCGTGGTCATCGCCCAGGTGCTGGAAGAAGCGGGCCTGCCGAAGGGACTGCTGCATGTACTGCATGGCGATGCCGCCATCGGGCAGGCGCTGGTCGAATCGCCGGATATCCCGATGATTGCCTTCACCGGCTCCACCGCGGCCGGGCGGCGCATCGGCGAAATCGCTGGCCGGCATTTGAAGAAGGTGTCGCTGGAGTTGGGCGGCAACAACGCAGTGATCGTGCTCGACGACGCCGATCTGGACAAGGCCGCCGCTGCAGTGGCATTCGGCGCCTACATGCATCAGGGACAGATCTGCATGGCCACCGGCCGCGTGCTGGTCCAGCGCGGGATCGCCGATGCATTCACGCAGCGGCTGGCCGAAAAAGCCAGGCATCTGCCGGTTGGCGATCCGGTCAGCGGCACCGTGGCACTGGGGCCGATCATCGACCAGCGCCAGCTGCAGCGGGTGATCGATATCGTGGACGACAGCGTCGCCGCCGGTGCGGTGGTGGAGGCCGGCGCCAGCAACCAAGGCCTGTTCTATGCGCCGACGGTGCTGTCCAACGTGCGTCCGGGCATGCGTGCATTCGACGAAGAAGTCTTTGGCCCGGTGATCAACATCACCGTGTTCGATACCGACGACGAAGCCGCGGAACTTGCCAACCATGGCGAGTACGGACTGGCTGCGGGCATCCTGTCGGCGTCGGTGTCGCGCGCGATGCGCCTGGGCGACAAGCTGCACACCGGCCTGTTGCACATCAACGATCAGACCGTGGCTGATGAAGTCATCAATCCCTTTGGCGGGACCGGCGCGTCGGGCAACGGCACCAGTGTCGGCGGACCGGCCGATTGGGAGCAGTACACCCACTGGCAATGGCTGACGATCAAGAACGAAGTGCCGCAGTACCCGTTCTGACCGGCGCGTCGCAACTGACCGGGGGGCGGGGCTGCAGGCGAGCCGTGGATCAGCCGCTTTGGGGCTGATCTATCCGCGTTGTCCAAGCGCACCGCTCTTAACCTTGCCCACCGACCCTCTCAACTGGGCCTTGCCCGCCCGCCGTCGCGGGACCTTACGCGGTCATGGATGCCGCGTACAGGGATGTACTTGCGGCGTGTCCTGCGAGGGTGGGCGGGCAAGGGCCGTGCAACAAAGCTGCAGATCAACCGCTCTACGATTGAGCTATCGCAAGGGCTCGGCAGCCAAGCTCCAGACCAGCCGCTCTTACTCGCCAGCGCGGAATTGCGTCGGCGAGCAGCCGGCATGGCGTGCGAAGTAGCGGCTGAAGTATGCAGCGTCGAAAAATCCAAGGCTGGCGGCGATCTGCTGCACGCTCAGACTGGTGTAGCGCAGGCTGCGGCGTGCTTCGAGCATGATCCGGCGCTGCAGTAACTGCAGTGCCGAGGCGCCGGCCAGTCGCTGGCACAACGCGTTGAGATGGCCCGGAGTCAGACCCAGCTGCTCGGCATAGCGGGAGATCGGCCAGTGCGCGCGATAGTGCTGGTCAATAAGGGCCTGATAGCCACGCAGATGGCGCAATGCCGGGTCGGCGTACGGGCTCACCGCAGCCGCATCCTGCGCGTGCTCCAGCGCCGTGCGGGCCGTCCAGATCAACAGCTGCGCTGCGGCGGCGTGCAATGCGGCCTCGTGGCCGACGCGTCGGTACGCGTGATCGCCGGCAATACTGGCGAACAGCACGTCGAGCAATCCGCGTGCGCGGCGTGCGTGCAGGACCTGCGGGACCGTCAGTGCGCCCTGCAATAGTGGCGCGGCACTCAAGGCATTGCGTACCAAGGGCATGCACACGGTGATGATGTGGCCGCGTACCTGTGGATCGAATTTGAAGCCATGCACGCATAGCGGTGGCAGCCAGATCACGCTTTCGCCACGCACGCGCTGGCTGCGTCCATCCAGCTGCAGTGTCGCCGGCCCGCGTTGCACGTACAGCAGTTGCGCCAGGTCTTCGTGCCGGTGCGGGGCGATGCGCCAGTCATGCAGCCGGCTGCGTGCGGCAATCGACTCCCAGTGCAACAGCTCGGGCGTGTCGGCATGCTGCTCGCCATATAGGCCGAAGGCGGGAACCGCAGTAGCTGCGGCAGTGGCGTGCGCGCGTGTGGGCATCGTCGAAAAGTCCAAGCACTGCACGCAATCATCCCTTCAAAGCATGTGCTTGGCTACCCACACTGGCCTGCATCCGTCGGCTGAGGCAGGAGCATTGCATGCGAACCCAGATCGCGATCATCGGCGCCGGCCCCTCCGGCCTGTTGCTGGGCGAGCTGTTGCTGCGGGCCGGTATCGATACCGTGGTGATCGAGCGACAGACCCCGGAGCATGTGCTGGGGCGTATCCGTGCCGGCGTGCTGGAACAGGGCAGCGTGGCGCTGTTGCAGCGGGCAGGCGTTGGCGCACGCGTGCAACGCGAAGGCTTGCCGCATCACGGCTTCGAACTGTCGCTGGATGGCCGGCGCGAGCGTATCGATCTGCTGCGCGGCTGCGGACGCAGCGTGACCGTCTACGGCCAGACCGAGGTCACTGCCGATCTGATGCAAGCCCGTGCGCGCAGCGCTGCGCCAACGTATTACAGCGCGCAGGACGTGACACTGTGCGGAGTGGACAGCGACGCGCCTGCGGTGGAATTCACCCACGATGGCCAGCGCCTGCGTATCGACTGCGACTATATCGTCGGCTGCGACGGCTTCCATGGCATCAGCCGCGCCAGCATCCCGCCGGAGCGACTGCGCCTGTTCGAGCGGATGTACCCGTTCGGGTGGCTTGGCGTGCTTGCCGACACCCCACCGGTCAACGACGAGTTGATCTACGCGCAGCACCCACGCGGCTTTGCCTTATGTTCGATGCGCTCGCCGACGCGCTCGCGCTATTACGTGCAGGTGCCGGCCGATGCGCGGGTGGAGGCGTGGAGCGATCAGGCATTCTGGGATGAGTTGCGTGCGCGTCTGCCAGACGCCTTGTCTGCGCAACTGGTCACCGGGCCGTCGATCGAGAAGAGCATTGCGCCGTTGCGTAGCTTCGTCGCCGAACCCATGCAGTACGGGCGTCTGTTCCTGGCCGGCGATGCGGCGCATATCGTGCCGCCCACTGGCGCCAAGGGCCTGAATCTGGCGCTGGCCGATGTCGGCTTGCTGGCGCAATTGTTCGAGCGCTGGAACGCGCGTGGCGATACCACGGTGCTGCAACAGTATTCGGCGCTGGCGCTGCAGCGGGTATGGAAGGCCGAACGGTTTTCATGGTGGATGACCACCTTGCTGCATACCTTCGACGACCAGGACGCATTCACCGCACGCATTCATGCCGCAGAGCTGGATTATCTGCTGGACAGCGAGGCCGGGCGGGCCACCCTGGCCGAAAACTATGCGGGCTTGCCGTTGGTGGAGCTGCCGGATTGAGCGTAGCGATGGTTGCCGCCGAGACGCCTCGTGCGTGCGCGCGAGAAAACCGACTGCCGTGGTTATCTTCTGATTACCACCAATACCGCAGGTGCCCTGGTGCACTCCAGGGCGGCTAGCGGGCGAGCGGACGCGGCCGTTAGGCTGGCGGCGACGCGTGAAAAACCCTGTATGCCAAGGCGCGTCGTCCCCCAATCAACGGTGCACCGTGTTGGCACCCGGCCGGCACAGCGCCCGTCTCCACGTAAGGAGTCTTCCATGAATAAGCTGTTCTCACGCGCCTTGCTGCTGGTCATGCTGGTGGCGCCGGTGGCTGCGTTCGCGCAGACCGCAGTGACGGAAAATCCCAACCACCAGAAGATGCTGCTCGGCTCCACCTGGTATGAAACCGCCAACAAGCGGCTGGTCTACGATTTCTGGCGCATCGTGTTCGAAGCCGGCCAGGTGCAGTATGCGCCGATGTACATGGACAAGAACTACATCCAGCACAACCCGAATGTGGCCAATGGCCGCGATGCCTTCATCGCCTTCCTGACCGCCTTCGTGAAGCCGACGCCGGTGCAGCCGCGCGTGCAGCTGCCGCTGGTGGCCATCACTGCCGACGGCGATCTGGTCACGCTGGTGTCGGTGCGCACCTTGCCCAATCCGAACAAACCGGGCACCACCTACACCACTACCTGGTTCGACATGTTCCGCATCGAAAAAGGCCTGATCAAGGAGCATTGGGATCCGGACACCATTGCCGGCCGCGCCAATAGCGGCGGCCAGTAATCGCTGCTGCATTGCAGGGCTGCAACGTGCAGCCCTGCAATGCGTGATCCATGCAGGTCGTCAGCAACCATGCTAGTTGTTGACGGAAACGACAACGCCCGCCTGATGGCGGGCGTTGTTTTTTTGAGCGCAGCGGTCAGCTGATGCGGAAGCCCATCGTCGCTTCCACTGCCTGCTGCCAGCCGGCATAGAGTTGTTCGCGCTTGTCGTCGGCCATGGTCGGCTCGAAGCGGCGATCCACCGCCCACTGCTTGGCGATCTCTTCGCGGCTGCTCCAGAACCCGGTCGCCAGACCGGCCAGGTAGGCCGCGCCAAGCGCGGTGGTTTCGGCCACTTCCGGGCGCAGCACCGGCACGTTGAGCATGTCGCTCTGGAACTGCGCCATGAAGTCGTTGGCGATCGCGCCACCGTCGGCGCGTAGTTCCTTCAGCTCGATGCCCGAGTCGGCCTGCATCGCAGTCAACACGTCGCGGGTCTGGTAGGCCATCGATTCCACCGCCGCACGCACGAAATGTTCCTTGGTGGTGCCGCGGGTCAACCCGAACACCGCGCCGCGGATATCGCTGCGCCAATACGGCGCGCCCAGGCCAACGAAGGCCGGCACCAGATAGACCCCGTCGTTGTCGCCGGCGCGTTCGGCATAGGCCTGCGAGTCGCTGGCCTTGCCGAGCATGCGCAGGCCGTCGCGCAGCCACTGCACCACCGAGCCGGCGACGAAGATCGAACCTTCCAATGCGTATTCGACCTTGCCGTCGATGCCCCAGGCGATCGTGGTCAACAGACCGGCCTTGGACGCAACCGCCTTGTCGCCGGTATTCATCAGCGCAAAGCAGCCAGTGCCATAGGTGTTCTTGGCCATGCCCGGCTCGAAGCAGGCCTGTCCGAACAGCGCCGCCTGCTGGTCGCCGGCGATCCCGGCGATCGGCACCTGCTCGCCGTAGAAATACTGGGTCTGGGTCATGCCGTAGATTTCGCTGGACGAGCGCACCTCCGGCAGCATTTCCTTCGGCACGTCGAGCATGGCCAGCAGCTCGGCGTCCCACTCCAGCGTGTGGATGTTGTACATCAGCGTGCGCGAGGCATTGGTGTAGTCGGTGACATGCACCTTGCCGCCCGTGAGATTCCAGATCAGCCAGCTGTCGATGGTGCCGAAGGCCAGCTCGCCGTTACGCGCGCGCTCGCGGGCGCCGTCGACGTGGTCGAGGATCCATTTGACCTTGGTGCCGGAAAAATACGCATCGATCAGCAGGCCGGTCTTGTCGCGCACCATCTGCTCGTGCCCGGCCTCCTTGAGCTGCGTGCAGATGTCCTTGGTCTGCCGCGATTGCCAGACGATGGCGTTGTAGATCGGCTGGCCGGTGGCCTTGTCCCACACCACCGCGGTCTCGCGCTGGTTGGTGATGCCGATACCGGCGATCGAGCGCGCATCGATCTGCGCGTTGTTGAGCAGCTCGGTGATCGTGGTGTAGACGCTGGTCATGATCTCGCGCGGGTTGTGTTCCACCCAGCCCGGCTGCGGAAAGATCTGGCCGAACTCGCGCTGCGCCACGCCGGCCACCTTGCCGTTGCGATCGAACAACATCGCCCGTGAACTGGTGGTGCCTTGATCGATCGCAAGGACGTATTGCTTTTCCATCGGAGATTCCTCGAACAATGCCGGCGCTGACGCACGGCGAGAAAGGGGGCAGTGCACGCCGCTGCGCGAAGGCCGATAAAACCCAGCCTGCCCGGCGGCGGCGCTGTGCTGTCAGTCGTGCAGCAGGGCGATCAGCGCGGATCGAGCGGTTTGCCGCCCTGCAGATGGCGCACGCGTGCCGGCAGGAACGGCAGGATCAGCCACTGGTAGGCGAGCGCGCCGATCGGGCCGCCGATCAACGGGCCGACAATGGGGATCCACCAGTAATTGTCCTTGGCCGGCAATGCGGCCTCGCCCCAGCCGGCAAGGTAGGCGAACAGGCGCGGGCCGAAATCGCGCGCCGGATTCATCGCCCAGGCTTCGAGATAGCCCATCGACGCGCCCAGCGTCGCCACCAGCAGGCCGATCATCAGCGCGCCGGAATTGGCGGTCGGCGCGGCTTCGTTGAATTGTTCGGTGATGGCGAAGATGCCGAAGATCAGGAACGCGGTGATGATGATCTGGTCGACCAGCGCATGCATCGGCGTGACCGCAAGGCCGGGTGCGGTAAAGAACACCCCGGCGGCGCCACCGGCTTCGCGGGTGAGTTGCTGCACCTGGTTGTAGTGGTCGATGACCGGGCCGTACAACTGGTAGACGATGGCCGCGCCCAGGAACGCACCGATCACCTGCGCGCCCCAGTACGGCAGCACCTTCTTCCAGGAGAAACCGCGGAACAGCGCCAGCGCCAGCGTCACCGCCGGGTTGGCATGCGTGCCGGACACCGAGCCGGTGACATAGATCGCCAGCGTCACCGCCAGGCCCCAGGCGATGCACACGCCCCAGTAGGCGTTCTGGTACGGGCTGGGGTCGTAGAGGACGTACATCGCCGCGACCGAATCGCCGAGCGCGATGATGATGAACATCGCCACCGCTTCGGAGATCAACTCACCCACGAGTTGGCGGCTCATGCGCGCGTCCTCGTGCCGATGGCGATGACGCAGGCAGGGTGGTGCGATGCGCGCATTGGCGCGCAGGGGTCTTCGGTGATGCTCATCAGGGTGCCCTCCACGTGACTCAGGATGATGCTGGCGAATGCGCCAGGATACGTTGCCGCGCGACCCGTCCTCGCCGGCAACGTGGTTCGATCAGGCCGGCACGCCGTCCGCCTGCCGGACCGAGTGTGTCTGCAGATACGCCTCCAGACGTTCGCGCCCGGCCGCGTCGATGCGCAGGCCGAGTTTGCTGCGACGCCACAGGATGTCGTCTGCGGTCACGGCCCATTCGTGGGCACGCAGGTAATCCACCTCGGCCTGGTACAGATCGGCGCCGAAGTGCGTGCCCAGGGCGGCGATGTCCTGCGCCTGGCCCAGCAGCTGCTCCGCACAGGTGCCGTAGTTACGTACCAGCCGCTGCGCGGTCGGCGCCGGCAGCCACGGGTATGCGTTGCGCACGCGCTCGAGCAGGCTGGCGATATCGCGTTGTTCGCCGCCGGGCAATGCATCGCCGCGCGCGGTCCATGCCGGCTTGCGGGCACCCAGCGCCTGGGTGAGGCGGTCGACCGCTTCTTCGGCCAGCTTGCGATAGGTGGTGAGCTTGCCGCCGAACACGTTGAGCAACGGTGCGCCATCGGTAAGCACTTCCAGCTGGTAATCGCGGGTGACTTCGGCAGCGTTGTCCTCGGCGTCGTCCAGCAGCGGACGCACGCCGCTATAGCTCCACACCACATCGCTGGGGGCGATCTGCTGCTGGAAATACAGGTTCACCGCATCGCACAGGTACTGCACTTCGGCCGCATCGATCCTGGGCGCGGCGGGGTCGGCCTGGTAATCCACGTCGGTGGTGCCGATCAGTGTGAAGTCGTGCTCGTAGGGGATGGCGAACACGATGCGCCGATCCGGTTGCTGGAAGATGTAGGCGTGGTCGTGGTCGAACAACTTGGGCACCACGATGTGGCTGCCCTTGACCAGGCGCAGTGCGTGCTTGTGCGGCACTGCGGCGACCTTGTCCAGGAATGACACCGCCCACGGCCCGGCCGCATTGGCCAGCGCACGCGCCTGCACGGTGCGGCGGCGGCCATCGCGGTCTTCCAGCTCGGCATACCAGAAGCCTGCATCGCGCCAGGCACCGACGCAACGTGTGCGGGTGCGGATCTGTGCGCCACGCCTGGCGGCGTCCATCGCATTGAGCACCACCAGCCGCGCATCCTGCACCCAGGCATCGGAGTACACGAAGCCGGTGCGCAGCGATTCCTGTAGCGGCTGGCCAACCGGGTGCGTGCGCAGCGATAGCCGGCGCGAGCGCGGCAGGCTGCGCTTGCTGCCGCCGAGATGGTCGTACAGGAACAGCCCGGCGCGGATCATCCAGGCCGGGCGCAGATGCGGTTGATGCGGCAGCAGGAAGCGCAGCGGCCAAATGATGTGCGGAGCCAGCCGCAGCAACACCTCGCGCTCGGCCAGCGCCTTGCCGACCAGCGCGAACTCGTACTGCTCCAGGTAGCGCAGGCCACCGTGAATGAGCTTGGTGCTGGCGCTGCTGGTATGCGCGGCCAGATCGTCCTGTTCGCACAGGCATACCGACAGGCCACGCCCGGCCGCATCGCGGGCGATGCCAACCCCATTGATGCCGCCGCCTATCACCAGAAGATCGTATGTCTCGCCCATCGGTGTCTCCGTCCGGGCGCGCCAGTAGCGAACCCAAGTTGTCATGTTCGAACATATTCGAACATCAAACCTTTTCAGGACGTGAAGAGCCGTCAGGCCTGAGAACTAGGCGAAGAAAGGCTAGTTTGTCCTATCGAAGCCGGAAATTTGATAGCCGGGACGGATCATTAGCAAGGCCAGATTGGCACGCCGCACCGCAAACGCACAAAAACGAACAATTGGCTCAGCCGGCGTCGCCAGGCTCGGCCAAGTGCACGCGGGTGCCGGCCTCGGCCAGCACGGCGGCCAGTTCCTGCGGCGGCGGCCGGTCGGTGAACCAGTCGTGCACCTGGGCGATCGCGCCCAGTCGCACCATGGCGTTGCGGCCGAACTTGCTGTGGTCGGCGGCCAGCAGCACCTGCCGCGAGTGCTCGATGATGGCCTGGGCCACGCGCACTTCCTGGTAGTCGAAGTCCAGCAGGGTGCCGTCCAGATCGATGCCGGAAATGCCGATCACCCCGAAGTCCACCTTGAATTGCCGGATCAGTTCCACCGTCGCCTCGCCGGTCACGCCCTGGTCGCGCCCGCGCACCACGCCACCGGCCACGATCACCTCGAAGCTGGGGTTGGCACTGAGCATTACCGCCACGTTGAGGTTGTTGGTGATCACGCGCAGGCCGCGGTGCTGCAGCAAGGCGCGCGCGACCTCTTCGTTGGTGGTGCCCAGGTTGATGAACAACGAGGCATCGTCGGGAATGAAGCGGGCGACCTGCGCGGCGATGTGCTGTTTCTCGCGCGCCTGCAACGCCTTGCGCGCGGTGTAGGCCAGGTTTTCCACGCTCGAGGGCATGCTGACGCCACCGTGATAGCGGCGCAGCACGCCGGCATCGCACAGCAGGGTCAGATCGCGACGGATGGTCTGCGGCGTCACCTCGAAGCGCGTCGCCAGCCCTTCCACCTCGGCAAAGCCCTGCTGCCGCACCAATGCCACCAATTGTTCCTGGCGCGGGTTGAGTGCCGGCGCCGGGACCGTCCTGTAGTGAGTCGACTCCATGCGCAGATGATCGCGCATGCGCGTGAGGATGCAAACACGCGCTGCGCGAGCGCCGGCGTGTGGATGGCTGCGCTCAGCCCAGCTCGCCGCGGTAGCCGGTATCGATGCTGATGCTGCCGCCCACCGCGCGTGAGACGCAGGCGCACAGCTTGCGGTTCTCGCGGCGCTGTTCGTCGCTGAAGAACACATCGCGGTGATCGATATCGGCCGCGCTGTCCAGCACCTCGACCGCGCACAGCCCGCATTCGCCGCGCCGGCATTCGGCAATCAGCTCGACTCCGGCGTCGGCCAGCGCATCCAGCATCGATTCGTTCTCGGCCACCGGCACTTCCAGGCCGAGCCCGGGCAGCTTGACCACGAACGCCTGCGCCGGCACCCGCCCGCTGTTGCCGAAGGTTTCGAAGTGCAGCCGCGCGCGCGGACGCCCGGCGGCGTGCCAGTGCTGGCGCACCGCCTCGAGCATGCCGAGCGGGCCGCACACGTACACCTCGGCATTGGGCGACAGCCGCGCCAGCTCGGCGGCAAGATCCGCCGGGCCGGCGCCGTCGTCGCATTGCAGCTGCAGGCGCTCGCCCAGCAGCGCTTCCAGCTCGTCGACGTAAGCCATCGCACGGCGGGTGCGCCCGGCATACAGCAGGCGGAACGCGCGGTGGCGGCGCGCCAGCCGCTGCGCCATGCCGATGATCGGGGTGATGCCGATCCCGCCGGCGATCAGCAGGATCTCCTCGCCGCCCTCGTCCAGCGCAAAGTTGTTGCTGGGCGGGGAGATTTCCACCACATCGCCGGGCTGCAGCGTCCACATGTGCCGCGAGCCGCCGCGGCTGTCGGGCATCTGCCGTACCGCGATCTGGTAGTAGCCATCGGCACGCGGCTCGCCCACCAGCGAGTACGAGCGCACGTCGGCGCGGCCATGCAGCTGCACGCGAAAATCCAGATGGCTGCCGACCTCGAAGCCGCGCGCCGCAGTGCCCGGGTCGAGCACGATTTCGCGCACGCCCTCGCAGGCGTCGGCAATGCTGACCACATGGGCGCGGTGCCACTGGGTGTCTTTACGCATGGGGAACTCCAGGCAGAGGGGTGGGCCGGCTGCTGCCGGCAGTGGCGGGATGGGCGCGGCCGATCAATGCGCCGCCGCGCACCTGGGTGATCGCCGCCGGGGTCTGCAGCACGTGGCGCAGATTGCGATGGGCCAACCGGGCGTGTTCGCGCATCAGCGCTTCGGCACGCGCGCCCTGGCGATCTTCGATGGCGGCCAGGACTTCGCGGTGCTGGTCCTGCGCCAGGGTCAGGATCAGCCGCGCCTCGGCGCTGGTGGTCTGCGCCATGACCAGGCTGTTGGGCGAGGCGAACGGCAGCTGCAGCACGCGGGTGAGCTCGCGGCCCAGCACATCGCTGCCGGCCATGGCCACCAGCAACGCGTGGAATTGCGCATTTGCCTGCACGTACGCGCTGAAGTCGATGGCGTGCAACGGCGAGCCGACGATGCGGTCGAGCGTGTCCAGCAGCTGACGTGCCTGGGCCAGCGCCGCGGCCGATGCTCCGCGCTCGGCCGCCATGCGCGCGGCCAGGCCTTCGAGCGTGCCGCGCAGTTCGATCGCATCGTGCACATCGCGTTCGCTGAAGGCCTGCACCGCATAGCCGCCGCCGGGCAGTGCGCTGGCCAGGCCTTCTTCGCACAGCCGCTGCAACGCGGCGCGCACCGGCGTGCGCGACATGCCCAGCCGCTGCACCACCGCCAGCTCGGACAGGCGCGTTCCGGCCGGCAGGGTACCGTCGAGGATCAGTTCGCGTAGCGACAGCAGTGCGCGCGTGGTCTGCGCGGCACTGCTGCGAAACGGGGTGGCGGGTGACATGGAAACCTCCGATGCGGTGCTCAGCCCACCATGCGCAGCGACAGTTCCTGCGCGCGCTGCTCCTGGGCGATCAGCCGATCGATCACGCGGCGCGCCCACATCCCGCCGGCATCGACGTTGAGGTTGTAGAAGGTGTGATCCGGATGCGCGTCGATGGCGCGTTGCTGCGCTTCCAGCACCGCCTCGTCCTCGCCGAACACGCCGGTGACGCCCGCACGGGTCAGCGTGGTCAACGATTGGTCGTGCAGCGCGTAGTTGCGCATGAACGCCCAGAAGTAGTGGCAGGTGGTGTCGGTTTCGGGCGTGATGGTATTGAGCACGTAGCCGTTGACACCCTGGCTGCGGTCGCCCTCCGGCGCACCGGTGCCGGCGATGGCCACGCCGACGTCGATGGCGATGGTGCCGGGCGCTTCGAAGCGGATGATCTGCCAGCGGTCGACCTTGCCGCGGTAATCCAGATGGCGCGCGATCTGGCTGGCCCAGAATGGCGGCGCGTCGATGTTGCGCATCCAGCGCGACACCACCACCGAGCGGTCGCCATGCATCACCTCGAACGGCGCTTCGGCGATCTCGTCCTGGCCGATGCTGGAGCCATGCACGAAGGTCTCGTGGGTCAGGTCCATCAGGTTGTCCAGCACCAGCCGGTAGTCGCACTTGGCATAGATGGTGCGGCCATCGCCGGCCCAGGCCGGATCGTGCGCCCAGTGCAGGTCGGGAATCAGGCGGGTGTCGGCCTGCGCCGGATCGCCCGGCCAGATCCACACGTAGCGATGCTTTTCGGCCACCGGAAAACTGCGCACGCACGCGGAGGGATTGATGGTCTCCTGCGAGGGCATGTGCACGCAGCGGCCCTGGCTGTTGTAGACCAGCCCGTGGTAACCGCACACCACATCGTCGCCGCGCAGCTTGCCCATCGACAGCGGCACCAGGCGATGCCAACACGCATCTTCGAGCGCGATCACGGCCCCGGCAGTGGTGCGATAGACCACCACATCCAGGTTGCAGACCTTGCGCGGGGTCAGCGCATGCTTGATCTCGTGGTCCCAGGCGACGGCGTACCACGCATTGAGGGGAAACAGCTGCTTGGACTGGGACATGACCGTGGCTCCTGGGGTTTGTATACAACCTGGGGTGCGGATCGGCAGCGGTGCGCCGGCTGGCGACCAGTTGACGCGCATGCCGGCGCTGGCGTCTGCTTGCAAGCGAAGTTATGTATACACCGGAGACAATGTTGGAGCGTCGGTCGCTTGCCGAAATTGTGCGATTATCGAATTGATGCACCGATAATCGCATTGACCGGGCTGTGCAGCTGCGCCTAACGTGACCACACGCTCGCTGCGCAGGACCGAAGCAATGGCCCAGATCGTCCCCCTTTCAGAAGCGGTGTCCCAGCTGATCGCCGATGGCGACTGCGTGGCGATGGAAGGCTTCACCCATCTGATTCCGCATGCGGCTGGCCACGAGGTGATCCGCCAGCGCAAGCGCGACCTGCACCTGGTGCGCATGACCCCGGACCTGATCTACGACCAGCTGATCGGCGCCGGTTGTGCATCGGCATTGCGGTTCTCGTGGGGCGGCAATCCCGGCGTCGGTTCGCTGCACCGGCTGCGCGATGCGGTCGAACATGCGTGGCCGCAGCCGCTGCAGATCCGCGAACACAGCCATGCCGACATGGCCAACGCGTATGTGGCCGGTGCCTCGGGCCTGCCGTTCGCGGTGCTGCGCGGTTATGTCGGCTCTGACCTGCCGCGCGTCAACGACAGCATCAGGTTCCTGCAATGCCCGTACACCGGCGAGACGCTGGCCACCACGCCGGCGGTCAAGCCCGATGTCACCGTGATCCATGCGCAGCAGGCCGACCGCCGCGGCAACGTGCTGCTGTGGGGCATCCTGGGCGTGCAGAAGGAAGCCGCGCTGGCGGCGCGCAAGGTGATCGTCACGGTGGAAGAGATCGTCGACACGCTGGATGCACCGCCCAACGCCTGCATCCTGCCGCGCTGGGTGGTCGATGCGGTCTGCCATGTGCCCGGCGGTGCGGCACCGTCGTACGCGCACGGTTATTACGCCCGCGACAACCGCTTCTACCTGGCCTGGGATGCGATTGCGCGCGACCGCGCACGCTTCCAGGCCTGGATCCAGACGCACATTCTCGACACCGAGGACTTTGCCGCGTTCCAGCGCGTGTACGCGCAATCGCTGCTGCAGGTGGCCGCATGAGCGACTACAGCACCAACGAGATGATGACCGTGGCGGCGGCGCGGCGCCTGCCCGATGGCGCGGTGTGCTTTGTCGGCATCGGCCTGCCGTCCACCGCCGCCAACCTGGCGCGGCTGACGCATGCGCCGGATGTCACCCTGATCTACGAATCCGGCCCGATCGGCGCGCGCCCGGAAGTGCTGCCGTTGTCGATCGGCGACGGCGAGCTGGCCGAAACCGCCGACACCGTGGTCTCCACGCCGGAAATCTTCCGCTACTGGCTGCAGGGCGGGCGCGTGGACGTGGGCTTCCTGGGCGCGGCGCAGATCGATCGCCATGCCAACCTCAACACCACGGTGATCGGCCCGTACGACGCGCCCAAGACACGGCTGCCCGGCGCGGGCGGCGCGCCGGAGATCGCGGCCAGCGCCAAACAGGTGTTCATCATCATTCGCCAATCCAGACGCAGCTTCGTGCCTGCGCTGGACTTCATCACAACGGTCGGGCATCTGGACGGTGGCGATGCGCGGCAGCGTGCCGGACTGCCCGGCGCCGGCCCCACCGTGGTGGTCACCGACCTGTGCGTGATGGAGCCCGATCCCGTGACCCGCGAACTCACCGTCACCGCGCTGCATCCCGGCAGCACCCGCGAGCAGGTGAGCGCGGCCACCGGCTGGCCGATCCGCTTCGCTGCCGATCTGGCGCAGACCACCCCACCCAGTGCTGCGGAACTGCAGGCGCTGCGCGCGCTGCAGGCACGCACCGACGCCGCGCATGGCAAGCAGGCAGCCGGAGCCGAGGCATGAGCGAGGTCTATCTGATCGATGGCATCCGCACGCCGATCGGCCGCTACGGCGGCGCCCTGGCCGGCGTGCGCGCCGACGACCTGGGCGCGATACCGATTGCCGCGTTGATGGCACGCAATCCGCAACTGGAACCGGCGCTGATCGACGATGTGTACCTGGGCTGCGCAAATCAGGCTGGCGAGGACAATCGCAATGTCGCGCGCATGAGTCTGTTGCTGGCGGGGCTGCCCAGCTCTGTGCCAGGCAGCACGCTCAATCGCCTGTGCGGCTCGGGGCTGGATGCGGTCGGCACGGTGGCGCGCGGTATCCGTGCCGGCGAGCTGGGGTTGGCGATCGCCGGCGGGGTCGAATCGATGACCCGCGCGCCGTGGGTCATGGGCAAGGCCGAGAGCGCGTTCGCACGCACGCAACAGCTGGAAGACACCACCATGGGCTGGCGGTTCATCAATCCGCGCCTGCAGGGCGCCTATGGCGTGGAGCTGATGGGCGAGACCGCGGAGAACGTGGCACAGCGCCATGCCATCGCGCGCGAAGACCAGGACGCGTTTGCGCTGCGCAGCCAGCAGCGCGCCGCCGCCGCACAGGCGGCCGGTTTCTTCGATGCAGAAATCACTCCGGTGCCGGTGGCCGCACGCAAAGGGGGCGAGGCAAGCGCGGTCGATCGCGACGAGCATCCGCGCCCGAACACCACCGCCGAGATGCTGGCCAAGCTCAAGCCGGTGTTCCGCCAGCCCGGCACGGTGACGGCCGGCAATGCGGCCGGTCTCAACGATGGCGCTGCCGCCCTGTTGCTGGCGTCTGCGCAGGCTGTGCACGCGCATGGGCTGACCCCGCGGGCACGCGTGCTCGGCTTCGCCTCGGCGGGCGTGGAGCCGGCCTATATGGGCATCGGCCCGGTACCGGCCACGCAGCGCCTGCTGGCAAGGCTGGGCTTGCGCATCGAGCAGTTCGACGCGATCGAGCTCAACGAAGCCTTCGCCGCGCAGGTGCTGGCCTGCACGCGCGCGTTCGGCCTGGCCGACGATGCCGCGCACGTCAACGCCAATGGCGGCGCCATCGCGCTGGGTCATCCGCTGGGCATGAGCGGTACGCGGCTGGCGCTGACCTTGTTGCGGCAACTGGAGGCGGGCAATGGGCGGCTTGGGCTGGCCAGCATGTGCATCGGGGTCGGGCAGGGCGTGGCGCTGGCGATCGAGCGCGTGTAGTGCGCCGATTGCAACCGCCGCCGCCAAGACCGCACACCCACGTTTTGATCCTGCCGTAGCGCAACCGATGGAGATCCCGCATGCGCGACCCCAGCTCTGACACGTCGATCGATCCGCTGCTCGGCTATCGCCGGCCGCGGATCGGCACACAGCCGGCCTACCTGCATCTGCCCTACGCATCCACCGCATTGCGCGGCCCCACGCGTGCGCCCATCGATATCCCGGCCACGCTGTCGGAAGTCACCGGCCCGCCATTGAATCGGCTCACCCTGGGTGAGCATGCCGCCGACCTCACCGCCGGCTTTGCGGGCGAGCCGTTGGGCGAGCGCATCATCGTGTCCGGCCGCGTGCTCGACGAAAATGGCAAGCCGGTGCGCAACAGCGTGGTCGAGGTGTGGCAATGCAATGCCGCCGGCCGCTATCAACATGCCGGCGACCGGCATGACGCACCGCTGGATCCCAACTTCCGCGGCACCGGCCAGGTGCTCACCGACGACCACGGCCGCTACGCCTTCAAGACCATCAAGCCGGGCGCGTATCCGTGGCGCAATCACTACAACGCCTGGCGGCCGGCGCATATCCATTTTTCGCTGCATGGCGATGGCATCGGGCAGCGGCTGATCACCCAGATGTACTTCCCCGGCGACCCCTTGCTGGCACACGACCCGATCTACAACTGCGTGGACGATGCGCAGGCGCGCGAACGCATGGTGTCCAGCTTCGACTGGGAAAACGCGGTGAGCGAATACGCGCTGGCCTACCGCTTCGACATCGTGTTGCGCGGCCGCAAGCAAACGGTCTGGGAGTGAATCGATGAGCCTGCACGCCACCCCGTCGCAAACCGTTGGCCCGTACTACCGGCTCGGGCTGGAGCCGTTGTATCGCGCGCAACTCGCGCCTGCGCAGGCCGCGGGCACGCACGTGCAGGTCAGCGGTTGCGTATTCGATGGCGCCGGCAACCCGGTGGCCGACGCAGTGCTGGAACTGTGGCAGGCAGATGCGGCCGGCATCTATGCGCATGCCGCCGATGCGCGCTGCCAGGCGCACGATTCCGGCTTCGATGGCTGGGGCCGCGTGCCGACCGACGCGCAGGGGCGGTTTTCCTTCAGCACCGTCAAGCCGGGCCAGGTCGCCGGGCCGGACGGCAAGCAGCAGGCAGCGCATCTGACCGTGCTGGTCTTCATGCGCGGGCTGTTGCGCGGCGTGTCGACGCGGCTGTACTTCGCCGACGATCCGCAGCTGGGCAGCGACCCCATCCTGGCCCTGGTGCCGGCCGAGCGCCGTAGCACGCTGCTGGCGCATTCGCGCGGTGGCAGCGATTACCTGTGGGACATCCATATGCAGGGCGATGCGGAAACGGTGTTCTTCAACTATTGATCGCGCGGTCGGTGCGCGGGGTGCCATGCATGGTTGTCTCCGTGCGAGCAGCACGCCTGCACCTGCGTGCAGATGCTGCGCAGCTGTCGCCGCGCGCCGGGCAGGCGGGTGCCAGTGCGCGCTGCCCTCGGTGATCCATCGCGATCGCGCGGCAGCTGCGTGCAATGCCGTGATCCCGCCGCGACACGCGCCTTGTCCAAACGTGCGGTACGCATGACCCGCACCGACCACCACGCGTGCACACCACCCGGCACCGCGCACGCCAGTTGGCACTCTTGCGCATCGGTGCCATGCTGCCGGCACGCCACCCGAGGCCATGCATGACTGCGACGTCTTCCCTGTTGGGATCCCTGTTTGGCGAGCCTGCCTGCGACGCGTTGTTCGACGACACTGCGCGGGTGCAGGCAATGCTGCACTTCGAATCCGCGCTCGCCCGTGCGCAGGCGCAATGCGGCGTGATTCCCGCCGAGGCCGCGCAGGTCATTGCGGCCGCATGCGACGTGCAGCATTACGATCTGGCCGCGCTGGCCCAGGCCACCGCACTTGCCGGCAACCCCGCCATTCCATTGGTCAAGGCGCTGACCGCGCGTGTGGCCGCCCACGATGTACAGGCCGCGCGCTGGGTGCACTGGGGCGCCACCAGCCAGGACGTCATCGACACCGGCACGGTACTGCAGCTGCGCGCCGCGCTCGACCTGCTGCTGCCGCGCCTGCAGGGCCTGTGCGCCGAGCTGGCTGCGCTGGCCGCGCGCGAACGCAACACCGGCCTGCCCGGACGTACCTTGTTGCAGCAGGCGGTGCCGGTCACGTTCGGGCTCAAGGTCGCCGCCTGGCTGGATGCGCTGCAGCGCGCGCACCAGCGCCTGCAGGCCCTGCAGCACGATGGCCTGGTGCTGCAGTTCGGGGGCGCGGCCGGCACGTTGGCGTCGTTGCAGGAGCGCGGTCTGGATGTCGCCCAGGCGCTGGCAACCACGCTGGCGCTGCCGTTGCCCGCGATGCCGTGGCATACCGCACGCGATCGCCTCGTCGAGGTCGGCTGTGCGTTCGGCCTGCTGGCCGGCACGCTGGGCAAGATCGGCGGCGACGTGGTGTTGCTGATGCAGTCGGAAGTCGGCGAAGTGTTCGAGCCGGCCGCAGCCGGCAAGGGCGGCTCCTCGGCGATGCCGCACAAGCGCAATCCGGTCTCCAGCGTCGCCGCGGTTGCTGCTGCCACCCGCGTGCCCGGCCTGGTGGCGACCTTGTTCAGCGCGATGGCGCAGCCGCATGAGCGCGCCGCCGGCCAATGGCATGCCGAATGGGAGACCTTGCCGCAGATCGTGTGCCTGACCGCCGGCAGCCTGGCGCAGATGCAAGGCTGCCTGACCGACCTGCAACTGGACCGCGAGGCCATGCGCGCGCACCTGCACAGCCATGGCGGCGCGTTGTACGCCGAGGCAGCGGTGTTTGCGTTGGCACCACGGCTCGGCAAGCCACAGGCGCATGCGCTGGTCGAACAGGCGGTGGCACGCGCCCAGGCGCAGCAGCGCCATCTGCGCGAGGTGCTCGGCGACGACGTGCAGGTGAGCGCGGTACTCACGCAGGCGCAACTGCAGGCGGTGTTCGATGTGGACAGCTGGCGCGGCATGTCCTCGGTCTGGATCGATCGCGTGCTGGCCGCTTCTTCATCCCGCTGACGGTGCTCCGATGGCTTATCTCCAGTTGCCCACGCATCGCCTGCACTACCGCCTCGACGGTACCGAAGGCCGCCCCTGGCTGACCTTCTGCAACTCGCTGGGCACCGACCTGCACATGTGGGACGTGCAGATCGCCGCGTTTGCGCCGCATTACCGCATCCTGCGCTACGACCGCCGCGGCCATGGCGATTCGGACACGCCGCCCGGCCCATATCGCGTTGCCGACCTGGGCCAGGACGTGCTGGCGCTGTGGGATGCGTTGCAGATCGCGCAGAGCGACTTCTGCGGCCTGTCGATCGGCGGACTCACCGGGCAATGGCTGGGCCTGCATGCGCCGCAGCGCCTGCGACGGCTGGTGGTGTGCGCCACCGCGCAGAAGATCGGCAGCAGCGAGAGCTGGAACGCGCGCATCGAGCAGGTGCGCAGCGAAGGCCTGCCGGGGCTGGTCGATGCCACCTTGCAACGCTGGTTCACCCCGCCTTTTGCGATCAGCCATGCGCAGCGCCTGGACATGATCGTGGCCGCCTTCGTGTCGACATCGCCGCAGGGCTATATCGCCTGCTGCCAGGCGGTGGCCGACGCCGACTTCCGCGGCGCGCTGGACACGCTGGAGCTACCACTGCTCGCACTGGCCGGCGACGACGACCCGGTCTGTCCGCCGGCCGATCTGCGCGAGATCGCCTACGCCGCCCCGCACGGCCACTACGCACAGGTGCCCGGCCGGCACATCTGCAACCTGGAGTCGCCGGCCGCGTTCAACCACAGCGTGCTGGGCTTTCTGCAGGCCGACCACGTGTGACCCTCCGCCCGGCCAGGCAGCTGCCGGACGCATGCAGCCGTCACCCCGATCCGGCACACACGACGCTCGGCATTCCCGCTCATGCGTTGCATCTGCGCCCAGCTGACCACGGCCAGCTGCCTGTCGCCAGCGACATCAATCGCAACCAATGCCCCTGATATCCCAGCGCTTGCCCTGCGATCGCCGCCAGCACTCCGATTCCCAATTCCCAATTCCCAATTCCCAATTCCCGATTCCCGATTCCCGATTCCCGATTCCCGATTCCCGATTCCCGATTCCCACGCAGGAGAGATTTCCGATGCACGAAGACGAGCGTTACCAGGCGGGCTTGCGCGAGCGCCGCCGCGTCCTGGGCGATGCGCATGTCGAGCGCTCGCTGGCCGCACGCACCGAGTTCACCGACGAGTTCCAGACGCTGATCACCCGCTACGCCTGGGGCACCATCTGGACCCGCGATGGCCTGCCCGCGCACACCCGCTCGCTGCTGACCCTGGCGATGATGGTGGCGCTGGGCCACGACGAGGAGTTCAAGCTGCATGTGCGCGCCGCGCGCAACAACGGCGTCACGCCCGAGCAGATCAAAGAGGTCCTGCTGCAGGCCGCGGTCTATTGCGGCGTGCCTGCCGCCAACCATGCCTTCGCGCTGGCCAAGCCCATCCTCGAGGAGCAGGCCGGCGAAGAACAGCCGGTGCGCGAAGGCTGACGGCCACGGCGACGCGTGAGTGCAGCAGGCACGCTGCGTTGGCGCGGCATGCGGCGCAAATGCGACCGGTTCGGTTGGCTGTGTCCCTGGCCTGCACTCAGGGCACGCCGGGCAGGGTGGCGATCCCAGCGCGCGCACTGCGTTGCACCCTGGCCGTCCCGTAGGCACATCGCCGCTGATGACATCGCCCATCGACGACGGGATGATGGACGTGCCGCAACGGACCACCGCTTCCGTTCGCACAGGACATTCCCATGAGGTTGCCGATGCTGCTGCGTACCGTTTGTTTGCTTTCGCTGCTGCTCACCGTATCCGGGCTGCAGGCACGACCGCATCCCGGGCCCGGAACCGAGCTGGCGCAGGTGCGCGCCGACGATGGCCAGGCGCTGGCGGTGTGGTCGCGCGTCCCCGCGCAGCCGCGCGGCACGATCCTGCTGGTGCATGGGCGCACCTGGAGTGCGTTGCCCAATTTCGATCTGCAGGTTGCCGACGAGCCGCGCGATGCGCGCTCGGTGTTGGCGGCATTGGCGCAGGCCGGCTATGCCGCCTATGCGGTCGATCTGCGCGGCTACGGCGGCAGTGCGCGCGATCGCAGCGGCTGGAACACGCCCGCGCGCGCCGTGGCCGATGTCGATGCGGTGCTGAGCTGGGTTGCCCACCAGCACCCGCAGCTGCCGCCGCCGGCGCTGCTCGGTTATTCCAATGGTGCGCGGGTGGCGCTGCTGATCGCCCAGCAACATCCGCAGGCAGTGTCGGCGCTGGTGCTGTACGGCTTCCCCGACGATGTCGACGCAGCGCCCGACATCACCCCGGCGCCGGCACAGCCATTGCGTGCGCGCACCACGGCCGCGGCGGCCGGCGAGGATTTCATCACCGCCAACGCCGCACCGCCCGGCGTGCGTGCGGCCTATGTGGCACAGGCGGTATCGGCCGACCCGGTGCGTACCGACTGGCGCGCGATGGAGCAGTTCGCCTTCCAGCCCGAGCAGGTGACCACGTTGCCGGTCTTGCTGCTGCGTGGCGTCGACGATCCCATCGCGACCCAGGCGGACAACGCGCACCTGTACGCACGCCTGCGCAGCGAAGACCGCAGCTGGGTCACGCTGCCGCACGCCGATCACGTGGCGCATGTCGAGGACACCCATGCCGCCTGGGTGGATGCAGTGGTGAGCTTCCTGCGCCGGCCGCGCTGAGCGCGCCCGCCGGCGACTAACTCAACAACGCACCCAGCCGCTGCGCCGCCTGTTTCAACGGCTCCAGCAGCGTCTGCATCGTCTGCAGGCTCACGCGCCCGGCCTGGGCGCCGATGTTGAGCGCGGCGATCACCTCGCCGCGCAGGTTGCGCACCGGCACCGCGATCGAGCGCAGGCCGATCTCCAGTTCCTGGTCGGTCAGGCACATGCCTTCGCGGCGCGTACGCGCCAATACTTCCAGCAGTGCAGACGCCTGGGTCACGGTGCGGTCGGTCCGCGGGCGCAGCGTGGTGCGCTCCAGGTACGCCTGCAAGGTGTCGCCGGGCAGGGCCGCCAACAGGACGCGGCCCATCGAGGTGCAGTAGGCCGGCAGGCGTGTGCCCGGGCGCAGCCCGATCGACATGATGCGCACCGTCTCGGCACGCGCCACGTACAGCAGGTCGTCGCCGTCCAGCACGCCCAGCGAGCAGGATTCGTGCAACTGGTCGCGCAGCCCGTCCAGCACCGGCTGCGCCGCCGCGGTCATCGACGAAGACGCCGCATACGCACCGCCGATCCCCAGCACGCGCGGCAGCAGCACGTAGCCGCGGCCCTGCTCGCCGACATAGCCCAGCCTGGCCAGGGTATGCAGCACCCGCCGCACCGCCGCGCGCGAGATGCCGGTTTCCAGGCTGATCTGCGACATCGTCACCTCGCGCGCGTGCTGGGCGAACACGCTCAGCACCACCAGCCCGCGGCCCAGCGAGGTCATGAAGTCCGGGTCGCCCTGGGCGGCGGCGATCTGCTGCATCAACTCATGCGGCAGGCCGCGTTCGCTCCCGGCGGTGGCCACGGTGGTGGTGGGTTTGCGGCGGCTGGAGGCGGGCTCGGGCATCGGATCGCAGCTTGGACGGGTCCGTGCATGGTAAGCGCTCACGCCGATACATGCCCCCGGTCGCAGCTTGCGCCTGGACATGTAAGCGCTTCACCCTGGTTGCCGCATAATCGTTGCTGGTTTGTTTCGGATCGGTCTCCTTAGTCCATGAAAACCCCCAAGGGCCTGCAACCGCTGATCGACGACGGCATCATCGACGAAGTGTTGCGACCACTGAAGAGCGGCAAGGAAGCATCCGTCTATGTGGTCAGTACGGGCGCCGACATCCTGTGCGCCAAGGTCTACAAGGACATGGCGCAACGCAGTTTCCAGGCGCGCGTGCAGTATCAGGAAGGCCGCAAGGTGCGTGGCAGCCGCCAGGCGCGCGCGATGGGCAAGGCCACCAAGTTCGGCCGGCGCGAAGCCGAGACCGCATGGAAGAACACCGAAGCCGAGGTGCTCTATCAACTGATGGACGCCAGCGTGCACGTGCCTAAGCCGCGCGGCTATTTCCACGGCGTGCTGCTGATGGACCTGGTCACCGACGAGGCCGGCCACAGCGCACCGCGGCTGGGCGAAGTGGACCTGGAGCCGGAGCAGGCGCGCAGCTTCCACACCAGCCTGATCGGCGATGTGGTCAAGATGCTGTCGCTAGGCCTGGTGCACGGCGACCTGTCCGAATACAACGTGCTGGTCTCGCCCGAGGGCCCGGTGCTGATCGATTTCCCGCAGGTGGTCAGTGCTGCCGGCAACAACGCCGCACGCGACATGCTGCTGCGCGATGTGCACAACCTGCGCGACTGCCTCGGCCGCTTCGCCCCGGAGTTGCTGGACACCCATTACGGCGAAGAGATGTGGGCGCTGTTCGAAAAGGGCGAGCTGCGCCCGGACAGCGTGCTGACCGGCCGCTTCAAGTTCGACACCCGCCGCGCCGACGTGCGTGCCATCCGCGCCTCGATCGAGGACGCACGCCAGGAAAACCTCATCCGTCAGCAGGGCCGCGAGGCCGCTGCCGAGGACGACGACTAGATCGATATTGCGTTCGCGCGCGATGCGGCGTCACAGCAGCGACACAGTTGTCGCGCATGCCGGCATGCATCGCTCACGACTGTCATGCAGGTGCGCGCCGATGCAGGCGCGCAGCCACGATGCAGTGCAGCAAAAAACCAACAGATGCTGATGATGCGACTGTTCGCCAGGCATCGCCATGGCAGGCGCATGCATCGGCAGCACGGGGTTTTTGCGGTACTGCCGCGCATCTCCGGCACCGCCATTGAAATAATTGATGGCGTTGAATGGTGATTGATCATAAGTATCTGGCAGGCTCAGCCATCGTCTCCTGGAGAGTCCGCCATGTCGTTTGATCCCGATGTCGTGCGCCTGTTTGCCCAGCTTCAACACGCCGCTCAACCACCGATGGAAACCCTGCCGATCGAGGGCGCGCGCGCAATGATGCGTGCACTCGGCACGCAGCTTGGCTTTTCGCGTGTGGAGATGGCCGAGGTGCGCGACCTGCAGGCCGGCACCGCCGCCGGCCCGGTGCGCCTGCGTCTGTATCGCCCGTCCGGGCTGTCTGCCGGTCCGGCCCCGACCTGCCTGTTCGTGCACGGCGGCGGCGGCGTGGTGGGCGACCTCGACTCCCACGACGACGTCTGCCGGCAAGTGGCGGCGCGCGCCGGCTGCCAGCTGCTGGCGGTCGACTATCGCCTGGCGCCGGAACATCCCGCGCCGGCCGGCGTGGAGGACGTGATTGCGACCCTGCACTGGCTGGTTGCCCAGCCCGATGCAGTCGGTGCCGACGTGCAGCGCCTGGCCGTGGCCGGCGACAGCATCGGCGGGGCCATGGCCGCAGTCGCGGCGCTGGCCGCGCGCGATGCTGGGATCGCGTTGCGCTGCCAGGTGCTGGTGTATCCGCTCACCGATGCGCGCGAGGACAACGGCCAATACCCGTCGCGATCACATAACGCCGGCCTGCCGCCGCTGACCACAGAGGCGGTGCGCTTCTTCAATCGCCATCTATTGCCCGACCCCGCCATTGCACAGGACTGGCGCGTCTCGCCGATGCTGGTGCCGGAGGTGGCCGGCGTTGCGCCCGCACTGGTCATCGTGGGCGAGCGCGACATGCTCTACGACGAAGGCCGCAGCTATGCCGAACGCCTGCGCGCCGCCGGTGTGGAAGTCACCCTGCACAGCTTTCCCGGCATGATCCACGGCTTCATCAATATGGGCGGCGTCCTGCGCGCCGCCGGCGAAACGCTGGAGATGGCAGCGCTGTTGCTGCGCCAGCGCTTGCTGCCCGCCGTCGAGCGCAGGGCCGCATAAGGGCCTGCGGCAGGCGTGCCATGCGCGCGCTGCCGCAGCGCGGCAGCCATGCCCGCATGTGGATCAACGCGCGAGGGAAAGACGACGATGCAGGCTTGCAGGTACGCAAGTCTTGCGGGCCGCCAGCAGGCTCAGAAGTTGAAGCGGAACGTGGTCATCAGCACGTGGTTTTCGCGGTCCACGGTGCTGGTGTTGACGAACTGATTCAGATAGCCGGCGTCGACATTGGCAACGTCGTTGAACTTCCAGTTGATGCCAACGAAGACGCGGTTCTGGTCCAGACCGCGTCGGGCGCCCCACTCGGTGTGGTCGAGATTGACGAACAGTTCGTTGAAGGCCACCCACGACAGTTGCGCAGACAATGCACTGGGCCGGACCGCCCTGATCATCTGGCGCACCCGATACCCTTCGTCGCTGAAACCTTCGCGGTGACGCTGCTCCAGGCGGGTGCGACTGGTGATGGTGATATTGGCAATCGGATCGAACTGATATTGAAACTGCCCCCACCAGCGATTTTCGCGGTTGGAGGACTGCCCGGCCGGGTGGCTGATGATGGTGTCATAGCCCATCCAGACACTGGCCTTGGGAGTGAACCGGTAAAACACCGCAGGGCGCAGGATCAACTGGTCGAACTGTTCGCCCTCTTCGCGCCAGCGTGGGTGCACATCCATGCTCCAGTACAGGTTTTCGACCGGCAGCTTGCCCTGGGCATACACGCTCAGCCAGTAACGCCCGTCTTCCTCGGTCTGCGCGGCCGCTTGCGAGGTGCCGCCCAGCATCAGCAGCAGGGCGGGGCAGGCGATCCGGTAGCTGGCCGTCAGCAGCGCGCGCAGTCTGTTCATCGTCAGGAAGTCGTCGGTGGTGCCGGAGCATACCAACTCGTTCGCGACCTCCATCGCGCTTTTCGGCACCGCCGCTGCGATACCGGCGTGTTGCTTCGCCTGCGGCGACATGCCGTCGCGCCATGACATCCGCTGACAAACATTCACGCGTGTGCCGCGTGCAAACGCATGCGTCCGAACAGGCAGCCGCCATGCAGCTGCCCACGCACCGGCGAGCGCTTAAGCCACCTGGCTGCGGCGCGCCCGCTCCAGATGCACCAGCAGCAACGAGATCGCCGCCGGCGTCATGCCGGCAATGCGTTGCGCCTGGCCGATGCTTTGCGGGCGCACGCGCTCGAGTTTCTGCTGCACCTCGATCGACAGCCCGCGCACGCCGGCATAATCGAATCCATCCGGAATCGGCGTGGTTTCGTGGCGCTGCTGGCGTGCGATGTCGTCGCGCTGGCGGTCCAGGTAACCGGCGTATTTGACGCTGATCTCCACCTGCTCTGCCACCTGCGCATCGTCCACGCCCGGCCCCAGCGTCGGCACGCGCATCAGCGCGGCGTAATTGAGTTCGGGGCGCTTGATCAGGTCCAGCACGTTGGTTTCGCGGCTCACCGCCACGCCCAGGGTCTGGGCCACTTCGCGGCCCAGTGCATTACCCGGGGTCGCCCACAGCACCGACAGGCGCGCGCTTTCGCGCTGCACCGCCTCCTGCTTGGCGGAGAAGCGCGCCCAGCGCGCATCGTCGACCAGGCCCATCGCGCGGCCGACGCCGGTGAGGCGCGCATCGGCGTTGTCCTCGCGCAGCTGCAGGCGGTATTCGGCGCGGCTGGTGAACATGCGATACGGCTCGGTGGTGCCGTGGGTGATCAGATCGTCCACCAGCACGCCCAGGTAGGCCTCGTCGCGGCGCGGCGACCACGCCGGCAAGCCCTGCACATGGCGCGCGGCATTGAGCCCGGCCAGCAGGCCCTGTGCGGCGGCCTCCTCGTACCCGGTGGTGCCATTGATCTGCCCGGCGAAGAACAGCCCGCCCACCGCCTTGGTTTCCAGCGAGGCCTTGAGCCCGCGCGGGTCGAAGAAGTCGTATTCGATCGCATAGCCGGGGCGGGTGATATGCGCCTGCGCAAACCCGTGGATCGAGCGCACCAATGCCAGCTGCACGTCGAACGGCAACGAGGTGGAGATGCCGTTGGGATAGATCTCGGCCACTTCCAGGCCTTCGGGCTCGACGAAGATCTGGTGGCTGCTCTTCTCGGCAAAGCGCACCACCTTGTCTTCGATCGACGGGCAGTAACGCGGGCCGATGCCCTCGATCTGCCCGGAATACAGCGGCGAGCGATGCAGCGCGCTGCGGATGATGTCGTGGGTCTGCTCGGTGGTCTGGGTGATCCAGCAGCTGACCTGGCGCGGGTGATCGCCGAGCTGGCCCATGAATGACATCACCGGCAGCGGATCGTCGCCGGGTTGTTCGGCCATCACGCTGTAGTCGAGCGTGCGCCCGTCGATGCGCGGCGGGGTGCCGGTCTTGAGCCGGTCGATCGCGAACGGCCGCTCGCGCAGACGCGCGGCCAGCGTGGTGGCCGGCGGGTCGCCCATGCGTCCGGCCGCGTACTGGGTCTCGCCGACGTGGATCTTGCCGGCCAGGAAGGTGCCGGCGGTCAGCACCACCGAGGGCGCTTCGAAGCGCAGCCCGGTCTGGGTGATCACGCCGCGCACGCTGTCGGCTTCGGCGGCGCCGTTGTGGATGATCAGATCGTCCACCGCCGCCTGGAACACGGTCAGGTTTGGCTGCGCCTCGACGATGCGGCGGATGGCGTTGCGGTAGAGGTTGCGGTCGGCCTGGCAGCGGGTGGCGCGCACCGCCGGCCCCTTGGAGGCATTGAGCGTGCGCCACTGGATGCCGGCCTGATCCGCCGCGCGTGCCATCGCCCCGCCCAGCGCGTCGATTTCCTTGACCAGATGGCCCTTGCCGATCCCGCCGATGGCCGGGTTGCAGCTCATCGCGCCCACCGTCTCGATGTTGTGGGTCAGCAGCAAGGTGCGCGCACCGGCGCGCGCGGAGGCCAGCGCCGCCTCGGTGCCGGCATGGCCGCCGCCGATCACGATGACGTCGTAGCGATAGAAGGAGTCGGACATGGGCGTGGACCAGGAGCAGAAGGAGGTTGGCGGCCGCGAAAGTATCGGCTGAAGGGCGAGGAAGGTCACTCGACGGATAAAAATGTGACGTAGATCACATTATCGAACACTGACTCTCAAGTTGGCATGTTCCGTGCGGATATCCCTAGTGCACCCGTCGTGGCATTGCGACATGGGCGCAAGACTGGAATTGGAACAGGGGCCAGCCACGCGTGCGATGGGGTAGCGTAAGGGTCGGTAGTCGGGGGACTGCCGACCCTTATTTTTTTCTGCGACCCAACGCCGATGCAGCCCAGCCTGCTCGTACGGGTAGTCGCAGGTGCGGCAGAGCAGACCAGACGACAAAAACATAAAGCCCCGGCATGCCGGGGCTTTATGCGTTGGAGGCGCCGATATCCGACAGGGCCGGAACAGGGGGGATCCAGATTTCCCTGTCGGACATCGACATAAGTCGGTCAGTGCGCCCGGCCGGGTCAAAACATGACGTGGCGGGTCACACAGAGCGCCTAGCTTGCGACCAAGTGCCGGCTGAACGCAAGCCCCCAACATCGCCATTTGTGGGCCACGTCGCAGTCAGCAACTCAGGGAATCTGCTCACGTGTGTTGCGCGGCGCGGTCTGCCGTTGAATCTCGCGGATCACCCGCGGCGGCGCACCGATGCGAGGCGGCCGCGACGGCGGAGCGCCAGTCGCCGGTGGGCGATTGGGCTGTTGCGGGCGCGGGCCGTTGGGACGGGGCCCATTGTTGAACGAGCCGTGCGGACGTGGCGGCCGGTACTGCGGGCGGCGATCGTTCTGGCGGTAGTAATAGCCACCGCGGTAGACCGGATACGCCGGGTAGTCGTACAGCCCGATCGAACCGGCGCCGTAAGGGTAACCGTAGGGGTTGCCGTAGAAATACGGCGAATAGCCCGGCGGGTAGCGGTACTGCACCGCGGGCGCGCCGCGGTAATAGCCGCCCGACCCCGCACCGGTGTAGTCGTAGGTTGCGCAGCCGCCCAGGGCCAATAGCCCGGCGGCGAAGATCAGACGGAATTTCATGGATGGTGCCCTCCTGCAACCATGGTGTCACTTTCGAACCGATGCATTGAATCGGTCCTTAACTGTGCCGCAATGTGGTACTTCTGCATCGATCCAGCATGCGCGGGTGCCGCGCGTGCAGCCGTGAAGGCGGGGACGATACGTTAATCTTGCCGGCATGATCGAGACGGTCCCGCTTGCCCATTCCGACGTCCTGCAAGCTGCTGCGCGCATCGCGCCGCAGTGCGTGCCGACACCGCTGCTGACCTCGCATAGCCTGGACGCCCTCTGCGGTGCGCGGCTGTTCTTCAAGGCCGAACACCTGCAGCGCAGCGGCGCCTTCAAGTTCCGTGGCGCCTGCAACGCGGTGTGGTCGTTGCCGGAGGAGCTGGCCGCGCGCGGGGTGGTCACCCATTCGTCCGGCAATCACGGCGCCGCACTCGCGCTCGCCGCGCGCACGCGCGGGATCGGCTGCCACGTGGTGGTGCCCGAAGGCGCGGTGGCCGCCAAGCTGGCCAATATCTCCCGTCACGGCGCCACGCTGTGGCGCTGCGCGCCCACCATCGCGGCGCGCGAGCAGATGTGTGCCGACGTCCAGGCCGGCAGCGGCGCGACGTTGGTGCATCCGTATACCGACCCGGCGGTGATCGCCGGGCAGGGCACCGCCGCGCTGGAGCTGCTGCTGCAGAGCGGCGGGCTGGATGTGCTGGTGGCACCGGTCGGCGGCGGTGGGCTGGCCGCCGGCAGTGCGCTGGCGCTGCAATCGGCGCCGGGCTGTGCGCTGGTGCTGGCCGAGCCGAGCGGGGCGGCCGATACCGCGCGCTCGCTGGCGGCCGGCGAGCGCCTGGTCGACTTCGTGCCCGACACGCTCTGCGACGGCCTGCGCGGCACCCTGGGTGCGCCAAATTTCGCAGTGTTGCAGGCCGCCGGCGCGCAGGTGATCACTGTGGACGATGCGGCGGTGGTGCAGGCGATGCGGCTGATCTGGCAGGTGCTCAAACAGGTGGTGGAGCCGTCCTCGGCGATTGCGTTGGCAGCGGTGCTGGCCGACCCGGCGCGCTTTGCCGGGCGGCGGGTCGGGCTGATCCTGTCCGGCGGCAATGTCGATCTGGATGCGCTGCCGTGGGCCGCGGCGTGAGCAGGCGGTCGCGTGGGATCGGTCTGTGGGGCTGGTGCTGGCGCCTGTGCATGCTGACGCTGATCTGGCTGGTGGGCGTGGCCGGCTGGATCGTCTGGGTCGGCGATCGCGACCAGGCCGCGCCGGCCGACGTGATCATCGTGCTGGGCGCGGCTGCCTACGACGCGCGCCCTTCGCCGGTGTTCGAAGAGCGCATCCGGCATGCGCTGGACCTGTACGCGCAGGGCTACGCGCCGCGGCTGCTGTTCACCGGCGGCTTCGGCAATGGCGCGCGCTTTGCCGAATCGCAGGTGGCGCGGCGCTACGCGCTACGCCACGGCGTACCGCCGGAGGCGATCGTGATCGAGACGGTCTCGCGCACCACCCGGCAGAATCTGCAGCAGGCACGCGCGCTGATGGACCGGCACGGCATGCACCGGGCGATCATCGTCAGCGACCCGTTGCACATGGCGCGCGCGCTGCGGCTGAGCGATGAGCTGGGGATGGACGCGCTGGCCTCTTCCACGCCCAGCACGCGCTTTCGCAGCTTCCACACCAGTTGGCGCTTCCTGCTGCAGGAGGTCTATTACTTCCATCGCGACCTGGTGGTGCAGGGCGCCTGACGCCGGATATGCCGCAGGGCAGGCGTGTTGAAGCGCAAAACGCGCTCTATGATGCGGCTTTCCCAGCGGCAGGTTCGAGCATGAGCGAGCGCAATCGGCAACACGCCACCGGCCTGGTCCAGGCCTATTACGCGGCATTCAACCGCAGCGATTGGGACGCCATGCTGGCGTTCCTGGCCGAGGACGTCGCGCACGACCTCAACCAGGGGCCGCGCGAGATCGGCCGGGCGGAATTTGCCGCCTTCCTGCAGCGCATGAACGACAGCTACCGCGAGCAGCTGCGCGACATCGTGATCACCGCCAACGAGGATGGCACCCGGGTCGGTGCCGAGTACGTGGTGCACGGGGTCTACCACACCACCGACGAAGGCCTGCCGGAAGCCAACGGGCAGACCTATGTGCTGCCGGGCGGTGCGTTCTTCGATGTGCGCGACGGCAAGATCACCCGCGTCACCAACTACTACAACCTGCAGGAATGGATCGCGCAGGTGTCGCGCTGAGCGCATCGACCGGCACGGTAGGAGCGCACCCGGGCGCGATAAGGCGTTACCGGCAATGCCGGTCGCGCCCGGGTGCGCTCCTACGTGATTGGTGCGGTGTTGCGGCCGGAGCTGTGCCTATGTAGGAGCGCGCTTGCGCGCGATGAGGCGTTACCGGCGATGCCTGGTCGCGCCCAGGTGCGCTCCTACGTGGGTGGGTGGGGGTTACAGCAACACGATCCCGACCACCACCAGGATGAAGATGCCCCACTTGAGCGTCTGGTACAGCGGGTTGTTGCGTTCCTTCAGCGCCTTGGCCTTCAGGCGCGCGGCATAGAAATAGCGGAACACGCGGTTGATGCCGCCGGTCTTGTCACCTTCCTGATTGGGCGAGGCACCGGCCGAGAGCAGGCTGCGACCGACGAAGCGGTTCACCGCCGCGGCCCAGCGCCAGCGCATCGGGCGCTCGATGTCGCAGAACAGGATGATGCGGTCCTGGTCGGTGTCGTTGCGCGCGTAGTGGATGTAGGTCTCGTCGAACATCGTCCACTCGCCATCGCGCCAGCTGTGGCGCTGTCCGTCGACATCGATGAAGCAGCGGTCGTCGTTGGGCGTGGCCAGCCCCAGGTGCAGGCGCATGGACCCGGCGAACGGGTCGCGGTGCGGGCGCAGTTCGCTGCCCGGCGGCAACTCGGCGAACATCGCAGCCTTGACCGTGGGGATGGACTTCAGCAACGCGGTGGTCTGCGGGCACAGTTCGGACGCCGACGGGTGGGCGGTGCCGTACCACTTCAGATAGAAGCGCTTCCAGCCACGGCGGAAGAACGAGTTGAAGCCGATGTCGGTGTAGCCGTCGGCAGCGCGGATCTTCTGCATCTGCTGCAGCGCCACCGCTTCGTCGCGGATCAGCGGCCAGTTGGCGCGCAGCGGCGCCAGCTCCGGAAATTCCTTGCCGGGATCGATGAACGGCGTGGTCGGCACGCGCGAACACAGATACATCAGCGTGTTGATCGGCGCCATGAAGGTGGAATGGTCCAGCAGCTGCCGGCTGAGCCGGTGCCGCACACGACCGCGGTAATGGATGTACAGCGCCGATGCGATGAACAGCGCGATGATGAGCCACTTCAACATTGGGAAGGCCGATTGGGGGACGGGGGCCGCAAACCTAAGAGCGGCTATCAAAACGTCAGTGCAGCAGCCGGGCGGGGGCGCTGCCGGTACTCGGAACCGGCATGTACCACGCGTACATGCAGATTTCTGCGCACCGTCTGCAGCCACCTGACGGCTGCGTGCTGCGTTTTGCTAGCCACGCCGGTTCAGGCGTCGAAAAGGCAAGCCGCAACAGGAACATGCGGCCATTGACTGCTGAATTCTACCGGGTGTCGTGACCGAGCCTGACAGGTCAGCATTGGTGCCGTCGCAAAACTGTGTGTCCCGCCGGCAACGGCTGCGTTGCTGCCGGCGATCTGCACCGCCGCTAGTCGATGCGGCGGCGGATCGGGATCGAGGCCACAGGGACGCTGGCGACATCGTGTCCCTGCTCGCGGATGGGCGCGCCCGGCGCCGGTGCCCAGGCGTGGGCATAGATCACTTCCCAGGAGCTGGGCAGGGTGCCGTCCGGCCGCCGCAAGGGCTCATAGGCGGCGCTGGCGGCGGCAAAACGGCCGCGTCCGGTCAGGGTGGCGCGGCGATTGCTGAGTGCGTTGGTGGCGCCCATCGCGCGTAGCTCGCGCATCAGAGCAGGCAGGTCGCTGTAGGTCAGCGTGAACAGGTCGCGGTCCAGCACCGGGTCGCGGAAGCCGGACATCAGCAAGGCATCGCCGAACTGGGCGATCGGCGGAAAGCGGCTGACATGCGGTGCCGGGTCGGCCTGGGCGAAGGCCTCGCGCAGCTCGATCAGCGTCTCCGGGCCGAAGGTGGAGCACAGCAACAAGCCGCCTGGCCGCAGCGCGCGGCGGAAACCGGCAAATACCGCGGGCAGGTCTTCCACCCACTGCAGGCACAGGTTGCTGAAGATCACGTCCACGCTACCGTCGGCCACCGGCAAGGCGCGTGCATCGGCGCAGACCTGCGCGAACGGCTTCCACCAGCCCGCCGCCTTGCGCGCCTGGCGCAGCATCGGCATGGCCTGGTCCAGCGCGATCACCTGCGCCTTGGGCCAGCGCTTCTTGATCGCGCCGCTGGCATGGCCGGGGCCGGCGCCGACATCCAGCACCACCTTGGGCACCTGGTCGCCCAGGTAGTCGAGCGATTCGAGCAGGCGCGCTTCGGCTTCGCGCTGTAGCGCGGCGGCGGCGGCATAGCTGCTGGCGGCACGCGCAAAGGCGCGCCGGACGTGGCGGGGGTCGAAAGTACTATTCATGAGCGACGCTATTGTCGCCTGTGGCCGGGGCGGAGGGAATCGATGGATGGCCTGGCATCGGCCTGGCGAGTCTGCAGACGTTCGGTCTGCCGATGGCTGCGCGGCGAGCGGCAAGGGTTCAACGGGGCTTGGCCAAACACCCACCGGATGTCCGCGGCGGTCGCCACCACTCGCCGCGTGGCCGAGGCGCCCTAGAACGTGCCGGGATAGCTGCCGCCGTCGATCAGCAGGTTCTGCCCGGTGATGTAGCCGGCCTGCGCGCTGCACAGGAACGCGCAGGCCGCGCCGAATTCGTCCGGCTCGCCGAAGCGTGCGGCGGGAATGCCCGCACGTTTGCGCTCGGCGACGTCTTTGGCGCTGCTGCCTTGCTGTTGCGCGATCGCCGCGAAGTTGCCGCGCAGGCGGTCGGTGGCGAACTGGCCGGGCAGCAGATTGTTGATGGTGACGTTGTCGACCACCGTGCTGCGCGCCAGCCCGGCGACGAAGCCGGTGAGGCCGGCGCGCGCGCCATTGGACAGGCCCAGGATGTCGATCGGCGCCTTCACCGCACTGGAGGTGATGTTGACGATGCGGCCGAAGCGCCGCGCGCGCATCGCATCGACGCTGGCGCGGATCAGTTCGATCGGCGCCAGCATGTTGGCGTCCAGGGCGCGCAGCCAGTCGTCGCGTTCCCACTGGCGAAAATCGCCGGGCGGTGGACCACCGGCATTGTTGATGAGGATATCCAGCTGCGGGCAGGCGGCGAGCGCATCGCTGCGTCCCTGCGGGGTGGTGATATCGGCCACCACGCTGCGCACTTCGCCGGCGCCCGGCAGTGCGCGCAATGCCTGGGCGGATTGCTCCAGGGCATCGCGGCCGCGCGCGACGATCACCACGTTGACGCCTTCGCTGGCCAGCGCGCGTGCGCAGCCCAGCCCCAGGCCCTTGCTGGCGGCGCAGACCAGTGCCCAGCGCCCGGCGATTCCCAGATCCATGCGTGTGTCCTCGATCAGCGATGCCGCATGATCGACGATCCGCTCATGGCACGGACGCAACGAAGCGTTGCAGCGCCTCGGCGACCTGATCGGCATGGCCAAGAAACGGTGCGTGCCCGCCACCGGCGATGGTCAGTGCCTGCGCGTGCGGCGTCAGCGCGGCGGCAGCCTGCATGCCGGCCGCTGGCACCAGCCGGTCGCGTTGGCCCGCGATCCACAGGCTGGGGCGCGCGAGTTGCGGCAGCGCGCGGCGCAGGTCGCTGCGTTCCAGCAGCTGCAGGCCTTGCTGCAGTGCTTCGGCGGCCGGTTCGCCACGCGCCACCAGCGTCTCGCGCAGGCTGCGCAACTCGCTGCGGGCATGCGCCGAGCCCAGCGTATCCAGCGCCAGAAACCGCTCCAGCGTGGCGCGGTAGTCGCGCGCCAGGTCCTGGCCGAATTGCACGAATACCTCACGCTCGACGGCGTCGGACCAATCGTGGCCACGCACGAAACGCGGCGTGGCCGCGATCATCGCCAGCCCGCGTACCTTGGGCTGGGTGGCCGCGGCATGCAGCGCGAACAGCCCGCCCAACGACCAGCCCACCCACACCGCCGGCGGCGTGGCGGCGGCGATGCCGGCGACCACATCCGGCAGCGCCAGCGGCGTGCTGTCGTCGCGGCTGAAACCGTGCCCGGGCAGATCCACCAGATGCAGTTGATGCTGCGCGGCCAGGCGTTCCACCAGTGGCGCGAACACGCCGCCGTGCAACGCCCAACCGTGCAGGAGAACCAGCGCAGGCCCGTGGCCGATGACATCGATATGCATGCGGGGATTGTCGCTGATGGCGCTGACCGGCGCATGGGTCGGCGTGTGCGGCGCAAGGTGTCTTGCGTCAGCCTGCGCTGCGCGTGGAGCCGATCAGCGCGGCACGCCAAGCCGGTTGCGGACGCGCAGGACCGCACCGACAGTAGCGATCCGGCAACATCAGCGACGCGGACACTGCCACGTCGAGCACCGGCTGCCGCCGCGCGGCTATTGCGCAACCGTCTGGATCGTCGCCCTCAGGCAGACGCACGCAGCGGTTGCCGGCTGACCACATCGCGTGCCTGCACGATGGCCTCGATCAAGGCCTGCACCTGCTGCGGCGTATGCAGCGCGGACAGGGTCACACGCAGACGCGCCTTGCCTTCGGGCACGGTGGGTGGGCGGATCGCGCCGACCAGGAAGCCGGCCTGTTCCAGCGCTGCGGACATCGCCATGACCGTGGCTTCTTCGCCGCATAGCAGGGGCTGGATCGGCGTATCCGAGGCCATCAGCTCGAAGCCATGCCGGCGTGCGCCATCGCGGAAACTGCCGATCGACTCGACCAGCTTGGCGCGCCGCCAATCGTCGCGACGCGCCAGTCGCACGGCCGCCAACGTCGCAGCGACCTGCGCCGGTGGTAACGCGGTGGTGTAGATGTAGGGGCGCGCGGTTTCGGCCAGATGGCGCACCAGCGCTGCATCGCCGACCACCACCGCGCCATAGCCGCCGAGCGCCTTGCCCAGCGTCACCAACTGCAGCGGCACTTCGGCCACGCCCAGTCCGGCATCGGCAACGCAGCCGCGCCCCTGCGGGCCGAGCACGCCCACGCCGTGTGCGTCGTCGACATAGAACAGCGCCTGCTGCATGCGTGCCACCAGGCTCAACGCACGCAGCGGCGCGACATCGCCATCCATGCTGAAGACGCCATCGCTGGCCAGCATCGCCGCGCCCTCGGGCGAGCCCTTGAGCTGACGCATCGCGCCTTCCACATCCATGTGCGGATAACGGCGCAACCGGCAGCCGGCCAGGCGTGTGGCATCGAGCAGGCTGGCGTGGTTGAGCCGGTCCTGCACGCAGACATCGTCGTCCTCGCTGAGCAAGGCCTGCTGCACCGCCAGGTTGGCGATGAAGCCGCTGCCGAACAGCAGCGCCGACGGATAGCCGAGCCACTCGGCGATCTCGCGCTCCAGCGTTTCGTGCGCGGTGTGGTGGCCGCAGATCAGATGCGAGGCGGTGGCGCCGGCACCATCGCGCGCGGCGGCGTCCTGCAACGCGGCGACCACTTCGAACTGCTGCGACAGGCCCAGATAGTCGTTGGAGCAGAAACCGGTCAGCCAGCGGCCATCGACTTCCAGCCGCACGCCATCGCGACGGCCCACCAGCCGCCGCACCCGCACCCGTTCCTGGGCCACGCGCAAGGTGCGCAGCGACGAAATCCGTTCGTGCAGATCGGGGCGGGCCATGGGGGCGTTCAACGGCTGAAGGGGGCGTTAGCGTAGCCTGCCGCGCCCGGCACGCCCAGCCGGTACCGACGACCGGTGCGGGACGTTCGATTCGCGGTTAGGCGGCGTGCTCGCAGGCCGTGCTGCGGGTGATTTCCGCATGCACGGTGCCGGGGTGATCGTGGTCGGGGGCGTCGACGGTGATCTGCATCGGGCGCAGGCCCAGGCGCTGGAACAGGGCCTGGTCGCGTTCGGTGTCCGGGTTGCCGGTGGTGAGCAGTTTTTCGCCGTAGAAGATCGAGTTGGCACCGGCCAGGAAGCACAGCGCCTGCAGTTCGTCGCTCATCGCCTCGCGGCCGGCGGACAGGCGCACCATCGAACGCGGCATCGTGATGCGGGCGACCGCGATCATGCGTACGAACTCGAACGGGTCCAGTTGCTGGGTGCCGTGCAGCGGGGTGCCGGCGACCTGGACCAGCTGGTTGATCGGGACCGAATCCGGATGCGCCGGCAGCGTGGCCAGCGCCAGCAGCAGGCCGATGCGGTGCTCGCGGGTTTCGCCCATGCCGACGATACCGCCGCAGCAAGTCTTCAGGCCGACATCGCGCACGTGCTCCAGCGTGTTCAGGCGGTCCTGATACTGGCGGGTGTGGATGATCGAGTCGTAGTAATCCGGCGCGGTGTCCAGATTGTGGTTGTAGTAGTCCAGCCCGGCGTCCTTGAGCGCGCGTGCCTGGCCGGCGTCGAGCATGCCGAGCGTGGCGCAGGTTTCCAGGCCCATCGCCTTGACCTCGCGGATCATCGCCGCGACCTTGGGGATGTCGCGCTCCTTGGGCGAGCGCCAGGCCGCGCCCATGCAGAAGCGCGAGGCTCCGGCGGCCTTGGCCTGGCGTGCCTTGGCGACGACCTCTTCGGTCTCCATCAGCTTCTGCGCGGTCACGCCGGTGTCGTAGCGCTGCGCCTGCGGGCAGTACGCGCAGTCTTCCGGGCAGCCGCCGGTCTTGACCGACAGCAATGTGGATACCTGCACCTGCGCCGGATCGAAATGGGCGCGATGCACGCTGGCGGCGCGGTGCAGCAGCTCCGGAAACGGCAGATCGAACAGCGCCTGCAGCTCGTTGCGATCCCAGTCATGGCGTATGACAACAGACATCGGGGTTTCCTGACAGTCAGCGGCTTGGAAGCCAGGCAGTCTGGTGAGCATGGAAGAGGCTGTCAACTTCGAAGAGGTCAACTCGGTTTACAGGTGGCCGCGCCGGCTGTTGCGGTTGCTGCTGCCGAGCCTGTGCCTGGTGTGCGCGGAACCCGGCAGCGCCGACTGCGATCTGTGCCCGTCGTGTCGCGCCGCATTGCCGGATCACGGGCACGCCTGCCTGCGTTGCGCAACGCAGCTGTACGCCTGCGGTGGCGCGCTGCTGTGCGGGCAATGCCTGCAGCACCCGCCACCGCTGCAACGCGTGCATGCGTGTTTCACCTATCGCTGGCCGGTGGATGGCTTGCTGCGGCGTTTCAAGTTCCATCAGGACCTGGCCGCCGGACGCTTGCTCAGCGAGTTGATGGCCAAACGTTGCGCAGGCCTGCCGCGTCCGCAGGCGCTGGTGCCGGTGAGTCTGCACCGGCAGCGCTTGCGCCAGCGTGGTTACGATCAGGCGCTGGAGCTGGCCAGACCGCTCGGCCGCGCGCTGCGGCTGCCCTGCCTGCCATTGCTGCGCCGGGTCCGCGCGACCGCGCCGCAATCGGAGCTGGATGCAGCCGAGCGTCAGCGCAATCTGCGCCAGGCCTTTGTCGCGCGTGGCGCCTTGCCCGCGCATGTGGCCTTGGTGGATGACGTGATGACCACCGGTGCGACGCTGCATGCGGCGGCGCAGGCCCTGCATCGGGCCGGTGTGCAGCGGGTGGATGCGTGGGTATGCGCGCGGGTGCCGTGAGGCCTGGTGGGCTGGGGGTTGCGAGCTGCTGCATGGGGGCTTCGCCCGTACCCTCACCCCAATCCCTCTCCTGCTGGGAGAGGGGCTTAAGCCGAGGCGATTGACCTGTGTGCGCGTCAGCGCACTGCCAGCGCCGCGGCGATGCCGACGAAGATTGCCAAGCCTACCCAGTTGTTGTGCAGGAAGGCGCGGAAGCACGGGCCGCGTTCGCGGTGGCGGGCGAGGCGGAACTCGTAGGCCACCAGCAGTGCGGCCACGCCCAGTCCGGCCCAGTACGCGATGCCGAGACTGGCGCGCAGGCCGACCAGCGCCAGTGCCGCAAACATCGATGCATACAGCAGGCACTGCGCGATCAGGTCGAACCTGCCGAACAGGATGGCGGTGGACTTGCTGCCCATGCGGATGTCGTCCTCGCGGTCGACCATCGCATACCAGGTGTCGTAGGCCGTGGCCCAGAGGATGTTGGCCGCGTACAGCAGCCAGCCCAGCAATGGCACGCTGCCCTGCACTGCGGCGAAGGCCATCGGGATGCCCCAGCCGAAGGCCATGCCCAGATAGACCTGGGGCAGGTGGGTGTGGCGCTTGAGATAGGGATAGCTGGCGGCCAGGAACACGCCCGGCACGCTCAGGGCCACGGTCAGCCAGTTGAGCGTGAGCACCAGCGCGAATGCCACCAGCATCAGCACCACGAACACCCACAGCGCCTCGCGCCCGGACACCGCGCCGGTGGCCAGCGGGCGCGACTTGGTGCGCTCCACATGCGGGTCCAGCCAGCGGTCGGCATAGTCGTTGATCACGCAGCCGGCCGAGCGGGTCAGCCAGACCCCGGCGGTGAACACGAACAGTGTCCACAGCGGCGGCAGGCCACCGGCGGCCAGCCACAACGCCCACCAGGTGGGCCACAGCAACAGCAGGCTGCCGATCGGACGATCGCCGCGGACCAACGTCCAGTACTGCCCCAGTCGCTGTGGCCAGGTCAGCGCGGGCGCTGTCGGCAGCTGTTCAACACCATGCTTGCTCATGCTGCAAAGGGTAGCAGCGCGGCTTGGCTGCGGTCATGCGCTGGGTGACGATCGAGCTAGGCATCGTCCAGCCTTCCGGACGGCTGCGCGAGCTCGCGCCAGGTACCTCCGCGCCGGCGCTGGCTCCGGACTGGGCTCCATCGGCAATGCCGCGGTGTCCGGCCGTTCGGCACTCCCTGTCGCCGGTGTCACGCGCGCGGCGGTGGTTCTGGCATAATGCCCGGCCAGGCGCTCGTAGCTCAGCCGGATAGAGTAGTGGCTTCCGAAGCCATTGGTCGGGGGTTCGAATCCCTCCGGGCGCACCAGATGAACCCTTCAGGGACATCCAAGAAAGTCCAAAACCCCCGAGAGATCGGGGGTTTTTTGTTGCCTGCCAGTCCTGCAAGGTCCACCCTAATCCATTGAAATCCAGGCCGATCGGGGGCATAGATGGGGGCACCAGCCCCCAGCACGGATATGGATGCCCCCATACCCCCAAGTGACGCAGCAGTACGTAGTGCAAAGCCGGCCACCAAGCCCGTGAGACTGTTCGATGGTGGCGGCTTATACGTCGAGATCTCGCCGAAGGGTGCCAAGCTCTGGCGATGGAAGTATCGATTCGGCGGTAGGGAGAAACGCTTGGCACTGGGGATCTACCCAGAGGTCAGCCTGGCGAAGGCGCGAGCGCAGCATTTGGAGGCACGGAAAATCCTTCGATCAGGCATCGACCCAGCTGAGAAGAGCAAGGTCGACCGGCTGGTTCGCGTTGATCGGTCTCAGCTCAGCTTTGCAGCTGTCGCTGCAGAGTTCCTGAACCTGCATGGCAAGAAGAACTCCATCCTGACGATGAAGCGCAATGGCAGGATCGTCGAAAAGGACCTCAACCCTTATCTAGGGCATAGGCCTATCGCTGAGATCTCTGCGCCGGAGCTTCTAGCTGTCCTGCGTAAGATAGAAATGCGTGGCGCCATTGAGACAGCTCATCGCGCTCGGGGTATTGCCAGCATGGTGTTTCGATACGCCATCACCGTAGGCAAGGCTGAGCGTGACCCGGCTGCCGATCTTTTTGGCGCGCTAGAGACCCCGAGGGTGCAGAATTTCGCCAGCCTGACGGAGCCTGCTGCGGTGGCACCCCTGCTGAGGGCCTTGTGGGGGTACGAAGGAAGTCTTGTTGTACGCGCTGCCCTAAAGCTTGCACCCCTGGTCTTCGCGCGGCCAGGCGAGCTGCGGACAGCCAAGTGGGCAGATATCGATCTTGCAGCTGGTGAGTGGCGTTACGTCGCCACTAAGACAGGTGTTCCCCACATTGTGCCGCTTGCCTCCCAAGCAGTTGAGGTCCTTCGTGAGCTTCAGCCAGTCACCAGAAGCAGTGAGTTCGTATTCCCTAGTCTTCATGGGAAGGGAAGGCCGATGAGCGATAGCACCATAAATGCTGCCTTGAGGCGTATGGGATTCGACTCCAGGACGATGACCGGCCACGGGTTTCGTGCGATGGCTCGTACGATCCTGGATGAGGTGCTTGGCTTCTGCCCCGATTACATCGAAACACCAGCTTGCGCATGCGGTACGTGACCCAAACGGCAGGCATACAACCGCACGGCTCATCTCACCAATCGCCGAAAGATGATGCAGGCGTGGGCTGACTATCTATTTAGAAGATTACGCACACATCTTCGCCAGTGCCCTGTGCGGTCGCTCCTGGTTATAGACGCGTCGCCACTGTTCGATTTTGCTCCGTGCGTCGGCCAGTGACAAGAACCAACGCGCGTTGAGACACTCCTGCCGCAGGCATCCGTTGAAGCTTTCCACCAAGGCGTTATCGGTGAGTGCGCCACGCCGGGAGAAGTCCAGCTCCCTCCCCCGTTTTCATACGCCCACCGATCCATGACCTTGCCGGCAAACTCACTCCCGTTATCCATCTTGATGGCCGCAGACTTGCCTCTCTGCGCCACCAGTCGCGTCATCACATCGGCGACGTCGTCGCCCTTCAATGATTGGTCAACAACGATATCCAGGCACTCATGCGTGAAGTGATCCACCACCGTCAGCGACCGGAAACGGCGACCATCGAACAGTGCATCACTCACGAAGTCCATGCCACATAGTGCATTCGGTGCAGTGGCCATCTTCAGCGGTTGACGTCGCCGTGCGCTGCGACTGCGGCGCGGCCTGCAATGCCTTAAAGACAGGCCTTCATCCTCATAAATGCGGTGGACGCGCTTGTGATTGTCCCGCCATCCTTCGCGACGCAGCACAACAAAAACGCGCTCACACCCGTAGTGCACGCGCGTCTGGGTGATCTCGCGCATCCGCTGACGAATGGCGCTGAAATCGCGCGCCTTGGCCTTGTAGGAAAACGCCGAGCGCGATATCGCCATGATCCGCAGCGCATGCCGCTCGCTTACCCCAAAGCGCTCACGGAGCTGGCTTACCAGGTGCGTCGCTGGGCAAGCCTTAGATCTTTTTTGTAACGACTTCCTGCAGCATCGCCTTATCCAGGCTCAGGTCTGCCACCAGCTGCTTCAACTTCCGATTTTCCTCTTCCAGTAGCCGCAATCGCTTGAGCTCAGAGGGGCCCAGACCACCGTACGTCTTGCGCCAGACGTAGAACGTAGCCTCGGCAATTTCCATCTTCTGACAAATCTCTCCGATCGCCATCCCCCAACTCGGCCTGCTTGAGCGCATAGGCAATCTGCTCCTCGGTAAGCCGTGACTTCTTCATCGCTTGACTTCTCGTGATGACGGGGGGCCATATCGGCAAAGTCTCTACTCTACGATGCGCCTGTTCTTAGGGGGTGGATCAGTTGGGCATAAGCGGACGGCGTCATGCCGCCAATTGCTTTCTTGGGTCGGTCCTCGTCGTGTTCGCGTCGCCAGCGTTCGATCTCGGTGCGCGCATGCAGCAACGTCGGGAACCAGTGCTCGTTGAGGCTTTCATCGCATAGCCGGCCGTTGAAGGATTCGACGTAGGCGTTTTGGTTTGGCTTGCTTGGTTGGATCAGCCGCAACTGCGCGCCACGTGCATGCGCCCAGACGACCATTGCCTTACCGCAAAACTCCTTGCCGTTGTCGGTGCGGATCAGGTCGACCATTGGCGTTTGTATTGAGTAGTTTCGAGTGAGGAGTTGCCGGTCTTTCAAAAAACGAATTGTGGAGTTCTACGGACCGTGAGCAAATGCCAAGATCAGGCGGCGCTGGGGCCACCTGGCCGGAACGCATGTGCAGGCCGTGATAGCTCAGCCGGATAGCAGGACCCTCCGGAACCGTTTCCAGTAAGGCCAGGCGGGCTAGGATGCCGTTAGGCAATAAGAATATCCAGGTGCACGGACCGCCAGATATCGCCCTCATAACTCGTCGATACTAAAGTCGTTATATGAGGGTGTTGACGTGCAGGTGGCTCTAGAGCGTCAGGATTCAATCGCAAAGCAGAGATGCCGGCGGTTGACAGCTTCTTAACGTCCCCTGATTCTATTCCACCACTTGAGCCGGCTTGGGCTCTCAGCAAGGAACGCGTATGTCAGGGGGAAGTGCGTCGCTCTCGTTAGTCGAGGGCGGCTCGTCGGTGCAAGACCGGCCGGATCTGGGGCTGCAGGGGTTGGTCCTGCTGGCGCAATTTCATGGCGTTGCCGCGGACGCGGTGCAGCTGGCGCATGGGTTCGGACGAGGCGGCGAGCCGTTCGACGAAACCACGCTGCTGCTGGCAGCCAAGCAACTGGGGCTAAAAGCCAAAGTCGTTGCCCAGCCGGCCGTACGGATCGGCATGGCGGCGTTACCGGCCCTGGCCCTGGTGCCGGATGGCGACGCGTTTATCGTCGCCAAGGTCGGGGCGGACCAGATCCTGATCCACGATCTGGTCGAAAAGCGGCCGCGCTCCATCTCGCCCGCCGAGTTCGAAGCACGTTACCAGGGGCGGTTGCTGCAGGTGGCCTCGCGGGCTTCGGTGCTTGGCGACCTGGCCAAGTTCGACTTCAGCTGGTTCATTCCCGCAGTGGTGAAGTACCGCAAGTTGATGCTCGAGGTCTTTATCGTCTCGTTCTTCATCCAGCTGTTCGCGCTGATCACACCGCTGTTCTATCAAGTGGTGATGGACAAGGTGCTGGTGCACAACGGCCTGACCACGCTGGACGTGATCGCGATCGGGCTGGTCTCGATGGCGGTGTTCGACGTGCTGCTGTCCGGATTACGCACCTACGTCTTCGCCCACACCACCAGCAAGATTGACGTGGAG
>NZ_JBWWVS010000016.1:0-54188 GCF_056675615.1 Xanthomonas sp. NCPPB 2864
GTGGGGCAGGCCACCCGCAGCAAGCCGGAGGGCTGCACGTTGTCGTGCAGCGCCATCTCCGACTCGCCCACCGCATCCAGGATGCGGCGCACCTCCGCGTAGTAGCGCTCGCCCTCCGGCGTCAGCACCAGCTTGCGGGTGGAACGGTTGAGCAGCCGGGTGTGCAGGTGCTCTTCCAGCGCCGCCACGTGGCGGCTGACATTGGGCTGGCCCAGGCCCAGGTCGCGCCCGGCCGCTGAAAAGCTGCCGGTTTCCACCGCACGCGCAAAGCAGGTCATCAGCAGAAACCGGTCCATCGCCCATCCTCATTCATGCGCATACTGCATGAATGGTATGTGCCGGCGCGGTCTTCCGCCACATTCGGCATGGGCGCACGCTGCACCCCATCGAAGGCCGGCCACATGCGGCGGGCCTGCCACCCTCCCAGGAGCACCCATGTCCCGTCTAGCAGGCAAACGCACCCTCATCACCGGCGGCACCAGCGGTATTGGCCTGGAGACCGCCCGCCAGTTCCTGGCCGAAGGCGCCCGCGTCATCGTCACCGGCAACAACCCGGAGTCCATCGCCAATGCCAAGGCCGCGCTGGGCGCCGAGGTGCTGGTGCTGCGCGCCGATTCGGCCAGCGTCGCCGCGCAGCAGCAGCTGGCGCAGGCGGTGCAGGCGCATTACGGCCAGCTCGACATCGCCTTCCTCAATGCGGGCGTGTCGGTGTGGGCACCGATCGAAGACTGGACCGAGCAGGCCTTCGACGCCTCCTTCGCCATCAACGTCAAAGGCCCGTACTTCCTCATGCAGGCGCTGCTGCCGGTGTTCGCCAACCCCGCCGCGGTGGTGCTCAACACCTCCATCAACGCGCATGTGGGCGCGGCCCGCTCATCGGTGTATGCAGCCACCAAGGCGGCGTTCCTGAGCATGGCCAAGACCCTCTCCAGCGAACTGCTGGCGCGCGGCATCCGCCTCAACGCGGTCAGCCCCGGCCCGGTGGAAACCCCGCTGTACGACAAGCTCGGCATCCCCGACGCGTACCGCGACCAGGTCAACCAGGACATCGCCGCCACCATCCCGCTCGGCCGCTTCGGCACCCCGGACGAAGTGGCCAAGGCCGTGCTGTACCTGGCCTCGGACGAATCCCGCTGGACGGTGGGCTCGGAACTCATCGTCGACGGCGGCCGCACGCTCAACGGCTGAGCGTTTCGAAGGCAGTAGCAGGCGAACGGCAACACCCACAGCCTTCAAGCGCGACACCGAGCGCTGCAGTGTGCGTCCACGTTGCGGCGCAAGTGCAGCGACTCAATAATGCGCACGCCCTCTTCAGCGGATGACACGTGCGCGCTTTATTCGTCTATGCCGCTGTCCCCGCGATCCTGCTAACGGCGGTGGCAACCGCCCACGCAGCCCCTGCCGCTGATTTATGCGGGGTCTTGCGCGCCTTTGTCGGTGCAGTACAGCCGGGCCAGGTGCGCAGCTTTGCGTTTCACACCTCATGGGGAACCAACTTCAAGCATGCGCAAGAGCAGGCGCTTTCCGCCAAACGGTGTGAGCACGGTGGCGACCCCGCCGCGCAGGCCGTCTGCGCCTACCTGATGCAGCATGGGCAAACAGAGCTTGCAGACGCCACGGTAATGGACTCGGTGGCCTGCCTATCGAGCGGCACCACATTTGACAGCAGCCTAAGACTGCATCACGCCGAGCTGTCCTTTCGTCATGAGGCCATCAACGCAGGCGCGACGGTCACAGTCACCTTTGGCGAAGAGACGGAACAGGGCGGCAGGGTGTTTCGACTTCAGGCAGAAGGCGACTAGCGACGCCCTACATTTGCTCAGAGGCGCAACGCGCATTCGAGGTAACAAGCAACCGCTCACTAACCGCGCGTGCGGTTGCGTCATGCGGCTGTGGAAGGTCCGCATCCGGGCACGTGCTACCGGCGAAACATGCCGGCATGCCGCGTCAATGAATCTGCAACGCCGCAATCTTGCCGCCCACCAGCTGGAACACATGCTCCAGCTGCAGCGGGCTCTGCGGAAAATCGCCAGACACCTGCGCAGTGACACTCACTTGCTCGCCCTGGGTGTGCACGCCAACCGGCACCGCACGATACGGCGTGGTGGCCTGCGCCTGTGCCAGCCAGGCAGCAATGGCGGCAGCGCCACGGTGCTGGCGGTGCTCGTCGTACACCACCGCATCGTCGGCCAGGTGCGGCAGCAGCTCCGTGGCATCGCCGGCGTTGCTGGCGGTAAAAAAGCAGGCAATGGCGGCGGGCAGGGCTAGCGACATGGTGGCGGTCCGGTAGAAACGGTATGCCATGATCAGCAGCGGCATCACCTGCCGCAAGAACGCACGCAAAGGTAAGTCACGCACCCATGGGAAAGCCGCACACCCCGGACACCGCCGCGTGCGATGTCGAAGCCCTGCTCAAACTCATCGAAGGCCGCTGGAAACTGCTGCTGCTGTTCCACCTGTTCGACGGCAAGGTGCAGCGCTACTCGGATCTGGAGCGGCTGATTCCCGCCATCTCACAGAAGATGCTGGCCCAACAGCTGCGCCAGCTAGAACGCGACGGCCTGGTGCTGCGCACCATCTACGCGCAGGTACCGCCGCAGGTGGATTACCGCCTCACGCCGTGGGGCCAGGCCCTGTGCCCTGCGCTGGATGCAATGCTCACCTGGGGCCAGGCGCGGCAGCCGTTGACCGAACCATCGCCGCAGTGATGACTCGGCACGCTGCTGTGGCATGCCGGCCTTAAAACAGCAGGCACACAGCACCACGCATGTCGCCAAAGAACTGGCCCAGATAACACACCGGTGGTCTTGCAGACTCTGCCGTCTCGCGCGCTGCCATCAGACTTGTCCGGCCGCCATAATCGGCCTAGTTTCGCCTCGCCACCATTCGGGTAGCGAGGAGGTCACGCGCATGGCGACCAACGAGAAAACCGGCCCCAAGGCGGCAAAGGCGGCAAAGGCGGCTAGCAAGGTCCTGAAAAGTGGCAGCACCGGCAAGAATTCAAAAACAGCGGCCGCGTCCGCTTTAAGTCAAGCGCCGGACAAGAAAAAGAAGTAACTAAGCGAACACTGCAGTAAATCGGTGAAGGCGCTCGACCAAGCACGAGCGCCTCTTACTCAAGTGATCTCAGGGCGTGGAGTCACAACCGATGACACCGCTGGCACAAAATTTCGGGTACCCCGCTGACAAAACTGTTACACAACGTTAGTGTGCAGTCTGGAACGGGGGTTTCATGGATGGGAAGCGGACGGGGAAGTACCGGGTTTACAGCTGTGCGGTCATTACCGTGGCCGCTTGGGCTCGCTGCGGGAATTGGCGCCTTTTTTGCTATCTGCAATGGCATGCTGTGGCTACTGTTGCAACAAGGCGGCCCACCCGGACAAGGTTTCATTCAAGCCCTCGGTGCGACGGTGGCACTCGCCGCATGGATGGTGCTGGACAAATGCTGGCAGGCCACTCCTGCTTCATTTTCTAGCGGTTACCAGCACCGCGAGCAGCTGAGTATCAGCACAGCAGTAGCAAACTTAGCCGCCAATGACACGTGGCAGTTAGAACTGCTAGCGGGTAAGACCTTCCGCTATCAATACTGCGCTTTAAACGAAAGCGGCCTGAGCGGCACTGAGCTGATCCTGCGTAAAGACCCTCGCCGCACACTTGCGCAATGCAGACAATGTAAACGCCAGCAGGTGAGCGTCAGCATCGTGCGCGAGACGTACAGCTCGTACATCTCAACGCTAATGCGGTTTGAGACTGTTTGCACCTGAAGTTATACAAATAAAGCTGAATGGAGTACGACATGAGTAATGGCTTTTCCGTTGAGTTCAGGAGAGGAACATCACCAGGCAGTCCGACTGGGGGGTACGTAATATGTTTGATCGATAACAACTGGGATGATTGGTTTAAGTTTGAGACGACTTTCAATATTGGGATTTGGAAACCCGATAAAAAATATTATTCGCTAGGAGAATTGAAGGTAGGGCAAAAAGGTCTCACGTCTGAAAAACGTAGGCCTGCGGTTCCCAGCTACTTCACGGACTCAATTGGATCGGATTTTTTCTCTTTAGGACAGAGTGAATCATATTACGAGGCTGTTCGTGAGCTAGGCGGGGAGTTAGCTGAAAGGATTTTTTCTTGCTTGAGAGACTGCGCCTATGACGAAAATATATACATAGAGAACAGGAGCGAGGAATCAATGCAGGTTTCTCTCCTGCGTTCTATTAGTGAGTCCGAAATAAGGGGGAGATTTCGGCGGCTTGCTTATGGTGATGCCACATTAACGCCATACAGCTTTGAGTTCGCGGGTTACGATGAGGAAAATCCTCTTTCACTAGCTTTTGAAGTCATACCAGAATCTGTTCCACCGACAAACGTCCACGTGATGATAGGACGTAACGGGGTAGGAAAAACTTATCTTATGCAGCAGATGCAGAAGGCACTTCTTCAGGATGAAGAGGCTAAGCTGAAAATAAAAATCTCCGAATCCATGAGTCATGGAATGGAAAGCCCAGTGGACTTTGCAGGCATAATCGCAGTTTCGTTTAGCGCTTTTGACGAATTCAAATCAAAGGTAGAGACCGCATACATAAATGCACGATTAAAAATAGATTATGTCGGCCTTAGGGATCACAGCGCCGGTGCCCCTCGTACAAAAACGCCTCGTGATCTAACAAAAGACTGGATTCAAAGTATCTCAAAGATCCGAATGGAAGCTAAATCGTCTCTGCTCCGTCGTGTAATCGAATCTCTAAACTGCGATCCAATATTTTCCTCCCTTGATGTTGCTAAATATTCTTTGTACAGTACTTTTGAAGAAGCCGAAAAATTCTTCGATCTTTTAAGCTCCGGCCACAAGATCGTACTCTTGACAATGACGGAGCTTGTCAGGTTGGTTGGTGAAAGGACTTTAGTGCTTCTTGATGAGCCCGAGGCTCATCTGCACCCACCGCTACTTGCCGCATTCGTTAGATCGCTATCCGACCTTCTAGTTTCCCGGAATGGTGTTGCGATCATTGCTACGCACTCTCCAGTAATTTTGCAGGAAGTACCGGCAGTATGTTCATGGATATTAAATAGATCGGGTCGGATAATGGTTGCTCAACGTCCAGGAGCAGAGACATTTGGAGAAAATGTTGGAATAATATCTCACTCAGTGTTTTCACTTGAAGTAACCGAGTCAGGCTACAACTCATTAATTAAGCGAGTTGTTAGAGAAAATCCTCGCCTCGATTATGAAGAGCTTCTTGGAGAGTTCTCGGGACAATTGGGACTTGAAGGGAGATCTTTGTTGCGCGTCGCTCTTGCAGGGGAGTCAGATTTGTGATTCCAGATAAGTCGGCTTACGGTCGCGTATATCTACGTTGTGTCGAGAACAAGATACCTCACGCTGTTAGAGACAGGTTGAAAGCAGTCCTGCCAGAAGTATCGGAGCTGTACGCAAAGTACATAGAAATAGCACCAAGCGCTCAATTGTTCTCATTTGAAGTCAAGGAGAAGCTGGGAACTATCACAGACCACATCAGTGATCAGGAGATGCATGATCTCTATGATACATCGATGGTTAGAAAAAAAGGGGGCGGACGTGCGGATTATGATCGGATAAAACTAGCCCCCCCATTTGGAATCTGTCCCTACTGCGGTCAATTGCCTGTAAAAACGCTGGACCACTTTTTGCCTCGCTCCAAGTGGAAAATGCTTTCCGTATGTCAGGTTAACTTAGTCCCGGCTTGCCGAGATTGTAACGCCGAAAAGAAAGAATATAGCCCGAACTCTCCGGCGGATACTTTGTTTCATCCGTATTTCGATAACAAAGACGCTTACGATTGGCTTTGCGCAGATGTCGTAGAATCAACGCCCGTGAGGTTCGAGTTTTGTGTCAAAGTTGGCAATGGAGGGGCGCTATTTTCATCTCGAGCAGTCACGCATTTTGAGAAACTAAAATTAAAAGTTCTTTATGAAACGCAAGCTGCCACCGAGGTGGCGAGCCTCGCCGGTCCATTGTTTAGAATATACAAGCAAGCGGGTGCGGCTGGCGTGAGACATGAATTAGAGAATAGATGTGAGGACAATAAAGCGCTGAGCCTAAATTCGTGGCGATCCGCCATGTATGCTGGTGCAGCAAAAAGTCAATGGTTCTGCGAAATGCACTGGCTATAGGTCTGATGGTAAAGCAAGGCACAGAAGCTGTTTGATATAAAATTGAAGCCACTATCCGAGAGCCTGCCGAGCTAAGTAATATCTAACAAAAAAACATGTTTATTTAAGGTTTTTTAAACACTAGAGGAATTTTTTGTGGTGTCAGATCTTCGGGGGATTAAGCTGACTCTGCATAATAAATTTTACAACCTAAGATTTGGACCGTCGATGGGAAATAATCTAATGCTCCACCGTGGCACGGTGCGCGATTGCGATTCTGCGCGCTGCCTTGGCTGTGTGCGCGACAATCCAAGCCTGCGTGCATGCGCGCGGGTCAGTCGCCCAATGTCAAGAAACTACGAGGGATAGCAAGTAAAAGCCGTCGTGCACATAGATATCGCTACAAAGCAGTTCCCAAATCATTGAGTACCTCGTCCACCTGCTCGGCCAAGTGCTGAAGGCAGTGCGCCCATTGCTGGAGTGGAATGGCTGGTACACCGAGCGAGCCTTCGTCGCGGGCGCGCGGCGCAGCCAAGGTGGCCAGCAGGCGCAGTTGGTCGCGTACGCGCAGCAGGTGGTATTGCGTGCCTTCGGACATCCAGTAACCGGGTTCGTTGTGCATGCCGCTCTCCTTGCCGTGAGGCAGCTCCCGCTGCACAACGCAGCGGGATGCCGGGAGGCTAGAAACCGCAGACAGCCGGCGGGCTTATTCCCCTTGCGGGTGTTGTATTCGCCGCCCTCCCGGCGCAAGAACGCCGAGCAGTGCCAGGCCAGATGGCCGAGCACAAAAAACCCACCAATTTCTCGGAGGTGGGTACCGCTGTCTGTGTGGAGTTTCTAGGCTCCGAGCGGAAGTGTGCGTGTGGCGGTGAGTTGGGTCAAGTTGAAGCGATGTCCGGCGCTCACACGTGCGGCTTTGCACGTAATTTTTTCGAATGGACGCGCTGCGGCAATCACGCGCCAGCTATCAGTTGACACATCGCCAAACAGGTAGCAATCTCGGCTGCAAGGAGCCTAGAAACTCCTCAGACAGCGGTACCCACCTCCGTCAAACCGGTGGGTTTTTTGTGCCTGGACTTTTTGTACGAGTGCAGCCGACGCGAATGCCTATGTCGGAGTGCAGCCAATGCAAAGATGTTCGGGAAAACAATTCTGAAGTCTGTCTATGGTTTCTAGCCTCCCGACATCCCGTCGCGTCGTGCGACGGGGCTTGTTCGTCAAGGAGGGCTTTGCCATGCGTCGATCCCCATCCCGTTCCACGTCAGCGCGCAAGCGCGTCACGGTGCCGCCGCCTACCGAAGTCGTCTGGCGCTCGCTGGATCCCTCGATCCAGCCGCGGCCCTACCTCGAGCGCACGCCCGTCCCCGAGCCTCGCGCCGAACCCCGCACACCACGGCGGCCCGGCCGCCCGCGTGCGCCGCAGCAGTGCACCGTCGGCTATGGGTACTATCCCGACAGTCACCAGCGCATTCCCACCCTGCGCCTGCGCGGCCGCTGGCTGGAACAATTGGGCTTTGCCATCGGCAGCAAGCTGCACATCCGCCAGCGCGATGGCGAGCTGGTCATCAGCGTTGTAGACCCACGCTGATCACGCCGCAGCGCATGCGCGCACCGCATGTGCCCGGCCCGTTGCTGGAGACGTCGCATGATGAGTGAGGGCATGACCGGCGCGTCGCGTACAGACCGCCACGGTGTTATCGGCAAGACGGTCGCGGCACGCTCGCATGTCGCAAGCGGGGTGACGGTTGAGCGATACGGCAGCCGCCCGTGGCGCCACCGCAGCGCCTACGCCGTGCGCGAGCTGCCGGCCCGCGCGCCCATGGCGGGCATCTACGCGCTTGCCCGCTTCACCACGCGCTGGCAGGTGCGCGAGGAGCGCGCACCTGCCAGGGAGCGCTTCGACCAGGCCGTGGTGCAGCTGCAGGCGGAGCTGCTCACCTACATGCGGCGGCGCCTGCGCGACCCGCACACCGCCGCCGACCTCGCCCAGGAAGCGCTGCTACGCCTGCTGGCCTACCGCGACACGCCAGACATCCACAGCTACAAGCTGCTGCTGTACCGCATTGCCCACAACGTGGTGCTGGAGCATTGGCGCACGCGCCACCGCAGGCACGCCTCCCGCCACGTGCCGCTGGAGTGCAGCGAACCGCTCGCCGCCACCGGCACGGCGGTGGACCAGCTGGTGGACGCCCGCCGCACCCTGCAGCACCTGCACACCCACACGCTGCCCGCGCTGCCGCCCAAATGCCGCCAGGCCTTCATGCTCAACCGCTTCGACGGCCTCACCTACCCGGAAGTCGCCGCCGTCATGGGCATCTCGGTCAAGATGGTGGAAAAGCACATCAGCCGCGCCCTGGCCGCCTGCCGCGCGGCGGTGAGCGAGTAACGCCAGGGCAATGCATCGCCCGGGTTGGTAATCACGGCCAGTCAAGGCCGTTCACCACCAGGAGCTAGAGTCTCTCCTGGTCCACTCAGGAATCCAACTCGCCGGACTTTATGGAAAATCTCTGCAAGTCTCTTATTGCCGCTTTTGTCTTCTTGGAGTTTTCTGGCAATGACGTCGTTGATCCGGACTCGGCGGTTGCAGTGATGGAGGCGATGACAACAGAGCTGCAATCTTCATCGGCAGAAGAAAAGCAAGCCCTCATTCGGCCATGCGCGCAACAGGCAGCTGCGTTTCGCTCGGTCTCTCATGATGCGCGTATCGCACAGTTCATTGCAGACCTTCCGCAAACCACAGGCTTGATCGGATACGATGGCTGATAGTTCAATTATTGACGCTAGTCCACCGTCCGGCGAGGATAGTACGACGCCGTATTCCGACGGTAGACCAGTAGTTGGGCACAATGAAGAGCTCTGTCACTCGCTTGCATCAGGTGTTAAAGCGCATCGCTTGGTGCTGCGCGCTTCTCACCGCCGCATTCGCGGCTACCGCCATTGAGTGGCAAGTATTCGCCGATAAAGGCCCTTGGTGGGCTGCGTTCATTACATTTGGGGTCACGGCATTGATTGGAGCAGCACCCTATGCCATCTATACCGCATTTATACCAGCATCTAAGGCTGGTCCGATGCTGAAGTCAATCGTGCTGTGTGTCCTAGTCGCACTGTCAGTCGTGCCGAACGCGTGGTGGTTTGCGACAGACGCTTCCACGAACGGCTGGAACTTCTTCATCGTTCCTGCGTTTCAGGTGTTCTATCTCCTCGTTGTCGTGCCTTTCATCATCGTGCTGATGCATGCGCTTAGTCGGAGATGTGTGCGTGCGCCTGATGCCTAACGGTTTGCGAGCGCGTGTCATTGGACCTATAAACTATGCAGCTGTTCCTAGATTTCGGGCTCGTTTTCATCGGGCGCATTCGCTTAGCAAAAATGACGAAGACAGAGGTGCGAAAGATTGGGGATAGTCCATGACTGGTCGAGGATCGTGCGATGCCGCATTTCGCGGTCCAACACTAGCCAAATCGCAAACCATGCCATTGTCTGACGGCACTAAAAATCCGCTAGTCATGTTCGTACCCGTAATGCTAGCGCTTTGCGGCCTAACATTTTATCTGTACTGACGCGCTTCGCTCCTCGTTAAAACTCTAGGTATCTCATGAAACAACGTGTGGTGTTTGTAGATGTTGATGACACATTGGTTCGCACCTTCGGCACCAAACGCATTCCTATGCCTCCTGTCATCGCCCGCGTGCGGGAGTTGCACCAGCAAGGAGTAGCGCTTTACCTCTGGAGTTCCGGGGGCGCAGAGTATGCCCGCGACTCGGCAGTGGAGCTGGGCATCGAAGAGTGCTTTGAAGGCTTCTTGCCCAAGCCAGATGTTTACTTGGACGACCAGCCCGTTCATGAGTGGCGCTACTGCCAGCACGTGCTCCCAGGCAATGCTAACGACGCATAACGAGGCATCAAACTAGCTGCTCGGACAGGTGCTACAGGCACTGTGCCCATTGCTGCGGCGGAATCGCAGTTGCATCTAGCGTGCTGGCCTTTGGTGCGGCACAGCCGCCCAGCTGGCAGCGCCCAATCCTGTGTCGCGTTACTGCAGCGTTGCGTGGATGGCCGCTGCAGTTGGTGCATAGGGCGAGGGGAGCTGGCGCGCGGCGTTTTGCGTACCGAACGAAGCGAGCAGGAAGAGCAGCCCCAACACGGCCGGTACCGTGTCCTTGGGCTTGCGCACACCCAGATGCGCCATGCCCGACAACAGCAGATGGTAGAACATGCCGGCGTAGGCCAGATCGCTCAACGCGGTGTTGAAGCGCCACACAATCGCCACCGGGCCCAGGATCTTGATGACGATCATCCAGGGCACCAGCAACGGTGCCGAATACCCCAGCTCGGCCTGCGCCTTGCGCACGAACTCGCCCTTGGCCAGATACATGCCGGCAGAAGCCAGGTACAACAGGCACAGCAGCGCGGTACTGATCCAGTAAATAGAAATGCTCATGGTGTTTGCCAGTCAATATTTAAATGCAACCGGGCATCAGAATGTCGCCTAAGATATCGATTGAAAAGTAGGATGAATCACCAGGGCTTAGTATGAAAAAGCAGACCATTGAGGACGGCGAGCACAACATGCACGAACAGATGCGTCGCGCATTTGCGTTGCTGTCTGGCAAATGGAAGCTGGAAATCATGTGGCTGCTCAATCAGCGCGTGTATCGCTTCGGCGAGCTGCGCAAGGCCATCCCCGGTGTTACCCAACACATGCTCACGGCGCAATTGCGCGAGCTGGAAGCAGATGGCCTGGTCACGCGCACCGTGTTTGCGCAGGTGCCACCGCGCGTGGAATACGCCATCACGCCGAAGGCGCGCGGACTGGGCCCAACGATGGAAGCGCTGACCGCGTGGTGGCAGCAACATGGCGACAGCGTTGCAAAGCGGCCCGCTGCACGCGGGCGCAAGGCCGGCGTTTAGGACGCAGTCCAGGGAGCGCGTTATGCGCATGCACGTGGCTTGATCACCGTTGCGGCGACGTGCAAACACTCCTGGCCGTCAGCCTGGTAACTCAAAAACCATTTCCAAACCCTAAAACGCCAACGCCCCGATCAGGTCGGGGCGTTGGTGCGATCTCTCGCCGAAGTGGAATCCACCGTCTACGTCGTTGTGCGTGACGCCTGACGGCCAATCCACTGCTTCAGCGCGGCGGGCGTAATGCCTGCCTATAGTGTTGACTTGCCAGCGTTACTTGGCGGCGTCGCGCACTTTGTCGGCGACCTGGCCAGCCTTGTTCTGCACCTTGCCGACATTCTTTTCGGCAGCGCCTTCCAGCTCGGTGCTCTTGTCGCCGGTGACACGGCCAACGGTTTCCTTGATGGAACCCTTGACCTGCTTGGCGGTACCTTCGATACGGTTCTTGTCCACGGGGTGCCTCATACGGTTGGGGATGTTGCAGCCCAGTCTGTACCCGCAGGACGTGAGTGCGACGTGGGCATGCCGTCATCCCCGCGTCAGCACGCCCAGCTGGCGCGCAGCGCCACCGCAGGGCACGCGCGCGTCTGCACGGCTTGCTGAGGTCGCTGCGTGCCACAATGCGCGCACTTTCCGCCAGGCAATGCCGTCACGTGAGCACACAGCGCCCCGCCATCGAGTCCGCCGGCCTGGAGTTTCTTGCGGGGGGCGGCGAGATGGGCGCGTTGATGCGTGCACACGACTGGGCCGCCACGCCGCTGGGCGCGCCGGAGACCTGGCCGCAGTCGCTGCGCTCGTCGTTGTCGGTGGTGCTCAACTCCACCCTGCTCGGTGCGGTGCTGTGGGGGCCGGAGCTGCGGCTGCTCTACAACGACGTGTACGTGCAATCGATGGGCGACCGTCATCCACAGGCGCTGGGCCAGCCGGTGACCGAGGTGTGGAAGGAAACCTACGCGCCCATCGCACAGGACTTCGCCCGGGTGATGCAAACCGGTGAGGGCTTCGGCCAGGGGGTCATCGCCTTGCCGATGCTGCGCAACGGCGTCAACGAGATGACCTACTGGAATGCCACCGCCTCGCCGATCCGCGGCGAAGACGGCAGCATCGTGGGGCTGATGAATATCGCCATCGAAACCACCGCGCAGGTGGCGGCCGACCGCAACCGCGACATCCAGCACGCGATGCTGAGCAACGAGAACACCCACCTGGTGCACGAGGTGGTCAACCGCACCAGCGAGCGCGATCGCGCACTGGAGGCCGAAACCGTGGCGCGCCGCAATGCCGAGCGCGTGCAGCTGGCGCTGGCGGCCGGGGCGATCATCGGTACCTGGATTTGGGACCTGCCCACCGACGCGTTTTCGGTGGACGAGGCGTTTGCGCAGAACTTCGGCTTCGATCCGTCCACCAGCCGCAGCGGCCTGTCGCTGGAGCAGGTGATCCAGACCGTGCACCCGGACGACCGCGAGGGGCTGCGCGTGGCCATTGGCGAAGCGCTCGCCCGCGGCGGTGCCTACGCGCATCAGTACCGGGTCAAGCGGCGCGACGGAAAGTACTACTGGCTGGAAGCCAATGGCCGGGTCGAAAAGGGCGCCGATGGCACGCCGCTGCGCTTTCCCGGTGTGCTGCTGGACATCGAGGCGCGCCACGCACTGTCGGAAGAGCGCGACCGCGCGCTGGCGGCACTGCGCGAGCTGAGCGATACGCTGGAGCAGCGGGTCACCGAGCGCACGCGCGAGCTGATGACGGTGGAAGAGGCGCTGCGCCAATCGCAGAAGATGGAAGCGGTGGGGCAGCTCACCGGCGGGCTGGCGCACGACTTCAACAATCTATTGGCGGGCATTTCCGGCGCGCTGGAGCTGATGAGCCTGCGCATCGAACAAGGCCGCTTCCGCGACCTGGAGCGTTACGTGGCCACCGCGCAGGGCGCCACCACGCGCGCGGCTGCGCTGACCCACCGGCTGCTGGCATTTGCGCGGCGGCAGACGCTGTTGCCCAAGCCGACCAACGTCAACCGGCTGGTGGTGGACATGCTGGAGCTGATCCAGCGCACCGTGGGCCCGGGGATCTGCGTGGAAAACCTTGCCGCGACCGAGCTGTGGCTGGCCCTGGTGGATGCGCCGCAGCTGGAGAACGCGCTGCTCAACCTGTGCATCAATGCGCGCGATGCGATGCCCGACGGCGGACGCCTGTGCGTGCAGACCAGCAACCGCCGGATCGACCGCGAGATGGGCCAGCAGCTGGGCATGCCGGAAGGCCACTACCTTTCGCTGTGCGTGAGCGATACCGGCACCGGCATGCCGCCGGACGTGGTGGCGCGCGCGTTCGATCCGTTCTTCACCACCAAGCCGATCGGCGAGGGCACCGGCCTGGGCCTGTCGATGATCTACGGGTTTGCCAAGCAATCCGGCGGGCAGGTGCGCATCCATTCGGAAGTGGGCAAGGGCTCGACGGTGTGCATCTACCTGCCGCGGCATGCCGGTGCCGACGACAGCAGCGACGGTGGTGCCGCCACGCTGGAACTGGCACCCTCGCTGGCCGGCGAAACCGTGTTGATCGTCGACGACGAACCGTCCATCCGCCTGCTGTTCACCGAGGTGCTGGAGGAGCTGGGCTACACCGTGCTGGAAGCCGGCGACAGCGCCACCGGGCTGGGCATCCTGCAGTCGCCGGCGCGCATCGACCTGCTGATCAGCGATGTGGGCCTGCCCGGCGGCATGAACGGCCGGCAGATGGCCGATGCGGCGCGCGTGGGCCGGCCCAGGCTCAAGGTGTTGTTCATCACCGGCTTTGCCGAACACGCGCAGTTGAACGACCGCCACCTGGAACCGGGCATGGCAGTACTGGCCAAGCCGTTCAGCGTCAGCCTGCTGGCGGCGCGGGTCAAGGAGATGATTGCGAGCGAGTGCTGAGCGGTGGCGCTGCGCATGCGCCGGTCAGGGCCGGTGCGTGTGCCCGGCCTGCGGCGACCGGGCCGGCCTCACTCCACGCTGGCGGCGACCAGCCGTTGCCATAGCGCGGCGTTGGCCGCGTGGTCCGGCTCCAGCGTGGACAGCACACTGAGCGCATGCTCCTCCTGCTCGGCACCGTGGCGGGCGAGCATGGCCAGCGCGGCGGCCAGCCGGCCGTAACGCAGCGCCATGCCGAGCGAGCTGGTGAGCAGGGTGGTGTCGTGCTCGGGGCGTTGCTCGTCCAGCGCGGTGCCCAGCGCGGCGGGCAGGTCCCAGGTGGTGGCAATGGTCTTGGCGACGGCGGCGGTATGGCGTTCGACCAGCGCGGCGGCCACTTCCAGGCTGTAGGGCAGGCTCGGGCGCTCGGCATAGGCATCGCGCAGCACGCGCAGGATCACCACCGCGCCCAGGCCTTGCAGCAGGCCGGCCAGCTGCGCCGACAAGGTGTCGCCACCGCGCTCGCGCATGTAGGCGGCCGCAGCGGCGGCGGTCCGCAGGGCGTAGTCCCACACTGCCGCCGGCAGGCGTGCGTACAGGCCGCCCTCCAGGCTCAGCACCGGCTGCATCACGGCGGCGGCAACGATCTGGCGCACGCCCTCGGTGCCGATATGCACCACGGCCCGCTCCAGGCTTTCCAGCGGGCCGCCCTGCGGGCGATACAGCGCGCTGTTGGCGATGCGCAGCAGGTTGGCGGCCAGCGCCGGGTCCTGCGCGATGATCGCGGCGATGCCACGGCCGGAAGCATCCGGGTCGTTGACCGCGCGCATCAGCTGCGGCAACAACTGCGGGCGGCGCGGCAATAGCTGCGGGCGCAGGTCCACGTGGTCGAGCGCAGCGCCCACCGCCGCCAGCACCGCGGCCTGGGCCGGGTCGGTCGGCAGGTGGCCGTCGGCCAGCGCCGGGGTGGACATCACCGCGGCATACATGCGGCGCAGCAGCGGCTGCATCGGAGGCGGCCCGGACGGCAGGGGCTGTGCTGCAGCGGCGGCATGCGCCTGGGCCTGCGGCGGCGCCGGCACCTGCTCAGCCGCCGGCTGCGGCACGTGCGGCGCTGCTGCGGCATGCGTGACGGTGGCAGACGCGGCAGAGGCAGCCGTGGTGCGCGCGCGCTGGCGCAGCAGCAGCCAGGCGACGACGCCGGCGAGTCCCAGGCCGGCAAGCAGTCCGGCAGCAAGCAGCAACACAATCACAAAGGTCCAGGAGTCGTCCGATCGGTGCAGCGACTATCCGCGAAGCCGGTGTTGACGGCAATGCAGACGTGCGGCGGCGTGCGATGCCAATGGCGCCCGCCACGCGCGCGCCAGGGCCGGATACCGGCAATGACCTGCTGCACTGCAGCGATGAGTGGGGTGTCTTCAAGTTGACTGCTGCGCTGCACGTGGCGCTAACGCCGCAGGCCGCACTATGCGTCACCAGCTGTGCAGCCCTAGAGCATCTAGGCAGCTTAAAGGGTGCAGGCATCCGCAGTTGGACCACTTTCGATACCAAGACACCGCGCACTGCGCGGTGTCTTCGTTTGTGGATGGCGATGGGCACGCGCGCTGTATCGCGGGCGGCGGCATCGCGGCACAGGCGCGCTACAGCGTGCCCTGTTTCCACAGCCGCACGATCGCGGCCGGTGCATGTTCTTCGGGGATGCGCAGCGGCTCGCTGGCACCGTCCCAGGCAATGCTGAAATAACGGCGGTCGCCGCCACCGGCCTGTGGGCGCGGCAGCGCATGCACCAGGCACTGGTCCAGCAAGGTGCGCAGCTGCAGGCGCTGCGCCTCGTCCAGGTCATCCATCACCAGCTGGCGTTCGCGCCGCATGGCGGGGAAGGCGGCCACCCCGCCCTCGCGTGCCAGCCGCAAGGTCACGCCTGCATCCACCGGTGGACGCTGCGGACTCATGCCAGCACGCCCACGTCGCGCCAGGCCTGTTGCACCGCGGTTGCCTCGGCACTGCCGGCGCCATAGTCCGCACCGGCAATGCTGACGGTGAGCGCGGCAAAGGTGGCGAAGTCCGCACCGGCGGCCAGGTTGCCGCCGCTGAGCGCGCGGTACCAGATGCGGCCGGCCTTCTCCCAGGCGTAGCCACCGATGGCCACGGCTGCGCGATAGAACGCGTGATTGGGAATGCCGGAGTTGTAGTGCACGCCGCCATCGTCCTCTTGTGTGTCGACGTAGCCGGCCATGCTGGCCGGTTGCGGATCCTTGCCCAGGGCCGGGTCATCGTACGCCGTGCCGGGCGCGCGCATCGAGCGCAGGCCCACGCCGTTGATGCCGGGCATCAACAAGCCGGCGCCGATGATCCAGTCCGCCTCGCTTGCCTGCTGCTGCAAGGAGTACTGCTTGATCAACACGCCGAACACATCCGACAGCGACTCGTTCAGGGCACCGGACTGGCCCTGGTAGATCAGGTTGGCGGTGCGCTCGGTCACGCCATGGGTCAGCTCGTGGCCCACCACGTCGATGGCGATGGTGAAGCGGTTGAAGACCTCGCCATCGCCATCGCCGAACACCATCTGCTCGCCATTCCAGAAGGCGTTGTCGTAGCCACGCTCGTAATGCACGGTGCCGATCAACGGCATGCCGTCGCCGTCGATGGAATTGCGCCCGTATACCGTCTGGAAGAAGTCGTGCGTGGCGCCGAGATAATCGTAGGCCTCGGTCACCGCCACATCGTCGGTGGCGGCAGCGCCCTCGGCACGGACCAGGGTGCCGGGCAGCGCGGTGCCTTGTTGGGCGTCGTAGATCTGCCGCTGCACGGCTTGCGCGGTGGGGGCGCTGGCAGCATCGGCAGACAGCGTCTGGGCCCGTGCGAGCAGGCCGAGCGCGCGCTGCTGGCGCAGCTGCGCGGTGATCTGCCGGGACAACAGCGCGCACTGGCGCGCACGCTCGGGCGCGGCCTGGGCCACATGGTCCAGCAGGTACGGCGGCAGGATGCCGGCACGGCGTGGCGTGACGAATGCAGACATAAGCGACCTCCACAATGGGCTGCGCCCGCGACTATGCCGAGGCCGGCTTTAGGAATTCGTTAGGCCGGTGCACGGTGCGCCGCGTGCAGGCATCGCGATAGGCCTGGCGTTCATTCCAGCTGCGACAAGGCCTGCTGAATCGGCGTCTGCCCGTCGATAAAGCCCACCGTCTTACCGATGGTGGCCGGCATGGCCAGTGCCGCGGCAATGACCTGCGCGACGTTGGCGCGCGACACGCCGCCATCGGCATCGCTGCCTGGATCGCGGGTGATGCGGCCGCTTGGCGGCTCCAGCGTGAGCCGCCCCGGCCCCAGCACGGTCCAGTCCAGCGTGGTGGTGCGCAGCTGCGCATCGGCGGCGGCCTTGGCCTGCGCGTAGGCGAAGAAGCCATCGTCCGGGCCGATGCCGTGTTCCAGCCCGGCGCCGAGATAGGACACCATCACATAGCGGCGCACGCGTGCCTGTGCGGCGGCATGCATCGACCGGATCGCCGCATCGCGGTCCACCGCGTAGGTGCGCGCCGCATCGCCGCCACCAGCGCCGGCCGACCACACCACCGCATCGTGCCCGGCCAGTTGCGCGGCGATCGCATCGGTGTCGGCCTGTTCGATATCGAACACCTGCGGGGTGGCGCCGTCGGCAATCACATCGTCTGCGTGCGCAGGATTGCGAAACAGTGCGGTGACCGAATGCCCACCGCGTGCCAGCAACGGCGTCAGCAGACGCGCGACCTTGCCATGGCCACCGATCACGACGATACGCGACATTCCAACCTCCAAGACGGTGCGCCATGACGGCGCGGGCTGCACGCATCCTCGCCAACCTGGCGCTAAGGCAGCGTGGATGGGCGTGGAGAGGCGCTCCGTATGCGCATGCACTTGCAGGTGCGTGGATTCGATCCAGCGGGTGCTTGTGTAATGCGGCGCCACGGCGCTCGCCCTGCGCATCACGCGAGCAGGCGCGTGCAATGCACCGCATCGACCGGGCGGCATCGCGCAGCGTCGTCGCCACCGGCATGCAGGGCGCAGATGCACCACCTGCCTGCCGCACATCTGGGACACTACGCGTCACAACGTCCGGAATGCCTATGTCCAACTCAATCGATACCGACCGACGTCCACGCGTTGGCTGCGGCGCGTTCATCCGCCGCGCCGATGGCCGCCTGCTGCTGGTGCAGCGCGGGCGTGCGCCCGAGCAAGGCCATTGGGGCCTGCCCGGCGGCAAGGTGGACTGGATGGAGACGGTGGAGCACGCGGTGGTGCGCGAAGTGCTGGAAGAAACCGGCCTGCACGTGCAACTGCAAGGCGTGCTGTGCATCGTCAGCTACTTCGAGCCGGACCTGACGCCGCCGCAGCATTGGGTCGCGCCGGTGTATCTGGCCGCGATCCAGGGCAGCGAGCACGCCGAGCGCCGCGAGCCCGAGGCGATCGCCGACATCGGCTGGTTCGCGCTGGATGCACTGCCGTCGCCACTGACCACCTCCACGCTGCAGGCGGTGCAGCATCTGCCACCGACTGCGGCGTCGACACCTGCCGCCTGAGCGCATGACTTCAGTGCATGCGTCGATGCACCGGCACGCGCCGTGGTAGTCGCGATGTCGATGTCCGCCGGATGCAAGCAAACGCATCAACCTGCCTGCGATAGAGAACGCTCGCGCACGCTTGATGCGATGCTCCGATTGCACGCTGTGGTGTGCGTAGTTGCAGCATTTGCGTTACATCGCGTCGTTACATGCAGCGCCATTGTCTGCACGCGATGCAAGCCGGCCGCTGACGGTATCCTTGGCGGTTCGACTTGCCTGGGAGGGCACTGCATGACACGTCATTGGTTGAACAAGACGCTGGCGCTCACGTTGATCTGTACCGCGTGCAGCGTGCACGCAATCGCCGCCGAGCCGGCACCACCGGCGGCCGCATCGGCCCCCGATGGCATCCGGCATGTGCCCGCATTCGACCTGCCGGTGTCGGAATATCTGAGCCCGGCCGCGCGTGCGCATATGGCCGCCGGGGTGGCCCGCGCCGATCCGTTGGACAAGGCCGACAACGCCACCTTGCTCAAGCAATTGCCGAGCATCCGCGCCGACACCGAGCGTTGGGCCAAAGGCGTGATTGCGCAGCTGCGCACGCGCTACGCGGTGGAGATCACGCCCGAAACCTGGAACGGTGTGCCGGTGCTGCGGGTGGAGCCGCGCACGCGCACACCCGAGCAGGCCAAGCGCATGTTGATCGAACTGCATGGCGGTAGCTTCGTGATGGGCAGCGCGGCCTCGTTCGGCTTGATGGAAGCCATTCCGCTGGCGGCGATGACCGGCATGACCGTGGTCGCGGTGGATTACCGCATGGGGCCCGAGCACCATTTCCCGGCCGCCAGCGAGGATGTGGCGGCGGTGTATCGCGCCGCGCTCAAGAGCTATGCGCCAGAGCGCATCGGCCTGTTCGGTTGTTCGGCAGGCGGCGTGCTCACCGGTGAATCGCTGGCGTGGTTTGCCAAGGAAAAGTTGCCGATGCCGGCGGCGGCCGGGCTGTTCTGCGCCGCAGGCGATGCGCGCTACCGCGGCGATTCGCGCATTGTGGTGGCGGCAGTCAACGATGCCTTGTTGCCGGACAAGGCCGGTGCGTTGCCGATCTGGGAAGACCTGTACTACGGCGACAACGTGGACTTCCACGACCCGCTGGTGTCGCCGGTGTTTTCCGATGCGGTACTGCAGCAGTTCCCACCGACGCTGTTTCTGACCGCCACGCGTGCTGCCGAGCTGAGCAATGCCGCCTACACGCATGCGCGCTTGGTAGACCTGGGCCGCGAATCGGACCTGCATGTGTGGGATGGCTTGGGGCACGCCTTCCACCTCACCAATGCACTGCCGGAGAGCCAGCAGGCGCTGCGGGTGGCGGCGCGTTTCTTCAGCAAGCACCTGGGCCTGCCGCCGCCGCCGCTGGCCGCACCACGCTAACGCCACGCTGACACTGGCTAGGCGCGGCGCTTACATCCTCTCACCTAGCTTGAGGCCGACTGGCGTTGCACATGCAGCGCCGTTCTATCAGGAGAATCGAATGAGTCTGCAAATTCCTCAGGGTGCGTTGGTGGTGGTGGCCGATGGCGGCGAAGCGCGCTGGTTCACCAACACCGGTAACGAAGCCAAGGTGGTGCTGCGCCAGCACGCGCGCACCGATGTGCAGAACGTCGACGACGATGGCCCGGCCGGCAAGGCGCCGCAGGATCTCAGCGAGGCGGACATGGATGAAATGACCTTCGCCAAGCAGCTGTCGCATGCCTTGAACGATGGCGCGCTGAAGCACGAGTACACGCATCTGGTGCTGGTCGCCGACCCGACCACGCTGGGCCGCGTGCGCCCGCTGCTGCATAAGGAAACCCAGCAGCGCCTGGTCGGCGACCTGGCCAAGGACCTGACCAACCTGCCGCTGGAAGAGATCCAGCGCGCATTGTCGTAAGCACACCGGAGCCGCTAGACGATGGGGTTTGTTCGCGACTACGCCACCCAGGCGCCCGAACGCAGCGAGGTGGATGCACAGGCCGGTCTGCAGGTGCTGGAGTTCGGCACCGACTGGTGCGGCCACTGCATTGCCGCACAACCACTGCTGCAGAAACTGCTGGGTGGCGTGGCGGCGCTCGACTACCGCAAGATCGAAGATGGAAAAGGGCGGCCCCTGGGCCGCTCGTTCCGCGTCAAGTTATGGCCGACCATCATCCTGCTGCGCGACGGTGTGGAAGTGGCGCGCGCCGTGCGCCCGCAGACGCGCGAGGATCTGCAGCCGCTGCTGTCGCAGCTGGGTGAGGCGCTGGTGTAAGCATGCACAGCGCCTGATTCGATGGCATGCACTACGGCAGGACATGCGCAGTGCACCGAGGGCGTGAGATACGCGCCAAATGCGCCAGATGCCGTGAAACAAGCACTTTTCAGCGATGCGCCGCCATCGCGGCTGCAGCGATCTGCGCGCTGTAGTACCATAACGGGCTGATCAAGCCCTTGGGCATTGCCCATCCCTTGGTCGTCTGTCCCGCAGCGTCGCTGAGTCCACGCGGCCGTCCGGGAATGCCTCCGGCGTCATCTTGTGCATGTGCCATTGCCATGCCTGCGTGATGCGCCGTGTCCTGTGCGTTGCCAGGGCGAGCGGGCAGCGATGGCCGCACATGGAGACACAACACATGCACGACACGCGCGCGATTGCCTCGCACTTCGGTTGGTTCAAGCGCCGCCGCCAACTGCAACTGGACGAGGTCACCGTGGTGGACCGCGGCATGCTGCGCAAGGCGGTGGGTGCCGCCGCGCTGGGCAATGCGATGGAGTGGTTCGACTTCGGCGTGTACGGCTATCTGGCGGTGACGTTGGGGCAGGTGTTCTTCCCGGCCAGCAATCCCACCGCGCAGTTGATCGCCACCTTTGCCACCTTTACCGTCGCCTTCCTGGTGCGGCCGATCGGCGGGCTGGTGTTCGGCCCGCTCGGTGACCGCTACGGGCGGCAGAAGGTATTGGCCGCGACCATGATCCTGATGGCCCTGGGCACCTTCAGCATCGGGCTGATTCCGTCCTACGCCAAGATCGGCCTGTGGGCGCCGGCGCTGCTGTTGCTGGCGCGGCTGTTGCAGGGGTTTTCCACCGGTGGCGAATACGGCGGCGCGGCGACCTTCATTGCCGAATACGCCACCGACCGCAATCGTGGTTTGATGGGTAGCTGGCTGGAATTCGGCACCCTGGGTGGCTACATCGCCGGCGCCGCCACGGTGACGGTGTTGCACATGACGGTGACCCAGGCGCAGATGCTCGACTGGGGCTGGCGCGTGCCGTTCCTGATTGCCGGCCCGCTGGGGCTGCTGGGCCTGTACATGCGTATGAAGCTGGAAGAAACCCCGGCATTTCGCGCCTATACCGAACAATCGGAACAGCGCGAGCGCGAAACCGCCGCGCAGGGCCTGCTGACGATGCTGCGCCTGCACTGGCCGCAGTTGCTCAAGTGCGTGGGGCTGGTGCTGGTGTTCAACGTCACCGACTACATGCTGCTGACCTACATGCCCAGCTATCTCAGCGTCACCATGGGCTATGCCGAGAGCAAGGGCCTGTTGCTGATCATTCTGGTGATGCTGGTGATGATGCCGCTCAACATCGTCGGCGGCCTGTTCAGCGACAGGCTGGGCCGCCGGCCGATGATCATCGGCGCCTGCATCGCATTGTTCGCGCTGGCCATCCCCTGCCTGCTGCTGATCGGCAGCGGCCACGACGGCTTGATCTTCGCCGGGCTGATGCTGCTCGGCCTGGCGCTGGTGTGCTTCACCAGTTCGATGCCGTCCACGCTGCCGGCGCTGTTCTACACCCCGGTGCGCTACAGCGCGTTGTCGATCGCCTTCAACGTGTCGGTGTCGTTGTTCGGCGGCACCACACCGCTGGTGACCGCCTGGCTGGTGGAGCGCAGCGGCGACCCGCTGGTGCCGGCGTACTACCTGATGGGCGCGGCGGCGATCGGCCTGGTGACCATGCTGTTCGTGCGCGAAACCGCCGGCCTGCCGCTGCGCGGCTCGCCGCCGGCGGTGGCCACCGATGCCGAGGCGCGCGCATTGCTGCGCAGCGACAGCCCGGTGACGGTGGATGCGCAGCTGCCTGGCAGCACGGCGCCTGCCATGGGCCAGCCGCATACGGCGTAAGCGGACCCGGCGCGATCGGCCTTGTGTGCCAACGCGGGCACACAAGGCCGGTTGGATTCACACAGGGGCGGGCGAGCGTGCACGCCGCTATGCCAATGGATCCCTGCAGTCGCCGCCCCTAGCGTGGTAGGCGACCGCCGCTGTCGGGCAGCTCAGGGCTGCGCATATCGGCCGACGGCATGCCTTCGCCGGTTTCCACATAGCGCTTGAGACTGCTGCCCAGAAAGAAGCGCCAGCCGCGTGCGCAGGCCTCTTTGCAGGGCGAGTCGCGATAGCCGGAGTGTTCGAACTCCACCTGCGTGCCCTGGCTGGTGGAATGCAGGTCAAAGCGCATCACCGTGCCCTTCCAGGCGTCGGTGTCGAGCATGTTGGAGGCGTGGCAGCGCCAGCGCACCAGGCGGTAGTCGGCGCCGTCGTCGATGCTCAGCTCCACCCGCCAGCCCTGCCGGCTCCAGTCCAGCCGCACCCGGTTCTCGACCAGGCTCACCTCGCGTGTCCACCAGCGCGCCAGCTGCATGGGCTCGGACAAAGCGGCGCAGACCACTTCCGGCGCGGCCGCAATGACGATGCTGTGGCGGATCTCACGATTCATGTGATCGGCATTGGCTGCTTGAACCCCGATGATCGCGCATTTTGCCAGCCATTTGCAGGATGGTGTTTTTCGCTTGCCGAGTTCGCTCGTCCGGCGCTCACATGGCGCTGGGTACCATCGCCGCAAGCCCCCAACGACGAAGAGCAGGCATGACGACGCTTCCGATCCCGGTGATGGACGTTGCCGCGCAACGCGATCTGGCCACCGCGCACGCGCTGTTGGAAAACCCCGGCGTGGCCGCCCGACTGGCCAATGCAATGGGCGCGCCGATCGAGAGCCTGATCACCCGACGGCTGCCGAAGCTGGTCACCCGCAGCATCGACGGCGTGACCCGCCGCGCGCTGCAGGTGGCGATGAAATCGGCATTACTGAGCCTGCGCGGCAAGACCGATCTGCAGCAGCCTGCGTCCACCGCACGCCACACCATGGCGGTGGCTGTCGCCGGTGGTGCCGGCGGATTCTTCGGCCTGCCCGGGCTGTTGGTGGAGCTGCCGGTGACCACTACGGTGATGTTGCGCTCCATCGCCGATATCGCCCGTTCCGAAGGCGAATCGCTGCAGGATCCGGACACCGCGCTGGCCTGCCTGGAAGTGTTGGCGCATGGCGGGCGCAGTGTCAGCGACGACGGCGCCGAATCGGGCTACTTCGCGGTGCGCGCGGCAATGGCGCAACAACTCAGCGCTGCGGCGCATTACGTCACCGCGCACGGGTTTGCCAGCAAGGGCGCGCCGGTGCTGGTGTCGCTGGTGTCGCGCGTTGCGGCCAAGTTCTCGGTCAATGTCGGCGAAAAACTCGCCGTGCAGGCGGTGCCGCTGGTCGGTGCGGTGAGCGGCGCAACCCTCAATACCGTGTTCATGCGCCACTTCCAGGCGATGGCGCGCGGGCACTTCATCGTGCGCCGGCTGGAGCGGCGCTATGGCGAGGAAGCGGTGCGACGTGCGTATGACGCATTGCCGGCGGCGCGTTGAACCTAACGCCCCGCGGTGCCGCGCATCTGCCGCAGGCAAGCTGCAAGCTCCATCCAGGCAACCTGCAAGCATCCACGGAATTTGCGGGCCTGCGTTGATGCACGCGCACTCGCATGCGGGCGCGGCGCCGCATCGATGCCCTCGTGCGCACTGCGCAACGCCGCCGCCGCGCGCGACAATCGGCTTCGCTCTTCCTGGATATCTTCCATGACCAAACCCTTTTCGCCAGCCTCCGCGCGCAACCGCGACCCGATCCTGGAGGTGTTGCAACGGCACTTTGCCGACCGCCGCAATGTGCTGGAAATCGGTGCCGGGACCGGGCAGCACGCGGTGCATTTTGCGGCGGCGATGCCGTGGTTGCGCTGGCAGGCCAGCGATCATGCCGACCATCTGCCGGGCATGACGCAGTGGCTGGACGAGGCGGCACTGCCGAATACGCCGCCACCGATTGCATTGCAGGCGGCGCTGACGCCGACACCGGGCCTGGCGCCCACGCCGCCATTGCCGCCTGCGCAGGCGGGCGAGCCTGCCGGCTACGACGCGGTCTACAGCGCCAATACCTTGCACATCATGGGCTGGCCGCAGGTGCAGGCGTTGTTTGCGGGGTTGCCGGCGGTGATGGCGCCGGATGCGCTGCTGGTGGTGTATGGGCCGTTCAACCGCGATGGCCAATTCACCAGCCAGAGCAATCGCGCGTTCGATGCGATGCTGCGCGAACGCGATGCCGCATCGGGCATTCGCGATGCCGAAGCGGTGGATGCACTGGCGGCGTCGGTGGGCTTGCAGTTGATCGACGATGTGGCGTTGCCGGCGAACAACTGTTGCCGGGTGTGGGCGCGTCAGTCGCGTTGAGTGTGTCGCCGAGAGATTGCTGATATTGCAGCGCCGCTGTTTTCCAGTGAAGTGCAAAGGCCCTGGAAAGCGCGCCGCACGCGGGCCTGCGCTGATGAAGTGGCCGTGCACTGCCGCAGTCAGCGCCGGCGTCGTTCCAGCCACCACAGTGCTGCGGCCAGCGTGAGCCAGGCTAGCAGCCAGGGCCAGCGGGCGCCGGGCTGGGCTGTTGGCGCGCCGACGCTTGCGGGCGTGTCGATGGCGGCCATCGCAACGGTGGCGTCGCGGATCTGCTGGGTGTGCAGCGCGGGGGCATCGCGGGGTGCGCGGACATAGAGCCAGCGCTGTTCGGTACCGGTCTGCAGACGATGCCATCCTGCGGCGGCCGGCCAGTAGGCGGCGCAGGCCCGCGCGCCGCTGGCGGGATCGATCAGCAGCGCTTGAGATGCGCCCGTAGGGCCGATGACGGCCGCGTCCGCGGCGACGCCGCACAGCGTCATGCGGTGTTGCGACCAGCCAGTCTGCACCGCAGCCGGCGCGCTGCCGCCTGCGCGGGCGACAGCGCTCACCAGCTGCGCCCACAGCGCGGCATGCAGGTCGCTGCGGCCGGCCAGGACCAGGGCAAAACTGTCTTCGATCAGGCCGATGCCGATGCGGCCGCGGCCTTGCGGCCGCCACCAGCCCAACGCGCTGCCGTCGTCTGCGCGTGCGGCGATCACGGCGTCGGCCTGTTGCGGCTGCAGGGTGCGGCGTTGCAGGGGCGGCAGTGGCGCGGCGTCGGCCGGCGCTGCGGCTGCGTCGCTTGCGCCGGGCGATGCCACCAGCGAGCGCGGCGCGGGGACCGCTGCGCTGGTGCTGCCGCCTGTCACGGCCAGGCCCAGCTCGCCGAGCGCGGCGCGGGTGGCAGCATCCAGGGGGCCGTCGGTGCGCACCAGCACGCCCAGGCCGCGGCCGATCGCGGCGCGCACGCCCTGGCGCTGCGCGTTGCCCAGGGCGACCAGGCGGCGCTGGTCGATGACCAGCAGGTCCAGCGCATCCAGGCTGGCGGCATCCAGCGCAGCGCCCTCGCCCAGTTGCACGCCGGGGCCGACGGCGATCTGGCTGCGCACCTGCATGCCGGCATCGCTGGCCCAGCGGCGCAGGTATTTCAGTTCCGGCTGCGGCGCGCCGGCCAGCAGCAGCATGCGTGCGGACGGCACTGCGGCGATCAGCACCGGCACCTGCACGCGGCCGCGTTCGGCGCCTGCGCCATCGCGCAGGCGCAGCGCGAACAGCACCTGCCCCGGTGCGCGCGCCTGGCCACGCAGCTGCACCTGGCCGGCCGCATCGGTGGCGGCGGTGTCGACCACCTGCCCGGCCGGGTCCAGCAGCTCCACCCGCGCGCCCGGCAGGCCCTGCACACGCGCGTTGATGGCGATGCGTTCGCCGGGTGCGACCGGCGGCGGCGTGGAGACGGCGACCAGACCGGTCGGCAGCGGAGCCAGCGCCAGCCGCACAGGGACGCGCAGGCCGTCGCGGTCGCGCGCCGGCAGGCCGCTGCCATGCACGACCAGCGCGGTGGTGCCGGGCGCGCGCCGCAACGCGGTGGCCAGGTCCGGCACGTGTGCCACGCCGGGCAAGGCGGGCGCCTCGGGCAGGGCGACCCACGCCGCAGCAGTCGGGCGAACCTGGTCTGCCGGGGTGCCTGCGGTGGCGACATGCAGTTCGCTCGCACTGCCGGCGCGCGGCGGCGGCAGCAGCACCGGGTAGAGCAGGCCAGCCAGGAGTGGTTGGGCGGCAAGCAACAGCCACAGCCGCGCGCGTGGTTGCCGGGCATGTGCGCGCAGCAGCCGGAACCAGCTCAGCATCACCAGCAGCAACAAGGCACTGCCGACCAGCCAGGGCAGCGCGAGCGTCATGCCTGCGGCTCCGCTTGCGTACATCCAGCCTGCCGTGGCCCCAGGCGCCGGGTGGCCGCGCGCGCATGCAGCAGTCGCACGCTGCCGCGTGCGGTCAACCGGGGTGGTGGCAGCATCATGGTTGCGGCTCCTGGTGCAGGGCATCCAGATAGCGCTGGCCGCGTGCGTCGGCAGGGGCGCGGCGGTGCAGCGGGGCCGGCGGGGCGACCAGCGTGCGCCAGACCTGGGCGCGCAGCTGGGCGCGGCAGCTGGCGCAAGCGGGTTCGGCGCGCAGGGTTTCCACCGCCGCGGCCAGGCCCAGCGGATCCTGCAGGCGCTCCTGCTGGGCCTGCAGCCACTGCGCGTAGCGGGCCAGGGTGGCGTCGGGCACCGGGGCCTGCTCGCCGAGCGCGTCCCACAGCTGCAGCGCCGACGGGTCCGGATCCGGGCGGCTGTCCAGGCCGGCGGCACGGTCGCCCAGGCCGGCGCGGTCGCCGCTCAGGCGGCGGCTGGGGTCGATCGGCGGCAACTGCGTGCCGACCCGCGCCAGGTAGATGCGTTCGGCCTGCTGCACCTGCTTGATGAAGCCCAGCGCCTTGTTGGCAAACGGCAACGCACGCTCCGGGTGGCCCTGGCGCAGCTCGCCCTCGGACTGCCACATCTGGTCCAGCGCGGCGCGCAGCAGCGCGCGGGTCTGCGGGTCGAGCAGGGTGGCGGCTTCGGCATGGTCGTGGGTGTGCCCGAACTCGGACAGCACGTCCTGCGCCTGGCCGAAGCCGCCGCGCTCCGGCCCGCCGTCGCCATGCCCATGGTCGTGGTCGTCCAGCGCGGCAGCGCCGGCCTCGGCGGCATGGTCGTGCGCATCGTGCCCGTGTTCGTCCCGGGCGGGCGCGGGCGCCGCAGGCGTTGCCGGCGCATCCGCGGTGGGCATGTCGGCGGTGGGCAGATCCTCGGCCGGGGCGTCGCTGGTCGGCGCTTCGTCGGCGGTCGGCGGGCCCTTGGGCGCACCTTCGCTCTCCTCGCCCAGGAACTGGCCGTAGCGCAGCCGCAGCAGGCGCTGGTCCACGCCGATGGCGTCGGCGCGCTTGAGGTAGGTGGCCGGGTCCAGGCGCGGCTTTTCCTTCAGCAGCGCCTCGGCGTCGATGATGATCTGGCGCTGGCTGCGGAAATAGGCCGGTAAGGTCTGCTTGACGCTGGCCTCCAGGCCGGCGGCCATGGTCTGCTCCGGCGGTGGCCAGCGCAGGATCACGCTGGCGCTGCGGCCTTCCTGCGGGCCAGGCTGGCGGGTGTCGTGCACGATGAGCTGGGCGATCAGGTCGTCGCCGGCGGCCATGCCCAGCGCCTGCGGCTGCAGCGTGGTGGAAAAGCCGCGCAGCCGGGCCGGGCCGCTGCCGCCGAGCGTGCGGCGCTGGGTCTTGAAGGTGATGTTTTCGCCGCTGCCCTGGGCCAGGGTCAGGCGCAGCTCGGCGCTGGCGGCGACCGCGTAGTCGTCGCTGGCTTCGAAGCGCAGCGCCCAGCCTCGATTGCCGGTCTGGGACGGCGTCCACAGCACCAGGCTCTGTTCGGGTGCCAGCACGCGCACCTGCGGCGGGCGGTCCGGCAGCACGTCGAGGCGGTGCAGCTGGCGGTCGGCCGGCGCGCCGTCGATGAGGATGCGGTACAGGCTGGCGCGCTCGGCGACCCACTGACCCTGCCATTGATCGGTGCTGCCTTGCCGGGCCAGCGCGATGCTGCGGCCGTCACTGAGCCGCAGCGCCACGCTGCGCGGGGCCGGGTTGACCTGCAGCTGCCAGTGCAGCCGGGTGCCGGTGGGCACACGCGCATCCAGGCCGGGCAGGCGTGCGGGCGGCAGGCCGGTGTAGGCGGGCGGCGTGCTGTGCAGCCGCGCCTGACCCAGGGTGGGGGCGCCGGTGCCGGCGCGTGCGGCAGCGATCCGGTCGTTGCCTGCGGTGGGCCGGTGAGCGGTGTGCGGCCACAGCAGCACCGCGGCGCAGGCGAGCAGGCCGGGCAAGCCCCATGCCAAGGCGCGCCGCCAGGGCCAGGCCGGGCGCAGATCACGCGGGGTGCTGCGCAGGCGTTGTTCCAGGCGCTGGCGCTGCAGGGCCTGCAACGGGCCGAGCTGCCCGGCCGGGGCGAACAGCAGGTCGCTGCTGTCTTCCAGATCCGCGTCGCGATCCAGCCGGCGGATCAGCCAGGTCTGGTCGAGCCGGCGTGCCGCCAGCAGCGCCACGCCGATCAGCGCCAGCAGGCCCAGGAGCAGCAACGGCAGGATCGCCGGCTGCGCACCGGCACGCCACGCCAGCAGCGCCGGCAGCGCGGCCAGCGGCAGCCCGCACAGCAGCACGCCTGCGGCCTGCCGTCGCCGCGCGGCCTGCCAGGCCAGGTGCAGGGCCGGCGTGCTCATGCCGCGCGGCTCCGGCGGGGCGCGGTGGCCAGCCAGCGTTCGATCGCAAACAGCAGCAGCACCAGGCCGATCAGCCATGGCGCCAGCGGCCAGGGGGCGCTGGCCAGGCGGATGGCGGGGCCGCGCTGCGGCTGCTGGGTCTGCGCCAGCGCGCGCTGTGGTGCGGGTGTCGACTGCAGGGCGTCGTGCAGGCGGGTGGGGAAGTCGGCATCCAGCAGCGCCGGCAGCCGCTGCGGCTGCAAAGGCGCGGCCCAGCGCAGCAGGCGGCCGCGGCCAACCGTTGCGGCATCGATCAGCGCGGCGCCGTGTGCGTCCTGCAGCAGCGCTTGCAGCGGGCCCGCCAGTGCGGGCGGGGCCGGCGTCTGCGCATCGAGCAGCAGCTGCCCGCCGGACGCGACCCAGGCGATGACCGGCGCCGGTGGTGGGCGCTGCGATAGCCACGCCACCACCGTGCCGGCCGGCCAGCGTGCCGACTCGGCAGCGCTGGGGGCGCTCACCGGCAATGCGCCGGGCAGTGCCCAGGCGGCATGCACGGCACGCAGATAGCGCAGGGCCGGCTCGGTGGGGGTGTCGGCGATTGCCTGCAGCCGCAACGGTGGGACGGGCGCCACGGCGGCCGCCGGCGACTGGCCGGGCAGCACCTGCCAGCGCACCTCGCGCGACAGCTGCAGGCGTTGCGCATCCAGCGGACCCCACTGGCTGGGCACGATCACGCGCAGCGCGGTCTCCGGCGGCAGGCTGGCATCGAGTTCGCGCAGCAGGCTGCCGACCGACGGCGCGGTGCCGGCGGGCGTGGCAGGTGGGTGTGCGGCATCGGCAGCGATCGGCGGGAAGCCCGGTGCCAGCCATACCCACTGCGCGTTGGCCGCGTGGCCGAGCGCCCGGGCCGCGGCCAGGTCCACGCCGGGGCTGACCGCGATGCGCGGGCGCGCCTGCTGGTGGTCGCGCAAGGCCGGCTCGGCCAGCAGCAGTGCCACTGCGGCCAGCAACAGCAGGCGCACCAGCAGCAGCGGCCATTCGTCGAAGCGCAGCCGGTGCCGGGGTCGCGGCTGCGCGCGCAGCCAGCGCAATGCGGCAAAGTCGGTGGGCCGGTGTTCGCTGCGTCGGGCCAGATGGATCAGCAACGGCAGCAGCAGTGCGGCCAACGCGGCCAGGCCGGCGGGAAACAGCAGGAGCAGGTTCACTGCTGCGCTCCCTCAGCTGCGGCGGTGGCGCCGGCGCGCTGGCTCATCGCCGCGCACCGTGTGCAAACAGCTCGCGCAATGCCGCATCCGGTGGCGCATCCAGATAATGCACCGCGTGCGCAATGCCGGCCGCCTGCCAGCGCGCCTGCAGCGCGCGCTGGGCAGCGCCGAAGCGTTGCAGATACGCAGTGCGCATCGCGGCGCCGTCGCCGAGCAGTTCTTCGCCGGTTTCCGGGTCGCGGAAGCGGTGCCCGCCGCTGAAGGGGAAATCGCGTTCGTCGCAGGTCAGCACCTGCAGCTGCATCACCTCGCGGCGTGCGGCGGCGAGTTTTTCCAGCGCGCCGAGCAGGTCCTGGTCGAAGCCGTCGCCGATCGACAGCACCAGCGCATGGGCGGCGATGCGTTCCCACAGCGGACGCAGCGCGTCCATGCCCGGCCAGCGGCCACCGGCGCGCAGCCCGTGCAGGGCCAGCCAGAGCCGGTCGCGCTGGCGCGGCCCGCCACCGGCCGGCACGGCCACCAGGCCATCGCCATGCACCGCGAACAGGCCGACCTGGTCGCCTTGCCGCAGCGCGACCTCGGCAGCGCACGCGGCCAGGGTCGCCATCGCCTGCAGGCGGGTGACCTGCGGGCGCGCCTGGTCGGTCTGGCCGGCGGAGGCGGTGGCGTCGAGCAACACCCACAGCGTCAGCGGGCTTTCGCGCTCGGCCTCGCGCACGAAGAACCGGTCCGAGCGGGCGTAGAGCTTCCAGTCGATCTGGCGCAAGGCATCGCCGGGCTCGTAGGCGCGGTATTGCGAGAATTCCAGCCCGGCGCCACGGCTGCGGCTGGCGTGCTGGCCGATCCCTTGCGCGCCCTGCGCCTGCCGCGCACGCAACTGCAGGCCGCGCAGGCGGCTGCGCAGCTCGGCGGGAATCAGTGCCGGCACGTCCATGCTCACGCCGCAACGCGCCTCACGCCGGGAACGGCACGGCGCGCAGCAGCGCGGCGACCACATCGTCGGCGCTGCGTTGTTCGGCCTCGGCGGCGAACGACAGCAACAGGCGATGGCGCATCACCGGCGCGGCCAGCGCGACGACATCCTCGCGGGTGGCGGCAAGGCGGCCATGCAACAGCGCACGCGCCTTGGCCGCCAGCACCAGCGATTGCCCGGCGCGTGGGCCGGCGCCCCATTTGATCCACTGGCGCACGTCCTCACTGGCCTGCGGGCCTGGGCGGCTGGCGCGTACCAAGCGATTGATCCAGGTCAGCAGATCCGCGCCCACATGCACGTGCCGCACCTGTTGCTGCAGCGCCAGCACGCTGTCGGCGTCCATCACCCTGGGCACCTGCGCGCTGCTGGTGCCGGTGGTCTGGCTGAGGATGTCGCGCTCTTCCTGCTCGCTGGGATAGTCCACCCGCACATGCAACAGGAAGCGGTCCAGCTGCGCTTCCGGCAACGGATAGGTGCCGGCCTGTTCGATCGGGTTCTGCGTGGCCAGCACGAAGAACGGCGCCGGCAACGCATAGGTGGTGCCGGCGTAACTCACCGTGCGCTCGCTCATCGCCTCCAGCAGCGCGGCCTGGGTCTTGGGCGGGGTGCGATTGAGCTCGTCGGCCAGCAGCAGGTTGGTGAAGATCGGCCCCTGCTGGAACCGGAACTGGCGATGTCCGGTGCCGTGATCCTCTTCCAGCAGCTCGGTGCCGAGAATGTCGCTGGGCATCAGGTCCGGGGTGAACTGCACGCGGCGGAACTGCAGCTCCAGCGCCTGCCCCAGCGAGCGCACCAGCAGCGTCTTGCCCAGGCCGGGCGCGCCTTCCAGCAGGCAGTGGCCGCCGGCGAGCAGGCCGATCAGCAGTTGCTCCACCACCGCGTCCTGGCCCACCACCGCCTGCGCCAGGGCCGCACGCAACGCGCCGAGTTGGGAGAGCTGCCGGGTGAGGGTGTCGTCGTTGGGGGAAGTCATGGGAACCGTCTCGTTGTGGGGCTGCTGGCGTAGGAGCGCGCTGGCGCGCGATGCGCTACGGGTGAATCTGCATCGCGCGCAGGCGCGCTCCTACAAAGGCGTGCGGGGCTCGCGGGTGCGACGTCGGTGGATGCCGTGCCCGTGCCTGCGAAACATCTCACGCGATCTGTGTAGGAGCGCGCTGGCGCGCGAGGCGGTGTTACCGGTACGGCATCGCGCGCCAGCGCGCTCTTACGGATCGATTTCAGTTGGTCAATGCATACATCACGATGTTCACTGCGAACTTGGTGTTGTCTTCGGCCAGGAAGCGTTTGTTGCGCCAGTCGTAATCCCATTCGCAGCCGTAATCCTTGTTGCTGTACAACACGCCGAGACGGCCGTCGATGCTGATGCCCCTGAGATAATCGTGCACCAGGTCGTCGCCCCAGCCATTGAGCTCGAAACTGGTGGCCGGCGGGCCGTCGGGGAATTTGAAGAATGCGCTGTAGAGACGGTGGTTTTTGGGCAATTTCTGCAGCGCGGTCTTGCCGAAGATGGAGGTCATCTGCGCCTCGAACGAGGTGGCGAACAGCCCGTCGATATCGTGGTTGCAATCGTCCACGAACACGAAGCCGCCATTGCGCACATAGCGCTCGAAGTTGCGCCGCTCGGCGGGATTGAACTCCACCAGCTTGTGCCCGGACAGATAGCAGAACGGTGCCTGCAGCATGCGCGGATCGGCCAGATCCAGCACATGCTCCTGCGGGTCCACGCGCAGCTGGGTGTAGTCGATCAACGAGGTGATCAGGTTGGACGGCATGCGCGCATCCACATCCCAATCGCCCGAGTCGTAGCGCAGCCGGGTAAACCAGAAATCGTAATTGCCCGCCGCCCGCGCCTGCCGCGGTAGCGCCAACGCAGCGACGCTACCGAGCAGCAATCCAAGGAAATGACGGCGCGTCGCGTGCGCCGCCAGGGCGTGTAGACCGGGAACGGGATGTGCAGGAAAACCATCGGGCCGCGAAGAGCTTGCTCCGCTCTCCCATTCCCGATTCCCCACTCCCGATTCCCGGCTCTCAGTCACACCGCATCCGACAACGAGGTAAACGTAAAGTCGCGCAACCGCATCGGCGGAATCATCATCACGTAGCTGGATTCATCGCCGGCCACGCGCACCGGCCTGCCCAGCTCGTCGATGTTGTTGAGCATGATGATCGGCGATTCGTTGAAGCGGAAATTCTTCACCGGGTACTTGATCTGCCCGTTCTCGATGTAGAAGGTGCCGTCGCGGGTCAGCCCGGTCAGCAGCACGGTCTGCGGGTCGACCATGCGGATGTACCAGGTGCGCGTGACCAGGATGCCCTTCTCGGTGCCGCGCACCAGCTCGGCGATGTTCTTGTCGCCACCGGCCATCAGCAGGTTGCCCGGCTCGCCGACCGCGCGCTTGCCGTTCTTCTGCGCCCAGAACCGCGAGTACTGCAGGTTGGCGATCTTGCCGTTCTCCACGATCGGCATCTTCTCGCGCGGCAGGCCTTCCTCGTCCCACGGCAGCACGGCGGCACGCGCATCCCACGGGTCGGCGGTGATGTTCACGCGCGGGTCGTAGACCTGCTCGCCCAGCTTGTTGCCGCCGCCCTTCTTGGACAGGAAGCTGCGGCCCTCGTCGGCCATGCGCGCATCGAAGTAGCGCATCATGAAAGAAATCAGGCCTGCCGCCGCTGCCGGCTCCAGGATCACCGTGTACTTGCCCGGTTCCAGCGCCTTGGCTTCGGACGAGTCGCTGGCCTTGCGCATGGCGATGCGGATGTCCTGCTCGGCCTTGAAGTCGGCGGCATCCTTGAGGTTGCGGCCCACCCAGCCCGAGCCGCGACCATCTTCGGTACGCACGGTGCAGGTGTAGTCGAAACGCGCGCCGCGCTGGTAGCCGAAGTTGCCCTTGCTGTTGGCGAACGCGGTAAAGCTCTGGCCATCTTCCAGGAAGCCGGCCGCGATCAATCCCTTGCCCTTGCACGGGGCGATCGAATCGGCGGCCACCTGCGCACGGAATGCCGGGTCGATGGCGGCAGTGGATTCGCTGAAGGTGGGGCTGGGTTTGTAGGTCTGCTTGTCCACCGCCGGCATGAATTCCGGATTTTCAGGCGCCAGCCGCGCCAGGTCTTCGGCACGCCGCACCACGCGCTCCAGCGCGGCGTCGTCGAACTCGTTGATGGTGGCGATGCCCACGCGCTTGCCGAACGCCACCTGCACCTGCAGGTCGGTGTTGTCGACGATGCCGCTGGTGGACACGTTGTTGAGCGCGAAACGGATATTGCCGTCGATCGAGCCGCTGAGCGTGGCGGTGCACTCGTCGGCCTTGGACAGCTTGATGACCTTGTCCAGGATGGCCTTGGCCTGCGCTTCGGTAAGGATGCTCATGTGGGTTTCTCCTGTCAGCCGAGCGAGCGGGCGGTGTTGATGACGTTGATGCCGTCGAAACGGGCGGTGGACGAGCCATGCGAGACCGCCGAGGACTGGCTCGGCTGGCCCTTGCCGTCGAAGAACGAGCCGCCCAGGCGGTAGTCGCGTTGATCGGCCACCGCGCTGCAGGCGTTCCAGAATTCCGGCGTGCGGATCTGGTAGGCCACGTCCTCGAGCATGCGGGTGATCGCGCCGTTCTTGATCTCGTAGAACAGCTGGCCGCCGAACTGCGCGTTGTAGCGCTGCTGGTCGATGGAGAACGAGCCGTCGCCGATGATGTAGATGCCGTTTTCCACGTTCTTGATCAGATCGCTCACGCTCAACGGTGTCTTGCCGGCGGCCAGCGACACATTGGCCATGCGCTGGAACTGCACGCTCGACCACGAGTCGGCGTAGCAGCACCCGTCGGAGGCGGTCTTGCCGAGGATATGCGCCTGGTCGCGGATGGCCTGGTAGTCCACCAGCTTGCCGTCGCGGATCAGGTCCCACTGCTTGGTCTTGACGCCTTCATCGTCGTAGCCCACCGCGCCCAGGCTGCCGGGCTGGGTCTTGTCGGCCAGGATATGCACCTTGTCGCTGCCGTACTGGAAACCGGCCTTGAGCTTGTCCAGCGTGGCGAAACTGGTGCCGGCGAAATTGGCCTCGTAGCCGAGCACGCGATCCAGCTCCAGCGGGTGGCCGACCGACTCGTGGATGGTGAGCCAGGTGTGCGAGGGGTCCAGCACCAGATCGTACTTGCCCGGCTTCACCGACGGCGCCTTGAGCTTTTCCTGCGCTTGCTTGGCCGCGGCAATCGCGTCCTCCTTCATGTCGTAGGACAGGCCGTAATTCACCACGCCATTGGGCGAGACGAACTTGCCCGAGGCGGCGCCATCCAGATATTCGTAGCCCAGGCCCATCGGCGCGGACAAGCCGTCGCGGGTGCGGAACTTGCCGCTGGCCTTGTCGATGGCGGTCACGCTCAGCGGCGCCCAGATGCGGTGCACGTCCTGGTCGATATACGAGCCGTCGGTGCTGGCAAAGTACTTCTGCTCGTTGACCACGAACAGCATCGAATTGACGAAGTTGGCGCCGGCAGCGGTGGCGGCAGCGTTGACACCCAGCAGCAGGTCCACCTTGTCCTTGATCGGCACTTCCATCGCGTTTTTCTTGATCGGCGTCTTCCAGCTGACCTCGCCCACGCCCGGCGTGGGCGCCAGCTGCACCGGCGTGCCCTGCACCTTGGCATTGGCCTTGGCGATCGCGGCGGCCTGCGAGGCGGCCTTGGCCACACCCTGTTCGGTGAGCTCGTTGGTGGCGGCAAATCCCCAGGCGCCAGCCACCAGGACGCGCACGCCCGCACCAATGGATTCGGTGTTGACCACGTTCTGCACCTTGTCCTCGCGGGTGATGACGAACTGGCGCAGATAACGGCCGATGCGCACATCGCAATAGCTCGCACCGGCCTGGCGCGCGGCGTTGAGGCCGGCATCGGCCAGGCGCTTCTTGCGGCCCACATCCAGCTGCGTCACCAACTGCTCGGCGGCGATCGCCTTGCCGAAGTAGGCGGGCACGATCAGGCCGCCCATGGTCAGCCCGGTCAGGGCCAGGAAATCACGTCGCTGCACGGCAACTCCCCAATGATCCCGCGCGGCGCGCAGGTAGTGTGGTGACGCACAGATCGCTATCTGCGCGGTATCGCCGATTCTTGCCGGGCGATGAACGCTGCGTCAAATGACTTTCGGCAGGGGTCCGTGCGCAAACGCGATACCCGCACGAAGCGAGTAGCGCAGCAGGCCTGCGCGTGTGGCGAGCGCTGCTGACCGGCTGCGATGGATGTGGCCGCGCGTCGAGAGGTCTGGATGTCAGGCATGCGTGGTTTGTCTGCGATCGTACATGTGCGATCCGCAGGTCGTCGGGGGCGGTGTTTGCTTCATGGGGGCTGGCTGAAAGCGTTTGGTCTGCGGCTTGGTTGCAGGGCCCTTGCCCGCCCACCATCGCGGGACACGCCGCAAGTACGTCCCTGTAGGCTCTTACGCGGCATCCATGCCGCGTAAGGTCCCGCGACGGTGGGCGGACAAGGACCTGTCGAGATGGTCGGTGTGCGTGGTTTTAAACAAGGCAACCAATCAACTGTTTGGTGAGGGCATCGCGCCCGCGACCGACCAGTTTCTCTCAACCCAAGGCGCGCGCGGTGTTGATCACGTTGATGCCATCGAAGCGTGCCGTGGACGACCCGTGCGAGACCGCTGATACCTGGCTGGGTTGGCCCTTGCCATCGAAGAACGAGCCGCCCAGGCGGAAATCGCGTTGATCGCAGACCGCGCTGCAGGCATTCCAGAATTCCGGCGTGCGGATCTGGTAGGCGCCGTCTTCCACTAGGCGCGTGACCTGGCCGTTCTCGATTTCGTAGAACAATTGCCCGCCGAACTGCGCGTTGTAGCGCTGCTGATCGATCGAATACGAGCCACGCCCGTGGATGTACAAGCCGCGCTCGACGTTCTTGATCATGTCGGCAACAGCCAGCGGCGTCTTGCCTGCCGCCAGCGAGACATTGGGCATGCGCTGGAACTGCACGCTGGACCACGAGTCGGCATAGCTGCAGCCATCGGATGCGGTCTTGCCGAGCAGATGCGCCTGATCGCGCGTGCATTGGTAATCGACCAGGATGCCGTCCTTCACCAGCTCCCACTGCTTGCCCTTGACGCCTTCATCGTCGTACCCCACTGCGCCCAGGCTGCCGGGCTGGGTGCGGTCGGCGACGAAGGTCACCGCATCGCTGCCCCAGCGGAAACCGGCATCGCGCTTGTCCAGCGTGGCAAAACTGGTGCCGGCGTAATTGGCCTCGTAGCCGAGCACGCGATCGAGCTCGAGCGGGTGGCCCACCGACTCGTGGATGGTGAGGAACAGGTTGCTCGGGTCGATCACCAGATCGTATTTGCCGGCCTTCACCGACGGTGCGGTGAGTTTGGCGCGTGCCTGTTTGGCGGCGGCGATCGCATCCTCGCGCGCGTCATAACTGTGGCCGTAGCCGATGAGTCCGCCAGGCAACCGGTGCTTCTGGCTGGCATCGCCGTCCAGGTATTCGTAGCCCATGCCCATCGGCGAAGACAGCCCGTCGCGGGTGCGGAACTTGCCGCTGGCCTTGTCCACCGCAGTCACGGTGAGGGGCAGCCACAGCCGGTGCACATCCTGATCGATATAGGAGCCATCACTGCTGGCGAAGTACTTCTGCTCGTTGATCGCAAACATGCGCGAGGCCACGAAGGTGGCGCCGGCGTTGAGCGCGGCTGCATTGACGTCCATCAGCAGCGCCACCTTGTCCTGCAGCGGCACTTCCATCGCATTCTTCTTGATCGGCGTGCGCCAGCGCACCTGCCCGGCCGCCGTCACTGGCGCCAGCTGCACCGGCGAGCCGCCCAGCCGCGCGTTGGCCTTGGCGATCGCCACCGCCTGGCGGGTGGCGGTGGCCACGCCATCGCTGGTGAGCGTGTTGGTGGCCGCAAACCCCCACGCGCCATCGGCCAGCACGCGCACGCCCACGCCGCTGGATTCGGCGTTGACCACGTTCTCCACCTGCGCCTCGCGGGTGATCACGAACTGGCGCAGATAACGGCCCACGCGCACATCGCAATAACTGGCACCGGCCGCCTTGGCGGTGCTGAGCGCGGTATCGGACAAGCGACGGCTGCGCGCGGCATCGTTGGGTGTGAGCAACTGCTCGGCCGCGATCAGGCGCGTGTTCGGCAGCAGCAGCCCGGCAGCACCAATGCCGGACAGGGTGAGGAAGGTACGACGGTCCACGGCGGTTCTCCGTTGAAGGCCAGCGGCACGACTCCCCGCCGCGCCAGCCCCCGAGACTGGCCCGTGCAGGCGACGGCGGTCAAGGGGGCAGTGCCGGCCTGGCGTCAGGCAACTCCAGCTGCAAAGCGGAGACATCGGCAGCGTCGGCAGGGCCGTGGCGCGAAGGCCGTGCCGGCATGCCAGGCTCGGCCGCCGTTACCGCAGAGACCGAAAGGTCGTTCGCAGATGATCGACAAACACCGGCGGATTCTCCATTGCCGCAAAATGTCCGCCCCGCTCCGCTTCGCCGAAAAAGCGGAGGTCGGCAAAGCGTCGCTCTGCCCAGCGCCGGGAAATGCGCACCTGCTCGCCGGGAAACATGCTGATGCCGGTGGGTGTGGGCATTGGATGCGAAGGCATCTCCGCCATCGCCTCATGCGCGGCTTCCCAATACAGGCGTGCAGAGCTGGGCCCTGCGTTCGGGAGCCAGTACAGCATGATGTCATCGATGAGGTGGTCCAGGGCGAACACGTTCTCCGGTTCGCCGTCGCTTTGTGAGACGTCCTGAAAGAGTGCATAGATCCATGCAGCCAGGCCCACCGGGGAGTCAGCCAAACTGAAGCCCACCGACTGCGGCCGTGTGCTTTGCAGCTTCATGTAGCCGGAAAATTCCGCGTAGTAGCGCTGGGCGTCTTCCAGCATCTTCTGCTCGGCCGGTGTGGCTTCGGCGATGTCCTGCGTGCTGGGTTCGAACATCACCATGTTCAGATGGAGACCCCGCAAGCCGGGTGGCTGCATGAATCCAAGCGCGGTGGTGATCGCACTGCCCCAATCGCCGCCCTGTGCGGCCCAACGCTTGCCATACCCCAGACGGCGCATCAGTTCGACCCATGTGGCAGCCGTGCGCCCGACGCCCCAGCCACGGGCGGTTGGCTTTGCAGAGAAACCAAAGCCAGGCAGGGATGGGATGATGAGATGAAACGCGTCCGACGCCTGCCCGCCATGGGCCACCGGGTCGCTCAAGGGGCCGATCACCTCGCGGAATTCGAGCACCGATCCGGGCCACCCATGCGTCAGCAGCAACGGAAGCGCGTCTGGCTCCGGCGAGCGGACATGCAGGAACTGGATCTCCAGTCCATCGATCGTGGTGCGACTGCTGTTCCAGCCGTTCAATAACCGCTCGGTCGCACGCCAGTCGTAGCCAGACTGCCAGCGGTCCACCAGGCGCCGGATGCGCTCGCTCTGCGGGCCCTGGCTGTGGTCCTCCACGGTTTCCCTACTTGGCCACCGCGTTTGCCTAAGCCGGTGTGCGAGGTCATCCAGCTCCGCCTGTGCAACCTGGATGTGGAACGCTGCAATGCCATCGCGCATCTCAAGACTCCCGTACATACGTATTGGCCAGTGTGTGGCGGGCTGTTTGCCAGGCGCGCGCACCGTAGCGATCGTTATCCAGTGGGACCAGTTTGCCGCGCCCGCTCATCATGTCGCGCAGGTATTGCATGCCCTGCCAGGGAGGGAAGGGGTCATCGCTTGCGGGCGTGAGTGCACGCACCGCACTGATGATTGCCGACATCGTCCCGAGCCCGCCCGGCCTGAGCGTGCGATAGCGCTGCCCGGTGAGTTGGGTGAGCAGTTGCGCGATGTCGTTGGGCGAAATGCTGTTGCCGGCAATGCGCAGGTCCCGTGGGGCCGTGGGATCCAGCGCGGCTGCCGCCGTGTAGCTGGCGACGTCATCTTTGGCGGTGAAATCGAGCTGCTGGTTGGCGTCGCCAAAATGCATGACGCGACGGCCCGGCACCACGAGGCGCGCACTGCCCTCAAGAAGCTCAAGAAAACCGCCGCACAGAACCGAGGTGGCCGCGATCGGCGCGGCATCCAGTTGGTCTCTGAATCGGCGCCGGAAATCCAGGTTTCGATTGTCGCCCGGCCGTGTCTTCGTATAGTCCAGCGAGAAATCAGACGGGATGAAGCGAGGCACGCCGGCGCTGACCGCTGCATGCAACAGCTTTCCCTGTTGACCCAGCATGACGTCTTCCAGGCCGTTGAGCGCGGAAACGACGCATGCCGCATTCCCGACCGCTTCACGCAACGAGTTGGCGTCTTCCATCTCGACGTAGCGGATCGTGATGTTCCTGCGTTGCAGGGCCGCAATACGGTCCTTGCCTGCGCCTTGCCGAACAAGCGCAACCACCGCGGCGCCCTGGTCCTGCAGGGCAAAGGCGATGCGGCAACCCAGGTCGCCGGTGGCGCCTGCAACAACGATTGGGGATCTCACATCTGACGTCATGACTTGCCTCTCGCTTGGGTCTTTTGCGCCAACGACGGCAACGGGAACTGCAACAGAAGATGCAGGCTGTCTGTCACGCAGCACCCAGGCCATTCGCCGGCTTGGCAGACCACACAGCGAATAACTGAACGATAACGTTCAGTTGATGGCAATGCAAGCGGCGTGTAAGTTTTCGTGCATGAAAGCGGTCAAGCAAAAATCAAAAGGCGGACGGCCGCCACTCGATAAGGCGGGCGATGTCGAACGGCGCTTACTTGATGCGGCACTGCAACTCTTCCTGGAACGCGGGTTCGAGCACACCTCGTGCGAGGACATCGCGCGGCTGGCAGGCGCGGGCAAGGCAAGCCTTTACGCGCGCTACGCCAACAAAGACGCCATCTTCGAGGCGGTGGTCCGTCGCGATGTCGACACCCAGCCGCTGCCTGCCGCAGCCAGCGTCCCCATGGATCTGGAGGGGCGCCTGAGACACGCAGGACAAGGGATACTTGCGCATGCATTACAGCCACAGACGGTGGCCATGATGCGCCTGGTCGTCGGCACCTCCATCCGCGCGCCAGCGCTTGCCGCTGAAGTCAACCGCATCGGCTGGGAGGGCGGGCTGCGGCGCGTGCAGATGACGATCCTGGACGGCCCGGATCAACCGGCCAATCCATCTGCGTTGGCAAGCCACTTCGTCGACCTGGTGTTCGCGCCGCATCAACTGCGCGCGCTGCTGGGCGAGCACCCGGACGACCTGGTCGCCACCGCATCGGCGCGTGTGGAGTGGGCGCTTGCACTTCTCAAGGCTGCTGGTCAGCTGGAGACCGGAAGTCCTCAGTGACACCCTTGAGTTGCAGGAATCCTTGAACAACGCAACGGAACGACGCGACAGTCCCACGCATGGCGATGGGGCTCCATGGAACCGGCATCCGGAATCAGGTCTCGGATGCCGCGCCCGTAGGGCCGCTAAAAAGAGCTGAAATATCAGCCTTGTGCGTTATCAAACTCAAGGTGATAGCGCGTGGCCTCGTTCACTTCGTTCTTCGACCCCAAGAACACCGGCACGCGCTGATGCAGCTGCGTCGGCTGGAGGTCCAGGATGCGCTCGCGCCCGGTGGTGGCCGCGCCGCCGGCCTGTTCCACCAGCATGCTCATCGGGTTGGCTTCGTACATCAGGCGCAGCTTGCCCGGCTTGGATGCGTCCTTCTTGTCCCAGGGGTAGATGAAGATGCCGCCGCGGGTGAGGATGCGGTGCACGTCGGCGACCATGCTGGCGATCCAGCGCATGTTGAAGTCCTTGCCGCGGGTGCCGTCCTTGCCGGCCAGCAGGTCGCTGACATAGGACTGCATGGCCGGTTCCCAGTGGCGCTGGTTGGACATGTTGATGGCGTATTCGGCGGTGTCTTCGGGCACGCGCATGTTGGCCTGGGTCAGCAGGAAGCTGCCTTCCTCGCGCTCCAGGGTGAAGGCGTGGGTCCCGTGGCCGAGCGTGAGCACCAGCATCGTGCTGGGGCCGTAGATGCAGTAGCCGGCGGCAACCTGCTGGGTGCCCGGCTGCAGGAAGTGCTCGTCGCCGGGCTTCTCGGTGCCCTTGGGCGCGCGCAGCACCGAGAAGATGGTGCCCACCGAGACGTTGACGTCGATGTTGGAGCTGCCATCCAGCGGATCGAACAGCAGCAGGAAATCGCCGCTGGGGTACTGGTCGGGCACCGGCTGGCTGTGATCCATTTCTTCCGACGCGCACGCGGCCAAGTGGCCGCCCCAGGCGTTGGCTTCGAGCAGGATGTCGTTGCTGAGCACGTCGAGCTTCTTCTGCGCCTCGCCCTGCACGTTACCGGTGCCGGCATCGCCGAGCACGCCGCCCAGGGCGCCCTTGCTCACGGCGATGGAAATGCGCTTGCAGGCGCGCGAGACGATGGTGATCAGCTGGCGCAATTCCGGGTCGATACGGCCGGCGTGTTGCTCTTCGATCAGGAAGCGGGTCAGCGAGGGACGCGACATGGGAGCGGGCAGCCTGTGTAGGAAGTGGTCCGCCATTGTCGCCATTGCGCCGTTAGATTTCGATCACTGGATGCGCGTTTTGCAGCAAACCTGATCGAACATGCTCGAATGTGGTGCCCAAGACTGGGGTTGCAGACATGTACCACGCGGTCTTGGCGCAGCTCTGCACGCGCGCAGGAGCGGCGAACACGCATAAAAAAACCGGGAGGCTGGCGCGCTCCCGGTTTGCCGGCGTCGGCCGCGTCGGCCGATCGCGATGCGCTTACATGCGGCTGACGGTGGCCACGGCCTGTGCCACGTAGTCCAGGTTGCGCTGGCTCAACGCGGCCACGCAGATACGGCCGGTGCCGACGGCGTAGATCGCGAATTCCTCGCGCAGGCGGTCCACCTGGGTCCTGGTCAGGCCCGAGTACGAGAACATGCCGGCCTGGCGCTGGATGAACGCAAACTCCGGCGCGCCCAATGTGTCCAGCTTGGCCACCAGGCCCGCGCGCAGGGCGTGGATGCGCTCGCGCATCTCGGTCAGCTCCTGCTCCCACAGATCGCGCAGCTCCGGGCTGGTCAGCACGCCGGCCACCAGGGCGGCGCCGTGCGTGGACGGGCTGGAGTAGATCGTGCGGATGATGCGCTTGACCTGCGACTGCACGGCCTTGGCTTCGGCCGCAGTGGCCGAGACCACCGACAGCGCGCCCACGCGCTCGCCATACAGCGAGAACGACTTGGAGTACGAGCTGGCGACCACGTAGCTGTCGATGCCTTCGGCAGCGAGCAGGCGCACCGCATACGCATCGGCCTCGATGCCCTTGTCGAAGCCCTGGTAGGCGATGTCGACGAACGGGAACAGGTTGCGTTCCTTCAACAGCCCGGCAACCTGCTTCCACTGCTCCTTGCTCAGGTCCGCGCCGGTCGGGTTGTGGCAGCAGGCGTGCAGCAGCACCACGGTGCCCGGTTCGAGTTTTGCCAGATCGGCGAGCATGCCGTCGAAGTTCAGCCCATGGCTGGCGGCATCGAAATAGGTGTAGTCCACGACCTCGAAGCCGGCCGCGCCGAACACTGCGCGATGGTTTTCCCAGCTCGGGTTGCTGATGGCGATGGTGGAGGTGGGCAGCAGCTTCTTGAGCAGGTCCGCGCCCACGCGCAAGGCGCCGCTGCCGCCGACGGTCTGCGAGGTCGCCACGCGGCCGGAGGCCACCAGCGCCGACTCGGCGCCGAACAGCAGCTCCTGGGTGGCCTTGTCGTAGGCGGCCAGGCCGTCGATGGGCAGGTAGCCGCGCGGTTTGGCGTCCAGCGCGAGCTGCTGCTCGATCTTGTGCACGGCGCGCAACAGCGGGATGCGCCCGTTTTCGTCGTAATAGATGCCCACGCCCAGGTTGACCTTGTTGGGGCGGCTGTCGGCGTTGTAGGCCTCGGTCAGGCCCAGGATGGGGTCGCCTGGAACCTGTTCCACGTTTGCAAAGAAGGACACGGCATGACTCGCTGAAGGACGAAAGAGTGAGGGACTTCCGGGATGCTCGGCCGCGGCTGGGCCAAACCACTTCATCGTAGCAGCCCATGGCCGGCGTAGCATGCTTCGTTCCGTACGCAACGATGCGGCCACAGTACGGATGAGGGACACTACGCCCATGCCCAGACTTACCTTGTTGGCCGCCGCCTGCGGCCTGTTCGCCACGAGCGCCGCGCCGCCCGTCCTGGCTGCCGATCCGGCGCCGCCCGCCTCCACACCGATCCAGCGATTGCCCACCGTGCAGGTGGACGCCGCACGCGTGCGCGGGGTGGACGACTTCGACCTGCCGGCCTCCTTCACCGTGGTGGCGGCCGATGCCGACAACCGCCGCGGCGCGCAGGTGTCCGAGCTGCTGGACGGCATCCCCGGCCTGGTGGCGCGCGATCGCCAGAACTACGCGCAGGACACCCAGCTGTCGATCCGCGGCTTCGGCGCGCGCTCCACCTTCGGCGTGCGCGGCGTGCGCCTGCTGGTCGACGGCATCCCGGCCAGCATGCCCGATGGCCAGGGCCAGCTCTCGCACTTCAACGTGCTGGGCGCCGAGCGGGTGGAAGTGCTGCGCGGGCCGTTTTCGGCGCTGTACGGCAACTCCTCCGGCGGCGTGCTGCAGCTGTGGAGCGCCGACGGCGCGCCGGGCGACCCATGGCGGCTGCGCGCCACCTATGGCAGCAATGCCACCGTCAACACGGGCGCGCAATTGCTCGGCCAGCAGGGCGCGGTGCACTACAACCTGGCGGCCAATCATTTCGAAACCGACGGCTTCCGCGCCCATAGCCGCGCAAAGCGCGATTCGGTCAATGCCAAGCTCGGCTTCGATCTGGCCGAGGGGCGCCGGCTGGACCTGGTGCTCAACTATCTGGACGCACCCGACGCGCAGGACCCGCTCGGCCTGACCCGCGCGCAGTTCAATGCCGACCCGGCGCAGGCCACGGCGGTGGCCACCCAGTTCAACACCCGCAAGTCGGTGCGCCAGTCGCAGGCCGGCGCCATCTTCACCCAGCAGTTCGACAGCCAGACGCTGCGGCTGATGGCCTACGGCGGGCAGCGCAGCGTGGAGCAATTCCTGGCGATCCCGGTGGCGGTGCAGCGCAACCCGCTGCATTCGGGCGGGGTGATCGATCTGGACAGCAATTACGAAGGCGCCGATGCGCGCTGGGCCTGGCAGGGCGAGGCGCTGGGCCGGCCGTTGCAGCTGACCGTGGGCGCGAACGTCGATCGCCAGCGTCAGCACCGCACCGGTTACGAAAACTTCGTCGGCGACACGCTCGGCGTCAAGGGCGCGCTGCGCCGCAACCAGCGCGACCAGGTCGAGAACGTGGACCAGTTTGCGCAGGCGTGGTGGCAGTGGAGCGCGCGCTGGTCCGCCTTGTTGGGCGTGCGGCATAGCCAGGTGCGCTTCGACTCGGACGATCACTACATCCTCGGGCGCAACCCCGACGACAGCGGCCGGCGCGATTATTCGGCAACCACGCCGGTGGCCGGCATCGTGTTCCGTGCCGCCGAAGACCTGCGTTTCTACGCCTCGGTCGGGCGCGGTTTCGAAACGCCCACCTTCAACGAGCTGGGTTATCGCAGCGATGGCGGCGCCGGCCTGGCGCTGGATCTGGGCGCGGCGACCAGCCGCAATTATGAGATCGGCAGCAAGTGGCGCGCGCAGAGCGGCGCAGCGGTGGAAGTGGCGCTGTTCCGCGCCGACACCGACGACGAACTGGCCGTGGCCAGCAACACCAATGGCCGCAGCACCTATCGCAACATCGGCGCCACCCGCCGCCAGGGCGCGGAGCTGAGCTGGAATCAACCGGTGGGCACCACCCAGCAGCTGCAGCTGGCCTACACCTTCGTCGATGCCACCGTGCGCGATGGCTACCTCACCTGCGCCAGCAGCGGCTGCGCCACGCCCACCGCGCCGGTGGCCAGCGGCGCGCGCCTGCCGGGTGTGCCGCGCCAGCAGCTGTTCGCGCGCTGGCAGTGGCAGCCGGCGCAATGGCAGTTCGCCGCCGAAACGGTGGCCTCCGACGCCACCGTGGTCAACGACCTTGCCAGCGAGCGTGCGCCCGGCTACGCGCTGGTCAACCTGGAAGCCTCCCGGCGCTGGACCACCACGCTGGGTGGGGTGCGCACCTTCGCCCGCATCGACAATGCGCTGGACCGGCACTACATCGGCTCGGTGATCGTCAACGACGGCAACGGGCGCTATTACGAACCCGGTCCGGACCGCACCTACACGGTTGGCCTGCAATGGGATTTCGGCGGCTGAGCTACTCGCAGGCGGCGCGCATTCAACAACACGCACCGCCCGTAGGAGCGCCCCCGGGCGCGACAAGGCCGTCCCGCCAACGCGCGCGTCGCCACGGCGATGCATCTCCAACAAACGCTCGGCCTGCAGCGTGATTTCGGCGGCTGATCCGGCCGCAGGCGGTGCGCATTCAACAACACGCACCGCCCGTAGGAGCGCCCCCGGGCGCGACAAAGCCATCCCGCCAACGCAAGGTCTGCCATCGACACGCCACTGACCACACCAGGCCCCACCATGATCGTCATCGATCACGCCCCCGCAGACTGGTTTCTGCTGCGTGCGGACAATCGCTACTGGCTGGACATCAACTGCACGATCTCGGCCACCGGCTTCTCGCTTCTGCTGGCGTTGAACGCAAAAGAGCAGGCCGACGTGCTGGCAGACGGGCATGCCGCCTGCGCACGGCTGGCCGCACAGGTGCAATGGCGGCCGCACGATTTTGCCGCGCGTGATGCCAGCGCCAGCCACGGTGCGCAGGTCATCGCAGCGGTGCGGGCGTGGCGCGCGTCAGACGCCCGCAACGCGCGCGCATGAACCCATCGCGCCGGGCAAACCGCTTGCGCTGTTCGCCACGCGCGGCTGCAATGCGCCGCGTTGATGCAGCGGTGACTGCCGGTGATGCGATGCACTAAGCTTGCAAGCGCACTCCCTGCACAAGGATGTTTCCGTTGAAGACGCGCTACGCCCCGATCGATTTCAGCGACAAGCTCGCCCTGCTGTCGCAGCACTGGTCCCCGCGTGTCGTCGCGGAAATGAACGACTACCAGTTCAAACTGGTCAAGCTGCAAGGTGCGTTCGTGTGGCATCAGCATGCGGACACGGACGAGGTGTTCATCGTGCTGGACGGCAACATGACCATCGAGTTTCGCGACGGCGTGGTGGCGCTGTCGGCCGGGCAGATGCACGTGGTGCCCAAGGGGGTCGAACACCGCCCGGCGGCGGAGCACGAATGCAGCGTGCTGCTGGTCGAGCCGCGCGGTGTGGTCAATACCGGCGATGCGGGCGGCGCATACACCGCAGACAACGACGTCTGGATTTGATGGTTGTGCAATGCGTGCTGGTGCACGGCGGCCGATCCGGCGCCTGGTTGCGGAGCCCTTGCCGCGTGCACGCGGATGATGCGCTGCAGCGCAACGTCCACCACGGCGCGGGGAAACACGGCTGCGCTGCAATGACGCAGCGCAACAGCGCATGACATGACATTGCGCTAGCGCTCGCGCGGGTATACACGTGCGCATCGGACCACCTCCGCAGGAGACCATGATGAACGCGCTTGCCTCTGCAAAACCGCTCAACACCGACCCGCAGTCCATCTTCAAACCGCGTTATGACAACTTCATCGGCGGCCAGTGGGTGGCGCCGCACAGCGGCCAGTACTTCGACAACACCACGCCGATCAACGGCAAGGTGTTCACCTCGATCGCGCGCTCCAACGCGCAGGACATCGAAGCCGCACTGGATGCGGCGCATGCGGCCAAGGATGCCTGGGGCAAGACTTCCACCACCGAGCGCTCCAATGTGCTGCTCAGGATCGCCGACCGCATCGAACAGAATCTGGAGCTGCTTGCCTATGCCGAGACCTGGGACAACGGCAAGCCGGTGCGCGAGACGCTCAATGCCGATGTGCCGCTGTGCGTGGATCACTTCCGCTATTTCGCCGGCGCCATCCGCGCGCAGGAAGGTGGCATCTCCGAGATCGACAGCGACACCATCGCCTATCACTTCCACGAACCGCTCGGCGTGGTCGGACAGATCATTCCGTGGAACTTCCCGCTGCTGATGGCGTGCTGGAAGCTGGCACCGGCGCTGGCCGCCGGCAACTGCGTGGTGATGAAGCCGGCCGAGCAGACCCCGGCCTCGATCCTGGTGTTGATGGAGGTGATCGGCGACCTGTTGCCGCCGGGCGTGCTCAACGTGGTCAACGGCTTCGGGCTCGAGGCCGGCAAGCCGCTGGCCAGCAACCCGCGTATCGCCAAGATCGCCTTCACCGGCGAAACCACCACCGGCCGGCTGATCATGCAATACGCCAGCCAGAACTTGATCCCGGTGACGCTGGAGCTGGGCGGCAAGTCGCCCAACATCTTCTTTGCCGATGTCATGGCCGAAGACGACGATTTTCTCGACAAGGCGGTGGAAGGCTTCGTGCTGTTCGCCTTCAACCAGGGCGAGGTGTGCACCTGCCCCTCGCGCGCGCTGATCCAGGAATCGATCTACGACAGGTTCATGGAAAAGGCGCTGGCACGCGTGGCCGCGATCAAGCAGGGCAACCCGCTCGATCCCAACACCATGGTCGGCGCGCAGGCCTCCAGCGAGCAGCTGGAAAAGATCCTGTCCTATATCGACATCGGCAAGCAGGAGGGCGCGCAGGTGTTGATCGGCGGCGAACGCAACACACTCGATGGCGAGCTGGCCGAGGGCTTCTACGTCAAGCCGACGGTGTTCAAGGGCCACAACAAGATGCGCGTGTTCCAGGAAGAGATCTTCGGGCCGGTGGTGTCGGTGACCACCTTCAAGGACGAGGCCGAGGCGCTGGCGATCGCCAACGACACGTTGTACGGCCTGGGTGCCGGTGTGTGGAGCCGCGATGCGTCGCGCCTGTACCGCATGGGCCGCGCGATCCAGGCCGGGCGCGTGTGGACCAACTGCTACCACGCCTATCCGGCGCATGCCGCGTTCGGCGGCTACAAGCAGTCGGGCATCGGCCGCGAGAATCACAAGATGATGCTCGACCATTACCAGCAGACCAAGAACCTGTTGGTGAGCTATTCGCCGAAGGCGCTAGGGTTTTTCTGATGCGTAGGCCTGCTACTGCTCGACTGCAATGCGTGATGGATCGGGCACAGGAACGCCGGGCCGCTGCACCGGCTGTTCATGAACCGCGCACGCGCGAATTGACCTCGATCAAGGCACGGCGTCCTCAAGGCGCCTAGGGTGGGCCGCACTATCAGTGCGGAGTGCAGCATGGACACGACAATGAAAGCCGCAGTGGTGCGCCAGTTCGGCGCACCACTGGTGATCGAGGAAGTGCAGGTGCCGCGGCCCCAGGCCGGCGATCTGCTGGTCAAAATCCAGGCCTGCGGGGTCTGCCACACCGATCTGCACGCCGCGCAGGGGGACTGGCCGGTCAAGCCGAATCCTCCGTTCATCCCCGGCCATGAGGGCGTGGGCTATGTGGTGGCGGTGGGTGCGGGTGTGCGTCACGTCAAGGAAGGCGACCGGGTGGGTATTCCCTGGCTGTATTCGGCCTGCGGGCATTGCGAGCACTGCCTGGGCGGCTGGGAAACCCTGTGCGAGGCGCAGCAGAACAGCGGCTACTCGGTCAATGGCGGCTTCGCGCAGTACGCGCTGGCCAATGCCGATTACGTCGGGCATCTGCCCAAGGACATCGGCTTCGTCGAGGTCGCGCCGATCCTGTGCGCGGGCGTCACCGTCTACAAGGGCCTGAAGGTCACCGATACCAAGCCGGGCCAGTGGGTGGTGATTTCCGGCATCGGCGGGCTCGGCCACATGGCAGTGCAATATGCCAAGGCGATGGGAATGAACGTGGCCGCCGTGGATGTGGACGACGCCAAGCTGGCACTGGCCAGGCGCCTGGGCGCCACGGTGACGGTCAATGCGCGCACCACCGATCCGGTGGCCTACCTCAAGAAGGAAATCGGCGGCGCACACGGCGCGTTGGTTACCGCGGTATCGCCCAAGGCCTTCGAGCAGGCGATCGGCATGGTGCGCCGCGGCGGCACGGTGTCGCTCAACGGCCTGCCACCGGGCCAGTTCCCGCTGGACATCTTCGGCATGGTGCTCAATGGCGTGACCGTGCGCGGCTCGATCGTCGGCACCCGGCTGGACCTGCAGGAGTCGCTGGCCTTCGCCGAGCAGGGCAAGGTCGCGGCGACCGTGGCCACTGACACCCTGGACAACATCAACGAGGTGTTCGCGCGCATGCACGCCGGAACGATCGAGGGGCGTATCGTGCTCGACATGGCGGCCTGACCGCGCCGCAGGAGGCAGACGATGCAGGGCACCACCACGCAGACAGACCCGCCCTTGCAGGTGATGGCCACGCTGGCGGCGTTGCAGTTGATCGACACGCTGCGCGCACGCCACGGCGATGTGCTGTTCCATCAATCCGGCGGCTGCTGCGATGGCTCATCGCCGATGTGTTTCCCGGTGGGCGACTTCATCGTCGGCGACCGCGACGTGCTGCTGGGCGAGATCGGCGGCGCGCCGTTCTACATCAGCCCCGCGCAGTTCGAATACTGGAAGCACACCCAGCTGATCATCGATGTGGTGCCGGGGCGCGGTGGCATGTTCTCGCTGGAAAACGGCGAGGGCGTGCGCTTTCTGGTGCGCTCGCGCCTGTTTGCCGACGAGGAGTTCGCCCAGCTGCAGCGGGCAGGCCGGGCGTAACCCTGGCCCGCCTGGCGGTGCTGCCGGGCGGGGAATCAGCCGGCTGGTTTCAGCGGTCTGCCACGGTCGACGGCGCGGTGCCGGGCTTCTTGGCCGGGGTGTCGCCATTGGCGGGAACCAACGTGTCGGGCGCATCGCCGGCACCGCGGTCTTCATAGTGTTCGGCATCGCGCTTGCCGTGCTGTTCGCCCGGCTGGGTCGGTTGGTCGCGCAGTGGGTCGCGGGACATGCGGTGCTCCTGGTCATGGGGATGGATGCGCAGTTCACCGCGCGCCGGGTGAAGGGGGCGCAGTGGCTGCTGCAGACGCACGGCTCACGCATGGATCACGGTGGCCGCGCTACAGCTATGGGTCAACTCATACAACACCCGGAGTCACACGCCGATGGCACGACCGATCTGGACCGGAACGCTCTCGTTCGGCTTGCTCAATGTGCCGGTGTCGTTGATGTCGGGCGAGCGCAAGGTGGATCTGCATTTCCGCATGCTCGATTCGCGCGACAAGAAGCCGATCCGCTTCGAGCGCGTCAACGCCGACACCGGCGATGAGGTGCCGTGGAAGGAGATCGTCAAGGCGTTCGAGTACGACAAGGGCAGCTATGTCATCGTCGAGGAACAGGACATCCGTTCGGCCTCGCCGGAAAGCCACGAGACGGTGGAGGTGGAAACCTTTGTCGATGCCGCCGATATCGACCCGCGTTACTTCGAAAAGCCCTACATCCTGGTGCCGGGCAAGAAGGCCGAAAAAGGCTATGTGCTGCTGCGCGAGACGCTGCGCGACACCGGCAAGGTGGGCATTGCCAAGGTGGTCATCCGCACGCGCGAATACCTGGCCGCGGTGATGCCGCAGGGCGATGCATTGATCCTGCTGCTGCTGCGCTACCAGCAGGAAGTGGTGGACCCGCAGGACTTCAAGCTGCCGGCCGGCGCGGTGGGCGAGTACCGCATCACGCCCAAGGAACAGGAGATGGCCAAGCAGCTGATCGAGTCGATGTCCGGCACCTGGCAGCCGGAGGATTACCACGACGAGTTCCGCGGCAAGCTCGAGCAGATCCTGCGCAAGCGCATCCAGGCCAAGGGCGGCACCACCACCGTGGATGTCGAGCCACCGCAGCACGAAGACGCCAGCACCAATGTGGTCGACTTCATGTCGCTGCTGCAGAAGAGCCTGCAGGCCAATACGCGCACGCCGGCCAAGAAGAGTAGCGCGCCGGCAACGGGGTCGGCCAAAAAGACCGCCATCAAGAAAGTGGCCAAGAAGGCCACCAAGAAGACCGCGGCCAAGGCCACCAAGGCCACCAAAGCCAACGCCAGCAAGGCGGCGCCGCGCCGCAAGGCCGGCTAGGCCCCGCTCATGTCATTGCACGATTACAACGCCAAGCGCCGCTTCGACCAGACCCCGGAACCGGCCGGCGACACGCCGGCGCGCGCCAGCAAGCAGCCGATCTTCGTCGTGCAGTTGCACCACGCCAGCTCGCGCCATTACGACTTCCGGCTGGAAGCCGACGGCGTGCTCAAGAGTTGGGCCGTGCCGAAGGGCCCATCGTTGCGCGTGGGCGAAAAGCGCCTGGCGGTTCAGGTGGAGGACCACCCGCTGTCGTATGCCAGCTTCCAGGGCGATATTCCGCAGGGCCATTACGGCGCCGGGCATGTGGATGTGTTCGACCACGGGCATTGGCAGTGCGAAGGCGATGCGTTGGCGGCACTGGAAGCCGGCAAGCTGGAATTCGAACTGCAGGGCACGCTGCTGCGCGGCGGTTTTGCATTGGTGCGCACGCAGATGCGCGGCGGCAAACCGCAATGGCTGCTGTTCAAGCGCAGCGATGCGTACGCGGCCGATCTGGATGCCGATGCGCTGGTGGCGCAGCAGGCCGCTGGCGCATCGGCTGCAGTGGCGCCGGCAACCCGTGCCAAGGCTAGCCGGGCGCGGCGTGCGCCGGCAGCAACGGCGAGCGCCGGGACAACTGCAGCCGGCAAACGCGCGCGCCCGGCGCGTGCGGACGCCCGGCAATGGCGTACCCGCGCCCTGGCGCTGGACGGTGCGCGCGATGCGCCATGCCCAACCGAGCTGCGCGCGCAACTGACCTTGCTGCGCGAGCAGGCGCCGGATGGCGAGCGCTGGTTGCACGAGATCAAGTGGGACGGCTACCGCCTGCTGGCCGACATGGTCGATGGCCAGGTGCAGCTGCGCTCGCGCAACGACCAGGCCTGGACACAGCGCTTCCCGGACGTGGTGCGCGCAGTGCAGGCCCTGCCGGTGCGCGATGCGCGCCTGGATGGCGAGCTGGTGGTGCTGGATGCGCAGGGGCGCAGCGATTTCTCGGCATTGCAACGCGCGCTCGATGGCAGCGTCACGCAGCCGCTGCGCTACATCGTGTTCGACCTGCTCGGCGTGGCCGGAGTGGATCTGCGCGACACCCCGCTGTTGCAACGCAAGCAGTTGCTGCACGACGTGCTGGGCGATGTGCCGGGCACGCTGGCGTTTAGCGACCATGTGATCGGCCACGGCCCGGAGGTCTTTGCGGCCAGCGCCGGCACCGGCTGGGAAGGCATCGTCAGCAAGCTCGCCGATGCGCGGTATCGCGAAGGGCGCAGTGCCGATTGGGTCAAGACCAAGCACGCAGACAGCGACGAGTTCGTGGTGGTGGGCTACACCGACCCAAAGGGCGCGCGCAGCGGCTTCGGTGCCTTGCTGATGGCGCAACGTGAGGGCAAGACGCTGCGTTATGTCGGGCGCGTGGGCACCGGCTTCGACGATGCCTTGCTCGGCAAGATCACCGCGCTGTTGCAGGCGCTGCACAGCGACACCGCCACGCTGGAATTGCCGACGCACATCCCGGGGCGGCCACGCGATGTGCATTGGGTACGGCCGGTCTTGATCGCCGAGGTCGCCTTCCGCGGCTGGGCGAAGGAAGGCCTGCTGCGGCAGGCCGCATTCAAGCGTCTGCGCGAGGACAAACCCATGAGCGAGTTGGGCGGCGACCGCGCCGCGCCGGCCAAGGCGCGTGCTGCAGGTAAAGGCAGTGCTGCGACAGCGACCGCCGCGCCTGCGCGCAAGGTGGCAACGAAGAAAACCTCCAAAACGACGGTCGACGCCTCCACCAGCACCGCCAGCAAGCGCG
>NZ_JBWWVS010000017.1:0-46750 GCF_056675615.1 Xanthomonas sp. NCPPB 2864
CTAGTGCGCCGGCGCCATCCTTGATCACGTTGCCGGTGCCGGTGATCGAGCCGGTGAACACGCCATCGGCCACCTGGTTGAACGCCAGCGTCGCATTGTCGACGATGGCTCCCTGCAGGCTGGCGCTGTCGCCAACCAGCGTGCCGGCGTTGACCGTCGTGCCACCGGTGTAGCTGCTGCTGCCGTCCAGTGTCAGCGTGCCGGTGTTGGTCTTGATCAAGGCGCCACTGCCGCTGATATCGCCGGCAAGCGTGAGGTCTGCCGGATTGTCGACGCTCAGCGCAGCGCCGAGGACGACCGCATTGCCCACGGTTGCGGCAACAGGGTTGGTCAGCACCGCAGCGCCGACCACTGACAGGCTGCCGGTGCCCAGCGCGTTGTTGCTGCCGATCGACAAGGTGCCATCGCTCAGCGCGGTCCCGCCGGCATAGCTGTTGTTGCCACTGAGCGTGAGCGTGGATGCACCGGTCTTGATCACGCTGCCGGCACCGCTGATGGCGCCAGTCAGGACGAGATCGTTGCTGCCTAGCAGCGTCACCGCACCGTCGAGCACCACCGCATTGCCCACGGCCAATGCCTGATCGGTATCGAGGCTGGTGCCGGCTGCCGCGGTCAGCGTGCCGGTGCCCAATGCCTGCGCATCGCCCAGCACCAGCGTGCCGCCGCCGAGCGCGGTGCCGCCGGTGTAGGTGTTGGCGGCGCTCAGCACCAGCGTGCCGGTGTCGAGTTTCTGCAGCGTGCCGGTGCCGCCGATGCCCACATCGATGGTGCCGGTGACGCCAGGGTCGACCCGGATGATGGTGGTGGCCGCATTGGCGCTCAATGCACCGCCGCCGGCATCGCTCAGCACATACCCGTCGCTGACAAACTGCATGCCGGTGATGCCTTGCGTGCCCTGCACGCCTACATTACCCGCGGTGCCGGCGAACACGGCAAAACTGCTCTGCCAGTCGCTGTTGCTCAGCCCATCGATCGAGGTCCAGTTGGTGGGGCCTGCGGCCCAGACGCCTGCGCCGCCATCGATGCTGCCATTGGCAACCGTCTGCGCACCATCCCAGAACTGCACGTTGCTGCCGGGCGCCAGCAGCACCACGTTGATCTGCTGGGCCAGCGCGGTCTGCAACGTCAGCTGGGTGGGATCGATCGTACCTGGCAGCGTGCCGATGCCCAGGCCGTTGTCGGTCAAGCCACCGGTGTAGTCGATCAGGCGATACACACCGGTGCCGAAGCCGCCGATGTCGGTGATGTTGAGCGTGCCGTCCAGGGTGAGATCGCCATTGACCGCCAACACGCCGGTCTGGCTGGGGATGCCCAGGAACGCGTCCAGCGTGGCAGTGGGAGCCAGGCTCAGGCTGCCGGTGGTCAACACTGCGCCACTGGTCACCACCAGGCGGCCGCCGTCATTCACCGTGACCGCCGCATCGACCACGCCGCTGCCGCTCAAGCTGGCACCGCTGCCCACGGTCAGGCCACCTGCACTGGCCAGCGTGCCATCCACGTCCAGCGTGCCGGCGGTGACCTGGGTGGTGCCGCCGAGCGCGCTGGTGCCGGTGAGCTGCAAGGTGCCGGTGCCGACCTTGTCCAGATTGCCTGCATCGCTCAGGCTGCCGGCAAAAGTACTGCCGACGTTGTTGGCGCCAAGCTGCAGCGTGGTGCCGCCCAGCACCGCGACATTGCCCTGCCCGGTCACTGCACTCAGGGCCGCATTGCTGCCGAGCGAGAGCCCGGCACCTGCGGCCACATCCACGACGCTGGTGTTGCCCAACGCGCCGGGGGCGGCGGTGGCGAGCACGCCGGCCTGCACCGACACCGGGCCGGTGAACGTGTTGCCGCCGGACAAGGTCAAGGTGCCCAGGCCCGTCTTGGTCAAGGCACCCGCGCCACTCAGCACCCCGGTCAGGCCCAGATCGTCCGCGCTGGCAATGGTCAGATCGGCACCGAGATTGACCGCATTGCCCAGTGCCAGCGCAATCGCGTTGCTCAAGGTGGCATTGCCCAGCACCGACAGGCTGCCGACACCGAGCGCGGTGTTGCTGCCAACCGCCAGGGTGCCTGCGTTCAACACGCTGCCGCCGACGTAGCTGTTGGCGCCGTCGAGCGTGAGCGTGGACGCGCCGTTCTTGATCACACTGCCCGCGCCGCTGATCGGGCCGGACAGGCGCAGGTCGTTGCTGCCGACCAGGTTGAGCGCGCCATCGAGTACCACTGCATTGCCGACCGCCAATGCCTGGTTGCTATCGAGGTTGGTGCCGGTTGCTGCGGTCAGGGTGCCGGTGCCCAACGCCTGCGCGTCGCCCAGCACCAGGGTGCCGCCGCTGAGGGCGGTGCCGCCGGTATAGCTGTTGGCCGCATCGAGCACCAGCGTGCCGGTGTCGAGCTTTTCCACGCCACCGCTACCGGAAATGGCGACATCGATGCTGGCGGTTGCACCCGGATCCACACGGATCGCGGTCAACGGCGCAGTCACAGCCAGTCCACCCGCGCCGGCATCGGTCAGCTGATAGCCATCGGTGACGAACTGCAGGCCGCCGATGCTCTGCGTGCCCACCACGCCGACGGCGGCTGCGTTGCCGGCAAAGACCGCAAAATCGCCTTGCCAGGTGCTGTTGGCGCTGCCGTCCTGGTTGGTCCAGTTGGTCGCCGCACCCCAGGTCCCTGCACCACCATCGATGGTGCCGTTGGCGGTGGTCTGCGCGCCATCCCAGAACTGCACGATGCTGCCCGGTGCCGTCACCACCAGGTTGAGTTGCTGGCCGATGGCGGTCTGCAGTGCGAGCTGGCTGAGATCCACGCTGCCCGGAAACAGGCCGATCGCCAGACCGTTGTTGGTGAGCAGGCCGGTGTAGTCGATCAGCCGGTACACACCCGTGCCGAACCCACCGATGTCGGTAATGTTGAGCGTGCCGTCCAGGGTGAGGTCGCCATTGACCGCGAGCAGCCGCGTATTGCTCGGCGCTGCCAGTGCGACATCCAAAAACGCACCCGGTGCCAGGGTCAGGCCACCCACGCTGAGCGAGGAGCCACTGGTCAATGCAAGCCGGCCACCGTCGGCGATGGTCACATTGCTTCCCACGTTGCCGGTGGTGCCGGTGCCGGTCAGCGTGCCGCCTAGCGCCACGTTCACTGCGCTGGTGCCCAGGGTGCCGATCACATCCAGGGTACCGCCGCTGACCTGGGTGGCACCGCCGATCGCGCTGTTGCCGAGCAGGCGCACCGTGCCGGCGCCGACCTTGTCCAGATTGCCGCCACCACCAAGGCTGCCGCCAAAATCGCCACCGCCCAACTGCAGCGTACCGCCGGCATCGGTAGTGACATTGCCGGCGCCGCTGAGCGCGCTGATCAGGCCGCCGTTGCTGAGATTCAGCACCGCCCCTGCAACGACATCGACGTTGCTGGCGTTGCCAAGCGACGCAGCGGTGCTCGCAACCAGCGTGCCGGCCTGGATCGCCAGCGGGCCGGTGTAGCTGTTGCTGCCACTCAAGGTCAGGGTGCCGGCACCGGTCTTGATCAAGTCGCCTGTACCGCTGATGCTGCCGCTGACCAGCATGTCCGCACCGTTATCCACGGTGAGCGCTGCGCCAAGCGCGATGTCGTTGCCCAGCGCCACCGCAATCGCATTGCTCAGCGCTGCATTGCCGACCACCGACAGGCTGCCGGTGCCGAGTGCGTCGTTGGCGCCGACCGCAATGGTGCCGGCCGTCAACGTCGTGCCACCGCTATAGCTGTTGCTCGCGTTGAGCGACAACGTGGTGGCGCCATTCTTGATCAGGCTGCCGGTGCCGGTGATCGCAGCGTTCAAACCGAGATCGTTGCTGCCGACCAGCGTGAGCTGATCGTTCAACTGCACCGCATTGCCCAGCGTCAGCGCGGCAGCGGCATCCAGTTCGGCAGGGCCGCCGACCAGCAGCGCACCCACGCCCAGCGCGGCGTCGTTGCCGAGCACCACACGCCCCGCATCCAGCGCAACGCCGCCGCTGAAGGTATTGGCATTGGCCAAGGTCAGCGTGGCAGCGCCTTGCTTGTCGAGACTGCCGCTGCCGCTGACGACGCCATTGAGCGTGATGTCCTGCGTGCCAGGCAAGGTGAGTGCGCCATTCAACGCAAGTGCATTGCCCAGCGTCACCGCGCTGCTGGCATCCAGTGTGGTGCCCGCGGCGGCGCTCAGTGTGCCCAAGCCCAGTGCCGTGTCGCTACCGACCACCACTGCGCCGCCCTGCAGTTGCAGTCCGCCCGCCCAGGTGTTGTTGCCATTGAGCGTGAGCGTTTGCGTGCCGTTCTTGATCAGGCGACCGGCGCCGTCGACCACGCCATCGAGGGTGAGGTTCTGACCATCGATGGCGAGTTGGCCGGCGACATTGACCGCGTTCTGCAAGGTCACCGCCGTGCTGGCAGTGAGCTGCGTGCCATCGGCAGCGGTGAGCGCGCCGGTGCCGAGTGCGCTGTCGCTGCCGACCGACAGGATGCCGGTGTCGAGCAAGGTGCCGCCGGTATAGACATTGTTGCCGGTGAGGGTCAACGCACCGGCGCCCTGCTTAAGCAGGCTGCCTGCGCCACTGACGATGCCGGTGACGCCCAGATCGTTGTTGCCGGTGAGCGAAAGCGCACCGTTGAGCACCACAGCGTTGCCGATCGTGGTCGCGGCAGTGGCCTGCAGCTGCGTGCCATCGGCAGCGGTCAGCGCCCCGGTGCCCAGTGCTGCGCCGTCGCCGATCAGCAGCGCGCCTGCATTGAGATCCACGCCACCGGCAAAACTGTTGGGTCCAGCCAGCGTCAATGCAGCATTGCCGTCCTTGACCACGCCACCCACGCCACTGACCGCACCGGTGAGGGTGAGATCCTGGCTGCCGCCGAGCTGCAGGTCCGCTTCCAGCGCCACGTTGTTGGCGAGCACGCGTGCGGCGGTGCTGTCGAGCAGTCCGCCGCCGACGGTCAGGGTGCCAAGACCCAAGGCGGTGTCGCTGTCCAGGATCAGGCTGCCTGCACTCAGGCGCGTGCCGCCGGTGTAGCTATTGTTACCGGCCAGGGTCAGGCTGGCGGGGCCCAGCTTGTCCAGGCTGCCCACGCCGGTGATGGCGCCGGTAAGCGTGAGCGCGTTGCTGCCACCCACATTGACCAGGCCGGCCAAGGCAATGGCATTGGACAGCGTGCTGACGGTTGCATTGGCCAGGGTGGTACCGGCTGCTGCGCTGAGCGCGCCAACACCGAGCGCGGTGTCGCTGCCCACCGTCAGTGTGCCGGCGCTGAGCGTGGTGCCGCCGCTGTACAGATTGTTGCCGCTCAGGGTGAGGTCGCCACTGCCGGATTTGATCAGGCTCCCGGTGCCGCTGATCGCGCCACTCAGTGTCAGTGCTTGCGCCCCACTCAGTGTCAGCGCACCTGGAGTCAACGCGATCGCGTTGCTCAACGAGGTGGCCGCCGTGTTTTGCAGGGCCGCATTGCCGGTGACGTTCAACGCACCCGTGCCCAGCGCGGTGCCGCTGGCCACCTGCAAGGTGCCGGCAGTGAGGTTGGTGCCGCCGGCATAGGTGTTCAGGCCGCCCAGGGTCAAGCTGCCGGTGCCGAGCTTGGTCAACGCACCGGTGCCGCCAATGGCGCCGGTCAGGTTCAAGGCATTGCCGCTGCTGCCCACGCCCAAGCTACCGGTGAGTGCAATCGTGTTGCCCAGGGTTGCCGCAGCGGTGGCATCCAGCTCGCCGCCGCTTGCGGTCAGGGTGCCGGTGCCCAGGGCCGCGTTCGAGCCCACCACCAGGCGCCCGGTACTCAAGCTGGTGCCACCGGTGTAGGCGTTGTTAGCGGTCAGGGTGAGGTCGCCCGCACCGCTCTTGATCAGGCTGCCGCCACCGTTGATGGCACCGCTCAATGTCAGCGCCTGCGCGCCGGTCCAGTTCAAGGGTCCGCCAAGGCTGATGCCGTTGGCCACCGTCAGTGGCGCACTGCTGCTGAGGTTGGACGCGCCGGTGACGTTCAAGCCGCCGGTTCCCAGTGCCGAGGCACTGCCCAGTTGCAAGGTGCCCGATGCCAGCGTGGTTCCGCCAGCGAAGGTGTTGGCGCCGTTGAGCGCGAGCGTGCCAGTGCCGGTCTTGTTGACACCACCCGCACCGGCAAGCGTACCGGTCAGGGTCAGCGCATTGCCGCTGGCACCCAGGCCCAGCGTATTGGTCAAGGCAACATTGTTGGCCAGGGTCAGTGGAGCGCTGGTATCCAGCTGCCCACCGGCGGCTGTCACCGTGCCCGCTCCGAGCGCAGTGTTGGTTTCGATCCGCAGCGTCCCCGCAGCCAGCGTCGTGCCGCCTGCATAGGTATTGCTGCCGCCCAGGGTGAGCGTGCCGGTGCCGATCTTGTTCAGCGCTCCGGCACCGCTGATGCCGCCGCCAAGTCGCAGGTTATTGGCACCGCCGATGCCGATGAAATCGTTGAGCACGAACGCGTTCGGCAAGTCGACTGCCGCATTGGAAAGCACGCTGCCGGCAGATACGTTGACGGTGCCTGTTCCCAGTGCGCCATTGGTTCCCACCGTCACTGAGCCGCCGAGCAGATTGACGCCACCGCTGAAGGTATTGCTGCCGGTCAGGCTCAACGCACCGGTCCCGGTCTTGGTCAGCGCACCGGTGCCGATGATGGGGCTGGCAACGGTCAGGGCATTGGCGCCCTGCAAGGTCAAGCCACCTGTTCCCAACGTGATGCCGCCAGCAGGCGACAGGCTCAGGCCGGCGGCCGTCGCCTCCAGCGCACCGCCGTTGGCGGTGATGGCAGTGCCTAGCTGCGCAGGATTGGCAAACTGCAGTACGCCGCCATTGAGCGCGCTACTGCCGAAGTTGCTTCCGCCCCCCACCGACCAGGTGCCGCTGTTGACGCGCAGGCTGCCGAAATTGATGTACTGCGCGGTGCTGAGTGTTCCGACGCCGGTGCTGCCGCTGCCAGTGCCGGTGGCCGAATTCTGCAGGATCAGCGTATTGGTGCCGCCTGCGCCGCCATCCACCACACCGGTCTGCGCGAAGCTCAGCAAGCTCCCCGGCCCAAGCAGTTCCAGCGCCAGCCCGCTGCCGCTGTTGACGCTGCCGCCAGTCACCGCCGTGAAGCTGTTGGTGCTGCCCGCCCCCATCGACACGCTGCCGTTGATGGTGCCGGCGTTGACGAAGCTGTTGCCGGTGGCCGAACTCTGGAAGCCGACGCGCCCGTTGATGGTGCCGGTGTTGACCGCATTGACGGTACCGCCGCCGCTGACTGCTATCACCGGCGTATCCGCACTCAGCACCGACAGGTTCAACAATGCACGGCTATCGATCAGCCCGGCATTGTTGATCTGCACGACGCCATTGCTGGCCGAGGTGATGCCAAGCGCCATGCCATCGAGATTGAGCAGGTTCGCCCCCAGTAGGCCGCCGGTGCCGTAAATCGCGCCGGTGGCGAGATTATTGGCGGTCACCGCGGTGGAGCTGGCATTGCCCATGCTGACGCCGGTGCTCAACACCGACAACAGGCCGAGCGCCGAGGGGTCGATCGTACCGCTGTTGTTGAGCGTGGCATTGGTGCCGGTGAGCGCAATGGCGGTGCCGCCCAGCAGCCCGGCGGTCATCTGCGTGCCTGCCGCAACGTTGATGGTCAGGTTGTTTGCGCTGCTTGCGAAGCTGTTGCTGGTGATTGGCAACCCCGTGCAGGTGACGGTGGCGCCCGCTGCTGGAAGTGCAGGTGTGCACGCCCCCCAGGCCAGCATCGGTGCGGCGGCTCCCACCGCCAGCACGACTAGGCTCGACACGCTGCGGCGGGTTGCCCCGGGCTTGCGCCGCCGACGTACCAGCTCGTGCGTCACCACCCAATTACCAATCGCCGCGTTCCAGACCAGCGCAAATGCACGATTCATTTTATTCCCCCTGTATCGCCGTGCAGAGACTCACGCACACACACACGCGCTCTCCAACAGCAGAAAGTTGATTTACTGTCGAGTCGGTTTAAAACAGCTTGTGCCGTACCAACCGGTATCGCCTACGGATGAGGACGTTTAATACCATTCCCTGCGAATAATAGTGGGAGATTAATAGGAAAAGCGCCATGCCTGAAACTGTGCCGAATATCACTAACCACGAAACTATCCATGACACACGCCCAAACTGTCGACTGGTTTACTCGTGCCCGTTAGCGTTATCGCGCCACCTCATGCGGCAGGCGCCACAGATCATGTGCGGCAGAATTCAAATAAAAACATGGCATAATTCAGCGGTAAAGCGGAATATGGCTGGATGAGTCCGAATGATTTAAAGCGATCTGATGCGGTCACCCGGATATTAGCGAGCCGAACCATTTCGACTACAACTTTTGTGTGGAATGTTGCGGTGCAGGAGTGAAAGCCTGATCGATGCAGCGCCGTCATTTGATTTAATGAGCCCGCTTTTACCATTAAGACCACCACCAACTGTCGACGCCGTTCATTGATTGCGGTATTTGTGTGCAGCCACTCCGCCCGTCCAGTTTATTGTCGCGCTCGATATCCTGCGATGGAGTCTATTGAAGAGGCCGGCTTATTCGAAAAGGTTTTAGTGCCCGATGATCGTCACCTGTCAACGACCTCGGTTTGTTTGTAGTAGCCAGGCAGTGTGTGATCTTCAACACGGAAACTGACGACATGACGCTCGCTTTGGACAGCAAACGGCAGCAACAGCAGTTCGACTGGTCGGGCGTGCCGATCGACCTGGGGGGCATGGAGCCGCTCGATCAGATCGCGCGTCTGCTATGCCATGCTCTGGTTGCGCCTGCGGCCGCACTGACCATCGTCGAGGGCGGCCGCGTGCGCGTGCTGGCGGCGCGCGGCATCAGTGCCGCCCATGTCGAGCAGGCCATTGAATTGTGCCGGCATGCGTCTGCGGCGCCCAATGGCGTCACGGAACTGATCGAACCTGCCGCCCTTGCCCCGATCCAACTGGGCGACGCCGCCTTCCCGGGCTTGCCGGCGCGCTTTATTGCCTGCGTCCCGGTCGGTGCACCGCAGACCGGCGTCTCCGGCACCTTGTGCGTGATCGATACGCGCGAGCGTCGCCTGGCCAGCCAGGAACACCAACAGCTGCTGATGTTCGCCAATGTGGCCGCGGCGCAACTGGAACTGCAGTTCGGCGCCGGGCGGCGCGAACCGCACAGCGGCCTGCTCAATGCACGCCAGTTGCAGTCGGACCTGGATGCCCTCGCCTTCGGCAGCCACTGCGTACCGACCATCGCTGCCTTCATCGAGGTCTACGACACCCAGGCAGCCAATGAAGCACGTCAGGCACTGGGCATGCAGCCGCTGGAAGAACTGGCGCGCCACGCCAGCTATGTACTGACGCGCGCGCTGCGCGGCAAGGCCACCGTCTATCACGTGGCACCGATGCGCTTTGCGTTTTTTCTGTTGAATTCCGCGCCCGACGAGATGGAAGACCTGTTGCTCGATCTGCGCGACATGCTGCATGCGCCGATGGACGCAGCCGGCATCCCGATGTCGTTGACCTTTCACGCTGGCGTCGTGCGCTTTGCACCGCAACAACCGGACACCAACGACGTCATGCGCAAGGGGCTGGTGGCACTGGGTGATGCGATCAGCAATCACGCCATCGTATGCTGGTATAGCGCCTCGCACGACGACGCGATCCAGCGTTCGTACCGGTTGGCACTGGATGCCGAAAAGGCGCTGGAAGCAGGCGATTTCCGGCTGGTGTTCCAGCCACGGATCAACCTTGAAGACTTGTCGGTGACCGGCTTCGAGGCACTGTTGCGCTGGCGGCATGCCAGCCTTGGCCCGATCGGTCCGGACGAATTCATCCCCTTGTTCGAAAAGACCGCCTTGATGTGCACCGTCACCAACTGGGTGATCGAAAACGCATTGGTGCAGTTGGCCAGCTGGCGTGCGCAGGGGCTGGACTTCTCCATGTCGATCAATCTGTCTTCGCGCGATTTTGGCAACCGCAATCTCGCCGCAGACGTCATCCATCGCTGCAGGGAGCTGGCCATCCCCACCCAGCGCATCGAGCTGGAGATCACCGAGGGCCGCTGGCTGCGCAGCAATGTGGAGGCCGTGCCACGGCTGCGCGCCCTGCGTGACGCCGGAGTCAATGTCGCCATCGACGACTTCGGCACCGGCTACAGCAACTTCGGCTACCTCACCGAGCTGCCGGTCAACGTGCTCAAGCTCGATCGCTCCCTGGTGACCGGCATCGCCACCAAGACCGGCATGCAGCTGCGCGCCGAGGCGGTGGTACGCCTGGCCAGCGCGCTGGGCTATCGCACCGTTGCAGAAGGCATCGAACACGCCGACGAAATCGCGCTGCTGCGCAGTTGGGGATGCGATGAAGCGCAGGGCTATCTGCTTGCCCGGCCGATGGAGGCGGAGCTGGTGGCGGCCTATGTGGCAAGCGCGGTGGCAGAACAGCGCTTGCCGTGATCCGAGCTGCCCGCGTGCAGTCGGCGCGTGCATCGTCCTTGATCGACCCACACTACGCCGCCCTCGCCTCCTGCAGTGATGTGCGTGGCAACGCAGCGCGCAAGCTGCGTTGCCACACGGCCATCAACTCAGATCGTGCAAGTCCTTGCCCAGCGGCGGACCCAGCGTCCAGTCGGAAAAACGCACCTTCAGCCCGGCACGCTCCGGCGTGCAGCACATCGGCCCGACCTGGTACGTATCGGCAACAGGAAACGGGCAAAGCCGCACCAGCGGCCAGGTCCGGCCATCGGCCGACACCTGCAGGCGCAGAACGCCGTCGGCAACGGTGGCGCGTATCCAGAAGTCCTTGGGGTCGGCCTCGTAAGGGCCGGTCGCCCAGTCCGAGACCGGGTTGGTCAACACGCTACTGAGCATCGCGCGGCCATCGCTCAGTTCAATACCCGCCTTGACCCAATGCTGCTCGTCCACACGCACCATGATGCCGGCCTGATCGTAGAGCGACTCGTACTGCGCGCGCACCCGCAACTGCGCAGTGAAGCGCGCTGCGGCGGTGATACCGAGAAAATGCCCGCTATCGCGCGTGAACCCGTAATGCGTCTTGCGCCAGAAGTCGGTGGCCTTGTCGGTAACCACGTCCAAGGTGCCGCCGCTGATTGCGACGGTCCGTGGCCGATTGAGCCAGCTGCCGTCCTGCCACTGCGTGTCCTGCGCCATCGTGTTCTCCGTCTTGGGTTGCCTGGCAAGCACGCCGCCGCTGATGGCCATTCCCATCGCGCCGCCCAGCAGGCGTCTGCGTGCACCGTCTATCGCATCGTGAGTCATTCGGGGTCGTCCATGCGCTTGAAGAACTGCATAGTCTAGCCGTGCGGTGGCTCAGGGCATGCATGCGTGGGCCGTGCTGCAGATGGCTGACATCGCCGCGACGCCAGCGTCGATCTGGCGCCAGTCCATGCTGTCAGCGCTGGGCGAGCGCGTAGTCCAGCGCCGCGCAGATCGCAGCCACCTGCGCGGCGTTGCACTGTGCGGGCGTTGCGCGCGGGCTGTCCGGATACACCTCGGTAGTGGTGCGATAGCGCGCGTCGGTGACGCCCGCGCACAGGCCAAGACGCCGCACCGGGTAGTTGATGACGCCAGGAGCGACCACCGCTGCGCCGATGATCTGGCCGTTCGCGTCGGCAGGTGCGATATGGGTGACCTCGGCGACGGCGGCAATGATTGCCTGCTGAAACTGCGGTTGCGGATCCTCGCTATCGCCCACCAGGTAAAAGCCATCGGGAATGCTGCCGGGCACGAAATCGACGCCGTCACGTGCGGCCAGGGCCGGACGAAATTCGCTCTCGTCGCTGTCGGTGGTTTCGTGCAGATCGATATGCACCAGCATCTGTCCGGCCACTGTGGCGACCAGTTGCATCAAGGCCGCCGACTCGGCGGCCGGGCTGTCTTGGCGAAACGCGCGATTGGGGTCGATGGCATCGGCATTCCAGCGCTGGATCCGCTCGTAGCCCCATGGATTGACGCAAGGCACCACCAGCAGATTGAGCTTGCCTGCATAGGCCGCCGCGCGTTGCTGCAGAAACTGCAGCGCGCCCTGCACGCCGCTGGTTTCATAGCCATGCACGCCACCGGTCACCAGCGCGCAGGGCAAAGCGGCGTCCCACGCCACGCTGCGCAGCGCGATCAACGGGTATTGCTCGGATGCCGCCGGGATCGTTCCGTAATGCACGCGCTCATAACTGGCATCCAGTGCATCGATCACTTGCACCACATCGTCAGCATGACTGCGCTGACGCAGCTGGCGTGCGCGCCATGCAGCGCGCTCTGCCTCGCCCCAGGGCTGCCGTGGTGTGCCGATCGGATACGCCATGCGCTGTGTCATTACCGGTGCCGTCCAATGAAAGACGGCCAGCGTAAGCGCTCCGAGCATGGCGGTCCATTCGACGACGAACCCGATGACGGCAACCGCCCGTAAGGTCGAGTCCGGTTAGGGCCGACTTTGCGAGTGTGCGCGTCGACAAGTCCCGCGACAACGGGCGCGTCACCTTCGGCAGGCGCAATGTCGTGACGAAGCGGTCGTTGGCTTGACGCTGCGTGTGCGCTGACACGGCTGCAATGCTTGTCGGTCGCAAGGGCCAACGCAGACGCGCTGCCATGCAGTGGCATCCCGAGCCTTCCATCAACCCTCAGGGAGCCAGCCCGGGCCGCCGATCAGGAAAATTCTGCAATGGATGCAAATCCTGCAGTCGCCTGGGTGAGCGCGCCGGGGAATGGGCAGATATTTCCCTGCAATCGATCGCGTGCGCGCGAGGACGAGTGAAAAAACTTCCCAGGGCCTGACGATGCATTGCACATCAACCTCTGCGTCACAGCTTGGCCGAGCAAGGCAAGACGCAAATGCTTCAAAGAACACACACAACTGCAATCGATTGTTCAGGCCGATCTGCTGACGCGGCGGAGGTGTCCGCAAAAACGCCGCAGGCCCTGCACGTGACGTGCAGGGCCTGCGGTCCGCTGCAGCGAGAACGGCGCGCCGGATGCGCGCCGAACGCTCGCCTAGACGGCCTCTTCCTGAGGTTTGGCTTGCTTGGAACGCCCACCCTTGCTGCCGATCCGCGACATATGATCGCGATCGCGGCTCACGGCCTGGCCGCCCTTGCGGCCAGCTTCGCGTGCCTCGTCGCTGGTAAATTCGTGTGCGTTCCCGCTGGCATGTGCTGCCTTGCCGCCGCTGCTCGCCAACACGCGGCGCTTTTCAGGATCCAATGCGGCAAAACCGCGCCGGCTACGAGTACTGCTTTGTCCGTCTTCCACTGTGCCTCCTCTCGATGCGTCGATCACGCCACTGGTAGGAGGGGTAACGCAACTATCGTGCCAAGCCGTGCAGCCATGCGAGACGGCGCCAAGCGCCACAATGCAGGAAAAAACAGCTGCGCTCGCTGTGCAAATCTTGCACTCCTGCCACGCGCCGCAGGAGGGTCCGCTTTTTATCCATCGGTAGCGCTACCAATGCGGCCATAACGCCTAACTCACTGTGCAGCCATCGCCGCTCCACCGGGCATGCAGCATGGGTCTGATCAATCACTGTCCTGCCCTGTCCACTGCTGTCCAATGCGCCAGAAAACCGGAACCGGGAGCGGCAAGCGATGCGGCTACATGCTGCGCACTGCTCACCGCAGGCCGGCCTTGCTCGGTGTGACCTCTCGCCTGTAGCGCGTGCGCATCACGTAGCGACACCCGCGCGGGCGTGCTTCGCACACCGCGTTGCCCGTTGAGACGCGCCGACGATGGTGCGCGGATCGCCGCACGCGGCGCTCAGCAGATCGCGCTCACCCCGCTGCCTGCTCCAGCGCCATGCCGAAGCGGTCGTCGCACTGCGCTGCCGCCTCGGACAAGGCAGCGCCCACCAGCAGCAAGGTCGGCAAGCCCGGCAGCATGCCGGCGGCGGTAAGTCCCAGCTCGCCCAGGGTGGTCAGCCGGCGTTGCTGCTCGGGCCGGGTGGCGGCCTGCACGATGGCCGCCGGCGTGCTGGCCGGCAGATGCGCCAGCAACGCGGTAGCCAAGGCATCGGCACGCCGCAGGCCCATGTAGATGCCCAGCGTGGTGCCGCTGGCGGCCAGTGCGCCCCAATTCGGCTCGCCGTGATCGTGCGTATGCGCGGTGACGAAGGTGATGCCGTGGCAATGGCTGCGATGGGTCAGCGACACTTCCAGTGCGGATGCGGCGGCGAATGCGGCACTGACGCCGTTGATGATCTGCACGCCCACACCGGCGCGGCGCAGGAAGCTGATCTCCTCGCCCGCGCGCCCGAACAGCAGCGCCTCGCCGCCTTTGACGCGCACCACGCGCAAGCCCTGCACGGCGTAGCGCCGCATCAGCCGGCAGATGAAGTCCTGAGGCGTCGAGCGGCAGCCACCGCGCTTGCCGACCCGGATCACCCGCGCCTGCGGTGCGAGTTCGACGATCTGCGGGTTGGCGAGATCGTCCAGCAACACCACCTGCGCGGCAGCCAGCGCCTTGACCGCCTTGATGGTGAGCAGATCCAGATCGCCGGGGCCGGCGGACAACAACACCACATCACGCGCGCAGGACGGAATGACTGACATGAGCAGGTCTCGCAATATGTGGAGGTCGGGACAGGCACTCAGGCGTGTCGGGGTTGCCGGCACAGCCGGGTGAGTTGCGGAACACAGGAGCCGCAGACCGTGCCGCAGCCCAGGCGTTGTTTGAGCTGGTGCAGGTCAGCGCCGTCGTCGATGGCGGCATGGATCGCAGCACTCGACACCTGCATGCAGCTGCAGACGATCGGGTCGCTGGGTGCGCCCTGCGTCTGCGCAAACACCGCCAGCCGCGGGCCGCGCCAGGGCCGGCCTGCCAATGCGCTACGCAACAACGCCTGATTGGCCTCGCTGGGCTGCGCCGCGCTGAGCAGCAGGCCGTCGATATGGCTGTGGCCGTCCTGCATGCGCCAGCCCACACGACGCAGCAGCCCGCGGTGCGGGTCGCGGTACTCCAGCACGTCTGCGCCGGCCGGCAACTGCAATGCGGCGATCAGGCGATCGAGCCAATGCGCATCCGGCGCGCGTTCGCAGGCCGCGTGCAGGACCGCCCAGTGCCCGCCGGCCTCGGCCAGCGGCTCGGCATGCAGCCGCAGCGATGCATAGCCGCAGTCGCGCAACAGCGGCTGCAGTGCCTGTTGCAAGGCCAACGCATCGCCGCGCCGGGCAGCGAGCAGATGCCAGCCGAACACCGCCTTCTCCACCCGCACCGCCGCATGCTTGAGCTCGGGCTGCTGCGAGCGCGCATCCACCGCCGGGCTGCTCACTTCGTTGATGCCGCCGCTGGACAGGTGCTGCCCGCTCCAATGCATTGCGGCGAACGCGCTGCCCGAGCGCAGTTCGTCGGACAGTTCCAGCGGCAGCACCAGCGCACCGCGCTTGCTGGCGATCTGCACCAGCTCGCCGGCGACCAGGCCGCGCCGCGCTGCGTCGTCCGGATGCATGCGCAACGCGGGTTCGGGGCTATGCGCAAACGCTGCCGGCACGCGTCCGCTGCGCGACATGCCATGCCATTGATCGCGCAGGCGGCCGGTCAGCAAGCGCATCGGAAAGCGGGCCGAAGTCGGCTCGGCCACCTTGCGATACGGCGTGGCGTGGAAGCGCGCGCGCCCGTTGCCGGTGGCGAACATGCCATCGGTATAGCGCCGCGCCTGCCCGTGTGCGGCACCGGCAGGGAACGGCCACTGCTGCGGCGCGTCATCCAGCAGCGGGTAATCCAGCCCGCCGATGTCCAGATCGCGCCCCACCGTCAACGCGCGATGCTCGTCGAAGATCTGCACGGTGCTGTCGAACCCGAACAGCCCTGCGCCGCTGGCAGGTGCCAGACGCGCTTCGAGCCGGCGTGCGACTTCGCGGGCGATCCACCAGTCCGCGCGCGCCTGGCCCGGCGCGTCCACCGCCTTGCGCACGCGGGTGATACGGCGCTCGGAGTTGGTCACGGTGCCGTCCTTCTCGCCCCAACTGGCGGCCGGCAACAGCACGTCGGCATACGGCACGGTGTCGGTGCCGGAAAACGCATCCTGCACGATCACCAGTTCGGCCTGTTCCAGTGCGGCGCGAATGCCCTCCACCTCCGGCATCGAATGCACGGGGTTGGTGCAGACGATCCACACCGCCTTCAACGTGCCCGCACGCAGACGCTCGAACAACTGCACGGCCGGTGTGCCGGCCGTGGCACTCAGACGGCCGGCGGGCAACTGCCACAGACGTTCCAGTTCCGCACGATCGTCGGCATTGCCGATCTCGCGATGCGCCGCCAGCATCGTCGCCATGCCGCCGACCTCGCGCCCGCCCATCGCATTGGGCTGGCCGGTCAGCGAAAACGGCCCTGCGCCCGGCTTGCCGATCTGCCCCGTCGCCAGATGCAGATTGATCAGGGCCAGATTCTTGTCGGTGCCCTGCGCGGACTGGTTCAGGCCCATGCAGTACAGCGACAGCGCCGCCGGGCTACGCCCGAACCACTCGGCCGCCTGCACCAGGTCCTCGTGCGAGATACCGCAGATCTCGGCGCTCATGCGCGGGGTGTACTCGCGCAGCATGTGCTTGAGGGCGTCGAAATCCTCGGTATGCGCCGCAACGAAACGCGCATCCACCAGACCCTCCCAGATCAGGTGGTGCAGCATGCCGTTGAACAGGGCGACGTCGGTCCCGGGTTCGATCGCCAGGTGCAGGTCGGCCATAGCCGCGGTGTCGGTGCGACGCGGATCGATCACGACCCAGCGAATGGCGGGATTTTTCGCCCGCGCCTCTTCCAGCCGGCGAAACAGCACCGGATGCGCATACGCCATGTTGCTGCCGGCAAACAGTACCGTCTGTGCCAGCTCCAGATCCTCGTAACAGGTGGGCGGGCCATCCGCGCCCAGCGCCAGCTTGTAGGCGGTGACCGCGCTGGACATGCACAGGCGCGAGTTGGTGTCGATGTTGTTGGTGCCCAGCAGGCCCTTGGCGAGCTTGTTGAAGACGTAATAGTCCTCGGTCAGCAGCTGTCCCGAGAGATAGAACGCCACCGCGTCCGCGCCGTGCTCCTCGACGATCGCCGCCAGCTTGCCGGTAACGTGATCGAGCGCCTGATCCCAGCTCACCGCCGCCCGCGGTGCCTGCCGATGACGACGCAGCTCCGGCGCGAGCACGCGCCCCTGCGTACCGGCGGCGGTCTGCGGTAAGGCCAGGCCCTTGCTGCACAACCGGCCATGATTGGCCGGATGCAGCGGGTCGCCTTCGATGCCGACGATGCGTTCGCCATGCGTGTCGTGCTCGCTGTGGATCAGCACCCCGCAGCCCACCCCGCAGTAGCAGCAGGTCGACCGGGTGATGCGATGCATCGGTGCGGATGTGTGCGGCTGTACCGCCGCAGCGATCAAAGGTAGCTGCTGGCCGTCGCTCATGCGGCCGGCTCGGCGACTGCATCCGGCAGCGATACCGGCTGCAACACGATCCATACCGCATCGGCTTCCACCTTGACCGGGTAACGCGGCGCGCAGCCCACATCCGGTGCGCAGGCCTGGCCGCTCTGCAAGGCGATCGCCCAGCCATGCAACGGGCAGGTCACCGTGTCGCCGGCCACGATGCCCTGCGACAACGGCCCGCCCTTGTGCGGGCAACGGTCGCGCAACGCAAACACCTGATCGCTGGCGGTGCGGAACAAGGCGATCGGTGCAATGCCCTCGATCTTGAGTACGCGCGCACCCAATGCAGGCAGCTCCTGCAGCGCACACACGCGAATCCACGCGGTCTGCTGCATGCTCATTCCTCCACCGTTGCGGCCGGCGCGGCGATGCGCAAGGGTTGGTACTCCTGCTTCCGTTCGCCGGCGATACGCGCCTTCCATGGGTCGACCAGGCCTTCCAGCGAGTACAGCAGGCGTTCGTACAAGGCACGCCGGTTGGCCGCGTCATCCACCACTTGTGCGCGGATGTAATCCAGCCCCACCCGTGCGATGTAGTGCACGGTGCGATCCAGGTAATACGCCTGCTCGCGATACAGCTGCAGAAACGCACCGGTGTATTCGCGCACTTCCTCGGCGGTGCTCACCTTGACCAGGAAGCGGGCGACCTCGGTCTTGATGCCGCCATTACCGCCAACATGCAGCTCCCACCCCGAATCCACCGCAATGATGCCCACGTCCTTGATGCCGGATTCGGCGCAATTGCGCGGGCAGCCGGACACCGCCAGCTTGACCTTGTGCGGGCTCCACATATTGGCCAGCATGGTTTCCAGGTCGATGCCCATCTGCGTGCTGTTCTGGGTGCCGAAGCGGCAGAACTCGCTGCCCACGCAGGTCTTCACCGTGCGGATCGACTTGCCGTACGCATGCCCGGACTGCATACCCAGATCGCGCCAGACATCGACCAGATCTTCCTTCTTGACCCCGAGCAGGTCGATGCGCTGGCCACCGGTCACCTTGACCATCGGCACCGCGTATTTGTCGGCGACATCGGCGATGCGGCGCAGCTCGCCGGCATTGGTCACCCCGCCCTTCATCTGCGGAATCACCGAGAAGGTACCGTCCTTCTGGATGTTGGCGTGCGCACGCTCGTTGATGAAACGCGATTGCGGATCGTCGATGGCCTCATGCGGCCAGCTCGACAACATGTAGTAGTTGATCGCCGGCCGGCAGGTGGCGCAGCCGTTGGGCGTGCGCCATTCCATGAAGGCATACGCCTGCGCATGGGTCAGCAGCTTGTGTTCGGCAATGGCGCGCCGCACATCGCCATGGCTCAGATCGGTGCAGGCGCAGACTGCCTTGGTTTTCGGCGTTTCCTGGAAGTTGGAGCCCAGGCAGTTCATCAGGATCTGCTCGACCAGGCCGGTACACGACCCGCAGGAACTGGCGGCCTTGGTGTGCTTCTTCACCTCGTCGACGGTGAACAACCCCTGCTCGCTGATGGCTTTGACGATGGTGCCCTTGCACACGCCGTTGCAGCCGCAGACCTCGTCGCTGTCGGCCATCGCACTGGCGCGATCCTGTCCGCCGGTGCCGGCATCGCCCAGCGCGCTTTCTCCGAAGATCAGTTGATCGCGCTGCGCCCGGATCGGCGTGCCGTCCTTGAGCAGCTTGAAGTACCAGCCGCCATCGCTGGTGTCGCCGTACAGGCAGGCGCCGACCAGCACGTCGTCGCGGATCACCAGCTTCTTGTAGACCCCGCCGGCCGGGTCGGACAGCACGATCTCCTCGCAGCCATCGCCGCCCATGAAATCGCCGGCGGAAAACAGATCGATCCCAGTGACCTTGAGCTTGGTCGACGCCACCGAGCCGCGATAGATGCCGATACCGAACTGCGCCAGGTGATTCGCGCACACCTTGGCCTGCTCGAACAGCGGCGCCACCAGGCCGTAGGCAATGCCACGATGGTTTGCGCACTCGCCCACTGCGTACACGCGTGGGTCGAAGCTCTGCAGGCTGTCGTTGACCACGATGCCGCGCGCGCAGTGGATGCCGGCTTCTTCGGCCAGCCGCGTATTCGGGCGGATGCCCGCTGCCATCACCACCAGATCGGCCGGGATCTCGCTGCCGTCGGCGAACTTCACGCCAATCACCTCGCCCTGCGCGTTGCCCAGCACTGCACTGGTCGCCGTGCTCAGCCTGAACTCCAGCCCGCGCGCGCGCAGGGCCTGCTGCAGCAGATTGCCGGCTACCGGATCGAGCTGGCGCTCCAGCAACCACCCGGCCAGATGCACCACGGTCACGTCCATCCCGCGCAGCTTCAGGCCATTGGCCGCTTCCAGCCCAAGCAGACCGCCACCGATCACCACCGCGTGCCGCTTGCTGCGCGCGGTCTCGATCATTGTGCGGGTGTCCTGGATATCGCGGTAGCCGATCACGCCCTTCAGCTCGTTACCGGGAATCGGCAACACGAACGGCACCGAACCAGTGGCGATCAACAAGCGGTCGTATTCCGCCTCGGTGCCATCGGCGGCGATCACGCGGCGACGTACCCGATCGATGCGGGTGACTTCCTTGTTCAGATGCAAGCGGATGCCGTTGTCCTGATACCACTGCAACGGATTGAGCACGATGTCGTCGAACTCCTGCTCGCCGGCCAACACCGGCGACAGCAGGATGCGGTTGTAGTTGGGATGCGGCTCGGCCCCGAACACGGTGATCTGGTACATGCCCGGCATCAGCTTGAGCAGTTCCTCCACGGTGCGGATGCCGGCCATGCCATTGCCGATGACGACCAGTCTGGGTTGCTTCATTGCCTGGATTCCTGTCGACATGTCAGACCCGCGCCGCGCCGGCGCTGGACCATTCGCTACGCCACTGTGTCTTGACCCCGGCCAGCAGCGCCCAACCACCGAGTGCGAACGCAGCGAACATCCACATGCCCATCGCATAACTGCCGGTGTGCTGCTTGAGCACGCCCAGACCCGCAGCCAGCGCAAACCCGCCGATGCCGCCGGCCATGCCGATCAAGCCGGTCATCACGCCGATGTCCTGCGCAAACCGCTGCGGCACCAGCTGAAACACCGCGCCATTGCCGGCACCCAGGCACAGCAGGGTCAGTACGAACAAGGCCAGCGTCACCATTGCCCCGCCTGCGCCGAAGCCTGCGATGCCCACCAGCGCAGCCACCAGCAGATAGACAGTGAGCAAGGCGCGCGTGCCGCCAATGCGGTCCGCAATCACACCGCCCAACGGACGCATCACCGAACCCGCCAATACGCAGGCAGCCGTCGCCCACCCTGCAGTGCGCGTATCGAAGCCGAACTGGTCGTGGAAGTAGCCCGGCAATGCACTGGCAAACCCGGAAAAACCGCCAAAGGTCACCGAATAGAAAAACATGAAGCGCCACGCGTCGCGGTTGGCCACCAACACGCGGCCATAGTCGGACCAGCGCTTGCGCGCGACCGGTACTGGCGCTTCTTTCGCAATCAGGACGAATACGACCAGCGTCAGCAGCAGCGGAATGCATGCCAGTCCGAACACGTTCTGGTAACCGAACGCCAACGCCAGCATCGGTGCGAACAACGCCGCCAGCACGGTGCCGGAATTGCCCGCCCCGGCAATCCCCATCGCGGTGCCCTGATGCTCGGGCGGGTACCAGCGCGAGGCCAGCGGCAGCGCAACCGCGAACGAAGCGCCGGCAATGCCGAGCAACACGCCCAGCAACAACACCTGCCCCATGCTGTGCACGCCGAACTGCCAGGCACCAAACAACGAAGCGATCACCGCAACTTGTGCGACAACGCCCGCGCGCTTGGCACCGATACGGTCGGCCAGCATGCCCAGCACCAGCCGCAGCACCGCGCCGCACAGGATCGGCACCGCCACCATCAAGGCACGCTGCTGCGTATCGAGCCCCAGCGACTGCGCAATCGGTACCTGCAGCGGACCGAGCAGATACCACACCATGAAGCTCAGGTCGAAATACAGGAAGGATGCGAACAAGGTGGGCGTGTGCCCGGATCGCCAGAACGAGCGCTGCATAGAGACCTCTTCGAATGCGATGGCCAAAAAAAAACGGCGCCCCTCCGGTAAAACCGGAAGGACGCCGTTGTCCTGGATGCGTGCGGATCGCCGTTGATCCGCTGCATCGTGTTCGTGTTGTGGCAGGTACGCCGTTGCACCTGCACGGAGTCACTACGCAATCAACGTGCCAACTTGCTCACCTGAGCATCACGACGATACAAGTCATTGAAAAATAGCGATTTGGATGCATTGCGTCCGATTTCACGACAGCCTACCGACACGCCAGCGCAGCTCACCAGTCCCGTCTTTCGTGCAGCCTTGCACCAACAGCGTGCACCCTGTATCGCAGGCTCTGTCGCTTGGCATGACTAACAGCGCCCAACAGAGCTAATACACGGCTGTGCTCGGAAGCCTCATCTAGGACGCGTGCATACCGATCAAATATCCAGGTCAAAAGCCGTGTCAGTCGAGCGCGCGGTGCCCTCGCCGCCCGCGGGACACGGCGTGAATCCGTCCGTGCAGGCTCGGTGGCAGCATCCATGCCGCCACACGGTCCCGCAATCGGCGAGGACACCGCACCAGGAAGTTTGCAGGCTGTTTTATTGAAAACTCTGCACACCGAGCATCTCGACAAGTCCTTGCCCGCCCACCCTCGCGGGACCTTACGCTGCATGGATGCCGCGTAAGGGCCTACAGGGACGTACTTGCGGCGTGTCCTGCGAGGGTGGGCGGGCAAGGACCCTGCAACCAAGCCGCAGACCACATGCCTCGCGCCGTTGCCGTCGCCTCGGCTTCTGTCCGCAAGATCCAATGCATCCAGTCTCATCCAACCCACCCCAGCCTGACTTGCCGCCTGATGCGCTCGGCATCCGGGCTCAGGGCGTATCGAACAACCGATTGCTGCGGTGGTCGTCCTCGGGGGAAACCACGCCCACGCGCGCGGCAGCGCGCCGATAGTTGTCCAGTCGATGGATGTCGCGCAGCCGCGCGATGTCGTCTTCCTGGATGTCATGCCAACCCCAGCGCTGGAACTGGGTCAGGAACCACTCACCGTCCGACAGCCACGGCATGTTGACCGCGCCATCGCCATGGAAGACCAGCGCTGTCACATCCTTCGCATGTGCCTCGGCTTCGACATCGGCATCCAGGCAAGCGGCCAGATGCGCGGCCGATACCCCGATATGCTGCGGCTCGGCCAGCCATTGCGCACACTGCGCCCGATTTGCCGGGTCCGCATCCAGCCAGCGGCAGGCATCCAGTACGCAGGCGGTCATGCGTTCGCTCAACTCGGGTTGCAGCGCGGCAAATTCGCGTCTGCAGGCCAACACCTTTTCCGGATGGCCAGCCCACAGCTCGCCACTGCGGATCACGCGGCGACCGCTGCCCTGCGCCTGTGCAACCGCAGCCCATGGCTCGCCGGAGCAATAGCCGTCGACCAGGCCACTGGCCAGGGCGTCCGGCATCTGCGGTGGCGGGATGCTGAGCACCTCCACGTCGCGCATCGGATCCACGCCGCGCGCGGCCAGCCAGTAGTAGAGCCACAGCGCATGCGTGCCGGTCGGGAAGGTCTGCGCAAACACGGCGCGGCGGCCCAGGCTGGCCAGCGCCTGCGGCAAGCTCTGCCCCTCCTCCAGGGCCTGCGCAAGCGCAGGCGCCAGCGTGATCGCCTGGCCGTTGTGATTGAGCGTCATCAACAGCGCCATCGGGCATTGCGGCCCGGCAATGCCCAGGTCGATCGCATACACCAGGCTGGCCAGCGCATGTGCCGCATCGACCTCGCCGGCCAGCAGACGGTCGCGCACGCCGGCCCAGGAGGCCTGCCGCTGCAAGTCCAACTGCAGCCCATGGACGCGATCCAGGCCCAGCCGCTGCGCCGCGACCAGGGGCGCGCAATCGATCAGCGGCATGTAGGCCACGCGCAATACGGGGAGGTCGGCTTGGCTCATGTGTTCATCCCAGCAACTCGGCCATGGCCACGATGCGTCGCGCCACTTCGGCCAGTTTGACGCCCTGCTTCATCGCCTGCTGGCGCAGCGCCGCGTAGGCATCGGCCTCGCTCAGGCCGCGTTTTTCCATCAGCAGGCCCTTGGCGCGATCAATCAGCTTGCGGTCCTGCAGCGCCTGCTGCACATCGTCCAGGCGCTTGCGCATGCTGCTCTCCTGCGCAAACCGCGCAAGCGCCACCTGCACGATCGGCGCCAGCCGTGCCGGCGCCAGGCCATCGACCACATAGGCGGTGACGCCGGCACCGACCGCCGCATGGATCAACGCATCGTCGCCATCGCCGGAAAACATCACCACCGGCCGCGGCGCATGTGCATGCAGCATCGACAGTTGCTCCAGGGTATCGCGCGAGGGCGAGTCGACATCAATCACCACCACATCCGGCTGCTGGCTCTGTACCGCGTGCAGCAATGCACCGACCGAGGCCACATCGTCGAGCACCGTATAACCGGCGCGCGTCAGTGCCTGACGCAGTTCGCCGATCGGCTTTTCGGTATCGTTGACCAGCAAGACACGCATTGGCGGCAGCGAGGCGTGGACGTGGCCTGATGGTGCCATGCAACATGCCGTCGGTGCGAGCCATCCTTTCGGAGTACGTCTGATGCCGTTGTTCCCGCTGTTCGCAAACCTGCAAGCACGCGCCGTGCTGGTCATCGGTGGTGGCGAGGTCGCCACGCGCAAGGTGCTGGCGCTGCTCAAGGCGGGTGCGCAGATCCGCCTGTATGCGCATGCGCTCTCGCCCGAACTGGCGGAACTGATGCAGGCTGGCCGTTTCGAACAACTGGACGGCGAGTTCGATCCCGCCTGGATCGACGACGTGTGGCTGGTGGTCGCCGCCACCGACGATGGCGAGTTGAATCAACGTGTCGCCGCTGCTGCAGGCGCGCGTCAGCGCCTGGTCAATGTGGTGGACGATGCCGAGTTGTCGACCTATCAGGTGCCCGCCATCGTGGATCGCGACCCGCTGGTCATCGCCATTTCCTCCGCCGGTGCCGCACCGATGCTGGCGCGCCGCCTGCGCGAACGGCTGGAACGCGAACTGGATGTCTCGGTCGGCCGCTTCGCCGGCATGTTCGCGCGTCACCGCGAGCGCATCCGCAGCCAGTTCCCCGACATGAACCGCCGCCGGCGCTGGTTCGATCGCGTCATCGACGGCGACGTGCCGCTGCTGCTGCAGGCCGGCAACGACGACGCAGCCGAAGGCGCCTTTATCGCGGCACTGGACGATGCCGGCGCGGTGCCGGCGCGCGGCAGCGTGCAACTGGTCGGCACCGGGCCGGGCGATCCCGGCCTGCTCACCATCAAGGCGCTGCGTGCGATGAATCTGGCCGACGTCCTGCTGATCGGCGACGACATCCCCGACGCGGTACTGGAACTGGCAAGACGCGATGCCGCACGCCGCGCCTTGCCGCGGCAGGCCGACGCACAACAGCATCTGGTGCTGCAACTGGCCGCAGAAGGCCTGCATGTGGTCGCGTTGCGCAGTGGCGCCGGCTACAGCGATGCCGATGCTGCGGCCATCGAAGCGGCGCTAAAGGCGCGTGGCCTGGCCTGCGATCGGGTGCCAGGCATTGCTGCGGGTCTTGAAATCAACGCATGAGCGCTGCGCGTATGCGTCTACGGCACGTCAGGCTTTCGGAAAGCGCTTGCGCGCACTGTCGCGCACATCGATATCGAAGGTCACCTGCAACGCCGTCGGTTCGGCATGGCCAGCACCGGCATCGAAGCTGAAGCGCAACCCCTCGCGGCTGGGCAATTGCCGTGCATGCTGTTCCAGCGCATCGCGCGGCACCGACAACTGCCAATGCTCGGCAGTGCAATTGCAGGCCGCGTCACCATCGCTCAGGCTGACGCTGTGGCGCAGCAGTCGCGCGCCCTGCCCGCTCGGCAAGCGGCTCAGATTCTCGATTGTGCGCCCGGCAAGCAAGTCGGCCAGTTCGGCTTCGTCGATGCGGAAGCGCAGCTGCTGAGCTTCAATCTGGATTTTCATGAATGAGCTGACTCCACTGCTCGGGCGTATTGCAATTGACGAACGCGGCGCGTTCGCTGGCGGTGACAGCGATGCGATGGCATTGCAGCGCAGCCTGCAGGGCGCGCAGCGAGCGTGACGAACCAGTTCCTGCCATCTGCGCAGTGAGCGCCTCACGCACAACGTCATCTACGTATAGCCGCATCGGCAGCATCTGGTCTTCAAAGGTAACGCAGCGCCGATGCGGTGGCGCCAGCAGCCGATTCAGCAATGACCGGGACAGCAGCGGCATGTCGACCGGCACCACCACCAGTGTCGTTGCATCGGCTAGCTGATCGATCACGCTGGCCAGGCCACCAAGCGGCCCCAGGTCCGGCTGCGCGTCGGCAATCCCGGCGTAGTCCGGGCGATCGCCACTGATCACCACATTGTGCGCGCCGGCGTCGCGCAGCAACGCCTGCATGTGCTCCAGCAATGGACGTTCGCGCCACTGCAGCAGCGCCTTGTCCTGCCCCATCCGTGAGGAACGACCGCCGGCCAGCACCACGCCCGTCCATGCAGGCCTCGCGTTCATGCCGCCTGCTCGCCGGCACGGCATCGCATGACGTGCAGGTGCTGGCTCATGGCGCGATCGCCGGTGCAGCCGGCTGCAGATGGCCCAGCCCGAACACCTGCGCTGTCGTACCGGGCGCGGCGCCTTCGTCCTGCGGCTCCAGTACCGCCCACGCATTGGCCTGCAACAACGGCGCCACGCGGAACGACTCCTGCTGGGGCAGGATCTGCACGCAGAGCACTCCGGCAGCGCTGCAGGTCAACCGTGCGCGCAGGTGTTGCCGCCACAGCGGTCGTGCCTGCATCGGGGTTTCCAGCGCAACCTGCACGCCGCGCTCGGCCGGCATGCCAAGCAAACCGCGCAGCGCCGGCTCCACGAAAAAGCGCAGCCCGGCAGCGCTGGCCATCGGATTGCCCGGCAAACCGACATACAGCGCACCGTCTGCGAAGCGCGCCAGCAGCACCGGCTTGCCCGGCCGCACCGCAACCTTGTGGAACAGCACCGCCGCGCCATGCCGTGCCAAGGCATCGGGCACGAAATCGTAGCGACCGCGCGACACCGCACCAGTGCTCAGAATCACCTCGGCGCCCGCATCGCGCGCCTGCGCAAGCGCCAGATCGAAACCGGCATCGTCATCGCCCACCTGTCCATGCCAGACCAGTTCGGCACCGGCTGCCCGCAGCTGGCTGAGCAGATAGCTGCTGGTGCCATCGCGAATCTGGCCAGGCCGCAACGGCTGCGCCGGATCGCCGATCAACTCGCGGCCGGTCGCAATCAAGGCCACACGCGGACGCCGCACCACCTGCACCCGCGCACAGCCCAGCCCGGCCAGCAGCATCAGGTGTGCGGCGCGCAAGACGGTGCCGGCCTCGATCACGCGGTCGTGCAAGGCCACATCTTCCCCACGTCGACGAATATGCTGACCGGCGCGGATATCGGCGCGCAGCCGGATGCGGCCCGGCCGCGCGCCATCGTGCGCCAGCACGTCCACCTGTTCGATCGGCACCACGGCATCGGCGCCCGCGGGCAAACCGGCGCCGGTCATGATTTCCCACGCGCTGCCAGCCGTGATGCCACCTACATCTTCGCCTGCGGCAACGCTGCCACCGATCACATGTTCGCTGCCGGCGATCGCGCCACGGCCGGCGGTGACCAACGCAAATCCATCCATCGCGCTGTTGTCGAACGCCGGCAACTCCGCCGGGCTCGACAACACCTGCGCAAGCACACGCCCCTCGGCATCGGCACTGTCCACCCACTCGCCGGCAAGCACGGCGATCTGCCGATGGACAATCGCAAGTGCGTCGGCGTAGCTGATCATGAGCAAGGCACGGTCGACCGGTGGATGACCTGGCTAGGATACCGGCCCCCGACGTGGCCGGTACAGGCGCAGCGATCGCGGCATCACCGCACCCTGCTGCACGCATTCCCTCATCTCGACCAGGGCGCACGTCGCTTGAAGCCGCTAGAACGCCGCGCCTACACGGCAGATCGCAAAGTGACACCCAGTTCCCCCACGGTATTCATGCCGCATGCAACTCGTTGACCTTGTGGGCTGGCTCGCCAGTGCAGTCCTGATTGCCACCTTGATCCGCCAGATCTACAAGCAATGGCGCTCGGATACGGCACAGGGCGTTTCGCGCTGGCTGTTCATCGGCCAGATCAGCGCCTCGGTGCTGTTCATCCTCTACAGCTACCTGGTCGGCAATGCCGTGTTTATCGTCAGCAATGTGTTGATCCTGCTGACCGCCCTCACCGGGCATGTGCTGCACCGGGTCAAGCAGCGTCGGATGGAGCGTCACGCGGGCAGTATCGGCTAGCCCTGCCGCGTCACTCAGCGCTTTTATTCGCCAGCTTGCGCGGTTTGGTGGGTGCGATTGACTTGCGGGTGGCATACCGCATTGCGGCCTTTTTCGCCGCAGTCTTGGGCGTTTTCTTCGTCGTGGACTTGCGTGCCGGGCTTGCCTTTGCCACGGCCCGCTTTCGTGGCCTGGGCACAGCCTTGGCCTGCGCTGCTGGCTCGGCTACCGCTGCGGGCACACGCACGCTGATCCAGGTCGGCGCATGATCGCTGGCCTTTTCCAGTGCACGTACCCACTTGTCCACGCCGGCGTCCTGCAGCCCGGGCGCCAGGGTGCGGTTGAGCAGCAGGTGGTCGATGCGCAAGCCACGATCGCGCGCAAAATGCTGGCGAAAATAGTCCCAGAAGGTGTAGATCGGCGTTTCGCCATGCACTGCAAGCAGGCTGTCGGTCCAGCCCTGCTCGAGCAGGGTCTGGTACGCCTGGCGACTCTCCGGCTGCAGCAACGCATCCTTGCGCCAGCCCTTGGGGTCGTAGATGTCGGCATCGGTCGGCACCACGTTGAAATCGCCGATCAGTGCTACCGGGTGCGGCAGGTCCACCAGCGTCCTGGCATGCCGGATCAGGCGTTGAAACCACGCCAGCTTGTAGTCGAACTTCGGCCCGGGCTGCGGATTGCCGTTGGGCAGATACAGGCAGGCCACCACCACCCCGTGAATTGCAGCTTCCAGATAACGGCTCTGCGTATCGCCGCGGTCCCACGGCAGCCCACGACGGATTTCGACCGGATCGGCGCCGTGCGCCAGCAATGCCACACCGTTCCACGACTTCTCGCCTTGCCAGATGACGCCATAGCCGGCATCGCGGATCGCCTGTTCCGGAAAGGCGTCCTGCGTGGCTTTCAATTCCTGCAGGCCGACGATGTCCGGTTGCTCGCGCTGCAACCATTCCAGCAGATGCGGCAGCCGGCTAGTGATGCCATTGACGTTGAATGTCGCGATCTTGCGGGTGGTGGCGGACATGGGTGAGCGACCAGGCATGCGTAGCTGCGCAGCATCGCCGCCGTGGCATTAAGCAGATGCTCAAGCGAGGTGAAGCTCCGTTGGATATCTGCGCACGCGCTCACGCCTCGCAAACCATCAGCCTCCGTAGGCTGGCCCCACTACTGATTGTTGGAGATCGCATGCGACAGTCCGCGCTCTGGATTGCCCTGCTGTGCGCCGGCTGCTCGCGCAGCCCGCCTTCGGTTACCCCACCGGGCGCGCCTGAAAGCGCCAAGACCAATGTGCTGGAAGCCGGTGCCAGGGTTCTGCAACCGACCGGGCCGGTCGGCAAGCTCGACATCTACCTGGTGGGCTTCCATCCGATGAAAGACGCACCAGATGTACAGATGGAAGCGCATCACTACTGCCATCAGGTCAATGAAGACCTGGCGCAATGCGCGCTCTACGACGGCAATACCGATCAGGCCAACCTCACCGGTATCGAGTACATCATTTCCGAACAACTGTTCGCACAGTTGCCGGAGCACGAGCGCAGCTTCTGGCATCCGCACAATGGCGAAATCCTGTCAGGCCAGCTATCCGCGCCCAACCTGCCGCTGGTTGCGGAGAAAGAACTGATGCGCAGCAAGCTCAACAGCTATGGCAAGACCTGGCACACCTGGCACTCGCGCAACGGCACCGCCGCGGGCGATGCATTGCCGCTGGGCGAGCCGATGCTGGCCTGGTCGTTCAATCGCGATGGCGAGGTGCAGCAACCGCTGATCGATCAGCGCGACAAGCTGGCCACGTTCTCTACCGCGCAACGTCGCGCCAATCGCCAGGACCTGACCCCGCTGGCCAGGCCGCAGCACGGAGTGGATGCCTTGCGGCCACACTTCGGCAATGCCGAACCGCTCCCCGGGGTGGTCGACGCGAGCACCCCATCCGACTGAACCCTCAAGACCTGGCCGCCCGTAGCAACTGCAATCGGGGGGCCAGGCATTCGAAGTCCATCGACAAGGTGCGGACGAGCGGACGCGATCTCACACGTCCATACCGTCACGCAGGCGCCGTAACGCCTTGCCCATCCACAGATGCCCGACACGCTGCATGCGCTCGACCGATGGCCCAGCGCGCTCTCGCTCATCTGCACCCTGCAGGCTCAACGTGACACAACTGCCCTCGCATCCAGGCGCAGTCTGCACATGCAGCAACACGCCCAGCTGCAGGCCGCGACCGCCATCAACCTGGTAACGCACCGATTCACCCAGGCGCGCCTCACCACGCTGCAGCCCGACAACGCCGCGCCGACACCAGGTGGCCTGCAGCGCCCAGCGTGATGCATGCCCATCGCCAGCGACCAGCTCCGCCACTCCACGCAGGATGCGTCGCTGCACATTGGCATCGCACCACGCATCCAGGATCTGGTGCGGCTCGGCCCGGATGATCAGGCGACGCATCCGCTTCATGGGGTCTTCAACAGCGGCACCCGGTGTTGCCGGTAAGCCAGACATGCCTCAGCGCCCAGCACCCTTGCTGCTGGCCTGCAGCGTCTTGGCAGCCGCCAGATGCTCGGCGACATGGCTGCGCGTGGTCTGCAGATGCGCCAGCACCTGTGCCGTCTTGGCCGCAGGAATCAGTTGCTTGTCCAGCGCCGCCAGCGCATCGGTGTGGTCCTTGACCATTGCCGTGACGTACGCAGCCTCGAAGGCCTTGGTATCGAGCTTCTGCAACATCGCCAGTTCGGTCTTGCCCTTGCTCATCTGCGCCTTGGCAGCGGCAGCAGACAGGTCCGGCGACCACTTGGCTAGCTTCTGATTGTTGTCGGTATGCTCCTTGACCATCTGCATCGCATAGTCGCGCACGCCACCTTGCACCTGCTTCTGCAGCGCGAGATTGGCCGCACCGATTTCACTGGTGTTGATGGCGCTCAGGGTGCCTAGCGCCTCACGCTCCTTCGCGCTCGGGGAATTAGTGCCCGCCTGTTGCTGGGCACTGGCGGGCATGCCGGCCTGCGTTGCATTCTGCGCATGCGCAGCGGCGGTGATGCCTAGACACAGGGTCAGCGCCGCAAACATCGGGTGACGTACTTTCATATGGATCTCCAGCCAGAAGGTGTGCCTGCATGCTGGACCTGGTTGCGTGACCTAATCGTCGTACCGGCGTCGAAAGCTGGAGAGGAAACCGTGCTGCACCGCAGTGCGCTTCACATGGAGTGAAGGTGGCATGGCATCCGTGTTGGGCGACTTAGGACGGTGCTGGCACACTGAGCAACCGGCTCCCGTTCCCACGGAACATGGCTCGAGCCGTCCGGCTGCCTTGGAATATCCAGCATTCAGGACTGCGAATGCGCACTTGCAAGACTGCACGTAGCAAGGCCCGCCGGGTCAGGCGCCTGGATCCGCAGGGCCCAACTGATGCGCCGACAGGATGTCGTCGATGCGCTTGACGATTTGCGCCGCCTGCTCCTGCGACTCTGCGGCAGCGGTGATCTTCTCTGCACGTGCGTGGAATACATCCCAGAAATCGTCCGGATGCTGGCGACGAATATCAGGCAGTGCATCGGCAAGTTGTTTCAATTGCGCGTCGATATCGGGGGTCATTGAGGGTCTCCTTGTGTGCCCACGCTACCGCCGTGCTGGTGAGCCTGATGCCAACATGGCAGTCCTGTGCATCGCACGGCCTGCGTTTGCGCGACAATGGAGCCATGAGCAGCCACGATATCTCCCCTGCAGACGCCCGCCTGCGCGCCCTGCAAGGCGCCTTGCTGATCGACATCCGGCAGTTGCACGAGCGTGCCGGCGGCCAGGCCGAAGGCGCGTTGGCGATTGCGCAACACGATCTGGAAACCGCACCCGCACAGCATCTGTCGGAGCAGACGCGCGAGATCGTGCTGATCTGCCAGAGCGGCAAGCGCTCGGCACACACGGCGGAGATCTTGCGCGCGCACGGCTATACGCAGGTGTCTTCGGTGCTCGGTGGCACCGCCGCATGGACCGGCGCCGGCCTTCCCTTGGTGCGCCCTACCCTGCCGCCGGACGAGCAGGATTTTCTCGAGCGCTACTCGCGCCATCTGCGCCTGCCGCAGGTCGGTCTGGAAGGCCAGCAGCGCCTGGCGCAGTCGCGCGTGTTGCTGGTCGGTGCAGGTGGGCTCGGCTCGCCGGCGGCGTTCTATCTGGCTGCCGCCGGCGTCGGCCACCTGCGGATCGCCGATGACGATGTGGTGGACCGCAGCAATCTGCAGCGCCAAATCCTGCATGTGGAAGACAGCGTCGGCGTCGCCAAGGTCAGCTCGGCCGCGCAGCGCATTGCTGCGCTCAATCCACGCGTGCAGGTCGAGGCGCTGCAGGCACGCGTGACTGCCGACAATGTCGAAGCCCTGCTGAAGGACGTGGATGTCGTGGTCGACGGCGCCGACAATTTTCCTGCGCGCTATCTGCTCAACGATGCCTGCGTCAAACTCGGCAAACCGCTGGTCTACGGCGCGGTACAGCAGTTCGAAGGGCAATTGAGCGTGTTCGATGCCGGCCGCAAGCGCGGCCATGCACCGTGCTATCGCTGCCTGTTTCCCGAGCCGCCGCCGCCCGAATTCGCCCCCAGCTGTGCCGAGGCCGGCGTGCTGGGCGTGCTGCCCGGAGTGATCGGATTGCTGCAGGCCACCGAGGCGATCAAGTTGCTGCTGGGCATCGGCGAGACCCTCACCGGGCGCCTGCTCAGCTTCGATGCATTGGCAATGCGCTTTCGCGAAATCCGGCTGCCGCCCGACCCGCATTGCCCGGTGTGTGCTCCCGGTGCCGCATTCACCGGATATGCCGATTACGCCGCCTTCTGCGGCAGCGCCGTCGGCTGAGCGCGACCGATCGGCGCTGGTTGTCGCTTCGCATCAGGCCGCCACGTTCCTGCGCGTGACGTGGACGGGGCAGTCTGCCACTGCGTGCGCCCTCCGTGGCTGCCATCACGTCACGCACCGTCGGCGTTCAGTGCCGAAGCCGCGAAGGACCGGCCTGCATCCGATAGCGCCCGCCTGGCGGCGAGCGCGGCCCTGCTGTTTGTCGCGCGTGCTGTACCAAACGCTCAAAGCGCGTAAGGAATCACCCGCACGCTCTCGCCCGCCTCGAAACGCCGTGCCTGCTCGGGCAACACGATCAAGGCATTGCTGTCGGCCGCGCCACGCAGCAGGTGCGATGCATCACCACGATGCGGCAATGCCGTCAGACGCCCGTCTTCGCCGCACTCCAGCCGCCCGCGCAGGAACTCCAGGCGCTCGTGGCGTTTTTCCCACGGACTGGCCAGGGCCGCATGCCATAGCGGGCGCGGCTCGCTACGTCCCTGCAGGCCATCCAGCAGCGGCACGCCGTAGGCGATCAGCGTCGCCAGCACCGAGACCGGATTGCCCGGCAGACCCAGTACCAGGCAGCGGCCGATCTGGCCCAGCACCGCCGGCATACCCGGCCGCATACGCACACGCCAGAAATGGATCCGCCCCAGCTCCTGGATCAGGCGCGGCAGGTAATCCTTTTCGCCAGCCGAGACGCCGCCGCAGGTGATCACCACATCAAACGCCGCAGCCGCGTCCTCCAGCATGGTGCGGATGCGTTGCGGATCGTCCGGCAGGGTCGGCCATGCGGTCGGCGCGTAGCCCAGTGCCCGCAGCTGCGCCATCAGCATGTCGCGGTTGCTGTTGTAGATCTGTCCCGGCCCCAATGGCATGCCCGGCTCCACCAGCTCATCGCCGGTGGCCAGCACCGCAATGGTCGGCCGCGGCGCCACCGCGAGCCGCGACAGGCCGAGCGCAGCCGCCAGTCCGATCCGCGCAGGCGTCAACACCTGGCCGCTCTGCACCACCAGATCGCCCGCGCGCACGTCACTGCCGGCCAGACGCACCGCCGCACCCGGCGCAGGCATGCTATTGAAACGCACCACGCCATCGCGTTCCTGCGCATCTTCTTTCGGGATCACCGTATCGGCACCATCGGGCAGCGGCGCCCCGGTGGTGATGCGCAGGCATTGGCCGGCGCTCAGCGTGCCGGTCCAACGCTCGCCAGCGAACTGTTCGCCGACCAGTTGCAACGACGCATCGCCGCCAGCGACATCGGCATGCCGCAACGCGAAGCCGTCCATTGCGCTGTTGGCAAAGGGCGGCAACGCGATCGGTGCGATCAGATCGGCAGCGCTGATCCGCCCGTCGGCACGCGAGGTGGCGATGTTCTCGTCGGGCGGACGGCTGTTGGCAGCGACGGCCTGCAGGATCTGCAGCGCCTGTGCATAGGGAATGCGGGAGGGATAGTCGGTCATGGCACGCAGGATACCAGTGCACCACGACGACTCAGAACGCCAGGCACTGCCAGTGCAGATGCCAGAAGGAATCACTGCACCTTCCTGGCGTAGCTCGCGGCACTGGACCACGGCAGTTGCAGGCGCTGCGGCCACTCCATCTGACGATCATTGGCCAGGCACGGGCCGTTCCCTGCTTACTTGCCCTTGACGTGCTTCATCAACCGTCTTTTGCGCGCCACCTGCCGTTCGGTGAGCGTGTTCTTCTTGCCCTCGTACGGATTGGCACCTTCGCGGAAGATGAAACGCACCGGCGTACCAACCAGCTTGAAGCGCTTGCGGAAGAAGTTTTCCAGATAGCGCTTGTACGACTCCGGCAGCACCTTCAGGCGCGTGCCGTGCACGATGAAGGTGGGCGGATTTGCGCCACCCGGATGCACGTAACGCAGCTTGGAGACGTGGCCACGGATGCTCGGCGGCGGATTGGTCTCGTAGGCGATTTCCAGCGCCTGGTTGACTTCGCTGGTGCTGAATTCGTGCGTGGCCGACGCATGTGCACGGTGAATCGCCTGGAACAGCTCGCGCATGCCCGAGCCGTGCAGCGCGGAAATCCGCACCGCCTCGGCCCAGCTGACAAAGCCCAGCTTGCGCGCCAGCAGGTCTTCGGCCTGCGCACGCTGGTAGTCGCTCTGCCCGTCCCACTTGTTGATCGCCACCACCAGGGCGCGGCCAGCGTCCAGGATGGCGCCCAGAATGGTCGCGTCCTGGTCGGTGACGCCTTCGCCGGCATCGAGCATCAGCACCGCAACCTGGCATTGCTCGATCGCCTGCAGCGTCTTGAACGCGCTGAACTTCTCCACCGCCTCCTCGACCTTGCCGCGGCGACGCAGGCCGGCCGTATCGATCAAGCGGTACTGGCGCCCGTCACGGTCCATGTCCACGGCGATCGAATCGCGCGTGGTACCCGGCACTTCCGAGGCAATCATGCGTTCTTCGCCGAGCAGGCGATTGACCAGCGTCGACTTGCCCACGTTCGGGCGGCCGACGAAGGCGATGCGCACACGCGCCGGGTCGGTATCCAGCAGCTCGCCGGCACCTTCCTCGGGCAGACGTGCGCCGACTTCCTCAAGCAGTTCGTCGATGCCCTGCCGATGTGCGGCAGACAACGCCACCACATCGGAGAACCCGTAGCGCGCGAATTCCGAGCGCACGGTTTCCTCATCGGTGCCGTCGATCTTGTTGATGACCAGCACGGTCGGCCGCGCCAGCTTGCGCAGCCAGGCCAGGATCTCGTCGTCCAGCGAGGAGGCGCCTTCGCGGCCGTCGACCACGAACAGCACCAGATCGGCCTCGCCGGCAGCGGCGCGGGCCTGCCGCGCGGTGGCGCCGGCTAGGCCTTCCTCGTCACCGGCAATACCGCCGGTATCGACGACGATGAACGGGCGTTCCTCGTCGAGACGACAGACCCCGTAGTTACGGTCGCGGGTGACGCCGGGCTGGTCGTGGACCAGCGCGTCACGGGTGCGCGTCAGCGCATTGAAGATGGTGGACTTGCCGACATTGGGCCGTCCGACCAGGGCGACCAGGGGCAGCATCGCGAAGTCCTTATTGTGCCAACCGGAAGGCGGTGATATCGCCATCGGTGTTTTGTACCAACAGAATGCCGTCCACGACGATCGGCTGCGCCAGCAGCGTGTCGCGTCCAGCGCGAGCGCGCGCGGCCAGTGCACCGTCGCTGAGTTTCAGCCAGTGCAGATAGCCCTTGTAATCGCCGACCACGGCGTAATCGCCCTGGATGGCCACACCGGTCAGGGAGCGACGCGCCAGCGCGGCCTGCGACCACATCGCCGCCCCGCTGCTCTTGTCCAGGCCCCACACCGAGCCGGCGTTGTCGGAGACCACCACCACTGCCGACGACACGCCAACGCCACCGGCGCCGCCGTGATCGCGCGTCCACAGCGGACGGCCGCTCGGGCCTTCCAGTGCGAGGGTTTCGTTCTTGAAGCTGGTCGCATACAGCGTGGTGCCATCGAGCACCGGGGCGCCGTCCACATCGGCCATACGCTCCAGCTCGGTGCGGCCTTCCGGCACGCCGATCGCCTGTTCCCACAACGGGCGGCCGTCCTGCAGCGCCAGGGCGCTCAAGGTGCCGCTGTCGTTGCCGACGAACAGCACGCCCGGGCCGGTCACGATCGGCGCATTGCCGCGCACCGACAGGGTCGGGCCTTCTTCGGCATGGAACCAGCGACGCTCGCCGGTGGCCGCGTCGAAGGCGCTGACGCGACCATCGTTGCTGCGCACCAACACCAGGTTCTGTGCAATCGCCGGTGCGGCGATGACTTCGTTCGGCACCTTGGCACGCCATTTTTCGGTGCCATCAGCCTGGTTCAAGGCAATCACGTCGCCAGACAGGGTGCCGATCACCACCAGGCCTTCGCCGACGCCGGGGCCACCGGACAGGCGCTGCTTGAACTTGCGATCGTTACGCTCTTCCTTCTTGGGCTTGTATTCCCACACGCGCTTGCCGGTCTGCAGGTCCAGCGCCTGCACGCCGCCGGTAATCGCCGCGGCGTACACCTTGCCATCGGCCACCGCCGGACGCTGGCGCACGCCGATATGGCCTTCGCCCTTGCCCACGCCGGTGGACCAGATCTTGTCGACCTTGACCGACGGCTCGAACTTGACCAGCTCGGCAGGTTCCTGCGCCTTCTTGGCAGCAGCGTCCTTCCCGGCAAACCAGCCCTTGACGGTGCTGCAACCAGCCAGCGACACCCCCATCAGGGCGATCATTGCAATGCGCTTGTACATATCAACCTGCTTCATCAAATCGGCTCCGCCGGATCGGGCACCTTGCCGCCCACATCCATCAGCTTGGTTTCCAGCAAACGGCGCTGCGGCGAGGCCACGTCCACCGTGGTCAGGGCCTTGGCGTAGAGCGCACGCGCTTCGTCCGGCTTGCCCTGCACGACCAGCGCATCGGCGCGGATCTCCAGGCTGGTGTGGTCCTGCGCATCGGCCAGCAGCTTGATCGCTTCGTCCGGCTTGCCGCTTTCGGTCAACACACGCGCCAGGCGCTGCTGCACGATCTGCTTGAGCTCGCCTTCGGCCGGCACGTCGCGCAGGGTCTTGATCGCTTCGGCATGCTTGCCGGCATCCACCTGGGCCTTGGCCAGACGCAATGCAGCCAGTTCGGCGTAGACACCGCCCTTGCCGTCATCGAGCGCCACGATGTCCTTGGCCGCCTTGTCCAGGTCCTTGCCCTGGATGGACTTGACCACCGCTTCGTAACGGGTATTGGCTTCCACCGATTGGGTGGCGGTGTGCTTCTGCCACCACTGCCAGCCCAGGATCAGGGCCAGGCCCACCACGATGCCGCCTACCAGCCCTGCGCCATTCTTTCTCAACCAGGAACGAACGCGTTCGCCTTGTTCGTGTTCGTCCAGCAGATCGTCGATCGCCATGCGTACTCTCGCTCCGTCATCCCGGAGGCGCGGAACATCAATAGGGAAAAATGAAAAACCGCAGTCCGCTTCACTCGGAAGCAGGTACCACGGAGCCATCGGAGGATACCGCAAAACGGGCCACGTTAGCGCGCTGGAACGGTTTCACATCGACGATACTGCCGCCTTGCTGAACCTCTACCGCCGACGCATTACCCAGCACGATGCGGCCCACCTGCCCTGGCGAATAACTGCGACGCTCGCCGGCACGCACCAGTGCCTTTTCGACCGCGCTGCCATCCGGTGCCAGAATCTGCACCCAGCTGTCGCCGCTGAAACTCAACGACAAACTGCCACCACTGGCGGCCGAGGCTGCAGGGGTCTCGACCTCGGGCGTGGCCCGAGGCACCGGCGTCATCGACGCGATGTACGGCGCCGGCTGCTCGCGCGGCGCGCTGGCCGGCTGCGTGGCAGCGTTGGCCGGGGTGCCGGCCCCGGGCGCTTCCGGCATGCTGTCCAGCGATACCGTGCTGGGCGCCTTGCCATCCAGATGCGAACGGGTCGCGTACCACACCGGAACCGCGAACACACCGGTGATCACCACATACATCGCCTTGCGCGCCGTGCTTTCCAGGATGCGCCGCGCCCGCGGCGTATGCGTGTGGCTGACCAGCTTGACCGGCTCGATCGGCGCAATCGCCGCCTGCTGCAGCAGCGGCTCCAGGTCCACATGCAGCAAGCGCGCATAGCTGCGCAACTGACCGCGCACGAAGACCGGCGCACCCAGGCGTTGCCAGTCTTCCTGCTCCAGCGAGCGCACCACGTGCGCCGGCATGCGCAGCTTGCCGGCGACTTCGTCCACGCTCAGACCTGCCGCTTCGCGCGCATCGCGCAAATGCTGTCCGCAGCCCTTTTCCTGCTCGAAAGGGTTCGGATTGGAATCACTGATCACAATGCATTGGCCCCGGGGTTAGCGGTCGCTGCGTCAGGAAATTCCTTGACCAACCGCTGTTGATAACGGCTGGCAGCTACCTTGTCGCCTAGCCCTTGCTCAATCTGAATGGCGAGTTGTAACACGGAAGCGGTTGCCGGTGCAGCCGCAAGCCGTCGTTCAATAAACGCACGCGCTTCGAAATAATTGCGATTGGTTACCTCGGAGCGCGCCATCGACTCGAGTGCGTATGGATTCCGCGGATCCAGTTCCAGCGCCTTGCGCAAGTCGCCGACCGCCCGCTGCGGCTGCCCGGCCTTGAGTGCGCAGCCACCTGCATTGCCCAACGCGGAGGCTGGCGATGCGTAGTTTCTGTCGGTCAGGGCGCGATCGAACCAGATCAGCGATTCGGCCGGCGAGCCGTTCGCGCACAACCACGCGCCGTAATTGTTCAGGACATCGCCGCGCTGCGGCGCAAGCTCCGCGGCCCGGCGGTATGACGCACCGGAGCCGGCAACATCGCCCTTGGCGCCTTGAATCAGCGCCAGCAGACCAATGGCATCCACCGACTGGGGATCTTTCTTCAAGGCTGCACGGACCTGCTCTTCGGCAGCGACGTAGTCGCCTGTCTGCAGCCGGTTATTGGCCAGGCCCAGCTTCTCCTGCACCGCCAGACGATTCTTTGTCGCGGTGCTGTCGCGGAACGAATGCACCTGCGCGACCTCCTCGACCGTCTGGACCGAGCCGGCCTTGGCATTGCGACCACCGCAGCCGACCGCGCACAGTGCGATCGCCACAGCCGCCATGGCTGCTAGATCACGCTGCCGCATCTCGACCGGCCTGCCCTTCCAGGGTGCGCAGGAAATCCGCCTGACGACGGGTGCGGTCCATAACCTGCCCCTTGAGCTGCCCGCAGGCGGCGTCGATATCGTCGCCACGGGTCCGCCGGACCATCGTCAGCACTTGTGCGTCGAGCAGGATCTTCTGGAAGGCACGGATTTCGGCTTCGCCGGAACGCTCGTAACGCGTGCCCGGGAATGGATTGAACGGAATCAGGTTGACCTTGCCGGCGTCCTTGGACTGCACCGCATTGTCGAACTGACGCATCAACCTGGCCAGCTGGCGCGCATGCTCGGGCTGGTCGTTGATGCCTTTCATCAAGGTGTATTCGAAGGTGACCGAATCGCGCTTCTTGTTGCCGCGCAGATAGCGCGCGCAGGATTCCATCAGCTCGGCGATCGGGTATTTCTTGTTCAACGGCACCAGGCTTTCTCGCAGCGTGTCGTTGGCCGCATGCAGCGAGACCGCCAGCGAGACATCGCTTTCGGTCGAGAGCCGGTCGATCATCGGCACCAGGCCCGAGGTCGACAGCGTCACCCGCTTGCTGGCCAGGCCGTAGCCCAGGTCGTCGCGCATCACGCTCATCGCGCGCACGACGTTGTCGAAATTCATCAGCGGCTCGCCCATGCCCATCATCACCACATTGGTGAGGCGGCGCTGCTGGTGCGGCACGTTGCCCAGATGGCGCGCCGCCACCCACACCTGCCCGACGATCTCGGCGGTGGTGAGGTTACGGTTGAAGCCCTGGGTGGCAGTCGAACAGAAGGTGCAGTTCAGACCGCAGCCGACCTGGGACGACACACACAGCGTGCCGCGGCCCTTGTCGGGGATGTAGACGGTTTCGATCGCGTTCTTGCCGTCGGTGCCCATGGCCAGCAGCCACTTGTGGGTCCCGTCGGTGGACGGCTTGTCGAACACGACATTCGGGACGAGGACCTCGGCGTGCTGGTGCAACTTCGCACGCAGCGCCTTGCCGAGGTCCGTCATCTGGTCGAAATCGGTGACGTAGCGATGGTGGATCCACTTCATCACCTGATGGGCACGGTAGCGCGCTTCGCCGAGCGTGTCGGCGAAGAAGCGCTCCAGTCCCTCGCGGTCGAGGTCGAGCAGGTTCTGCTTGCGCAGTTCCGGGGTACGGACGGGAACGTCCTGCAGCACGGAGGGGATCACGACCTCATTCACGATTCGACTCTCTCGGCCTCAGCGCGAGACCACTTCGGTGGCGGCAAAGAAATACGCGACTTCGTTGGCAGCGTTCTCGACCGAATCCGAGCCGTGGGCGGCATTGGCATCGATCGAGTCGGCGAAGTCGGCGCGGATGGTGCCCGGCGCAGCGTCCTTGGGATTGGTCGCGCCCAGCAGGTCACGGTGTGCGGCAACGGCGTTCTCGCCTTCCAGCGCCTGGATCATCACCGGGCCGGAGATCATGAACTCGACCAGCGCGTTGAAGAACGGACGCTCGCGGTGCACGGCATAGAAGCCTTCGGCTTCGCGACGCGACAGCTGCTTGTACTTGGACGCCACGATCTTCAGGCCGGCCTTCTCGAAACGGCTGTAGATTTCGCCGATGACGTTCTTGGCAACGGCGTCGGGCTTGATGATGGACAGGGTGCGCTCCAGCGCCATGGGAGGATCTCCGTTGGGCGGGCCACTGAAGGCCCGAGGTTATCATGAAAAAAACCCGCGTCAAAACGCGGGCTTAGGCTTCTTTGCGATGGTCAATTCTATCCCTTCGTCGCTGCATTTGCACACCGCCCCCTGAATCGTGCTGCGTTGCCGCATGACCGCCACAGCGTCCAGCCCGTAGACTCAAACAATCGTTTGATTGAGTTCCGCCCCGCGCATGCCCAAGCCCGCCCACTTCTCCACCAAGGACCGCATCCTCGGCGCGGCCGAGGAGCTGTTCGCCCAGCATGGCTTCGCGGGAACCTCTCTGCGCCAGCTGACCACCCAGGCCGACGTCAATATCGCGGCGGTCAATTACCACTTCGGGTCCAAGGAAAACCTGGTCAACGAAGTGTTCCGTCGCCGCATGGACGAGATGACCGCCGCGCGCCTGCAGCAACTGGAGGCGGCCAGGAAGTCACAGCCGGGCGAGCTCACTGCGGTGCTGGCGGCCTTCGTCGAGCCGGCGCTGGCAATGGCGCAGGACCGCCAGAGCGGCGGCGCGTTCGTGCGGGTGATTGCGCGCGCCTATGCTGAAAAGAACGACAACCTGCGCAAGTTCCTGTCCGACCACTACGGGCATGTGCTGCGCGAGTTCGGCAAGGCCATCGCTGCCTGCGTGCCGGGCCTGAGCAAGGAAGAGCTGTACTGGCGCCTGGATTTCCTGGCCGGTGCGCTCACCTATGCGATGGCCGATTTCGGACTGATCAAGCGCCCGGCCGGGGTCAGCGAGGCCGACCACCGCGCGCGCGCCGCGCGCGAATTGATTCGTTTTGCGGAACCCGGTTTCCGTACCCATTCCACACCGTAGTCGCTCACACCAAAGGCTCATCGCTATGTCCAATCCGTTGCTAGTCCGTCGTGCTGCCGTGCTCGGTGCCGGCGTCATGGGCGCGCAGATCGCCGCGCACCTCACCAATGCCGGTGTCGACACCGTGCTGTTCGACCTGCCTGCCAAGGAAGGTCCTGCCGACGGCATCGTGCTCAAGGCCATCGCCAACCTCGGCAAGCTCAGCCCTGCCCCGCTCGCCAGCAAGGCCCTGGCCGAGGCGATCACGCCGGCCAACTATGAAAGCGGTCTGGAGCAGCTGCGCGATTGCGACCTGATCATCGAAGCGATTGCCGAGCGCATGGACTGGAAGCAGGACCTGTACAAGAAGATCGCCCCGTTCGTGGCCGATCACGCCGTGCTGGCCTCCAATACCTCGGGCCTGGGCATCAACAAGCTCTCCGACGTGCTGCCCGAGCAGTTGCGCCACCGCTTCTGCGGCGTGCATTTCTTCAATCCGCCGCGCTACATGCACCTGGCCGAACTGATTCCCGCCAAGGGCACCGACAAGGCCGTGCTGGAAGGACTGGAAAGCTTCCTGGTCACCACGCTGGGCAAGGGCGTGGTGTATGCGAAGGACACCCCGAACTTCATCGGCAACCGCATCGGCGTGTTCTCGATCCTGTCCACCATCCACCACACCGCCGAGTTCGGGCTGGGCTTCGATGAAGTCGATGCGCTGACCGGCCCGCTGGTCGGGCGCCCGAAGTCGGCGACCTACCGCACCTCGGACGTGGTCGGCCTGGACACCATGGCGCACGTGATCAAGACCATGGGCGACACCCTGCCCGACGATCCGTGGCACCAGTACTTCAAGTCGCCCAAGTGGCTGGAGGCGCTGATCGGCAAGGGCGCGCTCGGCCAGAAGGTCGGTGCCGGCATCTTCCGCAAGGTCGGCAAGGACATCGTGGTGCTGGACCTGGAGAAGCAGGATTACAGAACCGCCGATCGCAGCGCGGCGCCGGAAGTGGTCGAGATCCTCAAGATCAAGAACCCGGCCGAGAAGTTCGCCAAACTGCGCGAGAGCCAGCACCCGCAGGCGCAGTTCCTGTGGGCTACCTTCCGCGACCTGTTCCACTACAGCGCCTATCACCTGGCCGATATCGCCGAGACCGCGCGCGACGTGGATCTGGCGATCCGCTGGGGCTACGGCTGGTCGCTCGGCCCGTTCGAGACCTGGCAGGCCGCCGGCTGGAAGCAGGTAGCGCAGTGGATTGCCGAAGACATCTCCAACGGCAAGAGCATGAGCAGCGCGCCGCTGCCGAACTGGGTGTTCGACGGCCGCGACGGCGTGCATGCGTCCGAAGGCTCGTACAGCCCGGCGCGCGACGCCAAGCTGCCGCGCTCGGCACTGCCGGTGTACAAGCGCCAGCGCTTCCCCGATCCGCTGCTGGGCGAGCAGTTCTCGCCGGGCGAGACGGTGTTCGAAAACGACGGCGTGCGCATGTGGCATGACGGCGACGACATCGCCGTGGTCAGCTTCAAGACCAAGATGAACACCGTCTCCGATCACGTGCTCAATGGCCTGCAGGAGGTCGTTGGCCGCGCCGAGAGGGACTTCGCCGGGCTGGTGATCTGGCAGCAGAAGGAGCCCTTCTCCGCCGGCGCCGATCTGGCCGGCGCGCTGGGTCTGCTGCAGGCCGGCAAGGTCGATGCATTCGAAGCGCTGGTCGCCAACTTCCAGGCCACCAGCCAGCGCATCAAGTACGCGCAGGTGCCGGTGATTTCGGCCGTGCGCGGGCTGGCGCTGGGCGGCGGCTGCGAGTTCCAGATGCACAGCGCCAAGACCGTGGCCTCGCTGGAAAGCTATATCGGCCTGGTCGAAGCTGGCGTCGGCCTGCTGCCGGCCGGCGGTGGCCTGAAGGAAATCGCCGTGCGCGCCTCGCAGGCCGCAGGTCCGGGCGGCGATGTGTTCGCCGAGCTGAAGAAGACCTTCGAAACCATCGCGATGGCCAAGGTCTCCAATTCGGCGGTCAATGCCAAGGAGCTGGGCCTGCTGCGCGCCACCGACAAGGTGGTGTTCAACAGCTTCGAGGCGCTGCACATCGCCAAGGCCGAAGCGCGCGCATTGGCTGAAGGCGGCTACCGCGCCCCGCTGCCGGCACGCCGCATCCAGGTCGCCGGCGACGTCGGCATCGCCACCTTCAAGATGCTGCTGGTCAACATGCTGGAAGGCCGCTTCATCAGCGACTACGACTATGAAATCGCCACCCGCATCGCCACGGTGATGTGTGGCGGTGAAGTCGATCGCGGCGCACTGGTCGACGAAGAATGGCTGCTCAAGCTGGAGCGCAAGCACTTCGTCGAACTGGCCCAGCAGGAAAAGACCCAGGCGCGGATTGGGCACATGCTCAAGACGGGTAAGCCGTTGAGGAACTGAGATTCGGGATTCGGGTTTGGGGATTCGTAACAGCGGCTCCCCTGCCCTCCAACATTCTCGCTTCCACCAAATTCATCCGCCGGGCAGGACCATTCAGGAATCAGGATCCGCAGTTGCGAATCCCCAATCCCGACTCCCCAATCCCGGCTATCGGAGATAGCCATGAGCAAGCAGATTCAAGAAGCCTACATCGTCGCCGCCACCCGTACGCCGGTCGGCAAGGCGCCCAAGGGCGTGTTCCGCAATACCCGTCCCGACGACATGCTGGCGCACGTGCTGCGTGCGGTGGTGGCGCAGGCGCCGGGCATCGATCTGTCGCGGATCGACGATGCCATCATCGGCTGCGCGATGCCCGAGGGCGAGCAAGGCATGAACGTGGCGCGCATCGGCGTGCTGCTCGCCGGCCTGCCCAACAGCGTGGCCGGCCAGACCATCAATCGGTTCTGTTCGTCCGGCATCCAGGCCGTGGCGATGGCCGCCGACCAGATCCGTCTGGGCAATGCCGACCTGATGCTGGCCGGCGGTACCGAGTCGATGTCGATGGTGCCGATGATGGGCAACAAGGTCGCCATGTCGCCGAACGTCTTTGCCGACGACCACGTCGCGATCGCCTACGGCATGGGCATCACCGCCGAGAAAGTGGCCGAGGAATGGAAGGTCTCGCGCGAGGATCAGGATGCATTCGCGCTCGCTTCGCACCAGAAGGCGATTGCCGCCATTGCCGCCGGCGAATTCCGCGACGAGATCACTCCGTACGAGATCCTCTCGCACCAGCCCGACCTGGCCGGCAATGTCATCGCGCTGCGCAAGCGGCTGATCGACACCGATGAAGGCCCGCGCCCCGACAGCTCGCTCGAAGGCCTGGCCAAGCTGCGTCCGGTGTTCCGCAACGGCCAGTTCGGCGGCAGCGTCACCGCCGGCAACTCCTCGCAGATGAGCGACGGCGCCGGTGCGGTGCTGCTGGCCTCCGAGCAGGCGATCAAGGATTACGGGCTGACCCCGCTGGCGCGCTTTGTCAGCTTCTCGGTGGCCGGCGTGCGTCCGGAGGTGATGGGGATCGGCCCGATCGCGGCGATTCCCAAGGCGCTCAAGCAGGCCGGCCTGACCAAGGACCAGATCGACTGGATCGAGCTCAACGAAGCCTTCGCCGCACAGGCGTTGGCGGTGATCCGCGACAGCGAGCTGGATCCGTCCAAGGTCAACCCGCTCGGCGGCGCCATCGCCCTGGGCCACCCGCTGGGCGCCACCGGTGCGATCCGTGCCGCCACCCTGGTGCACGGTCTGCGCCGTCGTCAGCAGAAATACGGCATGGTCACCATGTGCATCGGCACCGGCATGGGCGCGGCAGGCATCATCGAAGCGCTGTAAGTCATGCACTGCGGGATCGGCCGCCGGGCCGATCCCGCAACGCCGACCAGGCTGTCAGTCAATCAGGGCGTGCGCGAGCACGCCTTTTTTATGCGCCAGTGCAAACGGTCGTCAGCGAATGCCAGCGACACCATGCATCCGTCGGCGCGCCCGACAGGCACGCGGCCAGGCGTCGCGTCCGAGCATGGCTCCTGATCGCACGTTGACCGTCGCCCGGCGGCGCCAACCCATGCCAGCCATTCAATCGTCGGTGTGTATCTACGCTCGCAACGTCGCCGCATCCCGGCCTTGGCTTCACTGCCGCGATTACACGGCAAAGCTGCGCCTAACGCGCCACCAGCCACTGACCGGCACGCGCACCGGCGAACACCAGCGCCAGCCCGGCCACCAGCGTGATGGCCAGATACACGCCGATCATCGCGGACCGATCCGTGCGTGCGAATACCAGGCATTCCATCATCAACGACGAGAACGTGGTCAGCCCGCCGATCACGCCGACGATCAACAAGGCCCGCAACGGCCAGCTTGCCGGCCCGCGCGCATCCAGCCAGACCAGCAGCACGCCGGCGACGAACGAGCCGAGCAGATTCACCGTCAGCGTGCCCCACGGAAATCCGTTACCGAAGCGCTGCAGCAACGACGCACCGATGGCAAAGCGCAGGCCGGAGCCCAGCGCACCGCCGGTCATCGCCAACAGCAATTGCTGCCACCACACCGGTGCGTTCATGCGCGCACTCCGCAGGCGGCCAAAGGGGGTTTCAACAAGGTGTCGTGCATGTCGGCATCATCCGGTTTTCTGAGCGAGAAAGGATGCCGGGGCACAGACCTGCCGCCCCGGCGGGGGTGGGCAGGCATCATCAGCGCGCAGGGTGCATGCGGTTCAAGGAGGAATGCCATCTCCTGTGCGGCCGATTATGCCGTGGGCTTGCCGCCCTTGTCAGCCCGCGCCTGTTCGCGCGCGGCGCGCAGGCGGTCGAGCTTTTCCTTGAGCTTGATCTCCAGCCCGCGCGGCACCGGGTTGTAATAGACCCGCTCGCCCATCGCATCCGGAAAGCCGGTCTGGTCCAGCGCGATCCCGCCTTCGGCGTCGTGGTCGTACTGATAGTCCTGCCCGTAGCCCAACGTCTTCATCAGCTTGGTCGGCGCGTTGCGCAGATGCAGCGGCACCTCCTGCGTGCCGGTGGCGCGCACCTCGGCCTTGGCCTGGTTGAAGGCGGCATAGCCGGCATTGGACTTGGCGGTGCTGGCCAGATACAGCACCAGTTGCGCGAACGCCAGCTCGCCCTCCGGGCTGCCCAGACGCTCGTAGATGTCCCAGGCTTCCAGCGCCATGCTCTGCGCGCGCG
>NZ_JBWWVS010000018.1:0-43515 GCF_056675615.1 Xanthomonas sp. NCPPB 2864
GCGCGTGGTGCAGGCCGGCGTGGTGCCCTGCTGGATGCTGGCGCAGGGATTGAGCGAGAGCAGGCGGTTGTCGAAGGTCACGTCGTAACCCACCAGCGAGGCTTCGAAGCGGTCACGCACGAAGCGGTAACCGGCTTCCACGGTGCGCGACTTTTCCGGCTCCAGGGCGCCGACGCTGGCATCGAAGGAGGCCTGCGTCACCAGCAACGGACCACCGGCGCCGCCGCCCTGGAACGCGGCGATGTTTTCCGCGTACGAGGCGAACACTTCCTGCCCGTCTGCGATGCGATAGCCCAGACCGACCTGCGGCAGCACCGACTCGCTGGCCTTGATCGAACCGGTCGCCACCGGCGCTTCCACCGCCAGCCCCGGCGTTTCGCGCGCGGTCATTTCGGTGCTCGGGCTCTTGATGCCCAGATCCACGCTCAGGCGCTCGTCGAGGAACTTGAAGTTGCCCTGCACGTAGAACTGCCGCGTGGTGATGATGTAGTTCTGCGAGAACAGCCTGCGGTCGGGATCCTGCAGGAACTTGTCGTCGCTGACCGGCCCGTCTATCCAGTAGAAATTGCGCTCCACATCGTGGTGATTGCGCTCGTACCACAGCCCGGCTTCGAGGTGATGCGGGCCCAGGTTCCAGCCGAGCGAGGCGATGCCGCCGGTGCGGTTGATCCAGTAATTGGTGCTGCGGATGGAGATCGGCAATGCCTGCGGCGTGCCCGGGTTGGACGCCTGGCCCGGCGACCACCAGTGGCCCTGACCCTTGTTTTCGTGGTGGTAGACCTGGGTGTGCAGGCTGATCGCATCGTTGGGCTGGAAGTCGCCGGCCACATAGAACAGATCGTCGTCGCGCAACGCGCGGCTCTGGTAGTACGCATCGTCGATGTTGTCCACGCCGCCGCTGAAACCGCAGCGCGCCGCATTGCGCGTGGCCGGTGCGCAGTACGCCGCGGCCAACGCCCGGTTCCAGTCCGGTGCGTACAGGTTCCAGTCCCAGCCCAGGCCACGCGCCATGCCGCTCTTGGACAGATACGAATAATCGGCCTGCGAGGTCCGCGAGGTGTCGGCGAACGCGGTCAGCTTGCCGCCATCGAACTGGTACACGCCCTTGGCATTGAACTGGCGCGTGGTGGTCGGCGACTCCGGACGCGCCCACATGTCGGCTTCGGCATTGATGCCGGACAGATACGCCGAAAACCCGTTGTAGTCGCCGGTGTCCACGCGCAGGAAGGTGCGCCGGTTGGCATCGGAGCCCACCGTCTGCGACAGCTGCCCGCCGAACACGCTGGACGGATCGGCCGAGTAGTACTGGATGGTGCCGCCCAGGTTGCTGGTGGACGCGGTGCCCAGTGCGCCGATGCCCGATGCCAGCTCCACGCCGCCGAAGTTTTCCGCAATCAGGGCGCGGCTGATATTGAGGCCGTTGTAGTTGCCGTAGGCGTTGTCACCCAGCGGCAGGCCGTCGAGCGTATAGCCCAGGCGCGTGCCGTTGAAGCCACGCAGGCTGATCGTCTGCGACTCCTCGTTGGCACCGAAGGCATCGTTGGATTGCACGTTGACGCCCGGCATGCGGTTGAGCAGCTTCTGGATGCTGGTGCCCGGCGGCAACACCGGAATGTCCTGCTGGGTGATGCGCTGCACCTGACGCGTTTCGCCCTGGCCGATCACCGAGACCGCGTCGAGTTGCTGCACGGTCGTGCCGGTATCGGCAGTCACCTCGGGATCGGCGGCATGCGCGGCCGGCGACAGCACGAGCGCGGTAAGGACGGCGGCACTTAACAGATGGGTCTTGGGCATGAGCGGCAGGGGGGACGAGTCAAAAGATGACGGCAAGCGTGCGACAGCTGTCTTGCGTCGATGCGACCGGGACATGACAGTGCTGCGACAGCTGCTGCGCATTCCGCGCCGCAGCTGCGTTGCGCTGGCATGCAGATGTCATCTGCGCGTCGTAATCTGCGCCCTCATCCATCCGTGTTGTCCGAGGGTTGCTGCATGTCCGATCGCATTGCTCGCGCTTGTTTCCGGACGCTGACCAGCGTCGCCATCGTGGTGCTGGCATGGGGATGCGGCAGTGCGAGCGCCCGCGACAAGGCGGCTCCGGCGGGCTCGGTGATCGCCACCGATGCACACGGCTACCTGGAAAAAGCACAGGTGCCCGACAGCCTGCGCCTGGTACCGCCACCGCCACAGGACGGCAGCGCCGCGCTCGCCAACGATCAGGCCATCGCCACATCCATGCTTGCCCTGCGCGGCACACCACGCTGGGACCTGGCCACACAGGACGCTGCGCTGAGTTTCCCGGCGGCCGCCAATCACTTCAGTTGCGCGCTCGGCATCCAGATCGACCAGGCGCACACCCCGCACCTGCTGCGCCTGCTCGAACGCAGCATGCGCGACGCCAGCACCAGCACCAGCGCAGCCAAGGCCCGTTACCAGCGGCCACGCCCGTTCATGCGCAACGAACAGCCGATGTGCACGCCCGACGACGACGCGGCGCTGCGCAAGAACGGCTCCTACCCCTCCGGCCACACCGCCATCGGCTGGAGCTGGGGCCTGATCCTGGCCGAGCTGGCCCCCGCCCAGCGCGACGCCCTGCTCGCCCGCGGCCGCGCCTTCGGCGACAGCCGCCTGGTCTGCAACGTGCACTGGCAGAGTGACGTCCTGCAGGGCCGCATCATGGGCGCCGCCACCGTCGCCGCGCTGCACGACAACCCCGAGTTCCAGAAGGATCTAGCCGCTGCGCGCCGCGAGATCGACAAGGCACGTGCGAAGCAACCTGCCACCGCCGCGGCATCGCCAGCCTGCGATGCCGAGAACGCGGCGTTGCAGACGGTGTTGCCGGGTGTGATGTGACGCGTTTTGCGGCGCAGTTGCGGGCGCTCGCTTCGAGTTTCGGTATCGGCATGTGGCCCGCTGTACAAGCGTTGCGCTTGTCGCCGTCCCTGATCCTTGATGCAGAACACCAATAGCCAGCGTCTGCATCGGCTCGTCATGCGTCGCGGCAGGTAAGCGGTCTACTTGCCGATACAAAAACTCGAAAAGATCTTGCCCAGCAATTCGTCGGCGCTCAGCTTGCCGGTGATCTCGCCGAGTGCTTCCTGTGCCAGGCGCAATTCTTCGGCGGCCAGTTCGAGCTGTTCGAAGCCCAGCTCCAGATCCGCTGCGTCTGCATGCTGTTCGGCGCGGCGCAATGCCTCGACATGCCGCGTGCGTGCGGAGAATTCGCCTTCCACGCTGTCCACTCCGTCGCCCAGCGCAAGCTCGCGCAACCGGGCGTGCAACTGCTCCAGTCCCAGCCCGGTCACCGCCGAGACCGCGACCGCGTCGCGATCGAGCGCTGTGGCTTCGGCCAGCAGATCGCATTTGTTGTGGATCCACAGCTGACGCGGCACCGTATCGATGGCATCGCCGATCGCATCGCGCGCGGCTTGCGGGTCGCGTGCATCCAGTACCACCAGCGCCAGGTCTGCGCGCTGCAACTCCGCACGCGCGCGCCGCATGCCCTCGCGCTCGATCGCATCACCGCCTTCGCGCAGGCCGGCGGTGTCGACCAACACGAGTTCGAAACCATCGAGCTGGATGGCTTCCTGCAAGGTATCGCGCGTGGTGCCGGCGACATCGGTGACGATGGCGCGCTCGCTACCGGCCAATGCATTGAGCAAGGAACTCTTGCCGGCATTGGGCGGGCCGATCAGCACCGCGTGCAGGCCGTCGCGCAGCTTGCGCCCGCGCTCGGCATCGCGCAGCAGTTGCGCCAGCAATGCGCGCGCCTGCTGTAGCCCGTCGCGCACCTGCGCCCCTCCCAGGGTGTCGAGCGGCTCGTCGGCAAAGTCGATTGCCGCTTCCACATGGATGCGTAGCCGGGTGAGGCTGTCGCTGAGCGCATCGACCCGTTGCGAAAACACACCGTCCAAGGATCTGCGCGCAGCGCGTGCCGCGCGCAGATCGCCGGCGGCGATCAGATCGGCGATGGCTTCGGCCTGCGCCAGATCGAGTTTGCCATTGAGAAAGGCGCGCTCGCTGAACTCGCCCGCGCGTGCCTGCCGCGCGCCCAGCGCAATGCAACGCGCCACCAGCTGCCGCAACAGCACCGGGCTGCCGTGTCCCTGCAGTTCCACCACCGCCTCGCCGGTGAAGCTGTGCGGCGCCGGAAACCACAAGGCAATGCCATCGTCGATCACCCCGCCCTGCGCATCGCGAAAGCGCGCGTAGCGTGCCTGCCGTGGCTGCAGATTCGGGACACCCAGCTCGGCGGCGATCTGCGCCGCCTGCGGCCCGGACAGGCGCACGATGCCGATGCCTCCGGTTCCGGCGGCGCTGGCGATGGCAACAATGGTCGATGGCGAAGAAGACATAGGCAGACAGGTTGCGCGGATCAGAGACGTTGCAGTTGCGTGCGTGCCTGCTCGGCGCCGCTGCCTTGCGGCTGCAGTTCCAGATAGGTGGCGTAGGCCTTGCGTGCCTTGTCGCGATCGCCGGCTTTTGCGTAGGCATCGCCGAGATTGAGATAGGCCACCGCACGCGACGGATCGATTTTCAAGGTATTTTCCAGCCAGCGCGCCGATTCGGCAAAGCGTTCCTGGCGGTAGTACACAAAGCCCAGGTTGTTGGCGGCCAAGGCGAAATCCGGGCGCAGCTTCAAGGCTTCGGCAAACTGCTCGGCCGCTTCGGCGTAGCGTTTTTCCTTGTACAACTGCAGGCCGCGCTCGTTGGCCAGCTGCGCACGTTGGCGGTCGCTGCTCTTCACCGCGGTCGGCAAGACCAGCCTGGCTTCGCCGCCTTGCAGCGTCTTGACCGTCACCGGCGCCGCAGCTGTTGCAGCACCGCTGGTGGTGGCGGCAGGACGCGCCGCATCCACGCGGCCGTTGAGTGCGATCGCATCGGCAGACAACTGCGCGGTACCGGCGGTCAGGAACTCCTCGCCACTCGGTACCTGGAACACGAACTCCCCGCCCTGCGAGCCGGGCAGGCTGCCGAATGCCGGGGTCTGCGCCGACACTGCCGACACTGCCGGTGCGACATAGGCCGCCAGTTCGGTCCCGGTGATCAGGCCATCGCCATTGAGGTCGCCCTTGCCCGCCAGCGCCTGCAGCAGCACCCAGGTAAATACCGAATGCCCGTTCGGGCCGCTGTCGGCCACCTGCTGATCGGCACCGCCGGCAGTGAGCATCTGGCGGGCGATGCGTCGCGCGTTCTCGCGCAGGTAGGCGCCGGACGTCGGCCCGCCGCGCGTCAGCCCCAATCCGCTATAGCAGGCATCCATCACGAACAGCACATGCTTGGCCTGCAGGCTTTCGGCGATGTTCTGCAGGTCGCTCATCGCGATCGCATCGCTGGCCAGTTGCTGCGGATCCGAGTCGACCGGAATGATGTAGCCCAGGTCGCGCCCGGATGCCAGCCGGCGCGTGGCGCCGTGCCCGGCGAAGAACACGAACACACGGTCGTTGGTCTGCGCGCGTCCCTCGCCGAGGCGATCGTGGAATGCCGCAAGAATATTGTTGCGCGTGGCCTGCCCGTTCTTGAGCACGATCACCTGCGAGGACGGAAACCCCAACGGGCCGGTCAAGGTGCTGGCGATGGCCTGCGCGTCGTTGGCGGCATATTCGAGCTTGGGCCAGTGCGCGTAGTCGTCGATCCCGATCACGATCGCCCAGGAGTTGGCGTAGCCGGTGGTCACGGTTGCCTCGGCCGCCGCGCTGGGCGCGTGCGCCACCGAAAACTCGCGGCCATTCCAGCCGGCGAACTGGTAGCCATCGGCGATCAGGCGATCCAGGATCTGCGGCAGCGCCTTCACTGCACGGTCGTGGATGTCATGGAACAACACGATGCCGCGCTGCTCCTTGTTCACTTGGTCGAGCACGCGCTGCACGATCGACTCGGGTACCGGGTCGGCCCAGTCCATCGAGTCGATGTTCCACATGATCGACTTCAGGCCTGCCTCGCCCAGCAGCTGCAAGCCTTCGGCATTGCGCGCCCCGTACGGAAACCGGAACAACGGCGCACGCTTGTCGTCCACCGCCCGCAACAACGTGTCGGTGTCCAGCACCTGGCTGCGCAACGCATCGCCAGTGGTCTTGGACAACTGCGCATGGGTCAGGCTGTGGTTGCCCACCGCATAACCTTCTTCCATCAGCGCGTGGCTGATCTTGGATAACGGCGCGAGTGTCGGCTTGCCCTGCGCGTCCAGGCTGCCCAGGTTGCGGCCCACTTCGAAGAACACGCCCGGCACGTCGTAGCGTTTGAGGATGGCCACGATCTCCTCGGTATAGGCCTTGTGCGGGCCGTCGTCGAAGGTCAGCACCACCGTCCTGGGCGGCAGGTCGCGGCCGAAGATCTCACTGTCGCTATCGCGTGCGGAGAACGGGTACGGCTCCACCACGCCATGATCGCGCAGGATCTTTTCGCGCGTGTACACGCTGCGCAGATGCGCCACGTAGTCGTCCCACTTCTCGCGCTTGGGCACGATCGCGCGGCTGCGATCGAAGCGGCTGAAAATCTGCGTCAGTTCCTTGTTGTAGCTGCGCTCGATCTCGTCCAGCGCTTCCAGATCCTCGCCGATGCGCTGATGCAGCTTCACCGCCGGCAATGCCGAATCGCGGCCAATGCGTGCGTGCAGGTCGCGCAACACTTCGGCAAACGCCAGGCGGTCGGCATCGTAGAGATCCGGTGCCGATTCGATCTCGTCCAGCACCGTGGCGATCGTTGCGAAGCGACGCGCTGCGTTCGACGTCAGCACCGTCTCGAATCGCGCAGCGATGCGCTCGCGCTGCTGGAGGTTTTCATGGAACAGCTGCTGCCCCACGCTGCTGGAGGTGGCGCGGTCGCGTGGCGTCTGGGCATCCGCATCGGCCAGCAACACGATGATGCGGCGATGCCGGTCCAGTTGCTCGCGCAGCTGCGCGATCAGTGCGCGTGCGTCGTCGCTGTCGGTTTCGGCTGCCGCACCAGTGGCTGCAGGCGTAGCGGTGCTGGCAGCAGACGCTGCCTCGCCGGCGGTCTGCTTGCCGCAGCCGGCCATCGCCAGCATTCCGGCGCAAGCGGCGCACAGCCACAGGCGATACAGCGGCGATGACATCACGACGGCGTCCTTGGCGATGAAGACAACAGGGCAGACAGCAACTGCGGCGACATGCAGAAAGCCCGCCTTGCGGCGGGCTCTGTGCAACTGCGCTTACTTGGCGTTGGCCTGGATGATCTTGCTCGGCTTCTCGCCGTGCTGGCGGATCATCCACCACTGGATCAGCAGACCCAGGCCGCCGTTGACCACCCAGTACAGCACCAGGCCGGCCGGCATGAAGGCCATCATGACGCCGAACACCAGCGGCATGAACTGCATCATCTTGGCCTGCATCGGGTCCATGCCCGGGGTCGGGGTCAGCTTCTGCGTGGCCCACATGATGGCGATGTTGAGCACCGGCAGGATGAAGTACGGGTCGCGCGCGGTCAGATCCTGGATCCAGCCCAGCCACGGCGCCTGGCGCAGTTCCACCGATTCCACCAGCACCCAGTACAGCGCGAAGAAGATCGGCATCTGGATCAGCAGCGGCAGGCAGCCGCCCATCGGGTTGATCTTTTCCTTCTTGAACAGCTCCATCGTCGCCTGCTGGTACTTGACGCGATCGTCGCCGTAACGCTCCTTCAGCTGCGCCAGGCGCGGCTGGAAGCGGCGCATCTTGGCACCGGACTTGTACTGCGCAGCCGACAGCGGATACAGCGCCAGACGCAGCAGCACCACCAGGCCGATGATGGCCCAGCCCCAGTTGTGCAGGAAGCTGTGCAGATGGCTCAGCACCCAGAACAGGCCCTGGCCGATGATGGCCATGATCGAGAAGCGGCTGTAGTCGACCACGCGGTCCAGCCCCTTCACGTCTTCCTTGGCGATCAGGCTGACCAGCTTCGGGCCCACCCACAGGCGCGCTTCGGTGGTCGCGGTCTGGCCCGGCGCCACGGTGAAGGCCGGGCCACGCAGTTCGGCCACGTCGCGCGGGCCGTCCTGGTTCAGCACGTACAGCGAGGCCTGGTCCTTCTGCGGAATCCACGCGGTAAAGAAGTGGTGCTGCAGCAACGCCACCCAGCCGGCGGTGATCTGGCGATTGAGGCCGCCGTCGTCCATGTAGTCCTTGAACGCGCGACGCTCGTAGCCTTCCTGCGGGCTGTACCAGGTCGCTCCGTTGAAGCTGAAGGAATCCGGGTTGGTCATGCCGCGGCTGAGGATGGTCGGCACCCGGCTCAGCTTGCGGAACACGTAGCCGTTCCACGGCGCGCCACTCTTGTTGATCACCTCGTCCTTGATCGAGATCGCATAGCGACCGCGCTCCAGGGTGAAGGTGCGGCGGATTGACACGCCGTTGGGGCCATTCCACACAAACGGCACCACCAGGGTGTTCTGGCCCTTGGCCAGTTCGAACGCGGTGCCCGGCTGTTCGGCGCGGAAGCCGCCCACGCCCGGTACCGGCGAATGCTCGCTGGCCCAACCGCTGGTGGCGTTATAGGGATGCGCGGCATCTTCGGTCAGCAGGCTGACCGGCGCGGTGCCGTCCTTGGTCTGCGGAAACTGCAGCAGTTCGGCATCGAGCACGCTGCGGCCGTCCAGCTTCAGGCGCAGCACGTCCGAGGTCAAGGTGATCACCGGCGCAGCACCGGCAGCGGCCGGCGTCGCGGCAGTCGTGCTGGTCGCCGGTACGGCGCCCGGCACACCCGCCTGCGGAATGGCCTGGGCCGCCGGCACATTGGCCGACGGTGCCGCAGCGTCCAGATCGCGCGCAGCCGGCACCGACTGCGTCGCCGCAACCACCGGCGCATTGGCGGCGGCCTTGTCCTTGCCCCACTCCATCCACAGCAGCGCCGCGACCATCAGCCAGGCAAAAATCAGGAAAACACGGGTCTGGTTCATCGGGCAGCAACTCGCTCAGTCGGAACTGGGTTCCGGCTCTGTCGGGGAAAGGGAGGATGGGTGCATCGTCCTGGCGGGCGGCATTGTGCCGGGCGCAGCAGGCAGGGGCAATGCGCCGGCACGGCGCAGCAGACGCAGGAAAGCGTCGCGAATCTGTGGATTGGTCGCTTTTGCGGCTGCGGAGCGCGCCACAATCACGTAATCGCCGCCGGCAAGCTCGGGCAGCAGATGCCGCATGGCATCGCGCAATACGCGTTTGATCCGGTTACGTCCCACCGCACGCGTGTCGACCTTGCGCGACACCGCCATGCCCAGGCGCGGCGGCGTATCGCCGGTCCGCCAGTGCAGGCTGAGCAACGGGTCCGAGGTACGACGTGCAGTATCGAAAACGACCGTATATTGCGCACGCGTACGAACCCGCGCAGAGCGAGGAAATCGCCTGCACGGGTTGGATGCGTTCACGTTAGGGACTGCCTCGGCCGCAGGGAGCGGCGCGGCAATCAAGCGCTCAGGCGCTTGCGGCCCTTGGCGCGGCGGCGAGCCAGGATCTTGCGGCCGTCGGCAGTTGCCATACGTGCGCGGAAGCCATGGTCGCGTGCTCGCTTGAGGTTGCTGGGTTGGAAAGTACGCTTGGTGGCCATGGGGCCCTCTGCATGAATGGAGACGAATAGAACCGGCAATTCTATAGGGCCATCAGGGGCCGGGTCAACTCCCCGCAGATGTTAGCGGAGGTGATGGCGGTCAAGCCCTGTGGATGGACCTGTGAATAAGTCTGGGAAAACCCTGTCCTCGGTGCTAGTCTGGCGCATCCTCTTTTCACTACCGGGCTGCGAGCACGGCGCTTTTCTGCGCGCCGCAGCCAGCAACAGATGATCATACTTTGATGGATGCTTGGCCCCGCTGTCTGGAACGTCTCGAAGCCGAATTCCCGCCCGAGGACGTCCACACCTGGTTGAAACCCCTGCAAGCCGAAGACCGCGGCGACAGCATCGTGCTGTATGCGCCGAACGCCTTCATCGTCGACCAGGTCCGCGAGCGCTACCTGCCGCGGATCCGCGAGCTGGTGGCGTATTTCGTCGGCAACGGCGAAGTGGCGCTGGCGGTCGGCTCCCGCCCGCGTGCGCCGGAACCGCAGCCGGCACCGATGGCCACGCCCAGCGCACCGGTTGCCGCGCCGATCGTGCCGTTCGCCGGCAATCTGGATTCGCACTACACCTTCGCCAACTTCGTCGAGGGTCGCAGCAACCAGCTTGGTCTGGCCGCCGCGATCCAGGCAGCGCAGAAGCCGGGTGACCGCGCCCACAACCCGCTGCTGCTGTACGGCAGCACCGGCCTTGGCAAGACCCACCTGATGTTTGCCGCCGGCAACGCGCTGCGCCAGGCCAATCCGGCCGCCAAGGTGATGTATCTGCGCTCGGAACAGTTCTTCAGCGCGATGATCCGTGCGCTGCAGGACAAGGCGATGGACCAGTTCAAGCGCCAGTTCCAGCAGATCGATGCGCTGCTGATCGACGACATCCAGTTCTTCGCCGGCAAGGACCGCACGCAGGAGGAGTTCTTCCACACCTTCAACGCGCTGTTCGATGGCCGCCAGCAGATCATCCTGACCTGCGACCGCTATCCGCGTGAGGTCGAAGGCCTGGAGCCGCGGCTGAAGTCGCGCCTGGCCTGGGGCCTGTCGGTGGCGATCGACCCGCCCGATTTCGAGACCCGCGCGGCGATCGTGCTGGCCAAGGCGCGCGAGCGCGGCGCCGAGATTCCGGACGACGTGGCGTTTTTGATCGCCAAGAAGATGCGCTCCAACGTGCGCGACCTGGAAGGTGCGCTCAACACGCTGGTGGCACGCGCCAACTTCACCGGCCGCTCGATCACGGTGGAATTTGCCCAGGAGACGCTGCGCGACCTGTTGCGCGCCCAGCAGCAGGCGATCGGCATCCCCAACATCCAGAAGACCGTGGCGGACTACTACGGCCTGCAGATGAAGGACCTGCTCTCCAAGCGACGCACCCGCTCGCTGGCGCGTCCGCGCCAGGTGGCGATGGCGCTGGCCAAGGAGCTGACCGAACACAGTCTGCCCGAGATCGGCGACGCCTTCGCCGGCCGCGACCACACCACCGTGCTGCATGCCTGCCGGCAGATCCGCACGCTGATGGAGGCCGACGGCAAGCTGCGCGAGGACTGGGAAAAGCTGATTCGTAAGCTCAGCGAGTAAGCCGGCAACGGTCTTGACGGCCCGCTTGGAGAAAAGCGTGGAAACGTTGGGGTCAAATGCGGGAGAATCTGTGGATAACGTTGCCTCGCAGGTCGGGCGGAAAACTATCCACAGGTTTTACCGCCAGACCAGGGGCACTAGTCCAACGACTTTCAGGCGCTAATTTGTCTTTGGAAACAAACAGTTATGGTGGTTATCCGCTGAAAACGGCCCTACCATCACCACCAAGCTTTTGATTTATTCCATTATCTTTTAAAGCATAGGGGCACGGAACCACATGCGTTTTACACTGCAGCGCGAAGCCTTCCTCAAACCATTGGCCCAGGTGGTCAATGTGGTCGAACGCCGTCAAACCCTGCCGGTTCTGGCCAATCTGCTGGTGCAGGTCAAGGACGGGCAGGTCTCCTTGACCGGTACCGACCTGGAAGTGGAAATGATCTCGCGCACGATGGTGGAAGACGCGCAGGACGGCGAAACCACGATTCCGGCGCGCAAGTTGTTCGACATCCTGCGCGCCCTGCCCGACGGCAGCCGCGTCACCATCTCGCAGACCGGCGACAAGGTCACGGTGCAGGCCGGGCGTAGCCGCTTCACCCTGGCCACGCTGCCTGCTAACGATTTCCCGTCGGTGGACGAAGTCGAAGCCACCGAGCGCGTTGCGGTGCCAGAGGCGGCGTTGAAGGAGCTGATCGAGCGCACCGCGTTCGCCATGGCCCAGCAGGACGTGCGCTACTACCTCAACGGCTTGCTGTTTGATCTGCGCGAGGGTTTGCTGCGGTGCGTAGCCACCGATGGCCACCGTCTGGCACTGTGCGAGACCGAGCTGGAGAAATCCGGCGGTGCCAAGCGCCAGATCATCGTGCCGCGCAAGGGCGTGACCGAGCTGCTGCGCCTGCTAGAAGCGGCAGACCGCGAAGTGGAGCTGGAAGTCGGTCGTAGCCATATCCGCGTCAAGCGTGGCGATGTGACCTTCACCTCCAAGCTGATCGACGGCCGCTTCCCGGATTACGAGGCGGTGATCCCGATCGGCGCCGATCGCGAGGTCAAGGTGGACCGTGAAGCGCTGCGTGCATCGCTGCAGCGTGCGGCAATCCTGTCGAACGAGAAGTACCGTGGCGTGCGGGTGGAAGTGTCACCGGGTCAGCTGAAGATCAGCGCACACAACCCGGAGCAGGAAGAAGCTCAGGAAGAAATCGAGGCCGACACCAAGGTCGACGATCTGGCCATCGGCTTCAACGTCAACTATCTGCTCGACGCGCTGTCTGCACTGCGCGATGAGCACGTGGTCATTCAGCTGCGCGATGCGAACTCGTCGGCACTGGTCCGTGAGGCTAGCAGCGAGAAGTCGCGTCATGTGGTGATGCCGCTGCGTCTCTGACGCCGCGTTCCACGTGGAACACGAAGAGCCCGGCGAAAGCCGGGCTTTTTCGTTTTCAAGATTGAGAGTGCTGAAGTCGTTGCGGTGTAAGGCTTTGGGAGGCTTGAGCGTCCTTGGGCATCCGCTCTGCGCTGGTATTGGGTGCCCAGATGCGTCGGTGCCTTACCCGGAGCTACTTTGCCTTCGGGCATGAGCCTCAGAGCATCAATGCCGCACGTTTACCAAGCCAAGAACGGTTCGATAGACGCCACTCACGGATAGTCAGACTTCGACGACCGGACAAGGGCATTGGTTCGTTTGCTTGGATTGACGAGCGTGAGTAGGAACACGAGCGATATCAAAAAACTGGCATCAGCCCGGTGCGCTGCTGTCGTCAGCACGGATACTTTGCCCATCTGTGTTTCAGACATGCCCAAGGATCAGTGAGCTGTCTTGCCTAGGGAACGCGCCGCGTGCGATCGCTGCGCTCTGGGCAAGCAGCCAAACCCAACCGCGACCTGTCGAGTTACGAAGGCGTTGTTGGCAGGTCCACGGGATACACGTGGAACAACGTGCTTTCTCCTCGTGTCACTCACCGCATTGGGGCAAGCTGGTTTTGTGGCAGCTCCCGTGAGATTAGTTGGTCATACACGTTGCGGTTTGTCGTCCAGCGAAGTCGCACTGACTGGAGCCAGCCTGAATCAGTTCATAAAAGACACCGTGGTCCGCTCCGAACGAGTACGTACAGCTGCGTCTGGCGTGAGCGTCCTTGAGCCGGTTTTTGAGTTATGCACATCGCGCTTTGCTTTTAAATCTATAAATAATTTAAGAGCTTGGTGGTGATGGTAGGGCCAGATTTCGCCGGAAAATACCCTATGTGTTTGTTTTTAAACTACTTTTAGGCCTCGAAACCCTGTGTCTAGACCCGTGTAGAGAGGTCCGCAACCTGTGGATAAGCGGGAGCGGCTGCTCTGGCCTGGTTTTTATCCACAGGTTGTCCCCTGCCTGTCCCTAGGGTCGCCTCACGTCTGCACGGGCAGGATCCGCATCGATCACGTATCCTCCGCTCCGACCGGGATGCCGGATCACAGCGCAGAGCAGACCGATCGATGCACGTAGTGCGGTTGTCCATCCATCGACTTCGTCGTTTCGAGACCGTCGACCTCCACCCCGCCAGTTCCTTGAACCTACTGACCGGCGATAACGGCGCGGGCAAGACCAGCGTGCTGGAAGCATTGCATCTGATGGCCTACGGCCGCAGCTTTCGTGGCCGTGTACGCGACGGGCTGATCCAGCAAGGTGCCAGCGATCTGGAAGTCTTCGTGGAGTGGCGCGAGGGAACCGCCGCGATTGGCGAACGCACGCGGCGGGCGGGGTTGCGCCATAGCGGCCAGGAATGGACGGGGCGGCTGGATGGCGAAGATGTCGCCCAGCTGGGTGCCTTGTGTGCCGCGCTGGCTGTCGTGACCTTCGAGCCCGGCAGCCATGTGTTGATTAGTGGCGGCGGTGAGCCGCGGCGGCGCTTCCTCGATTGGGGGCTGTTCCACGTGGAACCTGACTTCCTGGCGCTGTGGCGGCGCTACGCGCGAGCGCTCAAACAGCGAAATGCCTTGCTCAAACAGGGCGCACAACCGCGCATGCTCGATGCCTGGGATCATGAACTCGCCGAATCCGGCGAAACGCTCACATCGCGTCGTCTTCGCTACCTGGAGCGCCTGCAGGAGCGACTGATTCCGGTCGCCACCGTAATCGCTCCGTCGCTCGGGCTATCCGCGCTGACGTTCGCACCGGGCTGGAAGCGCCATGAGGTGTCGTTGGCCGACGCGCTGCTATTGGCACGCGAGCGTGATCGCCAGAACGGCTACACCTCGCAGGGACCGCACCGAGCCGATTGGGCGCCAGCCTTCGATGCATTGCCGGGCAAGGATGCGCTCTCCCGCGGCCAGGCAAAGCTCACCGCCCTCGCCTGCCTGCTGGCGCAGGCCGAAGACTTCGCCCATGAGCGCGGCGAATGGCCAGTGATCGCTCTGGACGACCTGGGTTCGGAGCTGGACCGCCACCACCAGGCACGCGTGTTGCAGCGCCTCGCGTCCGCGCCAGCGCAGGTGTTGATCACCGCAACCGAAATGCCGCCCGGTCTGGCCGAATCCGGCAAGCTGCTGCATCGGTTCCACGTGGAACACGGCAATGTGGCCGTGCTGACGCCCTCCGCGTAACCGTCGGCGGCGCAGGTGGGCCGACTGGTATAATTTCCGGGCTATCCCCCTTTTCCCACGGTGCGATGCGGCTCCTGCCGCCTGCGCCCGTGTTGTGGAGCTAACGGCACACGCATGACCGACGAACAAAACACCTCGCCCACCCCCAACGGCACCTACGACTCCAGCAAGATCACTGTGCTGCGTGGCCTGGAAGCCGTCCGCAAGCGCCCCGGCATGTACATCGGCGATGTCCATGACGGCACCGGCCTGCATCATATGGTGTTCGAGGTGGTCGACAACTCGGTCGACGAAGCCCTGGCCGGCCATGCCGACGACATCGTGGTCAAGATCCTGGTCGATGGATCGGTTGCGGTGTCCGACAACGGCCGTGGCGTGCCGGTCGACATTCATAAGGAAGAAGGCGTCTCCGCGGCGGAGGTGATCCTCACCGTTTTGCATGCCGGCGGCAAGTTCGACGACAACAGCTACAAGGTATCCGGCGGCCTGCACGGCGTGGGCGTGTCGGTGGTCAATGCGCTGTCCGAGCACCTGTGGCTGGACATCTGGCGCGACGGCTTCCACTACCAGCAGGAATACGCGCTGGGCGAGCCGCAGTACCCGCTCAAGCAGCTGGAAGCCTCGACCAAGCGCGGTACCACGCTGCGCTTCAAGCCATCCGTGGCGATCTTCAGCGACGTCGAGTTCCATTACGACATCCTGGCGCGCCGCCTGCGCGAGCTGTCGTTCCTCAATTCGGGCGTCAAGATCACCCTGATCGACGAGCGCGGCGACGGCCGTCGCGACGATTTCCACTACGAAGGAGGCATCCGCAGCTTCGTCGAGCATCTGGCGCAGCTCAAGTCGCCGTTGCACCCGAACGTGATCTCGGTGACCGGCGAGCACAATGGCATCGTGGTGGACGTGGCCCTGCAGTGGACCGACGCCTACCAGGAAACCATGTACTGCTTCACCAACAACATCCCGCAGAAGGATGGCGGCACCCACCTGGCCGGCTTCCGCGCCGCGCTGACGCGTGTGCTGAGCACCTACATCGAGCAGAACGGCATCGCCAAGCAGGCCAAGGTCGCGCTCACCGGCGACGACATGCGCGAAGGCATGATCGCGGTGCTCTCGGTCAAGGTGCCCGACCCCAGCTTCTCCTCGCAGACCAAGGAAAAGCTGGTCAGCTCGGATGTGCGTCCGGCGGTGGAAAACGCCTTCGGTGCGCGCCTGCAGGAATTCCTGCAGGAGAATCCGAACGAAGCCAAGGCCATCACCGGCAAGATCGTCGACGCCGCCCGTGCGCGCGAAGCCGCCCGCAAGGCGCGCGACCTGACCCGCCGCAAGGGCGCGCTGGACATCGCCGGCCTGCCCGGCAAGCTGGCCGACTGCCAGGAAAAAGACCCGGCGCTGTCCGAACTGTTCATCGTCGAGGGTGACTCGGCAGGTGGCTCGGCCAAGCAAGGCCGCAACCGCAAGAATCAGGCGGTGCTGCCGCTGCGCGGCAAGATCCTCAATGTTGAACGCGCGCGTTTTGACCGCATGCTGGCCTCCGACCAGGTCGGCACGCTGATCACCGCGCTGGGCACCGGCATCGGCCGCGACGAGTACAACCCAGACAAGCTGCGTTACCACCGCATCATCCTGATGACCGACGCCGACGTCGACGGCTCGCACATCCGGACCCTGCTGCTGACCTTCTTCTACCGGCAGATGCCGGAGCTGATCGAGCGCGGCTACATCTACATTGGCCTGCCGCCGCTGTACAAGCTCAAGCAGGGCAAGAGCGAGCTGTACCTGAAGGACGATGCAGCGCTCAATGCCTACCTGGCCAGCAACGCGGTCGAAGGCGCGGCGCTGATCCCCGCCACCGACGAGCCGCCGATCACCGGCGAGGCGCTGGAAAAGCTGTTGATGCTGTTCACCAGCGCCAACGAGGCGATCGCGCGCAACGCACACCGCTACGACCCGGCGCTGCTCACCGCGCTGATCGACCTGCCGCCGTTGGATGTGGACAAGCTGCAGGCCGAAGGCGAGGTGCATCCCACCCTGGATGCGCTGCAGGCGGTGCTCAACCGCGGCACCCTGGGTACGGCGCGCTACCAGCTGCGCTTCGACCCGGCCACCGATGGCGCCTCGGCGTCGCTGGTGGCGGTGCGCAGGCACATGGGCGAGGAATTCACCCAGGTATTGCCGATGGGCGCGTTCGAAAGCGGCGAGCTGCGTCCGCTGCGTGAGGTCTCGCTGGCCCTGCACGATCTGGTGCGCGAAGGCGCGCAGATCGTGCGCGGCAACAAGACCCACCCGATCACCAGCTTCGCCCAGGCGCATGCCTGGCTGCTAGAAGAGGCCAAGCGCGGCCGCCAGGTACAGCGCTTCAAGGGCCTGGGCGAAATGAACGCCGAACAGCTGTGGGAAACCACGGTCAATCCGGACACGCGTCGCCTGTTGCAGGTGCGTATCGAAGATGCCGTGGCCGCCGATCAGATCTTCAGCACCTTGATGGGCGATGTGGTCGAGCCACGCCGCGACTTCATCGAGGACAACGCGCTGAAGGTGTCCAACCTGGACATCTGAGCCACCGTTGCCCGTCGGCGCACCGCTCAGGCGTTGCGTCGACGCCTGCGGTTTTTTCAGGACGACGATGAGCGCAGATCCTTCCCCGCGGCCGGTACCGACGCCGGCCGCCGGCACCGCCCCGCTGTTGCCGCCATTGCTCGGCTTCGGCATCGATGTGCTGATCGCCACCGGCCTGCTGCTGTCGCTGAGCGTGGCCGGGTTTGCGCTCTGGGGCGTGTTCCGCGGCGTCAGTGCCGTGCAGGCTGCCAAGGCGCAGGGCCTGACGCTGTCCTCGAGCGAGATCATGGCCACCATCGGCCAACCCGGCGTGCTGGTGCAATTGCTCACCGCGTTGGTCAGCACCGCCTCGCCGGCGCTGCTGCTGTATTACTGGCGCCGCCGTGCGACCGCAGACGAACACCGGGCCTCGCGCGCCGCCGCGAGGCGTGCCTCCACCTGGGGTTGGACCGCGCTGATCGCGGTTGGCGTGTTCCTGCTCAGCAATCTGGTCAGCGTCGCGGCGTCGGCGTTGGGCATCAAACCGGTGCCGACCAACCTGCCGCTGATGGAAGAAGCCATCAGGCAATGGCCGCTGGCGCTGGTGGTGTTTGCCGTGGCGATCGCCCCGGCGTACGAAGAATTGCTGTTCCGTCGCGTCTTGTTCGGCCGCCTGCTCGCCGCCGGCCGGCCCTGGCTGGGCATCGCGCTGAGCAGCGCGATCTTTGCGCTGGTGCACGAAGTGCCTGGCGTCAGCGGCAACGGACCGGCTGCCATCGCGCAGCTATGGCTGGTGTACGGCGGCATGGGCGCGGCGTTCGCATGGCTGTACTGGCGCACCGGCACGCTATGGGCACCGATCGTGGCGCATGGCGTCAACAACGCCACCGCCCTGGCGGCGCTGTACTTTTTTGGCATCGGCTGAGCCGTTTGACGAAAAGTTAAGACGAGCCTGCCAAAATGCCCCCAGAGTTCAAGGGGGATTGAATGAAAGCCAGGCTGTTGATCGTTGTCGCCGTCTTTGCACTGACGGCATGTGCCACCACAACCTCGCCGACCGGCCGCCGACAGGTGGTGGGAGGCGTCACGCAGGACCAGCTCGACAAGCTTGGCGCCGAATCGTTCGCGCAGACCAAGGCCAAGGAAAAAGTCAGCACCGACGGCAAGCAGAACGCCTACGTGCAGTGCGTGGTCAATGCGCTGGTGGCGCAGCTGCCGCCGCAGTGGCGCGAAACCCGCTGGGAAACCGCGCTGTTCGTGGATAACGAAGCCAACGCCTTTGCGCTGCCCGGTGGCAAGGTCGGCGTGAATACCGGAATCTTCACTGTCGCCAAGACGCAGGATCAGCTGGCTGCCGTGCTCGGGCACGAAATCGGGCATGTGATCTCCCGCCATCACGAAGAGCGCATCACCCGCCAGCTCGGCGCGCAGACCGGCCTGGGCATCATTGGCGCGCTAGCTGGTGCGGCCTACGGCGACGGCGCCGCTAGTGCGGTCAACCAGGTCGGCGGGATGACTGCCCAGACCGTGTTCCTGCTGCCCGGCTCGCGCACCCAGGAAAGCGAGGCCGATGTGGTCGGCCAGCGCCTGATGGCCCAGGCCGGCTTCGACCCTGCCCAGGCAGTCACGCTGTGGCAGAACATGATGGCCGCCAGCGGCAATCGCCAGCCGCAGTGGCTGTCCACCCACCCCGACCCCGCCAATCGCATCCGCGAACTGCAGGCAGACGTCAATCAACTCGAACCGGTTTACCAGCAGGCGCGACAGGACGGGCGCGTGCCGCGTTGCGGCTGATATCGCAGCGCTCACGTACCGAATGTCGCAACACAGCATGGAAACCGTTTTCGGGAACTGAGACTTTCTGCTAAGTTTGCCGGCTCAGATTTTTCGTACAGCGTTTATTCCGCTTTTCGTACCGCCCGACGGCGGCTCGTCCGAGGTGAAACATGAAACTGCTCAACCGCAAGCAAGCCCTGTTGTCCCTGTTCATCGCCGCGTCCCTGGGCGGGGCTGTCGTCACCGACGCGGTTGCGCAGTCGGATCGGTCGTCCGAGCGTGCCAGCCGCAAGTCCAAGAACAGCGGCAAGGCCGAAGAGTTGTATCCGCAGTCCACCCGCGCCGCGCCGACGATCAAGCCCTCCTCCAAGATGGGCAGCAAGCTGCAGAAGCTGATCGAAACCTTCAACAAGGGCGAAGACTTCCCGGCCGTGCGCAGCCAGGCCGACGAGATCCTCGCCAATGGCTCGGCCAACGAAGCCGATAAGGCGCTGGCGTCGCAGCTGGCCGCCCAGGCGGCGTACAACATGGACGACACTGCTGCTGCCAAGAAGTACCTGCAGCAGGCGATCGGCCTGAATGCGCTGGACAACAACGGCCAGTTCCAGTCGATGCTGATGCTGGCGCAGTTGCAGATGCAGGACGACCAGCAGGCCGAAGGCCTGGCCACGCTGGACAAGTATCTGGAAGAGAGCAAGTCGCAGCGCCCGGAAGACCTGATCCTCAAGGGCCAGGCGCTGTACCAGGCCGAGCGCTACAAGGAAGCCATTCCGGTGCTGAAGCAGGCCATCGCCGCCTCGCCCGAGCCGAAGGACACCTGGAACCAGTTGCTGATGGCGTCCTACGCCGAAGCCGGCCAGGCCGGTGAAGCGGTGGCCGCTGCCGAAGCGCTCGCCGCCAAGACCCCGAACGACAAGAAGGCCCAGCTCAACCTGGCCAGCATGTATATGCAGGCCGACCAGATGGACAAGGCCGCCGCAGTGATGGACAAGCTGCGCGCTGCCGGGCAGTTGACCGAAGAAAAGGAGTACAAGCAGTTGTATTCCATCTACGCCAACACCGAGAACAAGGAAAAGGACGTCATCGCGGTCATCAATGAAGGTATGCAAAAAGGCATCCTTAAACCCGATTATCAGACATACCTTGCGCTGGCACAGTCGTATTACTACAGCGACGACGTGCCCAAGGCGATCGAGAATTGGCAAAAGGCCGCACCGCTTTCCAAGGACGGCGAGACCTATCTGAATCTGGCCAAGGTGCTGCATTCGGAAGGTCGCATCCCGGAGGCCAAGCAGGCCGCGCAGCAGGCAATCGCCAAGGGTGTCAAAAAACCTGATGACGCCAAGAAGATCATCAATCTGAAGTAAAAAAGAAAATAAACCCCCGAAATCCCTGTGTTTTTAGTGGTTACAGGACTCGGGATTGGTATAAGCTTGGGGGTTCCTGCGGTGTCAAAGCCGTCCGAAAACCTGGGGATCATCACAGTGATCCGGGGCCCCCACTGAAAGAGCCATTGGCGCATGACGGAACAACTCGTTATCCACAGGCATGACTATGATGCCGGGAACCAGGGTCTGAGCTGGGCCCGCATTATCGGCATTGCTTTCGTAATTGCCTTGCACCTCACTGCACTGATGATGTTGCTGATCCCTGCAGTGGCGCCGAAGGCTCCGGCAGAGAAGGAGCGCACCACCATGGTTACCTTGGTGGATGCACCGCCTCCTCCCCCGCCGCCGCCGCCGCCGCCGCCGCCGGAAGACAAGCCGCCACCGCCGGTCAAGAATCTGTCGCCGCCGAAGCCGTCACCGGTTCCGCCGCCGCCGGAAGCTCCGGTTGTCGATGTTCCCGAACCGCGTCCCAGCGATATCGTCACGCCGCCGAGCCCGCCGGCTCCGCCGCAACCGCCGAGTGACATCGGCGCCAGTGTCGATATCTCGTCCAAGAACATGAACCCGCCGAAGTACCCGCCGGCTGCATTCCGTGCCGGTGTCCAAGGTGAGGTCATCCTGATCGTGGATGTGGATGCCAACGGCAACGTGACCAATGTGTCGGTCGAAAAGTCCAGCCGCAACCGCGACCTTGACCGTGCCGCGATGGACGCAGCACGCAAGTGGAAGTTCAACGCCTCCACTGTCAACGGGCAGAAAGCCGCCGGACGTGTCCGCGTCCCGGTCAACTTTGCTCTGAACTGATCCCACGGGCCGGCCACGGTCGGCCCAGGATCCTGTCTTCCTTTCGCTCCACCCTTCATCACCACACACAACAAAGGTAAGCGTCATGCTGCAGGAATTCTTTATCGCCGCCGCTGCAGGGGGCTCCAATCCGTCGGCCGCCCTGTCGCAGATGGGCTTCGAGCACTTGATCACTGAAATGACGTCCAGCCCCGGCGATTTCGCCGTGTCCTGGGTCGTTCTGATCACCCTGATCGCCATGTCCGCTGCCTCCTGGTACTGGACTGTCATCAACATCTTCCGTGCCACCCGTCTGAAGAGCGCGGCTGACCGCGTCACCACCGCGTTCTGGGATGCCCCGAATGCACAGGACGCCATCCGCGCCATGGAAGAGCAGCCGGCTTCCGAGCCGTTCTCCAAGATCGCACTGGACGCAGCGCAGGCTGCTGCTCACCACCAGCGCGCCGAAGGCAGCACCGGTGGCCTGGGCGAGAGCCTGAGCCGTTCGGAATTCGTCGATCGCGCCCTGCGTCAGGCCGTGACCCGCGAAAGCACCAAGCTGCAGTCGGGCATGACCCTGCTGGCCACCGTCGGTGCGACCGCGCCGTTCGTCGGTCTGCTCGGTACGGTGTGGGGCATCTACGGCGCGCTGATCAAGATCGGTGCAACCGGTTCGGCCTCCATCGACGCCGTTGCCGGCCCGGTGGGTGAAGCGCTGATCATGACCGCGATCGGTCTGTTCGTCGCCATCCCGGCCGTGTTCGCGTTCAACTTCTTCTCCAAGGTCAACAGCTCGGTGATCGCCAAGTTCGACACCTTTGCCCACGACCTGCACGACTTCTTCGCCACTGGTTCGCGCGTTCGCTAATCCGTAGTAAAGAACGACTTCGCAACGATTTAGACGGAGCCCGTTATGGCCTTCAGTAGTGGAAACAGCGGTGGCCCGATGGCCGACATCAACGTGACGCCCCTCGTGGACGTGATGTTGGTGCTGCTGATCATCTTCATCATTACGGCACCGCTGATGTCCCATAAGGTCAAGGTGGAGCTGCCAGAGGCCAACCTGATCCAGAAGGAAGATGCGGAGAAACGCGCCGCGCCGATCACCCTGGCCGTCAAGGAAGACGGGTCGCTGTACTGGAACGACGAGCCGATTTCCAAGGAAGCCTTGGAATCGCGCCTGTCCACCGCCGCACAGCAGACACCGCAGCCGCCGCTCAATTTGCGTGGCGACCGCACGACCAAGATGCGTACGATCAACGAGATCACCAAGATCGCGCAGGGTCAGGGCATGTTGGACGTCGGCTTCGTCGCAACCAAAGAGAAGGGGCAGTAAGCCATGGCATTCAGTACCGGTGGAAACCGCGGCCCAATGGCCGACATCAATGTCACGCCCCTGGTGGACGTGATGTTGGTGCTGCTGATCATCTTCATCGTGACCGCGCCGATCATGACCTACCCGATCGCCGTGGATCTGCCGCAGCGGGTGCTCAACCCGCCACCGCAGACAACCGAACCGCCGCCGCCGATCGAGTTGCGGATCGACGCCAGCAACCAGGTGTTCTGGAACAACAGCCCGACCCCGGTCGCGCAGTTGCAGCAGAAGATGGAAGAAGTGGTGCAGGCCGATCCGACCAATCAGCCGGAACTGCGCATCGACGCCAATGAAGATGCGGAGTACGAAGTGATGGCCAAGGTCCTCGCTGCGGCGAAGAACTCGCAGATGAAGAAAATCGGCTTCATGCAGTAAGACATCGCAAGACCGCAACACAACAGTCATGACGCGACTGCAACGCCACCGGAAACGGTGGCGTTTTTTTATGCTCGATCAATGGGATGGTTGCTGCCGCTATGTTCGACGCGCATGCATGCGGCCGGCTGTTTGCCAGGACGCGATATCCGTTTCCCGGGTACCGGGCGAGTGATGCATGCAGTGACCCGCAGGTCGTCCGCGCAAGCAAACCGCCGGAGCTGCAGCGGCAAGTCGCAACGGCATGCTTCGGAGCTCTGCCCGCCAGAGGCGTCTGCCCTGCCCTTCCCTGACTGCCGACCAGGTGTATGCTCTGAGCGCACAGCACCCACGCTCATAGCACAGGAGGCAGTCATGGCTTTCAGTACGGCAGGCAATCGGGGACCGCTGGCGGAGATCAATGTCACGCCGCTGGTGGATGTCATGTTGGTGTTGTTGATCATCTTCATCGTCACCGCTCCGATGCTGGCGCGGCCAATCACGGTGGACCTGCCACAGCGCAGCGAGCAGGCCCAGTCACGCAGGGACCCGCCTGCACCGATCGGGTTGCGTGTGGACGCCAGCGGGCAAGTGTTCTGGAATGCCAGCCCGATAACGCTGCAGCAATTGCAGCCCAGGTTGATCGAACAGATGCGCCAGGCAGCCGGCAATCAGCCAGAGCTGCGCATCACCGCCAGTGCGGATGCCGAATACGCGGTGATGGCCAAGGTGCTGGCTGCAGCCAAGAATGCGCAGGTGGATCGCATCAGTTTTGTGCAGTAAATGGGTGATTAACCAGCCTGGTAAATCAGCTGTAAGTTATCGATAACGATTGAAACGGGGCAGAGACCCTGCCCCGTTTCAATATCCGATAATCAAGCAACGCATTGACATCATCGACTTGATTATCTCAAGCGCTGATCGATGCGCCGCGCAGTATCTCCAGATACGCGCGCACGGTCGCATCCAGGCCTTGATACAAGGCTTCGCTGATCAATGCATGACCGATCGAGACTTCGAGCACGCCGGGGACAGCGATCAGAAAGTCGCCGAGATTGGCCTGCGACAAATCGTGGCCGGCATTGATGCCCAGACCTGCGGCCGCGGCGCGCTGCGCTGCGTGGGAAAACAGCTTGAATGCAGCATCCGGCTGGCCGCTCAGATGTGCCTGCGCATATGGGCCGGTGTACAACTCGATCCGGTCTGCGCCGAGTGCTGCCGCCTGCGCGATAGCGGGATTTTCGGCATCGACAAACAGGCTGACGCGAGCACCGATGGCCTTGAACGAGGTGATCAGCGTGGCCAGTTGGGCGGTGTCCTGGGCAAAATCGAAACCGTGGTCGGACGTCAGTTGTCCATCGCCATCCGGCACCAGGGTGACCTGTTCGGGGCGGGTGGCACGACATAGTTCCAGCAGGCCCGGATAACCGTCGCGCGGCGGTGCGAACGGGTTGCCTTCGATATTGAATTCGACGCCGTGCTCGCGTGTCAGTGCGCTCAGCGCCAGCACATCGTCGGCGCGGATATGCCGCTGGTCCGGGCGCGGGTGCACGGTGATGCCGTGTGCACCGGCGGCAATGCAGGTGCGTGCGGCCTGCACCACATCCGGATCGTGGCCGCCGCGCGAATTGCGCAACACCGCGATCTTGTTGACGTTGACGCTGAGCTGGGTGGTCACTGCGTCGGTCTCAGGCCTGCGGCTCGCCGTCGCGCGTGGCGTTGAGGGCGGCCGCCTTGCGGGCTTCGGCGATCTCGCGCAGGCGGCGCAGCTCGGCCGGGTCGATCAGGCTACTGGTGTCGCGCTGGGTATCGCCCATGCGCGAGGCGAACCAGCCGCGCGTCCACAGCAACAGCAACAGCAGTGCCACCAGCAGCGAGGCCACCAGCAACCACACGTGCGGCGTGCTGAACGCCAGCACCAGCGCACCCAATGCCATAAGCAGAAACAGCCAGTGCATGACGAGCTCCCCGATCAGTGGCGGCAGTGTAGCGCCGCGCCCGGCATGGTTCCACGTGGGCGCGGCGATGCGGCTCAGAGCAGCGGTGACAGCAGCCGTGCGCAGGCTTCGGGCAGCCGCGATCGCCACAATGGCCGGTGGCGGGCGAAGCGCACTTCCTGCGCCTGCTGCAGGTCGGCGTCGATCAAACCGGCCAGCTCGGCGGCCACCGCCTGGTCGCGGAACAGCATCGACAGCTCGAAATTCAGGCGAAAGCTGCGGCTGTCGAAATTGGCGCTGCCGACGATGCAGACCTCGTCGTCGGCCAGCAACGCCTTGGTGTGCAGCATGCGCGGGCCGTATTCGTAGATGCGCACGCCGGCCTCGAGCAGCTCGTCGAAATACGAACGCGCCGCGTAGGTGACCAGACGCGAGTCGCTGACACGCGGCACCAGCAGGCGCACGTCCAGTCCGCCCAGTGCGGCCGAGGTCAGCGCCATGCGCGCGGCCTCGCCGGGCACGAAATACGGCGTGACCAGCCAGACCCGATGCCGGGCTTCGTGAATCGCAGCGACCATCAGCCGGTGGATGGACTCCCACGACGAATCCGGGCCGGAGACCAGCACCTGCGCGTCGACATCGCCCTGCGCACGGCTCGGCACGTCCTCGGGCCATAGCTGCTGGCCGTGGAAGGCCGCGCGGCCCTGCCCGGTGGCGTACAGCCAGTCTTCCAGGAACACCAGCTGCAGGCTCCGCACCACGTGGCCCTGCAGGCGCATGTGCAGGTCGCGGTAGGCATCGCTGCGGACCTGCTCGTTCTCTTCGTCGGTGACGTTGATGCCGCCGGTGAAGCCGATCCTACCGTCGACCACGACCACTTTGCGGTGGGTGCGCAGGTTCAACCACGGCCGCTTGAACGGCTTGAGCAGCTGGGATGGATGGAACCAGGCGGTCTCCACCCCGGCCGCGCGCAGCGTGCGCAAGCTGCGCCGGGTCATCGCCGACGAACCCACCGCGTCCATCAGCAGACGCACCTTGACCCCGGCGCGTGCGCGCTCCATCAGCGCATCGCAGATCGCGGTGCCGCTGTGGTCGGGCTGGAAGATGTAGTACTGCAGATGGATATGGTCGCGCGCACCGCGGATGGCCTCGATGATGGCCGCATAGGTGGCCGCGCCATCGACCAGCCAGTGCACCTCGGTGGCGCTGCTGGGGGCCAGCCCGGTGGTGGACTGGGCGATCTTGGCCAGCTCGGTGCAGTCCGCATCCGGCGGGCAGACGCTGCTGTAGCTCTCCATGCCCGAGCGCGAACGGCCGCGCCGTAGCCGTTGGCGTTTGACCTTCTGCGGGCCGAGCCAGTAATAGATCAACAGGCCCAGGTACGGCAGCGCCGCCAGCGACAGCACCCAGCTGAGCGTGGCCACCGGCTCGCGCTTCTGCAGCACGATCCAGCTGGCGATCCACAGCAGGTACAGCACGTAGGCGGCGAGGAGAAGCGCTTCGAGGTGGGGAATGGTGGCCAGCCACTCCCAGGCGCCCTGTACGGATGCGAGCATGCGCGGATTCTACGGGGCGCACGCACCACTGCGGTGAGCGTGGGGACGATGCGATCGCCGCGCCGGGTCTGAAAGCTTCATCGTGGCGCGCCCCTGGTCGCATCGATTGAGACCCGCCGGCCGTACGATGCGGCGATGGCAACTGCGATCAAGGGCCGTGGCACGACCGGCCATCTGCCCGGACGCTTCGAAACCACCACCCAACAACCGGTGGACGATGGCTGGTACGCCGACGACGGCGAGGAGTTCGCCGCGCCGGCATTGCGCACCCAGGTCACCGAGGAAACCGCGCGCAGCATCATCAGCCGCAATCAATCGCCGGACATCGGCTTTTCGCAATCGGTCAATCCGTATCGTGGGTGCGAGCATGGCTGCAGCTACTGCTTTGCGCGGCCTTCGCATGCCTATCTCAATCTGTCGCCCGGGCTGGATTTCGAGACCAAGCTGTTCGCCAAGACCAACGCGCCGGAGCTGTTGCGCCGCGAATTGTCGCGCCCGGGCTATGTGCCCAGCCCGATCGCACTGGGCATCAACACCGATGCCTACCAGCCGATCGAGCGCAAACGCGCACTGACGCGGCGCCTGATCGAGGTGCTGTGGGAGACCCGGCACCCGTTCACGCTGATCACCAAGAATGCGTTGGTCACCCGCGATCTGGACCTGCTCGCACCGCTGGCACGCGAGGGCCTGGTCAACGTGCATTTTTCGGTGACCACGCTGGACCCGCATCTGTCGGCCAGGCTGGAACCGCGCGCGTCCGCACCGCATGCCCGCCTGCGCGCGATGCGGGCACTGCACGAGGCCGGCGTGCCGGTCGGGGTGATGGCCGCGCCGGTGATCCCGTGGATCAACGACCATGAGCTGGAAGCGATCCTGCAGGCCGCGTCCGATGCCGGCGCGCACAGTGCCGGCTATGTGTTGTTGCGGCTACCGCACGAAGTGGCGCCACTGTTCCGCGACTGGTTGCAGACCCATCACCCGCAACGCGCCGGGCACGTGATGAGCACGATCCAGCAACTGCGCGGCGGCAAGGATTACGACAGCGCCTTCGGCACACGCCTGCGCGGCCAGGGCGTCTACGCGGAGTTGCTGGCACGCCGCTTCGCCCTGGCCCACCGCCGCAGCGGTTTCGACGCACGCGACATGCCGGCATTGGACACGACCAAGTTCCGCCGCCCCGCTCCGCCGGCCAAGCCGGTGCCGCAATCGCCGCAAGGCAGTCTGTTCTAGGGGCGGGGATTGGGGATTTGGGATTGGGGATTCGTAACAGCAGACGCACTGCAATGACCGGCCCTTACCAATCCCCAATCCCCAATCACGAATCCCCGCCGTACAAGGCACTCGCCGACTGGAACAGGATCCAGCTGGTGGCGATGAACTTGTCGCCGCCGACCGGGCGGTTGCCGCGGTGGGTGTGGGTGAAGGCGGTGGGGGCGATCAGCAGGCTGCCGGTGCGCGGGCGGGCCTTGCGCTGCTGGAACAGGAATTCGGTCTCGCCCTGTTCGAACTCGTCGTTGAGGTACAGCGTCCACAGCAGATGCCGGTGCAATGTGTCGGCGCTGGCATCGCGTGGATACAGCTCGCAATGCCAGTAGGGATAGCCGCCCTGGTCGGCGGTGTACCACTGCAGGTTGATCGCGCCCGGGCGCAGGCAGGTACGGGCCAGGTCGCCCAGCGCCTGGTCGCTCATCTGCGCGATGTCCTCGGCCACCAGCCGGTGCGGGCTGCCGTCGGCAGTGGTGACCTGCAGCATCAGCGGTGAGATCAGGGCTTGTGGATAATGCCGCAGATAGGTCAGTACGCCTTCGAACACCGCTTGCTGCAGGCGGTTTTCCACCGCCGCCCACTCGGCTACACCGCTGATGCGCAGGTCGCGGCTGTGTTTGAGTTCGGGAAACACGCCGCCACCGATACGGCCGGGATGCAGCTGCTGGCTGTCGCGCATGCGTTGCACGATGGCGGCGCAATCCTCGCGCGAGACGGCGCTGTCGGTGATCTGGATGAAGTCGGGTTGGCTCATGCGCACGACCATAGCAATCTGCGCTACCGCCTGCACAGCGCGCCCGGCGGCGCACGCAAGGCAGCAAAGAAAAACCCCGCCGAAGCGGGGTTTTTCGTTACACGCGTGGTGCTACGACGATCAGAACTTGTAGTTGACCGAAGCGGCCAGCACGTCGCCCTTCACCTTGTAGCTGCCCGCCAGGCGGTCGCCGGTGGCACTGCGGGTGTCGCTGGTCGGGTCGCTGGTGAACAGGTGGGTGTAACCGAAGTTGTATTCGGCCTGCTGCGACGGACGCCAGCTCAGACCCAGCGAGACCCACTTGCGGCTCGCATCCGGCACGCGCACGTCGCGGTGCTCGGCGGTGGTCGGGGTCTGGTCGTACGCCAGGCCGCCACGCAGGGTCAGCGTCTCGCTCATGCGGTAGTCGGCACCGATCGAGGCGAAGGTGGTGTCGCGGTAGGAGAAGTCCAGCACGCTGTCGGGCTGGTTGGAGGCGAAGTCCACGGTCACCTGGTCGAACTTGCTCCAGGCGGTGCGGGTGACGTCGGCCATGATCGACCACTGCTCGTTCACGTTGTGGGTGAAGCTGGCGGTGGCGCTGGCCGGCAGCTTGACGGTGGCGCGACCCTTGGTGTCGACGAAGGTGCCCGGCGCGGCAACGCCCAGGACTGCCGCAGCCGGACCCGGCACGGTGAAGTCGGCATCGCCGTCGGTGATCTTGTGCTCTACTTCCGAGCGGTAGCTGAAGCCGATGTGGGTGTTCTCGTCGATGCTGAACAAGCCGCCGAGGGTGAAGCCCACTTCGGTGCTGTCGCCCTTGATGCGCGAGTAGCCATCGGCATTGCCCGGCGCGAAGCCCGGCACGCGGCGCGCGGCCAGCACGCTGCCGAAGTCGACCGCATTGGCCAGGTCGATATCCAGACGCTCGGCGAACACCGAGGCACCGAAGGACACGTACGGGTTCACGTCATAGGAGAACGCGACATTGAAGTCGATCGCCTGCAGCTCGGTCTTGGTGCCGTGGTAGCGGCCGACCCAGTCGCGGTCGTATTCGGTCTTGAAGCCGAACGGCACGGTCAGCGAGGTACCCAGGTGCATGTTGTCGTTCTCGCCGAACGGCACGTGGAAGTACATCGCCGGGACCGGCGCGATCATGCCGGCGTCGCCGCCATTGCCGCCGGAGACCGGGGCGCCGTTGGCGTAGGTGGCGGTGTCGGGCTGGAACTTGGCCGAGAAGCTGATGGCGCTGACGTCGGCCTGGAACAGGCGACCGTCCAGCTGGCGCATGCCGGCCGGGTTGTTGGCGATGATCGAGGCATCGTCCGGGGCGCTGCCCGAACCGGCGAAGGCACGGCCAAGACCCTTGGCGCTGTTTTCCTTCAGCTGGAAGGCGGCGCCGTGGGCCTGGCCAACGGCGAGTACGCCGGCAATACCGACGGCCAACAGGGTGGCGCGGCTGAGAGTGGAAGCGGTAGACATAACGTGGTGCTCTCCGGATAAAGACTGCAGTGGTCGGTACAGCGCCCGCGCCCAGCGCCAAGTGGCTGCTGGAGCGCGCCGGAGACCCCCCCCCGACATACGACGCCGTACGCAGTATACCCACCACAATTAACCGAACAATAACGAAGCACGTTTTGATCGTCTGGACAGGTTAGGGATGGGTTCAGGAGCGTGAACCCGCTAGAGTGCCACTCCGATGTTCGTCTCTCTCCCTTCCCGCAAGAAACCCACCCCGCGCTGGGCAGTGCCGTTGCTGTTCGCAGCCGTCTGGCTGGCCTACCTGTGGTCGATCAGCCGGCCCGGCGAGGCACGCAATACGCTGTGGCTGGACTGGGGCGCGCTGTCCAGCGGCGTGTCCAACCTTGGCGACTGGTGGGCGACGCTGCGCGACGGCAGCGTGCTGCGGCTGTTCACCGCGTTGTTCCTGCATGCGGACTGGTCGCACCTGCTCGGCAACCTGGTGTTCCTGCTGATCTTCGGGCTGCCGGCCGAGCGCATCCTCGGGCCGTGGCGCCTGCTGTTGCTGTTCCTGGTCGGCGGCGCGGCCTCCAATCTGGCGGCGATCTTCGCGATCGGCACGCCGGACCGGGTGATCATCGGCGCCTCGGGCGCGGTGTCGGCGTTGATCGGCACCTATCTGGCACTGTTTCCCGGCGCCAAGCTGGGCGTGGTGCTGCCGCTGGGGCTGTTTCTGGAATTCATCCGGGTACCGGCGCCGTTGCTGATCGGCGCCTGGGCGCTGCTGCAGGTGGTGTTCGCCTATATCGGCCCGGCCTTCGGCATGGTGGCGTGGTCGGCGCATATCGCCGGGTTCGTGTTCGGCATCGTGTACGGGCTGTATGTGCGCGCGGCGATCGCGCGGCGGCTGCGCAAGCGCCACGGGTTCTAGCGCGGCGGCAATCGTACAAGGTGCACCGGGGCGCCGTGTTGCGCCGGCCGCGCGCTGCGTCGCTGCGCGGTGGCGCGCCTATAATTGCCGCATGTCCAAGCCTCTGTACAAAGTCACCTTCCTCAATCACGGCAAGGTCTACGAGCTCTATGCCCGCCAGGTCACCGGCAGCCATCTGTGGGGCTTCAACCAGATCGGCGAGCTGGTATTCGACGTGCACGACGGGCTGGTGGTCGACCCCACCGAAGAGCGCCTGCGCGAAGAGTTCGGCAACACCAAGACGCTGCACCTGCCGATGCAGAGCATCGTGCGCATCGAGGAAGTCGAGAAGAAGGGCCAGTCGGTGATCCGCGATGCCACCACCGGCGACAAGGTGGTCACGCCGTTCCCGCTGCCGACCAAGCCGCGCTGATGCGCATCCTGGTGCCCGACGATTACCAGGGCGCCGTGCGTCACCTGCCCTGCCTGCAGCGCCTGCACGGCCACGATGTGCAGGTGCTGGGCGCGCTGGCCACCGACCCCAACGAATGGGCCGAGCGGCTGGTCGAAGCCGATGCGCTGCTGCTGATCCGCGAACGCACCCGCGTGGACGCCACGCTGTTGCGGCGACTGCCGCGACTCAAGTTGATTAGCCAGACCGGCCGGATCGGTGCGCATGTGGATGTGGCCGCGTGCACCGAGTTCGGGGTGGCGGTGGCCGAAGGCGTCGGCTCGCCGGTGGCGCCGGCCGAACTGACCTGGGCCTTGATCCTGTCGGCCAGCCGGCGCCTGGGCGAGTACCAGCGCGCGCTGCACCAGGGCCGCTGGCAGGCGCTGGGCGATCCCGGCCTGGGGCGCGCGTTGCATGGGCGCACGTTGGGCATCTGGAGTTACGGGCGGATCGGCCAGCGCGTGGCCGGCTTCGGGCGTGCGTTCGGCATGCAGGTGCTGGTGTGGGGCGGCGAGGCCTCGTGCGCACAGGCCGCGCGCGATGGCTTCGACATCGCCGCCAGCCGGCAGGACCTGTTCGAACGCAGCGATGTGCTGTCGCTGCATCGGCGCCTGACCGCGCAGACCCGCTACCAGATCAACGCCCAGGATCTGGCCTGGATGCGTCCGGATGCGTTGCTGGTCAACACCAGCCGCGCCGAACTGATCGCGCCCGGCGCCTTGCTGGCCGCGCTGGATGCAGGCCGGCCGGCACAGGCGGCGGTGGATGTATTCGAACGCGAGCCGGTGCTGGATCCGCGCGACCCGCTGCTGCTGGATCCGCGCGTGCTGGCGACGCCGCATCTGGGCTACGTGGAAAGCGACAGCTATGCGCTGTACTTCGAAGCGGCGTTCGACAATGTGCTGGCATTTGCCGCCGGTGCGCCGCGCAACCTGGTCAATCCCGAGGCATTGGCGATTACGCGATAGCGCGTGGTTGACGCGGTGGTGATCGTGCGCTTGGGGAGGCTTGTCGCGACCGGGGTCGCTCCTACAAGCGCCTTGGGCCCAAACCCGCCGGCGCTGTGGCGGTCGGGTGATCCAGGGATGCGTGCAGGTGGCGTGGCAGTGCCGATGCGTAGCGATCGGGCCTGGCGCGCAGCGGGTGATTCACCCGCTGCGCTGTGGCCGGATTATTTGACCGGTTCGGCTGGCGCAGGCGCGGCAGGTTCCACCGGCGGCGCGGGCTTGGCTTTGTCGGCCGGTTCGCTCGGCTTGTCGGCAGGCTTGGACTTGTCGGCTGCTGCCGGGCGCGCGGCGGCCGGCCTGGGCTCGGCTGCGGTCTTGGCGGCCTTGGCCTTCTGCGCTGCCTGTGCCTTGGCCTTGAGCGCGGCTTGCGCCTTGGCCGCCGAGCCGGGCTGCTTGAGCTCGGCCAGCGCGGAGGCGATCGGGCCATCGCCCGGCAGCACGTCGCCGGCTGTGTAGCCCTCCTCGCCTTCGGCATCGCCACGCAGATGGCCCGGCAGCGTGGCTTCGCTGAAGTCGGCCAGGCTGGCCGGCACGTCGGCATCGCCGGGCTGCGGTTCGGGGGTGAGCAGCACTTCCGGCACGATGCCGCTGGCCTGGATCGACTTGCCACTGGGGGTGTAATAGCGCGCGGTGGTCAGCTTGACCGAGTCGCCGTTGTCCAGCGGCAGCACGGTCTGCACCGAGCCCTTGCCGAAGGTGCGGCTGCCGATGATGCGCGCGCGCTGGTTGTCGCGCAGCGCGCCGGCCAGCACTTCCGAGGCACTGGCCGAGCCGGCGTCCACCAGCACCACCACCGGCGCGCCGCCGAGCAGATCGCCCGGGGTGGCGTCGAACTTGGCATCGCTGATGGAGATGCGCCCGCGCGTGCTGACGATGTTGCCCTTGTCGAGCAGGTCGTCGGCCACCTGCACCGCCGAGGTCAGCAGACCGCCCGGGTTGCTGCGCAGGTCCAGCACCAGGCCGCGCAACTTGCCGCTGGCCTGCAGCTGCTTGAGGTTCTTCTGGAAGTCGGCACCGGTGTCGGCCTGGAAGGTGCTGATGCGGATATAGCCATAGCCCGGCTCCAGCAGCTTGCTGCGCACGCTGGCCACGCGGATGGTCTGCCGCTGCAGGGTCACGTCGAACGGCTTGGGCGCCTTGTCGCGCACGATGGTCAGCACGACCTTGCTGCCGGATTCGCCGCGCAGCGGCTCCATCGCCTTGCTGGCGTCGATCGGCTTGCCGTCGATGGCCACGATGACGTCGCCGGCGCGGATGCCGGCACGTGCGGCCGGGGTGTCGTCGATCGGCGCGATCACCTTGAGCGTGTTGTCCTGCTGCTGCAGCAATTCCACGCCGATGCCGTCGTAGGCGCCGGTGGCCTGCTCGTCGAAGGCTTCGGCATCTTCCTTGTCGAAATAGGTGCTGTGCGGGTCCAGATCCGAGAGCAGGCCGCGCACTGCGGCGTGCATCAGCTTCTTGTCCTCGACCGGGTCGACGTAGGCCTGCTTGACCGCGTTGTACACCGCCACGAAGCGGCGGATCTCGTCCAGCGGCACCTTGGAGACGGCGGCTTCGTTGGCTTCCGGATCGTCCGCAGTGGCCTGGGCGGCGGCGGGACTGGCTTTCTGCGCCCAACCGGGTGAGGCGAACAACGCCAGCGACAGGGCAACGGACAGGACGGCTACGCGCATGAAGCACTCCGACAAAGAGATAAGACGCCCCGCAACGGAGCAGCCTGGATTATGCGCGAAGCCGCGGTAAATCCGCGTTGACTCGGCGGGGCCAGGTATGGCGGCGGTCATGCACCGGCACGCGCGCGGCGTGCGCGCCACTCAGCGGCGCTGCAACCAGCTCGACGGATCCACCGGCTGCCCGTTGCGACGCAGTTCGAAGTACAGCGCCGGCACGCCCTGCCCGCCCGAGCTGCCGACCTTGGCCACCGCTTCGCCGCGCTTGATCGACGCGCCGGCATCGCGCAACAGCGTGTCGTTGTGCGCGTAAAGGCTCATGTAGCCGTTGCCGTGGTCCACGATCAGGATCATGCCGTAGCCGGTCATCCAGTCGGAGAACACCACCGTGCCATCGGCCACCGCGGTGACGGTGCTGCCCTTGGGCGCGCCGATCAGCACGCCCTTGCTGGTATGGCCATCGGGCAAGGTGGCATTGAAGCGCGCCAGCAGGTTGCCCGCCACCGGCCAGCTCAGGCCGCCGACCTTGGGTGCCGGCGCACTGGCGATGACCTTGGGCGGGGTCTTGCCGGGACGCTCGGGGCGCTCGGTCTTGCTGCGTTTGGCCTGCGCGGCGGCTTCGGCGGCGGCACGTTTGGCGGCGGCGCGCCGTTCGGCCTCGGCCTTGGCAGCGGCCGCGCGCAGGTTGGCGAGCAGCTGCTCCAGCGATTTGGCGTCCTGGCCCAGGGCTTTTTCGCGTTCGGCGCGCTGTTTGTAGCGGTCATCCAGCTGCGCGACCGTCGCCGCCTGCTGCGAGCGATCCTTCTGCAGCAATGCGGCCTGCGCCTTTTGCTGCGCACGCGCCGCATCCAGTGCCTGGCGACGGTTGGCGATGTCCTGCTCCACCTTGGTCAGCGCATCCAGCTGCGTGGTCAGTGCCTGGATGCGCTGTGCACGCGCGTTCTGCACGTAGCGATGATCGGCCAGCATGCGCGTGGCATCGCCCACGGTGTCCTGCGACAACAACACCTTCAACGGCGCGTTGCGGCCGACCTGGTCGGCGGCGCGCAATAGCGCAGCCAGCTGCACGCGCTGGTTCTGCAGGCCGCGCTGCAGCTGCGCACGCTCCTGCTGCAGCTTGCCCAGATGCTGTTCCTGCTCGCGCATCGCCGTTTCGGTCTCGCTCAACGCGCGCGAGGTCCTGGCCACCTTCTCATCGGCCTGGCGCAGTTGCTGGGCGGCAGTGCCGCGCTTGCCTTCCAGCTCGCGACGGTCGGCGCTGATGGTCTTGAGTTCGTCGCGCAGCTGCTGCAGTTTGCGCTCGGTTTCGCGCTGGCTTTGCGCACCGGCCGCGGTGCTGCCCAGCAGCGTGCAGGCCAGCACGGTCGCTGCCAGCCACGCGCGGCAGCGACCGGTGGCGGGGGCGGACGGCAGGCGCGAGCGCGGGGCGGGCGACAGGGGCAACGAAAGGTCCAGTGACTTCAGGCAGGTGCGCGATTGTAGCCAAGCATGGTGTGATCACCGCCACGCCCAAGACAGCCGCCGCCGCGCAAGGTTCAGCATGAAGCCCCAGCATCTTCTTCTGGCATTGTCCCTGGTCTGCGCAAGCGCCTGGGCCGACGAGGACATCAGCAAGGTCAACGGCCGCATCAGCGCCGAGGCCGGCAAGGTCTATGGCGGGCTGGACACCGTCAATGGCTCCATCGAGGTCGGCGCCGGCGCGCAGACCCGGAGCGTGGAAACGGTCAACGGCAGTATCCAGATCGGCGACAACGCCCGCACCGGCGATGTCTCCACGGTCAATGGCGCGATCACGCTGGGGCAGAAGGTGGTGGTGTCCGGCGGGCTGGAGACGGTCAACGGCAGCGTGCTGGTGGAGCGCGGCAGCCGCATCAGCGGCGGTGTGGAAACCGTCAACGGCAGTATCGGCCTGGTGGAAACCGAGCTCGGCAAGGGCATCGAGACCGTCAACGGCGACATTACCGTTGGGGTGCGCTCGCATGTGCATGGCGGGATCGAGGTCACCAAGCCGAACTTCAGCTTTTCGTTCAAGCCTGCGCGCAAGCCGCGCGTGGTGATCGGCCCGGATGCGGTGGTCGATGGCCCGCTGGAGTTCGAGCGCGAGGTCAGCCTGTACGTGCACCGCACTGCGAAGATCGGTGCCGTCACCGGCGCCACCGCGCGCAGCTTCGACAGCGACGTGGCACCCAAGGACTGACGCGCTCACCACGGGGCCAGCGCCTAGAATCGGGGGACCTTCGCCGCACGAGGAGTCCCGATGCCCCGCAAGATCCTGTTGTGCCTGGCCGCGACGCTGGCCCTGGCCGGCTGCAAGCGCGAATCCGCCGACGCACCAAGCGCGCCCGCCGCACAGGCGCCGGTGGACACGGCGGCCAGCGCACCGGTCAGCCGCCACACCTTTTCGCCGGAGCTGACCGGCGACGACTTTGCCGAGCTGGTCAAGACGCTGGCCTCGGACGAATTCGAAGGACGCGGCCCCGGCACGCCGGGCGAAGAGAAGACCGTCACCTATATCCGCGATCAGATGCAGCGCATCGGCCTGCAGCCGGGCAACGGCGACAGCTGGTTCCAGGACGTGCCGATGGTGGAAACCACCGCCGATGCGGCCACCGCACCCAGCCTGCGCAGCGGCGAGCAGACCCGCACCCTGGCCTTCGGCACCGACATCGTGGTCGGCACCCGCACCGGCCAGGCCGAGGTCAAGCTGGACAACAGCGAGCTGGTATTCGTCGGCTACGGCGTGGATGCGCCCGAACAGCAGTGGAACGATTACGCCGGCCAGGACTGGAAGGGCAAGACGGTGGTGATGTTCGTCAACGATCCCGGCTTCCATACCGGCGATGCCAAGCTGTTCGACGGCAAGCGCATGACTTATTACGGGCGCTGGACCTACAAATTCGAGGAAGCCGCCCGCAAGGGCGCGGCCGCCGCGCTGATCGTGCACGACACCCCGGGCGCCAGCTATGGCTGGGACGTGGTCAAAAATTCCTGGGCCGGCCCGCAATACGACCTGCCGGCCAAGGACGATCCCGATCCGCGCCTGCCGGTACAGGGCTGGATCAGCGCCGAGACCGCCAAGCAGCTGTTCGCCAATGCCGGGCTGGATCTGGCGCAGGCCTACAAGGACGCCAGCAAGCGTGGCTTCAAGCCGGTGCCGTTGAAGGCGAGCTGGTCGGTGGACCTGAAGAGCACGATCGCGGAGAAATCCTCGCGCAACGTCGTCGGCGTGCTGCCGGGCAGCAGCCATGCCGACGAGGCGGTGCTGTACATGGCGCACTGGGATCACCTGGGCAAACACCCGGGCGAGAGCGGCGACAACATCTATAACGGCGCGGTGGACAACGCCACCGGCGTGGCCGGCATTCTCGAGATTGCCGACGCGTTTGCGCATCAGGATCCCAAGCCGGCGCGGTCGGTGGTGTTCGTTGCGGTGACGCTGGAAGAATCCGGCCTGCTCGGTTCCAAGTACTACGTGGCCAACCCGAGCTTTCCGCTGGACAAGATCGCGGCGGTGATCAACCTGGATGCGATGTCGGTGGCCGGGCGCGCACGCGATGTCACCGTGGTGGGCATGGGCAGTTCGGAGCTGGAAGACATCCTCAAGCCGATCGCCGCGATGCAGGGCCGCACCCTGCATGCCGAAGCCACGCCGCAAAGCGGCTCGTATTTCCGCTCGGATCACTTCAACTTCGCCAAGGCCGGCGTGCCGGCGCTGTATGCCGATGGCGGCGAAGACCTGCGCGAGGGCGGTACTGCGGCCGGGCGCGCCGCCGCCGAAGACTATGGGCGCAATCGCTATCACGCCCCGGGCGACGAATACGATGCGGCCAGCTGGAAGCTCGATGGCACCATCGAAGACCTGCAGGCAGTGTATGGCGTGGGCAAGGAGGTGGCCGCCGGCCAGCGCTGGCCCAACTGGTATGCCGGCAACCCGTTCAAGGCTGCGCGCGATCGCATGATGGCCGGCAAGCCCGCTGCGGGTGCCGCAGCAGCGGCGCCTGACGCCGAAAAGGATACCGCTGCCGAGGGCAAGAAGGCGGCGCCGGCGCGTTGACCGACGCCAGCACCGCATGCGATGTCATGCAGCCGATGCATGGCGTCGCGATGCGGCCTGCAAGGTGAGCGGCAGCGGCGCGCCCGCGTATCGCGATCAACACAAAGGGCCTCCTGTTGGAGGCCCTTTGTGTTAGTTCGTCCTGATCGTGACGGTTGCGGACGAGCTCACGATCCGTGTCGATGCAGTGCGTCGATACGTCGGATCACGTGCCGCCTCCCACTAAAGGATGTCTGTTCGTTGGTGCTCTTCTGAGAGAGGATGCCACCGGCCTGGGAGATGCCTTCAATCGTGCTGACGGCAATGCCTTGCCATCAGCATGGCCGTTCTGTCGGCACGCCGGCGCCCCCGAGATGCGATGGTCAATCGTTATCCACGCTCACCACGTGACCGTCATCCGGATCGACGTGCAGATCCACCTTCTGCCCACCGCGTTGCTCGGCATCGGCCTTCCACAAGCCGTCTTCGAACTTGAGGTCGTGCACGTTGGAATAGCCGCCGGCCGACAGCGCGGCGCGGATATCTGCCTCGCTCAGTTTGGAAGTGGTCTGATCGCCGTACACGCGGCCGGTCACCGGATCGATACGCACATCCACGTCCTTGCCGTCGCCGCTGCGTGCGTCGGCGGTCCACACGCCATGTTCGAACTTGACGTCGTGCACCTTGGTATAGCCCTTGTCGGTCAGCATGCTGGTGACCTCGCGGGCGGTCAGCGCCTTGGCCGGCTTGTCGGCGGCGGCCTGCGCAAACGCGCCCTGCGCTGCCAAAGCGAGTGCGCCGATCAGCGCGGTCTTCATCAGTCGATGTGCCATGTGATGCTCCTGCAGTGAAGTGCGCCCATGCTGGACGCGGTCTTATCGCTGCCAGGTGAATGGCCGTCAGAAGCCGCAGCAAGAGTTCAGTGAGCTCAAGTTTCGGTGATGATGCGCTCGGGGTACGTCCGATGGCGCACGCACGTTCGTACGTTCATCAGCCAGTGGTTTGCGGCATTGCGGCGCAATGGGCGCGTAGTGTGCTGGGAGCGACGTAAACGGTGTCACATCGAAACCGTCCTGCCCGGCCTGTCATCCAATAGATAGCCAGTGCGAAGATGCAAAAGAAGCGAGCCGCCTTGCGGCGGCTCGCTCGACTCAACCCATCTGCCTCACATCACGGAATGGCACGTGTGGCGCGTACCGCCTGCGGCGAGAGGATGGACATCTGCGGCTTGTCGGTGCCGTCCTTGTTGGGATGCACGCTGTACTGATAGCTGACGTTCCACCACGAACCGGCGGCCCACCAGGTCCAGCCCGACCAGACATCTGCATTGGCATCGATATAGCGGAGCATGCCGCGCAGTGCCTCATTGCAGACGGGGTTGTTGGCGGTGCCGAATTCGCCCAGAAACCCGCGCCTGTGGTTGGTGCGCAGCCACTCGGTGAAACTACGCAGACGCTCGACACCGATGGTGGCACTGACGCAGACATTGGTGGTGCCGCTGGAATCGGCATCCAGGTATTGATGCACTTCGAACGCGTAGCGATCGAGCGGATCGTAGATCGAAACCAGTGCGGTTGCGTTGGAATAGCCGTCGTTGGTGGGCGAATACCAGCTGTGCGCACCGGTCCATAATGCGCCCGGCACCAGAATCAGGTTGTTCGCACCGGTGGCACGAATCGCATTGATGCCTGCCTGTGCAGTGGCAGCCCAGGCGCTGGCCGAGACGCCATTGGGCTCATTCATCAGCCCGAAGATCACCGCGTTGTCACTGGGAAATGCCAGCGCAAGGCGGCGCCACAAATCGGCGAATGTGGCGATCGGCACTTCGTCGCCACCGATCTTGTAACCGTAGTATTTGCCGTAATTGTGGATGTCCAGCACCAGATACATGCCCGACGCCTTGGCGCGTGCCACGGCTTGCTGCACCAGGGCCAGTTGGGTCGGATCCAGTTCACCGCGTGCACTGGGCTGCAGACGTTCCCACAGCACCGGCAGGCGGATCGTGTTCATGCCGACGCCGGCGAAATAGGTGTAATCGCTGGCCGAGGCATACATATAGTCCTTATTGAGGACGCCGGGTTTTTTGGACGATGCGAATTCGGCGCCGGATAAATTGACGCCGGCATACGTCAGTGCGCGTGTTTGTGCGTAGACGGGTGCGAATGTGCCGAACAGAATGCAGAGCAGAGCGCAGCGGAAAACGGTGCGCAGCGTTTGAGAGACAGCAGACATGAAACAACTCCTTCGACGACGGGGATGGTGTGTCGCAGCGGTTTGCGTGCGATCTGCGCGAGGTGCGCCACACCTGTCGTAACCAATGCATCTGCCGTGCCTAAACGCTCACCACATCGAATGTGAATTAAATGTGTAGGCTGGGTCGCAGTCACTTACCGCAAGGGTCACGTTCTGGAACAGCACGCTGTGACGCGCCGCGCTGAAAAGCGGTCGCGCACGCTTGTCGACACCGCCATCGCATGCATGGCGCTGTCGAAAAATCGGCGGACGGATGCGCTCGCCGTCAACGGCGCGACGTCGGATCACTGACGTTGCACCGCTGTTGCGCGCGCGCACGTAGCGAGCGCTAGAGTGCGCGCTGAGTGCTGGCGTTTTATTGCGTGAGGACAGTGCTCACCGCGGCTGGGCACGGCTGCTGCCTGGCATCGGCATGTACCGGGCGTACATGCGTGAGCTGGGTGTTTGCTGCGCAGCGTGCGACGGTTACCCATCGCACGCTGCTTGCTCCGACTACTGGGTGATGCGTTTTGCGCGCGCGCTCAGGATCGACATCTGCGGCTTGTCGCGGCCCTGCGCATCGGGCTGCACGTTGAAGGGGTAGCTGCGGTTCCACCACGCGCCGGCGGCCCACCAGGTCCAGCCCACCCATACGTCGCGGTTGGTTTCCAGATAGCCCAGCATGCCGTTGAGTGCGCTATTGCAGGTGGCGTTGTTGCCGGTGCCGAACTCGCCGAGAAAGCCCTGCTTGTGATTCAGACGCAGCCATTGGGTGAAATTGCGCAGGCGTTCGGCACCGGCGGTGCTGCTGACGCAGCCGGCACTGGTGCCGCTGGAGTCCGTGTCCAGGTACTGATGCACTTCGATCGCGTAGCGATTGAGGGGGTCGCGAATGGAGGCCAGCGCCACTGCGTTGGACTGGCCGGCAACGGTGGAATACCAGCTGTGCGCGCCACTCCATAGCGCGCCGGGCACCAGGATCAGATTGTTGGCACCGGTCTTGCGGATGGTGTCGATCGATGCCTGCGCGGCGTTGGCCCAGGATTGCGGATTGATGTCGTAAGGCTCGTTCATCAGCCCGAAGATCACGCTGTTGTCGTTCTTGAAGGCGATCGCCAGGCGTCGCCACAGATCGTTGAAGGTGCTGATCGGCACGCGCGCGCTGCCGATCTTGTTGCCGTAATACCGGGCGTAGTTGTGGATATCCAGGATCAGGTACACCTTGGCCGCCTTCGCGTTGGCCACGGCCTGGCGGATCAGTGCCAGCTGCGCCGCATCCAGCTCGCCACCGGCCTTGGGTTGCAGGCGCTCCCACAGGATGGGCAGCCGGACGATGTTCATGTGTTTGCCGGCGAAGTAGCGGTAATCGCTGGCAGCCGGATACAGATAGTCGACGTTGAGCACCCCGGGCTTTTGCGAGGATTTGATTTCGGCACCGGAAAGATTGACGCCTGCGTACTTCAGGCGGTTCTGTGCCTGTGCGAACGGCACACCTGCAAGCAGCACGATGACAAGCAGCAGCAATGACAACGCACGGCTGGACAGCCGGCGCGTCGGCGTGGGGGAGGGCAGCATGGGTGACTCCTGAAACATTCGCGGGGGAGATGCATTGCCCTGGCATGGACCTGCCACGTGCATGACGACACTGCATCGCGTTTCACCCTAAGCGCATCGAGACATTCAAACTACGAATGCGAGCTATCACTTAATTGGAGCTGTGAGCGACTTCGCGTTTATTGCCAAACATGCGCACGCTTTGTTGTGGTAAGGCGACACCGCACGGTCACGCGCATTGCATGCCGATTGCAATCTGCGCCGAATCGCTGCGGAAATACGCCGCTTCCCGCATCGCTGGACCGCCATGGTGCGATCGCAACGCTGCAGGTCGATGGCGCCGTGCGCCTGGCAGCGGTGCGCATCGCAATTGCGACGTACGCCGCATTGCGCGGGGAATTATCAGAACGCAACGCGCAACGCGCGGCGCAGCACCTGCAATCGCCACCGCGCTGCTGCGCGATCAACGCGCACGCACATGCAAAAGTCACCTGGTGCGGTCGCGCAACCTCGGCACTTGCCATGTGCACCGCGCACTAGGTGTGGGCGGCGTCATGCTTTCGGCAGCGGGCAGCCAGTGCACCTGGTGCAATAAGAAGATCGGATTGCGGCTGAGATGGATGCGGCGCGCGGTCTGCAATCGCTGGTGGATGTCATCGGTGACGCGTGGCAGGACAGGGCGCATGGCGCGCAAAAAAAACGGTGGCCGCAGCAACCGCTGCGACCACCGTGATCGAGCGGACCGCGCGGCTTACTTGGTCGCGCGGCGGGCGTACTTGCTCAGAATCGACATCTGCGGCTTGTCGCTGCCGTCCTTGCCCGGCTGCACGGTGAAGAAATATTCCGGCTTCCACCATGCACCAGCGGCCCACCAGGTCCAGCCCAGCCACACGTCGCTGTTCTTTTCCATGTAGGTCAGCATGCCTTCCAGCGCCTGGTCGCAGACCGGATTGTTGGCGGTGCCGAACTCGCCCAGAAAGCCCTTCTGCTTGTTCTCGCGCAACCAAGCGGTAAAGCCGCGCAGCTTTTCCTCGCCGACCGTGGCGCTGGTGCATACCGGTTTGGTGCCGCTGTAGTCGTTGTCCAGATATTGGTGCGCTTCGAAGGCCAGGTTATTGCCCGGGTCCTTGAGGATTTCCAGCGCCTTGGCATTGGAGACGCCATAGTTGGAGCTGCGCCAGCTGTGCGCGCCGCTGTAGGCGGTGCCCGGCACCAGGATCAGGTTTCTGGCGCCGGTCTTGCGGATCGCGTTGATCGCACCTTGCGCCGCACTCGCCCAATCGGTGGCGGAAATGCCGTTGGGCTCGTTCATCAGCCCGAAGATCACCGACTTGTCGTCCTTGAATTCGAGCGCCAGCCGGCGCCACAGATCCGCCACCGCGGCGGTGGGCACCTCGCTGCTGCCGATGCGCTTGCCGTTGTACTTGGCGTAGTTGTGCACATCCAGGATCAGGTACTGCTTGTTGGCCTTGGCCGCATCCACCGATTTCTTCAGCAGCGCCAGTTGCGCCGGATCCAGATCGCCGTTGAGCTGTGGCTGCAGGCGTTCCCACAGGAACGGCAGGCGAATCGTATTCATGCCCTTGCCGGCGAAATAACTGAAGTCCGACGCGGCCGGGTAGGTGTAGTCCTTGAACAGCGTGCCGGGCTTCTTGCGTGAGTTGAACTCGGCGCCGGACAGATTGACGCCGACATACTTCAGGCCGCTGGATTCCTTTCCGGGGCGCGCAGGCTCCTTGGCGTGCGCCAGCGGCAGTGCGGCCAACAAGGTCAGTGCGAGTGCGGCACTGCGCAAGGATGGGAGGTTGGGGGGAGA
>NZ_JBWWVS010000019.1:0-37432 GCF_056675615.1 Xanthomonas sp. NCPPB 2864
GCGGAACATGGAAGCCTCCTTCGGCATCGACGTAGGCGGCCGCAGGGGGAGGGCACGGCCAGCAGGGATGGTGCAGCGCAGGATGGTGGTTGGTCAGCGTAGAAGCTCCGGCGTTAGCGCGCCATTCACGCCGGCGAACGCCGATTTGATCGCGCGCAAACACCTGCAGGGCGCACCATGCCGCTGCGGTCGCGTCCGCAACCCGCCAGGCAAGACGCACTGTCGCAGGAGTGCGACAGGCGCCTGTCTTAAGCTAGCGCCACCCTTTTTTAGTCTCCCGCACTGTCGCGGGGGACGTCACATCTGGAGTCTCCCCCATGAGCCAAGCCCACGCGTACGCCGCCCAAACTGCCGATCAGCCGCTTGCACCGTTCGTGTTCGAACGGCGTGCGCCAGGCCCCAACGATGTGCAGATCGATATCGCCTATTGCGGCGTGTGCCACTCGGACCTGCACACCGCACGCAACGAATGGCACAACACGCGCTACCCGTCGGTGCCCGGCCACGAGATCGTTGGCCGCGTCACTGCGGTCGGCGATGCGGTCACCGGCTTCAAGGTTGGCGATCTGGCCGGCGTCGGCTGCATGGTTGACAGCTGCCGCAGCTGCGCGTCCTGTCAGGAAGGCGAAGAACAGTATTGCGAGCAGGGCTTCACCGGCACCTATAACGGCCCGATGTTTGGTGGCGGCGAGAACACCTACGGTGGTTACTCGGACCACATCGTGGTCGACCAGAAATACGTGCTGCGCATCTCGCACAGCGACAACCTGGCCGCAGTGGCGCCATTGCTGTGCGCAGGCATCACCACGTATTCGCCGCTGGCGCACTGGAAGGTCGGTCCCGGTCAGAAGGTGGGCGTGGTCGGTCTGGGCGGCCTGGGCCACATGGCGGTGAAGATCGCCAAGGCGATGGGCGCCACCGTGGTGCTGTTCACCACCTCCGAGAGCAAGCGCGCCGATGCGCTGCGCCTGGGCGCCAGCGAAGTAGTGGTGTCCAAGGACGAGGCGCAGATGGCCGCGCAGGCCAACACGCTGGATTTCATCCTCAACACCGTGGCCGCGCCGCACAACCTGGACCCGTTCCTCAATGCGCTCAAGCGCGACGGTGCGATGGTGCTGGTGGGCGTGCCCGAGGAATCGCATCCTTCGCCGAGCGTGTTCAATCTGGTGATGAAGCGCCGCACCCTGGCCGGTTCGTTGATCGGCGGCATCCGCCAGACCCAGGAAATGCTGGATTTCTGCGCCAAGCACAACATCGTCTCGGACATCGAAACCATCCGCGCCGACCAGATCAACGAGGCCTACGAGCGCATGCTCAAGAGCGACGTGAAGTACCGCTTCGTGATCGACATGGCCACGCTGGACAAGGCGGCCTGATCGCCTGGCTTGCAGCCCTGCCACATGGCTGCAGGTCGGTTGCCGGCGCTACGGTCGGCCCAGGTGATGCGGCATGGAATGCATCACCCGGGTTAGGACGGCGGTGTGTGGTCGTATGACCGCACGACATCAGCCGTATCAGCCGGATCGGCAGCGCCGCTGGGCGGCACTGCCGGCAAGGACTGCGGCTATGCGGACACCGGCGAGGCGTGCAGCTTGCCGGCGACAGGCAAGCTGCGTGGGCGACGCACCGGCAGCGGTGCGGAGAACAGCAGGTTCAGCGCGGGCAGGCGGCCCGGTGCGCGCAGCAGGCACAGCACCGCCGGCCCCAGCACGCCGACACTCAATAAGGCGAAAAACAGCACCGTCCCCTCGTCGATCCAGCGCGGCAGCAGGTAGGCCAGCACGATGAACGGCGGAAAGTGGCTCAGGTAGAACACCACCGAGTTGCGGCCCACATAACGAATTGCCTGCGCGGCCGGTTGCCGGTTCGCCCACATCGCCGCGGCGATCAGCAGCGGCAGCGCGACTAGCACCAGCGGCAGGTAGCCGATCCAGATGCCGTGCAGCGCGGTGAGATTGGCGATCAGCATGATGGCGCACAGGCTCAGGCACGACAGCGGCCAGATCCAGCGCGGTGCCTGCCGCAGCAGTGCCGGCACCCGGCCGGCCAGCAGCGTGCCGATGTAGAAGAACGCAAAGTAATAGAACGGATCGGCACCCTGACGCAGCAGCGGACCCAGGCAGACCGAGCCCAGCACGGTCGCGGCCAGGACCAACGGCGCCGGCAGCCGGCGCAGCAAGGGCATCAGCACCAGAAACACGAACAGGTAGAACAGGAACCAGGTCAGTGCCACGTTGCCCACTGCGATCTTGCCCAGCTCCACCCAGGCGATGGGTTCGGCCTTGGCCAGCACCGAGCCGGCCTCGCGCAGGGCGAAGATCAGCACCGACCAAAGCAGATAGGGATACAGCACGTGCCGCAGCTTGCCGCCGAGGTAGGGCGCGATGCCCTTGTCCAGCCCACGCGCCACGAACAGGCCCGAGAGCAGGAACATCAGCTGCATACGCAGCGGCGCCAGCGAGCGGTTGAGGCGCTCGACCGACAGCATCAGTGCGCTGCTTTCTTCAGCAGCGCCGCCGCGCAGTTCCGGGTAGGCATCGAAGGCAAAGCCGTAGGCGTGCAGCACGATCACCATCAACACGCTGGCACTGCGGAGCCAGTCCACCCAGTCGTCGCGTCCGTATTGGCCGGTAGTGAGTTGCTGTGTCATGAGGTTGCTTCCTTGGTGGGGCCCACGGCTTCGCCGCCGCGGGGCGCGGCGACAGATGAATGAGGTCTGGAGTCCGCGGCGGCGGTATCGCGCACCGGGATGGGACCGACTGCCGTCATTGCCGAGCACATCCGGTTTGGCGCAGGGCGTCCTGCGCGTCGGGAGGTGGGTCGGCAGGATCGCGTTAGGGGGCGACAGCAGATATGTGACTTAAATCACACTTCTATAGTGGGTGCAATCGTCGAGGCTGCAGATCGATGCAGGCCCGGGCGCATGCCGATGGCAGGCTCAAGCGTGTGTGCGAAAGGCTGCATGGCGGCTGGGCGCTTGCGTTTGCTGGCACTCCCGTCCGGTGCGCCGTGTGTCAGCTAGATGCCGATCGCGGAGGAGGCGTGCGTGTGGCCTCGCGCGCTGCGGGTCGGACAAGCCACGACCTTGCGGATGCGATATCGGCGTTGCGCCACGAGGCGTGTGGCCTGCGTGGCAAGCAGGTGGAACCCTGGGGCATGAGTCAGGCGAGAGTCTGGTCGCCTACAGGAGCGTTCTCCGCACGGTGGGTCGCGGTGGATGCGCTGCATCGAGTAGCGTCATGCGGCATGGCCGCCAACGCAGCGTGCGGGCTGCCCGCACGCGGGCCGGCAACCAGCGGTGGGCGCCGAGCCCACGCGCTGGTCGGCACTCAGGCGGCGGCCGGTTCCTTGACCTGCGCCTTGACGCCCAACAGCTGCACGATGCTGCCGGCCGCATCGCGGCCTTCGGCCACCGCGGTGACCACCAGGTCGGCGCCGCGCACGCAGTCGCCGCCGGCGAACAGGCGCGGATTGCTGGTCTGGTAGGGCAGGCGGCCGTTGTCGTCGGCTGGTGCGACGATGCGGCCGTTACTGCCGGCTTCCACGCCCTGCGCTGCCAGCCAGTCGGGCAGGGTCGGCGAGAAGCCGAAGGCGATGATCACCACGTCCGCTTCCAGCAGCGATTCGCTGCCTTCCACCGGTACCGCGTTGCGCCGCCCGCTGGCATCTGGCCGCCCGCTGGCATCTGGCTCGCCGAGCCGGGTTTCCACCACGGTCACGCCGATCGCTTCGTCGTCGGCGCCGGATTCGATCGACAGCGGCTGACGGTTGAACAAAAAGCGCACGCCTTCCTCGCGCGCGTTGGCGACCTCGCGTGCAGAGCCGGGCATGCTGGCCTCGTCGCGGCGGTAGGCGCAGGTAACCTTGGCCGCACCCAGGCGGATGGCGCTGCGCACGCAGTCCATGCCAGTGTCGCCGCCGCCCAGCACCACCACGCGCTTGCCGTTGAGATCGGGCAGCGCCATCTGGTCTTCCCAGCCGGCGATCGGCCGGCCGTGCGGGTCATTGCCGCTGACGATGCGGCTGTTCTGCACCAGGAACGGCAATGCCGGCAGCACGTTCTTCAGGTCCTGCCCGGGCAGCCCGCCATCGGTGTAGCGGTAGGCACCGGTGCCCAGGAACACCGCATCGAACTCGCCCAGCAACTGCTCGATGCTGACGTCGCGGCCCACTTCCACGCCCAGGCGGAACTGCACGCCCATGCCTTCGAGGATCTCGCGGCGCTTGCCGATCACCGACTTGTCCAGCTTGAAGCTGGGAATGCCGAACTGCAGCAGCCCGCCGATCTGCTCGTAGCGGTCGTAGACCACCGCCTCGATGCCGGCACGCACCAGACGGTCCGCGCAGGACAGGCCGGCCGGGCCTGCGCCGATCACCGCCACCCGCCAGCCGCTCGGCTGCACGTTGCCCAGGTCCGGGCGCCAGCCCATCTTGAAGGCGGTATCGACAATGTATTTCTCCACCGCGCCGATGGTGACCGCGCCGAATTCCTCCAGCGTGCAGCTGCCTTCGCACAGGCGGTCCTGCGGACACACCCGCCCGCACACTTCCGGCAGCGGATTGGTGGAGTGGCACAGCGCGGCGGCTTCTTCGATGCGGTTTTCCTGCACCAGCTGCAGCCACTGCGGGATCGCGTTGTGCACCGGGCATTTCCAGCTGCAGTACGGGTTGCCGCAATCCAGGCAACGGCCCGACTGGTACTGCGCGTCGGCCTTGTCGAACTTGCCGTACAGCTCGCCCCAGTCACCGGACGTACGCAGCTCCACCGGAATGCGCGTGGGCATGGTCCGGGGCAGGTCGAGGAATTGGAAGGCTTGCTTGCGGCTCATAGGGCTGGGATTCGGGAGTTGGGAGTGGGGATTCGCAACAGCGGGCGACGGGGGGCGGACGCGGTGCGAATCTCGAACAAACAATCACGACGCTGGAAGGCCGGGAGTGGAGATTCGGGAATCGGGATTCGCATAGCTTGAGCGAATCCCCAATCCCGACTCCCCAATCCCGTCACTCAGGCGGCACGCCTGAGCGACTCTGTCAGCGACTCGATGCTGGCGGCCTTGGGTTTGACCAGCCAGAACTTGCCGATGTAGTCGCGGAACTCGTCCAGGATCTGCTGCGCCCAGATGCTGCCGGTCAGCTCGCGGTGGCGGCTGATCAGGGTGTGCAGGTGCTGGCGATGGTTCTCGAAGCCCTCGGCGGAAACGCGGTGGATGTCGATCAGCTCGTGGTTGTAGCGGTCCACGAAGTCGCGTTCGATATCCAGCACGTAGGCCAGCCCGCCGGTGAAACCGGCGCCGAAGTTCAGGCCCACCTTGCCCAGCACCAGCACCACGCCGTCGGTCATGTATTCGCAGCAGTGGTCGCCTGCGCCTTCCACCACCGCCAGCGCGCCGGAGTTGCGCACCGCAAAGCGCTCGCCCGCGCGGCCGGCTGCGAACAGCTCGCCGCCGGTGGCGCCGTACAGGCAGGTGTTGCCGACGATCGGCGTGCTGCGCGCCTCGAAGCGCGCCCCGCGCGGCGGGCGCACTACCAGCCGGCCGCCGGCCATGCCCTTGCCGACGTAGTCGTTGGCCTCGCCTTCCAGCTCCAGCTGCAGGCCACCGGCGTTGAACGCGCCGAAGCTCTGCCCGGCGGTGCCGCGGAAGCGCAGATTCAACGGCGCATCGCTCATGCCGTGGTTGCCGTGTACGCGCGCGATGGCGCCGGACAGGCGCGCGCCGATCGAGCGGTCGGTGTTGTGGATCAGGAAACGGTGGTCGCCGCCACGCTTGTTGGCGATCGCATCGGCGAGCAGGCCGTCCATCTGCGTGGCCAGGCTGTCGGGCGATTCGTACAGGCGCTGGGCGGCGCAATGGCTGCCGTCGTAGCGGGCATGCGTCAGCAGGCGCGACAGGTCGACCTTGACCCCGGCACGCGGCGAGACCTCCAGCTGTTCGAGCAGGTCGGTACGGCCGACGATGTCGTCCAGCGAGCGCACGCCCAGGTAGGACAGCCACTGGCGCACTTCCTCGGCCAGCAGGCGGAAGAAATGCTCCACGCGCTCCGGCAGGCCGGTGAAGTAGTTCGCGCGCAGGCGCTCGTCCTGGGTGGCCACGCCGGTGGCACAGTTGTTGAGGTGGCAGATGCGCAGGTACTTGCAGCCCAGCACGATCATCGGCGCGGTGCCGAAGCCGAAGCTGTCGGCGCCCAGCAACGCGGCCTTGACCACGTCCAGGCCGGTCTTCAGGCCGCCGTCGGTCTGCAGGATGGTGCGCTCGCGCAGGTCGTTGGCCACCAGCGCCTGGTGCGACTCGGCCACGCCCAGTTCCCACGGCACGCCGGCATAGCGGATCGAGCTGACCGGGCTGGCGCCGGTGCCGCCGTCATGGCCGGACACGGTGATCAGGTCGGCGCCGGCCTTGACCACACCGGCGGCAATGGTGCCGACGCCGGCATGGGCCACCAGCTTCACCGACACCAGCGCAGTCGGATTGACCTGCTTGAGGTCATAGATCAGCTGGGCCAGGTCTTCGATCGAATAGATGTCGTGGTGCGGCGGCGGGCTGATCAGGCCGATGCCGGGCTTGGCGTAGCGCAGCCGCGCGATCAGCTCGTTGACCTTGTGGCCGGGCAGCTGGCCGCCTTCGCCGGGCTTGGCGCCCTGGGCGACCTTGATCTGCAGCACTTCGGCGTTGACCAGGTATTCCGGAGTCACGCCGAAGCGGCCGGAGGCCACCTGCTTGATCTTGGAGCGTTTCTCGGTGCCATAGCGGGCCGGGTCTTCGCCGCCTTCGCCGGAGTTACTGCGCCCGCCCAGGCGGTTCATCGCGATGGCCAGCGCCTCGTGCGCTTCGGGCGACAACGCGCCCAGGCTGATCGCGGCGGTGTCGAAGCGACGCAACACATCTTCGGCCGGGGCCACCTCGTCCAGCGGGGTCGGGGTGTCGGCGCGCTTGAGCTGGACCAGATCGCGCAGCGTGGAGGCCGGGCGCGCATGCACCGCATCGACGTACTTCTGCCAGTCGCCAGCATCGCCGGTGCGGGTGGCGCGCTGCAGCGTCATAACCACGTCGGGGTTGTACATGTGGTACTCGCCGCCGTGCACGTACTTGAGCAGGCCGCCCACTTCCGGCTTGAGCTGGTCGTTCCAGGCGCGTGCGGTGAGCTCGCGCGCCTCGGTATCCAGCCGTGACAGGCCCACGCCGCCGATGCGTGCGGGCGTCTCGGCAAAGCACAGCTCCACCACGTCCGGATCCAGTCCGACGATCTCGAACAACTGCGCGCCGCGGTAGCTGGCGATGGTGCAGATGCCCATCTTGGAGATGATCTTGGACAGGCCCTTGTAGATGCCCTTGCGGTAGCGGCGGCCGATCTGCGACTGCTCGCCGCCCTTGCTCAGCTGCAGGATGCCGCGCCGGCCCAGGTCGAACAGCGTCTGGTAGGCCAGGTACGGATACACCGCGGTGGCGCCGAAGCCGAGCAGGCAGGCCATGTGGTGCGCATCGCGCGCGGTGCCGGTTTCGATGATCAGGTTGACGTCGCAGCGCAGGCCCACCTTGCACAGGTGGTGGTGCACCGCGCCGGTGGCCAGCAGCGCATGCGCCATCGGCCGGTCCGGGACCGGGTAGCGGTCGGACAGCAACAGCATGACGGCGCCGGCGCGTGCGGCCGCTTCCACTTCCTGGCAGATGTGTTCCAGGCCGGCCTTGAGGCCTTCCTCCACGCTGTAGGACAGGTCGATCAGGCGGTTGCGCTCGACGTACTGCTCCATCTTCAGCAGCTGGCGCAGCTTGCGCTGGCTGAGCACCGGCGAGTTGAGGATGACGTGGTTCACCGTCTCCGCGCCGGCGTGGAAGATGTTGGTCTCCTTGCCGAGCTGGGTGGTGAGCGACATCGCGATGCCTTCGCGCAGCGGGTCGATCGGCGGGTTGGTGACCTGCGCGAAGGCTTGGCGGAAGTAGTCGTACAGCGGCCGGGTCTGGCGGCTGAGCACCGCCATCGGGGTGTCGTCGCCCATCGAGCCGGTGGCTTCCTGCTCGGTCTCGGCCAGCGGGCGCAGGATCTGCTCCACTTCCTCGGTGCTGAGCTGGAACAGCTTGTGGTAGCTGCGCAGGGTCTGCTCGCTGAAGGGTTCTTCCACCAGCGAGGGGTCGATCAGCTCGGTCTGCAGATAGGTCACGCCCTGCTGCAGCCATTGCTTGTACGGCGCGCGCGCGCGGTTGATGCGGTCGATGGCGTCCGAGTCCAGCAGATCGCCGCGCTTGAGGTCGATCGCCATCATCTCGCCCGGGCCCAGCTTGCCCTTGCGGGTGATGCGCTCAGCGGGCAGCTCCCACACGCCGGCCTCGGAGGCGACCAGGAAATGGCGGTCGGAGGTCAGCATCCAGCGCGCAGGGCGCAGGCCGTTGCGGTCGAGCATGCAGGCGGCATAGCGGCCGTCGCAGGCGACGATGCCGGCCGGGCCATCCCACGGCTCGGTGTTGAGGCCGTAGAACTCGTAGAACGCGGCCAGGTCGGCGTCCTTGAACTCCAGCGACTGGGTCGCCGGCGGCACCAGGATGCGCAGCGCCTGCAGCAGGTCCATGCCACCGGCGATCAGCAGCTCGAGCATGTTGTCCAGGCTCTGCGAGTCCGAGCCATGCATGGAGATCACCGGGTCGAACTCGGCGATGTCGAAGCGTGGGGTCTGCCACACCTTGCTGCGCGCCTGCGCCCAGCGGCGGTTGCCTTCGATGGTGTTGATCTCGCCGTTGTGGGCGAGCAGGCGGAACGGATGCGCCAGCGGCCAGCGCGGCAGCGTGTTGGTGGAAAAGCGCTGGTGGAAGACGATCGCGCTGGAGGACAGGTCGCTGCGCTGCAGGTCCGGGTAGAACGTGCTCAGCTTGTCCGGCAGCACCATGCCCTTGTAGCTGATGCCGTTGGGCGAGAGCGTGGTGACGTAGAAGTTTTCCACCTCGCGCAGCGCCTGCTCGGCGCGGCGGCGCGCCAAAAACAGCGCCAGGGTGAAGCCATCTTCGCTCTGCTCGGCACCGGCATCGACGAATACCTGTTCGATGCGCGGCAAGGTGTCGCGTGCCAGCTGGCCGCAGACGCTGTCGTCGGTGGGCACCACGCGCCAGCCGCGGAACTGCACGCCGGCGCGGTGCAACTGGGTTTCCAGTTCGGTGCGACAGCGTGCGGCATCGGCTTCGTCCAGCGGCAGGAACACCACACCGGCCGCGTAACGCGTGCCCAGGGCGATGCCGGCATCGCGCGCCAGCCCGCGCAGGAACGCATCGGGCTTGCGGATCAGCAGGCCGCAGCCATCGCCGGTGAGCCCGTCGGCCGCCACGCCGCCGCGGTGGGTCATGCGCGAGAGCGCCGCAATTGCGGTGTCCACCAGCGAGCGGGAAGGTTGGTCGTCCAACTGGGCGACCATGCCAAAACCACAGGCGTCGCGCTCATCGCGCGCGCTGTTGTAGAGACCGTGGTCGTTGAGCCCTTGGCGAGTGCGGGGGGCCATGTCTGCCTCTTTGCGATCTGGGAGAGCGGCGACGACGTTGCAGCGCTCGATCCGTGGAGCGTTTCGAAGAGGTCACCGGATGATCGACTAGACCACAGTTGATGCGGTGCCGCAATACACCGTTACAGCTGCAACGAGGGCGGCCGCAAGGCCTTGTGCCAGCTGGCTTGGCGCCTGTTCGCCAACAGGCGCCAACCGGTACTTAGCCGCAACGCACCGAAGCGATCACGTTCTTGGCATCCACTTCCAGATTGAGCCGCTCGCCGTTGAACTCCATCGTGGTCATCTGGCCGGGTTTGAGCACGCGCACCGACTTGGCGCCGGCGTCGGTGCGGGCCTGGTCGCTCACCGCATCGGTCAGCGCCTGGCCCACCAGCGATTGCACCTGGGTGGCATCGCAGCTGCCGATCGGCGGCGCTTCGGGCGCGGCCGCCGGTGCCGGTGCGGCGGCCTGTTCGGCGGCTTGCTGCGCCTTGGCGGAGACGGCTTCCTGCTCGTCCGGTTGCGGCGAACCGCAGGCAGTCAATGCCGCCAGCACGACCAGGGTACAGGCCAGACGGGCGGTAGGCAGGACAGCGCGCATCGATGACTCCAGCACAGTAGGGGAGGCCCAAGCATAAGCAGAAAACCCGCTCGCGGGCATCGCTTGCCCACATGGCGTTGTCGCAGCGTTGACGCGGCCTAGTCTTGACCGGCTCAACAATCGGCGCCTGTCCTTCGATCCGTGCGCAATGAAAGCCAAACGTGTTCTTCGCAATGCCGCCGCCACCGCCAGCGCGGCCGGCAAGCTGGCCACCGTTGCCGCCGGCGCGGTGGCCGCCACCGCCGCGGTGGCGAGCGTGGCCGCGGTTGCACAGGCCAAGGCCACCGCGCGCGCGGCCGGGCTCACCTACGTCAACGATCAGCAGCCCGGCATCAGCCGCCGCAAGGCCGGCAAGAGCTTCAGTTACCGCAGCGCGGATGGACAACGCGTAGCCGATGCCGACACCTTGCAGCGCATCCGCGCGCTGGCGATTCCGCCGGCATATACCGAGGTGTGGATCTGCGCCAAGCCCAACGGCCATCTGCAGGCCACCGGCCGCGATGCGCGCCGGCGCAAGCAGTACCGCTACCACGCCGATTGGGCGCAGGTGCGCGGCGGAGGCAAGTTCGAACGGGTGATCGCCTTCGGCCAGGCGCTGCCCAAGTTGCGCCGCCGGCTGCGCCGCGATCTGGTCTTGCCGGGATTTCCGCGTGAGAAGGTGCTGGCGATCGTGGTGGCGTTGCTGGCCGACACGCTGGTGCGCGTGGGCAACGCCGAATATGCGCGCAGCAATCGGTCCTACGGGCTGACCACGTTGCGCAACCGGCACATGGAATTCCTGCGCGGGGGACGTGCGCGGCTGAAGTTCCGCGGCAAGAGCGGCCAGGATCACGATATCGAGGTGGACGACAAGCAACTGGTCAAACTGATCCGCGAGTGCCAGCAATTGCCGGGGCAATCGCTGTTCCAGTACCGCGATGACGACGGCCAGCTGCAGCCGGTGGACTCGGGCGAGGTCAACGACTACCTGCGCGAGGCGATGGGCGAGGATTTCACCGCCAAGGATTTCCGTACCTGGGGCGGCACGCTGGCGGCATTGCAACGCCTGGCACGTTTGCCGCTGCCCGAGCGCATGAGCGAGCGCGCGCTGACCCAGGTGCAGAACGATGTCATCCGCGAAGTGGCCGATGCGCTGGGCAATACACCCTCGGTGTGTCGCAAGGCCTACATCGACCCGTGCGTGTTCGAAGGCTGGCGCGCCGGTCACTTGCAGGCCATGGCCACCGGCGTGCGCGGCGAGCGCCAATGGGAGGCGGCCACGCTGAAGTTCTTGAGCGCCTCGCGTAACAAGCCCAAGGCACGGGCAAGGCCTGCATCAAAGCGGAAGTCCGCTTGAAAACGGCGACAAAAACGACTGCGCTGACCCCCAGGCGGGCGCGGCAGGTGCCACAAGGACAGTGCGGTTGCTGCTCGCCGTCCACGCTTACGTGAAGCCGACGCGCTAGATTTTGTCAGCCACTCCAAGTGAAGGACCGGGAGCCGGATAGCAACAGTGCCTTACCGAATCCCGAATCTCCAATCCCGAATCCCAAACGACTCAGCCGCAGTAGATCGCGGTGATGTTGTTGTTCGGGCCGGTCTCGACGGTGAGGTGATCGCCACCGCTTTCGCTGGCGCCCTGGGCCGGGTCGGCCAGGCCGCTGGCAGTGGTGCCACCGGTGGCGCGCTCGCCGCGGCGCACGCTGACCTGCAGGCTGTCGCTGTCCACGCGCGCGCGTTCGATGGTCTGTGCCGCCGCGGCCAGGCCGACTGCGCCGCGCACCTTGTCGATATGGCACTGCCCGGAAATGGCCCCGTCGATGGGCTGCACCTGCACGACCTGGTTGGAGGCACAGGCCGAGAGCAACAACACGGCAGCGAGCGGAGCAAGGGTGCGGATCATCGGAGATCTCCAGCGGAAGAATGGCGCAAGCGTGAAGAAAGCGTTGTTGGCGTGGCATGAAGACTGCCCGCAGCCCGTGTACACGCCGGCTGACGCTGTCGGGCGTGGCGCCCCAGTCGGCGCGCGGCCCCGGCAAAACTGGCGCTGCGTACCATCTGCACATACAGCGCAATGTCACCGAGATCGACCACCAGCGGCCTTGGCGCGTGCGGAGACTGCCTGCGTGCTTACTGCGTCCGCGTCAGTCCGTGACGGCGCAGCAGCTGCCGCAGGCGACATTGCACCCGTTGCAGATCGGCTGCAGCCGCCTCATCCAGAATGCCTTTGGCCAAGGCATCGAATTGCGGCCAGAACTGGCTGGGGTCGCGCACCCGCTGCGGCCAGACCGACAACATTCTGCCCAGATCGGAAAGCTGGTGATTGGTGTGGGTGCGTATGCGTGTGCTCATGTCGCGTCTCCCGGCCAGTCCAGGGCGACAGCGTGGACCGCACCGTCGTCGACCAGAGTGAAAGCAAGCTCGGCTTGCGCTATGCCGTCGACTTCCAGCCGTGGCTCGACACCGGGGCGCTGGGTGACGTCAATGACGTAGGTGCTGGTGCCGAAGCGATAGCGCAGCTGGTACTGGGGCCAGCTGGCCGGGATGCACGGCACGAGGTGCAGGCGCTCGCCATGGCGTTGCAGGCCGAGCAGCGATTCGGTCAGCAAGCGGTACATCCAGCCGGCGGCGCCGGTGTACCAGCTCCAGCCGCCGCAGCCGGCGTGCGGCGCCACCGCGTAGACATCGGCCGCCAGCACATAGGGTTCGGCCTTGTAGCGCTGCACGCCCGCCGCGTCGCGGGCGTGGTGGATCGGGTTGATCAGGCCGGCCAGTTGCCAGGCCCGCGCGCTGTCGCCCAGATGCGCGAAGGCCATCGTTGCCCACACCGCCGCATGCGTGTACTGGCCGCCGTTTTCGCGCACGCCGGGGACGTAACCGCGGATATAGCCGGGGTCGTGCCCGGTGCGATCGAACGGCGGCACCAGCAGCTTGACGATGCCGGCGTCGGGATCCACCAGCTGCTGGTGCATCGCGTCCATCGCCTGTGCACTGCGCGCCGGGTCCATCGCACCGGACAGCACCGCCCAACTCTGCGACAGCGAATCGATGCGACATTCGTCCGAGTCGCTCGAACCCAGCGGCGTGCCGTCGTCGAACCAGGCCCGCCGGTACCACCGCCCATCCCAGGCATGCTGCTCCAGCGCGGTGCGCAAGGCCTGCGCATGCGTACGGCAGCTCGCCGCGAATGCCGCATCGTCGTGCTGCGCGGCCACGTCTGCGAACCTTAGCAGCGTGTCGTAGAGGAAGAACCCCAGCCACACGCTCTCGCCCTTGCCGTCCTTGCCGACCCGGTTCATGCCGTCGTTCCAGTCGCCGCTGCCGATCAGCGGCAGGCCGCGTTCGCCCAGCCGTGCCATGCCGCGTTGCAAGGCGAGCACGCTGTGCGCGTACAGCGACTGCATGTTGCCGGCGATCTGTGGCAGGTCGTAATACGATTCTTCATCGGGCTTGAGGGCGCGCCCGTCGATAAAGCTCACGCGCTCGTCCAGCACACTGGCGTCGTTGGTGACATCCAGATAGCGGCATAGGGCCTGCGGCAACCACAGAAAATCGTCCGAGCACTGCGTGCGCACGCCGCGGTCCTGTGGCGGGTGCCACCAATGCTGCACATCGCCCTGCACGAACTGATGCGCGGCGCAGCGCAGCAGATGCGCGCGTGCCAGCGCTGGCTGCGCGTGCACCATCGCCATGCTGTCCTGCAACTGGTCCCGGAAGCCGTACGCGCCACCGGACTGGTAGTAGCCGCTGCGTGCCAGGAACCGGCAGGCGATGGTCTGGTAGAGCAGCCAGCCGTTGGCCAGCAGATCCACCGCCGGATCGGGCGTGGTCACCTGCACGGTGCCCAGCACCTGCTGCCAATGCGCGCGCACCGCCAGCAAGGCGGTGTGCGCGGCGGCCACGCCACGGCTCTGGCGGGCCAGTGTCAGTGCGGTGTCGCGATCCACCGCCGCGCCCAGGCGGAATACCGTTTCGAAGCTCTGTTCGGCCGCCAGCGTGACCGGGATCTGGATCGCCGCGCACGGGTCCAGGCCGGCACCCACGCGCCCGGACAGACGTTGCCGGCTGAGTGCGGCGGGCGCGGCCAAGCTGCCATTGCGCCCGATGAATTCGCTGCGGTCGGCAGTGATGCTGCGGCTGGGTGCATCGGCATCGAAGAACGCCACGCGCCCGTCGAACTCGGTGTTGTACGGGTTGCGCGCGGTCAGCACGCTGCTGCCCAGATCCACCTCGCTGACCACGTGCAACTGCGAGCGGGTGCGGATGTCGCCCAGCACCCATTCCACGTACCCGGTGACGCTGAGCCGGCGTGGGCGGCCGGAAAGATTCTTCAACCGCAGATGGCTGAACTTGATCGGGCGCTCCACATCCACGAACACCCACAGCTCGCTGCCGATGCCGTGTTCGATATGGCTGTAGACGCTGTAACCGAAGCCGTGGCGCACCGTGTAGCGACCGCTGCCGCGGCATGGCAGCGCCATCGGCGACCACACCTGGCCGGTGTCTTCGTCGCGCAGGTAGAACGCTTCGCTGGAGGCATCGCCGACCGGGTCGTTGTGCCACGGCGTGAGCCGGAATTCGTGCGCGTTTTCGGCCCAGCTGTAGCCGGGGCTGCTGTCGCTGACCACGCTGCCGAACTGCGCGTTGGCCATCACGTTGCACCACGGCGCCGGTGTGGCGGTGCCTTCGTCCAGGGTGATGCGGTATTCGCGGCCGTCGGCGGCGAACGCGCCCAGGCCGTTGTCGAACAGCACAGGTTCTTCGGCGGCAGCCTGCAGGGTTCGGTCCAGGTAGGCGGCGTGGGTGCTGCTGAGGTAATCGGCGCTGTCCAGTTGCTTGATGGGCTCCAGCAACGGCGGATGCGCACGCGCGCTGGGGTGGCGCTGCAATTGCGCGTCCAGGCTGCCGTTGGCATCGCTGAGGATCGCGCGCGCCACGGTCTGCAGCAGTACGCGGTCTTCCTGCGAGATGTGTTCGATGGCGCGCACGAAGATGCCGCCGGGGCGGTCGAGCACATTGGCCTCGGGGTCTGCGGCGATCAAGCCCAGGATGGCGTCCTGCAGCGATTGCCGATAGCCGGCCTGGCTTTCGTTCCAGATCACCAGATCCGCGCGCAAGCCTTTCAGGCGCCAGTACGCGTGAGCCTGCACCAGCTGGCGCACCAGCTCCAGATTGTCCGGGTCGGCGATGCGCAACAGCACGATCGGCAGATCGCCGGAGATGGCGTGACTCCACAGCGCCGACTGGCCGCGATGGTTGTGCAGCAACACCTCGCTGTCGGCGCGCAATTGCGGGTCGACGAACAGCACGCGTGCGGCCAGCCGTTCGTAGAGCATCGCGTCTTCCAGCGAGGCGTTGATCTGCCGGCGGATGACCTGGCTCTGGGTCAGCGCCAGGTCGAACACGCGGTCGGCCAGACGGCGGTCGCGGTACTTGTCGATCAACGCGGTGCAGGCCGCGCGTTGGGTGCCGACGCCGTAGACCATGTCCACCTGCGCCTGTTGATCGGGCGCCAGCGAAATGCGGCAGCGGATCGCCACGATCGGGTCCAGCACCGAGCCGGCCGCGCCGGACAGGCTGGCCTGATCGCGCAGGGCCAGCGGATTGCGGGTGCTGCGCCCGCGCCCGACAAATGCAGCGCGATCGGTCTCGTAGGAGATCGACGCCACGTCGGCATCGTGCACTGCCACCAGATGCAGCATCCACGGCTGCGCCTCGTCGTGCCCGCGCGGGCGACGCGTGCACAGCAACGCCTGTTTGTCGGCCAGGATTTCGGTCTGCACGAATAGGTTGCTGAAGGCCGGATGCGCCTCGTCGGCCTGCGCCGGTGCCAGCACCACTTCGGCGTAGGTGGTGATTTCGATCACCCGCGTCTGCCGCGAGCGGTTGCGGATACGCAAGCGGCGCAGCTCCACATCGTCTTCGGCGGAAATGGCGATTTCCAGGTGGCTGTCGTAACGCTGGTGGCTGCCTTTGAACTCGGCCTTGGCATCGGAAAAGATCGCCTCGTACCGCTCCACCGGCACGCAGGTGGGCTGATGCGCGGCCGACCACACCGCGCCGCTGTCCACATCGCGCAGATAGCAGAACGTGCCCCAGTGATCGCGGGTGCCGTCTTCGCGCCAACGCGTCACCGCCATGTCGCGCGCGCGGCTGTAGCCGCCACCGGCCGACGTCAGCATGCCGTGGTAACGCCCATTGGAGAGCAGTTGCAGCGCCGGCTGCTGCAGATTGGGGTCGCGATGGATGCGCAAGGCCATGCCGGCTTCGGTGGCCACCGGGCGCTCGGCGGCGTCGGCCAGGCCTTTGACATACACGCCAGCGCGCGGTGCACGCTCCTGCAACAGCAACAGCGTGGCCTGGAATTGCGGGTCGGCGACAAAGCGCTTCTGCATCGGCGCATCGCGCAACACGTGGTCCAGCGCCAGCAGCGCCATGCCCTGGTGATGCGACATGAACGAGCGCACCAGCGCATGCTGTTCGCCACGCGGCACGCGCGAGGGGGTGTAGTCGATCGCCTCGTACAAGCCGAAACGCCCGCCAAATCCCAGCGCCTGCAGTTGCTGCAGATTGCGGCAGGCCGCATCCGGCTCGACCATCAGCGCCATCGCGCTGGCGTAGGGGGCAATCACCAGATCCTGGCCAAGGCCGCGCTTGAGCCCGAGCCCGGGCACACCGAATGCGCGGTACTGATAATTGCGCCGCGTATCGACGGTGTTGTAGCCCGATTCGGACACGCCCCACGGCACATCGCGTGCGGTGCCATAGCGGATCTGCGCCTGCACGGCACCGCGCATCGAACGGCTCAGCAAGGTCTGCGGGTAGCTGGGCATGACCAGATCGGGCATCAGGTACTCGAACATCGAGCCGCTCCACGACAGCAGCGTGGGCTCGGCGCCGGTGTCGGTCAGCGTGCGGCCGAGTGCGAACCAGCTCTCCTGCGGCAGCTTGCCCTGGGCGATCGCCACGAAGATGCCCAGGCGCGCCTCGGAGGCGAGCAGATCGTAATGGCCGCTATCCAGGCGCTGGTCGTCGACGTTGTAGCCGATCGACAGCAACTGCTGGGCGGGGCTGTAGAGGAACTCGTAGTCCAGCTGCGCCAGCTGCCCGGCGATATGCGCCAGCCGTTGCAGCTCCTGCACGCGTTTGGCGGCCCAGGTCTGCACGCCGGGTGCGTGGTCGCTGAGGGCGAGTTGCCGCAGCGTGGCGACCGTGGCGCCAGGGGGCGGCGTCGCGTGCGCATCGGTACCGGCAAGCGTGGTTGCGCAATGGCCCACTTCTGCCAGGGCCGCCTCGCAGCTGTCGATCAAGCGTTGCGGCCACGGCTCGCCGTCGTCGCTGTCTGGCATCAGCGCCAGGATCGTGTGGCTCTGCGCCAGCAGCAGGCGCAGCGCTTGGTCGGCCTGGTGCAGGCTCGGCGCGGGCTGGCTGCGGATGCTCTGCAAGCTCTGCGACATTGCGTCCAGCGCATTGGCGGCGGCGTCGCTGCGTGTCTGCGCTCGCGATGCCAGCACGCCCAGGGTGTCGGCCAGCCCATCGAACACCGCCAACGACACCGCCGGCGCATCCACCAGTGCCAGCAGGCCTTGCCGCAGCGTCAGCAGATGCCCGACCAGGTTGCCGCTGTCCACGGTGGAGACGTAGCGCGGCAACAGCGGCACCAGCGTTTCGGTGTCGTACCAGTTGTAGAAGTGGCCGCGATAACGCGGCAGCGTTTCCAGCGTGGTCAAGGTATCGGCCACGCGGGTCATCACGCCGGCCACCGTCAGGTAGCCCAGATCGTAGGCGGCCAGATTGGCCAGCAGGCCCAGCCCGATATTGGTCGGCGAGGTACGGTTGGCCACCACCGTGACCGGATACTCCTGCACGTTGTCCGGCGGCAACCAGTGGTGCTGCGCAGTGCAATGGCTTTCGAAGAACGCCCAGGTGCGCCGCGACAATCCACCGAGGAAAGCGCGTTGTTCCTGCGACAACTGCGCCACCGGTGCGGCGGGTTGTTCGCCCAGCCAGGCCATCAGCCAGGGCGCGGCCATCCACGCCAGCCCCAGCGGCAATGCCGCCCACAACGCCAACGGCGACCACCACGCCACCGCGGCGATCGCCAATGCCGCGCTGCACGCGGCGCCGGCCATCAGCTGTTGCTCGGCATTGCCGCTGCGCGCGCTGCGTTCCACTTCGCTGGATGGCGCCCACTGCAGCAGATGGCGCCGGGTAATCGACATCCGCACCAGCGTGCGGGCGATGGCGGCCAGCTGCATCCCTGCTTCGAACGGCAGGCAGGCCAGCACCACGCCGGTGCGCAGCAGATGCTGACGCAGCCCCACACCGATCTGGCGCGCGTGATGACGCAGCCCCAGGCCCTCGGGCGGATGCGCCAGCGCATACAGCGCCGAACACAGCCCCGGCAGCAGCCATAGCACCAGCAGCCACAGCGTCCAGCGCAATGGCGTGGGCGAACACAACCAGCCGATCAGTAACAGACTCAGCGCGGCCGGGGCCACCAGGCTGCGGCGCAGGTTGTCCAGCAGCTTGCCGCGCGACAGCCACGACAAGGGATTGCGCGCACGCCGGCCACCCCGGTCGGGCACCCACGGCAGCAACCACGGCAGCAACTGCCAGTCGCCACGCACCCAGCGCGCGCGGCGCTTGGCATCGGTGGCATAGCGTTGCGGGTGGCGCTCGTACAGACGCACGTCGCTGAGCAGCCCGGCGCGCACGTAACAGCCCTCCAGCAGGTCATGGCTGAGCACACGGTTGTCGGGAAAGCGGCCGGCCAGCACCTGCTCGAAGGTGGCCACCGCATAGATGCCCTTGCCGATGAAGGAGCCTTCGCCGAACAGATCCTGATACACGTCCGAGACCACACGCGTGTACGGGTCGATGCCCGGCTCGATGCCGAACATGCGCGCAAACCGCGACTCGCCGCCCTCGCTCATGCCGGTGCCCAGGCCCGGCTGCAGAATGCCGTAACCGGCCTCGACGATCTGCCCGGCCGCGTCCATGCGCGGCACATTCAACGGATGCGACATCGCCCCGACCAGCGCGCGTGCCGCATCGCGCGGCAGGTGGGTGTCGCTATCGAGCGTGATCACATAGCGCACCTGCACCAGCGCGGCGACATCGCCTTGCACCTGCAGGAATTCGCTGGCCGCCTGCAGCCGCGCGTCGTCGGCGCAGAGCAGGCGGTTGAGCGCCTCGAGCTTGCCGCGCTTGCGCTCTGCACCCATCCAGCAGCCCTCGCCGGCGTTCCACCGGCGTGCGCGATGCAGCAGGAAGAAACGATCGCCGTGCGCATCGGCATAGGCCGCGTTGAGCCGGTCGATATGCTGCGCCGCATGTGCCACCAATGCCATGTCGCCAGGCAACAGCGCTTGCGCGGCATCGAGAAAATCGGTGAGCAGCGCGAAGTACAACTGTGCGTCGCGGTTGGCCAGGTAATGCACCTCCAAGGCGCCGACCAGCTCGTCGATGGCCTCGTAACTGGCCAGCATGCTCGGCATCACCACCAGCGTGCGGCAATCGGGCGTGATGCCGGCACGCAGGTCCATGCGCGGCAACGGATGCGGGCGCACCCACAGCGTTGCCACCCAGTTGACCAGCGCAATGCCCAGCTCGCTGGCGGCCAGCAGCGCGATGCCGGCGGTGATCCACCACAGCGCCGGCGGCAGTGCGCTCACGCCCTGCAGCAGCACGCCGGTCCACAGCAACGCGATCGCTGCGATCGGCAATAGGTAGAGCGGCAGCGCAACGCGATGCGCGCGCGGGCGAGGGGGGGGGCGGCGTATCTGCCGCAGCTGGGTTGCGAAGCGCGGCACGCAGCCGCGGCAATCCCGCATCCACCAGGTAATAGCCCACGTGGCCGGCCACCGGCATCGCGGCATCTGCGTGCGCCGCCAGCTGCAGCACGGCCTCAGCCACGTCCGGCTCGTCGCGGTCCAGGCGCTGCGCCAGCTGTTCCACCACATGCCGGTAGCTATCGCGGGTGTGGAAATCCATGCGTGCGTAGACGTCTGCCGGATCCTTGCGCAAGGTCTGCTCAACCACGCTCATGGCCTCGACGAAGTCGCGCCAATCCATGTCATCCAGGAACCGCAGGCTACCGATGCTGTTGCTGATCGCCACCTGCTCGGCTGCCTGGCGCTGGCTTTCGGCGTGCACCAGCGCTTCCACACTGCGGCCCTCGCTTGCCAGCCATTGCTCCACCCAGGCGCTGGCCATCGACAACACCGGCCCACGGCCGTGGATGCCGCGCGTCAGCTCGGCCACGAATGCACCGGTCGCCGGCGGCTGCGAGCGCGCCAGGTCGGCCACCACCACCACCACATCCTTGGGTTGGGTGGCGGCAGTGGCGTTGAGCAATGCCGCCCACTGCGCCGCCAGGCTACTGTCGCGTCCATCGTGCATGATGTCGTCGGCAACGCGGCGCAGGTTGTCGATCAGCGCCAGCCGCAACATGATCGGAATCGCCCACAGCTCGCCGAGCTTGAGCGGCGCCACCTGTTGGTAGGCCGCGATGAAACGGCTCAGCGTGATCGCATCCACGCGCCCGTCGCCATGCGCCACCACCTGCAAGCCCAGCTCGTAGACGCGCGGCAGGCCCACCGACGTTGGCGTGCGCAGACGCGGTAATTGCCGGCTATACCCGGGCGGCAGATGCTGACGCGCCAGGCGCATCTGCTCTTCCACCAGATAATAGTTGTCCAATAACCACTCGCCGGCCGGATGCAGGCGCAAGCCATCGGCAGACATTTCGGCCAATCGCGCTGCGGCCGTGCCGAGCGAGCGCTCGTTGAATTTGAGTTGCGACAGCAGCAGCTCGCGGGTAGGCCCGGTATAGAGCACATGCGCCTGCGCCAGGCTGTGCCCCAGCGCCTCCATCTGCTCGTCGCCAAGCAAGGCCGCGCCTTCAGGCACGGCATCGCGCACCGACGGATGCTGCAGGGTTGCTGCTGGCTGGGTAATCGACTGCCACCAGAGAGAAAATGCAGAAGCCTTCCGCTGTGGCGGCATCGAGACATGACCTGTGCAGCATATGCGCCGCTAGAGGTTGTGATCATGCGCGCCGGCATGGTGGCGCACGTGAAGGCCGCCCGCTTCATCGCGATGGTTTCTCCCTGGCACGCGCTAGTGGCAGCGGCGCTGGCTAGTTCTCCGCACAGGAGGCGCCATCTGCCGCACACATCACGTCATCGATCCAGGTGACATATCGCGAGATGCGGACGTTATAGACCATTTGCCCATAGAAACCAGCCTCTAGCGCGTGTTCCGGAACTGCCGTGATCCAAGATCCCAGTCCAATGAGTTGCCAGGCGCCCTGACCTTGCACCACGAGCGGGCCGCCGCTGTCACCGCTTCCCAATACACCTTCGAGGGGAAGCCCCTGTGCAGGGGGATCGAATCGATACCAGAGATAGCGGTCGTTCGCTCCAGTAATGGCGTTGTAGGCCCGCCTCAACGCGCCACGATGTGGAGAGCCGGGAATCTGCCCCTCGATGCCATTGCCGGTTGCCCCCTTTCCTACAAACATGGCGACGTCCGTGACCTCATCGCCACCTCGATAAAGAGCGACCGGTACAACCTGCTCAACAGGTGCGTCCAATTCGATCAAAGCAATGTCATCCGAACCTGCCAGAAAGGCATGAATTCTGGACGGATCGCCGGACTTCAACGCTTCTTGGCCCAGTGCGTCGGGCATGCGCTTGTAGCCAGGGTGGACGAAGACCCGAGCAACTTTGTAGGCATTCCCGTTGATGACCACCTCCGCGTCCATGCCTTCCATGGGAGCCGCGTGTGCGGCGGTGAGGACCCACTTCGGCGCGATGAGGACGCCGTGCCCTTCGCCTGGCATGTCCGCCAGAGCTGGAAACGCGGATTGATCGATTCGATAATTTGAGTCGTCAACATCGGCACGAATGACAACGCCGTTCGCCCCGAATGAAAGGGTGAGCAAAGCAACAAACAGCCAGCGTTTCATGTGTCCGCACGTCCTTGTAGGTATTGATCTGAGCCCCATCTGCAATGTGCTTGCAGATCCCGGCGCAACATAACTGAGCAGGCTCAAGACAGGGCACGCAATCTGACGAAACGCACTGGTGAGCGACGAAGTCCAGGAAACGATGCCTGAAGCCGGTAGCAGCCGTTGACTCCATCGCCAACCTTGAGATGCATGCATGCGCGGCAGCAAGTTCGAGTCGGCTGTCCGCTGAGGGGCGACAACTGACGCAGCCCTGATGCCCCGGTTGGCTCCGTCAGGTTGGTAAATCTTGCAGTGGGGAACGGTCCGTCGGAGGCGCCAATCTTGGCGAACCTCTTCGTCACGGCTTTCGTCTGACTTTTCATCTGTACCGTCCCCCTGCCATCCGACCTATTGACTACAGTTGTCGTCACGCTTACGGTAGCGACAACTGTAGTCATGGAGAACGGCATGCGTGGCAAGACCATCGGGGACCAGGAGTTGGCCCTGTTGCAACACATCGAGGAACAACGGCAGGCCAGTGTCGGCGAAGTGGCGGCCGCGTTCGGTGAGCCGCGCGGGCTGGCGCGCTCGACCGTGCTGACCATGATGGAGCGCCTGCGCGCCAAGGGCTTCCTGCGCCGTGAGCAGGTGGATGGCATGTACCGCTACAGCGCCACCAGCGGGCAGGACGCGGTGGTGCGCTCGGCGGTGGGGCAGTTCGTGGAAAAGACCTTGCAGGGCTCGGTGTCGCCGTTCGTGGCGTGGATGTCGCAGCGCGCCGAGGTCAGCGACAGCGAGCTGGCCGAGCTCGAAGCCCTGGTCGCCAAGCTGCAGTCGCAGCGCAAGGAGGATTGAGCATGTCGCCGATGATCGAAGCCTTGCTCTGGAAACTGGGCGCCACCAGCGTGCAGACCGCCGTGCTGGCGTTGGCGGTGTGGGCGCTGTGCCGCAGCGTGCGGCGGCTGCCCGCCACCACGCAGACCTGGCTGTGGTGGCTGGTGGGAGTGCAGGCCGTGGTCGGCCTGCTGTGGAACGCGCCGCTGCAGTTGCCGGTGTTGCCCGCAGCCACGCCCACGCCTGCCTTGATTGCCGGCAATAGCCTGGCGCCGATGGTGATGGCCAATGCCAGCGCATCCGGCGCCAGCGCGGTCGCCAGTGCGGGCGCGGCAGACGTGCTGCAGGGTGCAAGCGGTCCGTCCTGGGCGCTGTGGCTGGCCGCGTTATGGGTTGCCGGCGTTGCAGTGATGGCGCTCGGCACAGTGCGCGCATACCGACGCAGCCGCGCCCTGGTACGCGCTGCCGCACCGTGCACCGATCGCGCCCTGGTCGCCGCACTGCGCATGGCCGCAGAAGCGCATGGCCTGTCGCAGCCGCCGGAAATACGTCTATCGCAGCAGATCGCCTCGCCGCAGTTGATCGGGCCCTGGCGCCCGGTGTTGCTGCTGCCCGCCGCACGCCTGCCGCACATGGCCGACGACGATCTGGATATGGCGCTGACCCATGAACTGATCCATCTGCGCCGGCGCGATCTGTGGTGGGGCTTGCTGCCGTCGCTGGCCCAGCACCTGTTCTTCTTCCACCCGCTAGTGCATCTGGCCGCGCGCGAATACGCCACTGCCCGCGAGGCCGCCTGCGATGCCGCGGTGGTCGCAGGCCACCGTCATTGCCGCCACGACTATGGCCGGCTGTTGCTGCAACTGGGCGTGGCACCGCGCCCGCACGGCGGCGTGGCCAGCGCCTCGCCATCCTTCCTCAGCCTAAAACGGAGATTGCTCATGTTGCAGAACCCGACCTCGTTCCCGCGGTTTGGCGCGGCCCTGATCCTGGGCGCGGTGGCCATCACCGGCGTGCTGCCGCTGCGCCTGGTGGCGATGCCCGCCGCGCCGGCTGTTGCTGCCGCATCAGCGGCCGCACCGGCCAAACCAGCTGCCGGCGTGTCCAGCACAGCGGCACCGGCCACTGCCGCCGCTGCAGCTGCACCGGCAACTGCGGCAGCAACCGCCGCACCGGCTGCAGCGGCGTCATCCACCAGCCAGACCTTCACCACCACCTCCACGCACGGCCAGATCAACCTGTCGCATGACCCCGACCGCGATGCCTACGTGCTGCTGCAGGGCAACGACAGCGTCATGAATGGCTCGGTGGACGATCTCAAGCATGTGCGTCGCCTGGCCGGCAAGGATGGTCAGCTGATGTGGTTCCGCAAGGATGGCAAGCAGTACGTCGTGCGCGATCCCGACACCTTCAAGCGCTTGAATGCGGCGTATGCGCCAGTCACCAAACTGGGCCAGGCGCAGGGCGCGCTGGGCGAGCGCCAGGGCAAGCTCGGCGAACAGCAGGGCGAGTTGGGTGCGCAGATGGGTGAGCTGGGTGCACGTGCTGCCGACGCGGCCGCAAAGCACGTCAATGCATCCTTGCTCGACACCGATGCACTGACACAACAGGCCGCCGAGCGTGCGGCGCGGGAAGCAGAACGCGCAGTACGCCAGGCCGAACAGGCCATGCAGCGCAGCGGCGCCGACCAGCGGATGCAGGCGCTGGCCAGGCAGCAGGCGGCGCTCGCCACCGAGCAGGCAGACCTGTCTAGCCAGCAGGCCGCCGCCAGCGTGCGCGCCGACAAGGAAGCCCAGCGCATCATGCGCGAGGCGATCGCACAGGGGCTGGCCACGCAGATCGAGGGCTGATCGCCGCAGGCCGCTGCTCGCCGGGACTGTGCAGCACGCGCAGACGGCGAGCAGCTGGCGCCCTCTCGGCCGGAGGCAGTGACTGGCGTCAAACCGGTTCGGCGCCGCACGCGCCGTGCAGGCACGCGCGGCGGGCGACACACAGCGCTGGTGACTCGGTGACGCCGCGACTCGCCGATACTGCGCAACAGGCGCAGACGGCGAGCAGACAATGACGTACCGGGTGGTGGTGTTGGGGGGCTTCGGGCATTTCGGCGCGCGCATCGTGCGGGCGCTGGCGGCGACGGCGCAACTGCAGGTGATCGCGGCCGGACGGCATCCCGGCGATGTGGCGGCCAGGTGGCCGGATGTGGCACCCGGTCGCATCGCGTGCTGTCGCCTGGATATCGACGCAAGCGATTTTGCCGCGCAACTGGCGGCCACTGCCGCCGATGCGGTGGTGCACACCGCAGGCCCGTTCCAGGGCCAGGATTACGCCGTGGCGCACACCTGCCTGCAGGCCGGCATGCACTACATCGACCTGGCCGACGGCCGCGCGTTCGTCCGCGATTTCCCCGCGGCAGTGGATGCAGCGGCAAGGCAAGCGCAGCGTGTGGCCATCAGCGGCGCCAGCACCTTGCCCGCGCTGTCGAGCGCGGTCATCGATGCCTTGCTGCCGCGTTTTTCGGCGTTGCATGGCATCCGCATGGTGATCGCGCCCGCGCAAGGCACACCGCTTGGTCTGGCCACCGTGCGTGCGGTGTTGTCGTACTGCGGCACGCCGTTCACATGGCTGCATGAGGGCCGCTGGCAAACGGTGGTGGGCTGGGCCAGACCCACGCAGGTGGAGTTCGCGCAGCTCGCGCCGCGGCTTGCGTCGCCATGCGATGTGCCTGATCACGATCTGCTGCCACAGCGCTATCCAGGCGTGCAGAGCGTGCAGTTTCGCGCGGCGTTGGAGGTGCCGTTCCTGCAGCGCTGCCTGGCCGGTGTCGCCTGGCTGCGTCACCACGGCGTGCCGTTGCCGATGGCGCGCCTGGCCGAGGTGTTTGCACGTGCGGCACGCTGGTTTGACCGCTTCGGCACCGACCTCGGTGGCATGCGCGTGGAGCTGCGAGGCATGAGCCATCCCCAGGCTGGCGATCCCCGGCCGCTGCGACTGCAGTGGGACCTCACCGCTGCGATGCTGCACGGCCCGGAGATTCCCTGCTTCGCCGCAATCCTGCTGGTGCGCAAGCTTGCCGCAGGGCAGGCATTACCGATCGGCGCGCATGCCTGCATGGGCTTGTTGACCCTGGCCGAATTCGAGCAGGAGTTTGCGGCGTGGCAGATGGTGACCGAGCTGTTGGAAGTGCCTGTGTGAGTGCGCTGGCGCCACGGCCGATGACGGCCTGTTGTCAGGGCGTCTCCAGCATCGGAATCACTTCACGGTCCTGCGCGTCCACCGCCACCAGGCGCTGCATCAGCAGCGACAAGGTCACCACGTCCTGGTGATTGTGCTCGGCCACGCGGCGCAGGTTGCGCGCGCTGCCGCCGCGCAGGTAACTCAACCAGGCGGCCGGGGCTTCGGAGCCGGGCAGGTCGTCTTCGCGCACCACGCGTAGCAGCTGCCGTTCGATGGTGGACAGCTTGCAGTTCTCCCAGGTGCCGCGATAGCGGCGCCGGGTGGGGAACAGCAGGTCCACATGGTCCAGCGCAGAGATCGGGTCGCCGCGGCGCGCCAGCCGGTAGCGCGTCTTCAACAACGGCGCGTCGTAGCAGCGGCCGTTGTAGCTGGACAGCACCGTCTGCGGCGACAGCCAGCTGCGGAACAGGTCCAGCATCGCGCTTTCGGCCGCCATCGTGGACATCATCAACTGGCGCACGCGCAGCCCGCTGCCCTGCGTAGCGTCGGTGTACCAATCGGCCACGCCGATCATGAAGGCGCGCGTGCCGGTGCCGCCGGCCAGGCCGGTGGTTTCGGTGTCGAAGAACAATAGATCCATCGGGTCCACCGCGTCCTCGCGCTTGGCGAACGCCAGCGACAGCGCCTGGCGCGGGATCGCCTGCGGCAGGAAGGCTTCGATCAGGTGCAGGCCGGGCGCGATCTCGTTGCCGGGCAGATGCCGGTCGGTGGACGCCGCGCGTACCGGCGCGTGCGCCGAGACCGCGCGCTCGCGCAGGCCGATCATCTTGCGCAGGCCGGCAATATCGGTACGTCGCTGCGGTGGCGGCAGTGATGTGGGCGCAGCCGGTGTCGCGCGCACAGCCGGCACGCGCGCTGCCGCATCGGCCGCCGCACCTGCGCGCTTGTGGCGCACATCGTGGTCCACCCAGGCAAACGCCGAGCTATCGCGCGCAGGCGCTGCAGCAACCGGAGCCTGCAGGGCGCGGCGCGTCATGGCCGGTGCGGTGGGCGGGGTGCGCGGCGCACCGGCCGCCTCTGCGCTGCCGGGCTGCGTGCCTCGCACAGCCGCCTCGCGCGGCAAAGCGCGTGACCCAGACACAGCAGCACCCGGCGCAGGCTGGCGTTGCGCACGCGTGGGCATCACCGCATCGTCCTTGCGCGCCGTGGGCGTCAGCCCGCCGACCTGGCGGCGCAGCAGGCGCAAGCGTTCTGCGCTCACCCCAGGATCGCTGCCAGGCACCGGCGCTGCCGGCGCACGCATTGGCTGCGCTGCCGCAGGCATGTCACCTGCGGCACGCGTGCGTGCATTGCCCGGCACTGCATCCGCACCGACTGCATTACCCGAGGTACGCGCCACCCCTGCCGCGCGCAGCGGGTGGGCATCGGCCTGCGCATCGCGCGCAGCGGAAACATCCGCACCATCCACTGCAGCGCCATCTGCAACTGGCGCTGGCACATCGGCATGCCCGGCCTGACGCCGCAACAAGCGCAACCGGTCCGCACTCACGCTCATGCAAGCACGTCCAGCGCCAGGTCGTCGTCCACCTGGGTGGCATGCCGCAACGGCGCATCCGCATCGAACAACAGCGCCAGCACCGTCAATGCCAACGACTTGGGCGACTCGCCCTTGCCTTCCTCATGCGCGGCCAGCACCGGGCCCACGCAGGCCGGGCAGCCGGCGCTGCAGTCGCAACGCCGCACCAGCTCGTCGGCGCGCTGCAGCAGCTCGGCCTGGCGCAGCCACAGCGGCTCGCTCAGGCCCACCCCGCCGGGGAAGTTGTCGTACAGATACACCGTGGGCACGAAGGCCTGCTGCAATTCCACCGCGCCTTCTTCGCCTTCGTCCACGCCACGCAGCTGTCCGCGCCCGGTCTGGTCGGCCACCGCAAACCACGCGCCGTCGCCATTGCCCACCGCTTTTTGCAGGTCGCGCGCATCGGCCATCACCGCCACCGTGGCCACCACGTGCAGCGCATAGGCCGCACCCAAAAAACCATCCAGCGCATCCTGCTTGGAGGCAAACGCCTTGCCCAACGTGGCCTGCGGCAACTGCCACCACACCGCGGTGGTATGCAGTTCCTGGTCGGGCAGATTGACTGGCCCGTAGCCGATGTTCTCGTGCGTGTAATAGCGGATCTTCTTGTAGCCGGACACGCGCCGCACCACATGCACCTCGCCATGGTGCGAATCGCCGCGCCCGGCCACGCCGCCGTCGAAGCGGTCCAGCACCTTCAGCTTGGTGTAGTCGATGCTGTCGGTGTAGTAGTCCACATGGGTGCGCGTGACATAGGCCTTGCGGCCTTCCCAGTCCAGCCGCTCCACCTGGTACGGCGTGCTCTGCACCATGTGGATGGCGCCTTCGTACAAGGTCAGCGCGGCGGCCGAATAATCCACCTCGGCAATGATCTGCTGCTTGCCGTCGCTCTTGTCCACCACCACGAAGTTGCCGTCGGCCACCGAGCGCAGGCTCACCGCATTGGCCGGGTAGCTGTCGGCGATCCACTCCCAGCGGTCGCCTTCCTGATGGATCACGTCGCTCTCGGCCAGCGCTTCCAGGAACACCAGCGGGTCGATCGGGCCGAACGGCTCGCTGGCAATGAACGGCAGCTCGAACGCGGCGCAGCGGATGTGATCGAACAGGATCAGCGGCTGGTCCGGCGCAATGCGCGCATGCTCGGGCGAGGCATCGGCAAAGAAATCCGGGTGCCGCACCACGTACTGGTCCAGCGGCTGCGAGCTGGCCACCAGCACGCCCAGCGCCGGTTGCTGGCGGCGCCCGGCGCGGCCGAAGCGCTGCCAGGTCGCCGCCACGCTGCCGGGGTAACCGTTGAGGATCACCACATCCAGCGCGCCGATATCCACGCCCAGTTCCAATGCCGAAGTGGACACGATGCCGTCGATATTGCCGGCGCGCATCGCGCGCTCCACCTCGCGCCGCTCGGTGGGCAGGTAGCCGCCGCGGTACGCACGGATGCGTGGCGGCTTGCGCGGGTCGTGGTCGAAGATGTCCTTCAGGTACTTGGTCAGCACCTCCACCATCAGGCGCGTCTGCGCGAACACCAGCGTCTTGAGTCCACTCTTGATCGCGATGCGCGCAATGCGGTTGCTCTGCGAACGTGCCGATGCGCGCAGCCCCAAATCCGCATTGACCACCGGCGGGTTCCACAGCAGCACGTGCTTGTCGCCGGTGGGCGCGCCGGATTCGGTGATCGCATGCACCTGTTCTTCGATCAGGGCCTGCGCGTGCGCGTGCGGGTTGCCGATGGTGGCCGAGCACAGGATGAACTGCGGGTTGGCGCCATAGAACGCGCAGATGCGCTTGAGCCGGCGCAGCACATTGGTAACGTGGCTGCCGAACACGCCGCGGTAGGTGTGGATCTCGTCGATCACCACATAGCGCAGGTTCTCGAAGAACTGCGCCCACTTGGTGTGATGCGGCAGGATCGCCTGGTGCAGCATGTCCGGGTTGCTCACCACGATGTCGCCATGCAGGCGGATCGCCTGGCGCGCATCGCCGGGCGTATCGCCGTCGAAGGTGAAGGCCTTCACCCCCAGCTCGCCGGCCCGGTTCAACTCCAGTAGCTCGGCCACCTGGTCCTGCGCCAGCGCCTTGGTCGGGAACAGGTACAGCGCCTTGGCTCCGGAGCGCATCGCCGCGCTCACCACCGGCAGCGTGTAGCACAGCGACTTGCCCGACGCGGTGGGCGTCACGATTGCCACATGTTCGCCGCGTTGGGTGGCCGCCCAGGCGTCGGCCTGGTGGCTGTAGAGCTGGCTGATGCCCCGCGCACGCAAAGCGTCGGCCAGCGCGGCTGGTACGTCGGCGGGAATCGGCGCATAACGGCCGTCGCGTCCGGGCAGGGTAAAGCTGCCGGTGATGCGGTCGTGGTAGCGCCGTTCCAGGCGTTCGGTGAGCAGTGCGCCATCGCGGCTGGGCCGGCCATCGGTGGTGGCCAGCGCGCGTTCGGCGGTTTCGGTGCGGGGAGCGAGGGCAAACGGAGGCATACGGCGGCTCCCAAAGAGGGGCATGAGACAGGGGAGGTGTCTCAGGGTATGAGACCAGCGCCGAACCGGCGAGCCTGTGTCACTGAGCGGATTCAGCAAGCCGGGTATTCTGTTGCCCCCACCGCGTCACCGTTGCCTTGCACGCTGTGGCTCCCCCATCTCGAAGAACCGCCGTGCCCGTTTCCCCCAGCCTCACCGCGCCGCACTACAAGACCCGTTCCGCCCGCCGTGCCGATGTGATCGTGCACGCCGCCGGCCTGTTCCTGGCCATCGTCGGCGGCGCCTGGATGGTCTGGCGCGCGCATGCCAACCAGACCATGCTGCTGGCCACCTGCGTCTACGCGCTGGGGCTGCTGGTGATGTTCGGCTGCTCGGCGGCGTACAACTTCGCCCCGCCGCAACGCCAGCCGATGCTGCGCAAGTTCGACCACGCCGGCATCTTCGTGATGATTGCCGGCTCCTACACCCCGTTCCTGCTGGTCGCCCTCGACGGCACCTGGCGCTGGGCGATGATCCTGGGCGTGTGGGGCGTGGCCTTGTTCGGCGTATTCGCCAAGCTGTTCCTGCCCGGCATCGCCAAGGGCTTCTGGGTGGTGATCTACCTGTTGCTGGGCTGGGCCGGCATCGTGGTGATCAAGCCGCTGCTCGCCGGCCTGGACAGCACCGTGCTGTGGCTGATCGCCGCCGGCGGCGCGTTCTACACCGTGGGTGTCACCTTCTACGTGCGCAAGTCGCTGGTCTACAACCGCGCCATCTGGCACGCCCACGTGCTGGGCGGCGCGCTCTCGCACTGGTGCGCAATCTGGTTGTGCCTGCAGCCGTTGGGTGGGATGTAGCGCGCTGTCGATGTCGTCGAGCAGTCGCGTATGCCCATCGCTCGGTAGCATCGACGCGTCATGGATCTATTGATCGCCTGACTGCGTCGGCTTCCAATCAGAGCGCGCAGGTACGAGGGCAAGGATCAGCACATCGTCGCCGTCGCGTGTGTAGATCAAGAGATATCTGCCGTCCTGGCAGGTGTACAAACGCGTTCCCGGCAGTGGCCCAGAGTGATAGGTGGCGGCACCATCCAGCGCGTCGCCCTCGGTTTCGATCCGGTCGTCCTGTTCACATGCGGCGAAATAAATCTGCGGGTCGGAGATTTCGATCGCGCGCGCCAATGCTGAAGCGAGCAACGCGGTGCGCGCATCCAGCGCGCTCTGCTTCCAGGCCACGCTCACGCACGCGTGCCCTTTGCAGCCAGGGCTGCCTCAAGCGCCGCACGGTGTTGCGTCTTGAGCGTCTCCATCTGCTGCTTCGCCTGCGCGCTGGAGAGTGCGGGGCGGGGGTCGGCCAGGGCATGCTCGGTCTGGGTGCGTAGCGACACCGCATAGCGTGCATCCAACTCCTTGACCTTCATCGCCTCGGAGCGGTCAGGCCGGCGCTTCGCATTGCCGCCCTCGGCGTCCCACTGCGCAGCGTCCACGTGAAGCACGTCCAATGGCATGCCCATCTCGCGCAAGACCTTCAACGCACTTTCGAAGCTGCCAAACCGGCGCGGCGCATTCGCCTTGGTGGCCAGCACACGGGTCTGGTCATGGGTCTGCAATTGCACGGTCCAGGCACCGGCTTCCCCGATGACCGACGCGTGCCTGACCGCACTGGCGTCGACCAGGGCACGTGCGGTCGCCAGCTTGACCAGATTCGTCATGGCGTTATCCAGTTAACGATTAGATGGTAGCCACTTTATCATTGATCTGGCGCGCCAGCTAACGGTTGTCAGCCAGGCTCACGCCCTACAGCTTGGTCTTCATCACCGCCTCGAACGCCGCATCCGGCGCGATGCTGTCGGAGAGCACGACCACCGAATGCAGCGTGCCCTTTGCCTGCACGTTGTATTCAAAGCCCACCGGCTTGCCGCCACGGCTGAACACCTCGATCTCGCTGTACTCACCGAGCCGGCCTTCATAACTCTCGCGCTCCAGCCCGTGCTCCTTGGCAAAGGTGCCGGCGGCGCTGCGTGCGCCCTCCCACACCGCGTCTTCGTAGCTCATCGGCTGCAGCAGGCTGATCATGTGGGTGGCGCAGGCGTTGGTGCTGGTCACGCCATAGCCATCGACCTCGCCCAGCAACGGGATCTTGCGGACATCGCGTTTGGGCGTGGCGGTGACGGTGCAGCCAAGCTGCTGCAGCTCGGCAAGGGTGAAGTGCTCGGACTCCGGGCGCGGCGCGCTGGGGGTGGCCGTGCCACCGTTGCAGGCAGACAGCAGGCCCAGACAGGCGAGCGGCAGGAAGCGGTGTAGGGAAATGTGCGACAACGGTGACGTCCTTGTAGTGAATGGAAGAGCGGCGCGGCTGCCCTCGACATCGGCGCCCAACATGACGCCAATGCGTCACGCAGTCGCCCAGGTCGAGGCAGCCAGGGCGCGCGAGGGTAGCGCGCCAGGCGTCAACGCATGCTGAGAGCCATCCACCACGTCGCCGCGCTTACTCCGGCATCACCATGCGGATCGCGCGTGTGCCGATCTCTGCACCGGTGACTGCGTCGATGGCGACCGGCTGCAGCTCGGTGCCGGTTTCCGCATCCAGAAAACGCAGCAGCTTGCCCTCGCCACGGTGCTTGCGGCCCCACGCACCGATCATGAACAGCACCGGCAGGTAATCGCGCCCTGCCTGGGTCAGCACGTACTCCTCGCGCGGCGGGCGGGTGGAGTACAGGCGCTTTTCCAGCAGCCGCTCCTCGGTCAGCGTCGCCAGCCGCTTGGTCAGCATGGTCGGGGCAATCCCCAGGCTCTGCCGGAACTGATCGAAGCGGGTCAGCCCGGAATTGGCGTCACGCAGGATCAGCATCGTCCACGCATCGCCCAGGAAGGTCAGGCTGCGCGCGATCGGGCACAGGCTGTCCGACGACGTTTTTGAGTTCATATCATTTCCGTATTGACTCACTATCAAATCGATACTAGCATGCGGCGCATGGGCAGTCCAACCGTGCGTATCAGGCAGGTGACGGGCGCCCACGCCGCGGCGGCAACCGCGGCGGCAGTCCGCATCAACGCACACCGCAATGCAGGTCAGCGTCAGGCACCGCGCAGCTGCACGCCGATGGCTGGCGATGTTTTCTCCACCTTCCCTAAACCGCATTCCTTCAGAGACACCACGATGAAAAAGACAGTGCTGATCACCGGCGCATCCTCAGGGTTTGGCCTGTTGCTGGCCACCAACCTGCACAAGCTGGGCTTCAACGTCATCGGCACCAGCCGCGAGCCGGAAAAGCACCAGGCCAAGCTGCCGTTCAAGCTGCTGCGCCTGGATATCGACGATGACGCCTCGATCCAGTCGTTTGCCACAACGCTGTTCCAATCGGTCGACCGCCTGGACGTGCTGGTCAACAACGCCGGTTACATGGTCACCGGTATCGCCGAAGAAACCGCCATCGACGTGGGCCGCCAGCAGTTCGAAACCAACTTCTGGGGCACGGTCAAAACCACCAATGCGCTGCTGCCGTACCTCCGCAAGCAGCGGAGCGGGCAGATCATCACCGTCAGCTCCATCGTGGCGCTGATCGGGCCGCCGAACCTGTCGTATTACGCGGCCTCCAAACACGCGGTGCAGGGGTATTTCAAATCGCTGCGGTTCGAACTTGCCCAGTTCAATATCAAGGTCAACATGGTGGAGCCGGTCTGGTTCAAGACCAATCTGGGCCATAACGCAGTGCCTGCCGCCGGCAACACCATTGCCGACTACAACGCTTACCGCAGGCAGGCCAACGCGGCGACCCAGAAGGGAATCGACACCGCAGAAGCACCGGATGCCGTGGTGGACACCATCCAGAAGTTGATCCAGGCCAAGGACCCCAAGTTCAGCAACCCGGTCGGAAAGATGACCGGCATGATCCTGTTCCTGCAGAGTTACCTGCCAAAGATGTTTGAAGGCGCGATTTTCAAAAGCATCAAAACAGCCTGAGTGCTGTGCGTTACATGCAGCGCCAATCCAGCTGCTGATTCCATCAAGTAAACCCCACAAAACCCCCGTGTTATCACCCGATCAACGGCTTTGCTAAAGCCGTGACGCATCCCCTTTGCCACGAGTACACGAGAATAAAAGCGTATTTCTGCAAATTCATCCCGCCGCGCGCGGACTTTCTGGCCACCCTGTCGGATCAGGAAAAAGCCCTGATGCAGCAGCATGCTGCGTTTCTGGACCAGCGCCTGGCCGAGGGCGTGCTGCTGGCGCATGGCCCGGTCATCGATGAAACCGGCGGCTTTGGTCTATCGCTGTATCAGATTGCCGACGACCAGGACATTGCCGCCATCACCGCACAAGACCCGATCATCAAACACGGCGTCGGGCAGTATGCGCATTACCCCATGCTGCATTTGAAGGCGCGCGGATAAACGCCGCGCTGCAGGCGGCACGCGTGGATCGTCATCGCAGCCGCACGTTGCGGTGGCGAGCGTACGCCGCGCGTGCAGCAAGCAATGCCAGGCAAAGGCGTGCTGCGCTCAGGCCACGCTGTCAGTTGCCGGTCTTTCGAACGAAGCGGGCGAACGCGCTCACCGCACCGGCACCCGCACGCTAGCGCCCAAACCCTGCGTGGGAAACGCCGCTTCCACCGGCGCACGCCGCTGCACCCACATGTCACCCATCATCCGGTCCAGCCCGCGGTCCAGGCCGGTGACCAACCCCGCACCCGGGGTAAAGGTCAGCTCGCCGAAATAGACCTGCCCGTGCTGGATATACCAGTCCACCCGCACGTAATCGAAGTCGCTTGCCAGCTGCTTGCTCAACTCCAGCGCCTGTTCCAGCAGCGCCGGCGCGCAGGGCGGTGCGCGCCCGTCGTCGCGGATGCGGTGAAAGGCCTCGTGCAGGTTGCCCACAAAGAAGGTCATGCCCAACTTCGGCGTGTCGAAGCGCCCGTAGATCACCTGCAGCACGTACTGAAAACTGCCGTCCACCTGCCGGAACATGTGGAACTTGTAGTCCACCGGCACCTGCTGCGCATCGCCGATGTACTGCTCCACCAGAATGCGCGGCGGAATATCGCGGTAATGGATCTCGCGCACCTTGTCGGAGAAGTCGGTGCGCAGCCATTGGCCGCAGCGCTCGATGATGCGGCGCTTCTGCTGCGCATCGGGCTCATCGCGCACCACCTCCACCATCGCCGCGCCATGGTTGGCCTTGATCACGGTCTGCCGCCACTGCGGCAGGCGCAGCAGCTCCTGCGGGTCGGTGCTGTCCAGCAGCAGCGGGATCAGGTGCGCCTCGCCGATCCTGGCCGCCACATACGGGCGCACCGCAAACTTGTCCGCCAGCCGCCGGTACAGCGGGTAATCGCCGTGCACGCACTTGCGGTAGAGGATCTTCTCGTTGAAGCACTTGGGCGCGTACAGATCCGGCAGCCGGCCGAAGGTGTGCAGGTAGTACAGCCGGTCCTGGTGCCGCCAGGGCAGGGTGCGCAGCAGGCCGCGCGCACCCTTGCGCAGCAGGCGCTTGAGGCCGGCCACGTCGGTGCCCGTGGGCGTGGCGCGGCCGTCGCCCGGAGACGTCGTCAACGCCGGCAGTAGCGCAGCCCACGGCTGACCTGCCCCACCGTGCGCGCCCAGCGGCTGCGCCTGCAGCCCCATCCCGTTGTCGGCCATCGCCAGATCCCTCGTCCGTAGTGAAGTGAGACTTGCATCACATTTGAGTGTGATGTGTGTCACGGTATACGGAAAGACGCAGACCAGGGTTGCGAATCGTCTCAAGCGACCCGATTGCGCAAAGATCGCGCCGCTTTGGGCATAAAGACCGGCGCCCGGGCCTGCGCTAGCGCCCGCTTTTGTGCGCCGCGCAAACCCGCGCAGGCCAGGGCCTGCGACCGGCCGCCTGGCGCGTGCGGCACCAGCAACCGGCACAACGCCGCGCCGGTTCCGCAGGCCCGGGCTGCGGGGCAGGCGCGCAATGGCGCACGCATGCGCCGCCACCTGGGCGGCAGTGCGTGGGAGCAACTGCCGGCGCGGCCGGCAAGGGCAGGCAGTCGCATCGCAGGCCGGCATCGCGCAACATCACGCACCGGCACTGCAGCCCGCAACGGATGGCCCATGCACGTCACCAAACTCACGCCCCTGGCAGCGCTGTGCCTTGCGCTTGCCGCCTGCGGCAAAACAGACCAAGCCGCGCAAACCGATAAGGCGCCCACATCGGCGCAGGCAGCAGCCAGCCCCGCCACCGCAGATGGCAACGCCGCCGCACTGCCGCCCGCCAAGGCGGCCAACAGCCATCCGCCTTCGGTCAGCCAGCAGGCAAGGCGCTATCTCTGCCCGCAGGGCCCCAATGCCTGCCCGGCCGGTGGGCCGTTGATCGCCAACTCTGATGCAGAGGCGCAGTGGCTGCTGCGCCACGGCTACCCGACGGAACACGAACTGGCCCGCTTGGAAACCCTGACGCTGGACCAGCTCAAGGCCGAGTCGCAGGCAGGCAACCAGGCCGCAACGGTGATCTACGGCAAAAAGACCGCACTGGCGGGCCGTTTCTATCAGGGCATCGGCATCCTGCGGCGGGCCGCGGTGGCGGGGAATCTGTATGCGTACTACGGGCTGTCGGACGTGTACGTCAGCGACACCGCAAACAAGAACCTGGTCGACAGCCTGGCCTACCTGCGCTTGGCTTACCTGCTGGGCGATGCAAAAGCCTCGGCCGTCATCGCATCGCGTGGCCTGAGCAGTGTTGAAAACGTCGTTGCCGACGAGCGCGCCGCCTCACTGCACAAGACGTTTTCCAAGTATCAGCGCCCGTCGCCACGGCCGCTGGAATAACGCCGGGCGATCAGCCTCCCACATTCAGTTGCGGAATCTTGGCAAACGCCTCGGCAATAAAATCCATAAACACGATCGCCCGCTTCGGCACCAGCCGGTTGGCCGCATACAGAATGTGCATGGGCACCGCAGGTGCGGAGAATGCGCCCAGCACGATTTGCAGCTGCCCGGCCTTGAGCCCCTGCTCGAACAACCACTCCGGCCCCTGCCCGATGCCCAGGCCCGCGCTCACCGACTCGCGCGCGGCCTCCGGCGAATTGACCCGGATCCGGCCGGACACCGGCACCTCCACATCCTTGAAACGCCACGTCGCCCCGGAGGCCAGCAAGGTGTACAGCACGCAATCGTGCTGGCGCAGGTCCTCGGGCACGCGGGGCACGCCGCGCTCGGCAAGATAGGCGTTGCTTGCCACGCACACGCGCTTGAACGCGCCGATCCGCCGTGCGCGCAGCGCGCTGTTTTCCAGGTGGCCGATGCGGATGGCAAGCTCCGCGCCCTCGTCGAGCAGATTGACGAAGCGGTCGTTGATCTGCAGATCCAGCTCCAGGCCAGGAAAGCGCCGCAAGAACTCCGGCACCAGCGGCATCACATAGTGGTGCGACAACGCC
>NZ_JBWWVS010000020.1:0-24861 GCF_056675615.1 Xanthomonas sp. NCPPB 2864
CTAATGTATCAATGCGTCATTGCGCTGCGGTGCCAACGATGCACCGGCTGGCAGGGGGCGCCTGGCGCCACCCTGCCCAGGCGCGGATCAGAGCGCTTCCGGCGGCGGTGTGGTGGCCTTGGCGTGCTGCTTGCCTCGTGCGTGTTCGATAGCGGTGCGCAGCTTGCGTGCGGCGCCGGTGACGGCCGAGGCGGTGGTTTCGGCGCTATTGGTGGCTGCGATCGGCGGCAGGCCGGCGACGTGCGCCTCGATGCTGCAGGTTCGATCCGCTGCGCCGCCGCGCTGGCCGTTTTCATCGCGCAAATGCACTTCGACGCGGGTGATGTCGTTGGCAAAATGCGCCAGCTGGGCGGAGCAGGTCTTCTCGACATGCTGCACGACTGAAGGGTCATGCGGCACGTGCTTGTCGGTCTGGATCTGAATCTGCATAGAGTGTCTCCTTCGCGGTCATCCGCTGCGTCTGCCGTAGCGGTGACTCGATTCTGCGACAGCGCACCGTTGCCGCGAGGTGACAAGCTGCACCGCGTTCATGCTGAGGTCGGGATGGCCGGACGGTGCATCCATTGCGACGGGCAGCGCTGTCACCGCAATCGCGAAAGAACCTGCGATCGCGCAGCAACAGCCGCTGCTGGCGAGCTCTGCCAGGCTGAACCCGCATGCCAGCTTTGGTCCGCCTGGCTGGAAGCAGTGGATTAAGATGCCGGCACCGCGCTGGTTGCGCCTGTCCGATCTCTGCCTGTGTCCGAATTCCGAGTTGCCCTGGGTGCCCGTCGCGGCGTGTTGCAGCGTGTGCTGCTGCTGGTCGCGTTGTGGATGGTGTGCGTGGGCGCCGCCGTGGCGCAGGACGACGACACGCTGCTGGAGACCGCACAGACTCAGCTCGACAACATGCAGAAGGTGCTGACCCAGGCCGACGCGGGCATGGAGAAGGCCGATACCGAGCAGCTCGGCAAGCTCACCGACGATGTCGCCGGCGCGCAGCGGCAGGCGCAGGATCTGGTGCGCGCGCTGGAGCAACCGCTCAAGGAGCTCAACGGGCGACTGGAGGGGCTCGGTGTCGCGGCGCCGAACGAACTGACCGACCTGGCAAAACAGCGCAAGGCGCTGACCAAGGAGCGCGATCAGCTCAATGCCGAGTTCATCCGGGCCACGCTGCTGGTCTCCAATGCCAAGGACCTGGCCGACCGGCTCGAACGCGAGCGCGTGCAACGCTTCAGCGTGAAGCTCTCCACGCGGGTGGCCTCGCCGTTGTCGCCGACCTTGTGGAAACAGATCGGGCAGCAATGGCCCGACGATCGTGCCCGCCTGCAGGCCTTGTCCGACAAGACGGTGCAGATGGTGCAGGCCGGCATCGCCGCCAGCGGCGTGGGCGGGCTGATGACCGCTGCCGTCATCGCGTTGCTGCTGGCGCTTCCGCTGCGCATCTTCCTGCGCCACCTGGGGCGTCGTTATGCGGCCTCGCGTGCGCCCGGCGGACGCCTGCGACGCTCGGGCCTGGCACTGTGGTTTCTGCTGGTCGGCACGCTGACTCTGGGGATTGCGGCATTCGTGCTGGTCGAGGGCATCCGCGCGCTCGGCGAGCTGCCGGACGATCTGGACCAGTTGCTGACCGGATTCGTCGCCATCAGTGTGGTGGCCGCCTTCGTCGGTTCGCTCAGTGCCAGCCTGTTGATGAAACACCAGCCCAGCTGGCGCCTGTTCCCGCTGGACGATGCCACTGTCGACCGCCTGCGCGTGCATTGCCTGGCCACCGCGGCGGTGATCTGGTTCAGCGGGATGGCGATGAAGATCAACGAGGTGGCCGGCAGCAGCCCCGCACTGACCACCGCCACCGATGCGCTGGCCGCGTTGCTGTACGCGGGGTTGATCCTGTCGGCGTTGGCCGGGCTGAGCCTGTCCTTGCGTGCGCATGCGGCAAATGCCGGGGTGGCCGATCCGGACAGCGATGCGCCGCCGCCGGTGGTCTCGCGCGGTGGCGGCTTCATCGTGCTGATCCGCCTGCTGGGCCATCTGGCAGTGATCTTTGCGCTGATCGCGGCCTTGTTCGGCTATCTCAATCTGGCCTTGTTCGTGGAGCGGCAGATCATCTGGATCACCCTGGTGTGCAGCCTGCTCGGCTTGCTGGTGGTCTTTGCCGACGATCTGATGACCTGGCTGTTCAAGCCCGACGGCCGCTTCAGCCGGGCCTTGTCGCATGCACTCAGCATCGGCAGCGGACGCCTGGTGCAGCTCGGGCTGCTGATATCGGCGGCGACTCGCGTGCTACTGGTGCTGCTGGGCATTGCGGTACTGCTGACGCCGTATGGCGCCAACATCAGCGTGGTCACCGACTGGGCGGAGAACATCGCCCACGGCATCACCATCGGCAAGGAGCTGGTGATCACCCCGGGCGATGTGCTCAGGGCGCTATGCGTGTTCCTGCTCGGCATGGGGCTGGTGCACGTGGTGCAGCAGTGGTTGCTCAACACCTATCTGCCCAAGACCGAGCTCGATGACGGTGCGCGCAATTCCATCAGCACGGTGGCGCGCTATCTGGGCTGGCTGATCGTGGTGGTGTGGGGCCTGACCGCGTTGGGCCTGGATCTGAAGCGGCTTGCGCTGGTGTTGAGCGCGCTGTCGGTGGGTATCGGTTTCGGTCTGCAGGCGATCACGCAGAACTTCGTGTCGGGCCTGATCCTGCTGGCCGAGCGGCCGGTGAAGATCGGCGATTGGGTGCGTATCGGCGACCAGGAGGGCGACGTGCGCAAGATCAGCGTGCGTGCGACCGAGATCCAGGTCGGCGACCGCTCCACCCTGATCGTGCCCAACTCGGAATTGATCACCAAGAGCGTGCGCAACATGACCCTGTCGAACCCGATGGGGCGGGTGCAGCTGCAGTTCTCGGTGCCGCTGGAAACCGACGTGGCAAAGGTGCGCAACATGCTGCTGGAGCTGTTTGCCGAGCACACCAAGGTGCTGGCCGATCCGGCACCCTCGGTGTTCATCGATTCGCTGGCCGGCGGGCACGTCAACTTCAATTCGTTCGCCTATGTGCGCAGCCCGCGCGATTCGTACGGGGTACGCAGCGAGCTGTTCTTCGCGTTGTTGCAGCGGATGGAAACGGCGGGGATTGCGCTGCAATCGCCGCAGGAAATTCGATTCAGCCGTGCCGGTGCCGCGGTGGCGCGCGGTTCAGCAGATGGCACGCCTGCATCGGAAGATTGAGTCGACGCGTGCATACAGTGCGCGGGAAAGGGCGCTGGTCGCACGCACAGTGATCGAACAACGTACGTCTTGCTTTGCCTGCACCACACACACCGACCATCCCGACAGGTCCTTGCCCTCACCGTCGCGGGACCTTACGCGGCATGGATGCCGCGTAAGAGCCTACAAGGACGTACTTGCGGCGTGTCCTGCGAGGGTGGGCGGGCAAGGGCCCGCAGCCAGGCCATAGATCGCACGCTTCGAGTTTGCTCTTGAGCTTCGCCTTTGCCTCATCCAAATCGCCTGGCCTAGGACCAGGACGACAGCCAGACTCAGGAGCGATCCGCGACCTGGGTCTGCTTCACCAGGGCCAGGTCGTCCACGCTGACGTCTTCGGTGTAGTCCAGCCAGGCGCGGATTTCCAGATCGTCCACCGCATGTTCCAGGCCTACCGGCATGCGGATGCGACCGGCCGCATCGGGCACCACCCATTGCTGGGCCAGCACCACCTTGCGCTCCGACGAGACTGCCTCCACCCAGAATGCACGCGTCGGCCGGCGCTTGGCGTACAGCTCCAGCATGTAACGACCGGCCTCGGTCTTGCGCGCGGCCTGGGTGAGCATGATCGGCTGGCGCACGCGTGGGCGCGGGCCTTGCTGGCTGGCCTCCAGCGGCGCATCAACGGCGATGCCGCGGGTTAGGTCCGGGTCGCGATATAGCTTCATGCTCTGGTGGCGGTCGACCACCAAAGCGCACCAATCGCCATCGGCCGAGCCGTCCTCGAACGCCGTGCAGCGATCCACATAGGCCAGCGTGCCCTCGGTGTGGGTGCGGTCGAACTGGCGCGAGGTGTTTTCCAGATAGACGGTTTTGAGATTGGTGTCGTCGTCGTATTCCAGCAGCACCGGCGGGCGCACCTGCTGCACGCCCACCACCACATCGCCATTGCCGTTGATGCGCAGCATGCGGGTGCTGCGCCCGGTCCACAGCGTGCGCGCGTAAGCGAGATAGCGCGGATAGTTCTTGCCGCTGTCGCGGCTGGCCGCAACGCTGGCGCTGGGGGGCGCATCGTTGGCCAGCAGCGAGCGGCCGAAGCCCAGCGTGCGCATGCCCGGCTCCAGCAACTGCAACAGCGTCGCCCCCGAATCCAATGTGCTGCCGGCGCGCGTGACCACTTGCTGCGGGGCGATGTCCTTGCCCAGGAACAGCAGCAGATTTTCGCGCTTCTGCTTGGCCAGGACATCGCTGAGATCGTTGGGCATCGCCAGGTGGTCGGAGGCGATCACGATGATGGTGTTCTTGCCGTAGCGGCTGTTGCGAATGCGTGCGACCAGCTCGCCGATCAGCCGGTCGCTGCACTTGAGCGCATGCAGCAGCCCGATGTCGCCCAACGCGCTGTCGTAGTGCTGCCCCTTGCACGCCAGCGGCAGATGGCCGGCAGGGTGGTGGGTGTCCATGGTCAGCGTGGTGAGCATGAACGGCTGGCCGGCGCGCGACAGCGTCTGGAAGCTGTCCCAGGCATCGTCCAGCAGCACATCGTCGTGCACGCCCCAGGCGGAAAAGTGGTTCGGCGCCACGCCTTTGTCGCGGAAGTAGCTAACGTCGTGCACCACATCGAAGCCATGGCTGGACAGGAAACTGCCCTTGCCGGCAAAGCTGGCATCGGCGCCACCGACATAGTGATTACGGTAGCCCTGATCCTTGAGATAGTCGCCCAGGCAGCGCGCTTCGGGCAGGAACAGGCCCATGCGGCCCATGCTGTTTTCATCGCCGGGCGCGGTGGTCAGCGGCACGCCGCACATCGAGGCGACCATGCCGGCGATGGTCCAGCCGCTGCCTTCGGTGGAGGTGAGGTTGCGCACGTCCACCGCCTCGCTGGCTAGCGCGCGCAGGTTTGGCATCAGGCCGGGAAACACGTCTTCGTCGAAGTAAGTGCGTTCCAGGCTCTCGCCGTAGATCCACACGATGTTCTTGCGCTTCTGCAAGGGCTGCTGCGGCACCAGATATTCCGGTACCACGGTGGCGTAATCCACCGGGCGCAGCTGGTAGTACAGGCGCTTGCCGTCGCGGTACAAGGGGCTGACCGCGATGCTCACCAACAACATCACCACGAAGCCGCCGAATACCGCATTGCCGCCACGCGGGCGACGGAAACGCCGCACCCTGAGTAACACCAGCGGACTGAGCGACAACAGCACCATGCCGATAAACACGGCGATATAGCCGGAGAAATCGCTGACGCCGGCACCGTCCATGTCCGCGCGCAGGTGATACAGCGTGGCGGCGTTGATGCCGTCGCCGCTGAGCCGATCCACCAGGCCCCAGGCGCTGAGCAACAGCAGCAGCAATGACAACAATCCGGCCTTCAGCCACGCCAGACGCGGTGAGGCGACCAATAGCCAAAGCAGGAGCAACAGCGAAAACAACAACATCCAATGCATGCGGCAGCGTCCGTGGGGGAATGATGCGAGCGCGTACCGGACGCCTTGCTCGCCATGTCCTGTGCGCCACAGCCAATGTGACACCCGGATGACGGACTATGCCGCGCTGAAGCTGACTGAAATGTTTGTTGGAGTTGAGTGCTTGTCGTAGCGCGGTATAGCGTGCGCGGTGACGATCAGCTGGTCGCGGTGGCGCTCGCCAAGGGAGCCACGGTTTCTACACTCCGCATCTGGCGCGGCTCTCGCACATCGGCGACGTCTCGATAACGCCACATCGCCCGATCCACTTTGATCGCTGGACGCGGCGGTCTTTGCATGCGACGCCGGTTAAGCCGCGTCGCGCCCGGGTGCGCTCCTACGTATGTGTGTGGCGCTATCGATGCCCGCGTTCTTCGCGTGGACGCGGCGGTCTTGGCAGGCGACACCGGGTAACGCCATGTCGCGCCCGGGTGCGCTCCTACGCGGGGGTGTGGCGCTATCGATGCCCGCGTTCTTCGCGTGCACGCACACGGCGGTCGAACAGCAGCGCGCTGAGCACGATGCCCAGGCCCAGCACGACGCCGAGCAGGAACAGCACCATCGCGATCGCCGGATAGCCCCATAGCTTCAGACCGGTTTCGATACGCATCATCTGCGCCGAGGCCATGATCAGCGCCGCAGTCACGATGCCGGCCGCCACGCGGTTGGCGATCTTCTGCAGGCTTTCCATCAGATGCGATTCTTCCAGCCCGGTGACGCGCATCTGCAGGCGGTTTTCCGCCGCCAGCGACAGGATCTCGGACATGCGGCGCGGTCCTTCGCGCACCAGATGCTGCAGTTCCATCGCCTCGCTGGCCAGATTGGCCGCCGACAGGGATTTTTTCAGGCGCGCGCGCATCACATGCTGCAGGTGGCGCTCGACGATGCGCCGAGTGTCCAGGTGCGGCGACAGCGTGCGGCACACGCCTTCCAGGTTCAACAAGGTCTTGCCGAGCAGGCTCAGCTCCGGCGGCGTGCGCAAGCCGTTGGCGGTGGCGATGCGCACCAGATCCAGTACCACACGGCCCTCGGAGGTGGTGTCGTGCGCGGCGTAGCGGGCAATCATCTGCCCGGTTTCGCGCTGGTAGCGGTCTTCGTCGTAATCCTCCAGGCGCGTGCTCAGCGCGATGGTCTCTTCGGCGACCTCTTCGCCACGGCCGTCGACGGCGGCGAACAGCAGCTTGAGCAAGCGCTCGCGCAGGCGCGGCGGCACATGCGCGACCATGCCCAGGTCGAAGATCGCCAGGCGCCCGTCCTGCAGCACGCGCAGGTTGCCCGGATGCGGGTCGGCGTGGATCTCGCCATGCACGAACATCTGGTCCAGGTAGCCCTTGACCAGTTCTGCGGCCAGCTTGTCCATCGGCTGCTCGGTGCGGCGCAGGCCAGAGATCTTGTCCACGCGCACGCCTTCGGCCAGCTGCATGGTCAGCACCTTGCGGCTGCTCAGGTCCCATACCGGTTGCGGGATCCACAACAGCGGAAACGGCTTGAGATGCTTGCCGAAGCGCACCAGCGTCTCGGCCTCGTCCTCGTAATTGAGCTCGGCGCGCAGGGTCTTGCCGAATTCGCCCAGCCAGTCGGCAAAGCGTACGCGCCGGCCGATGCCGGTCAGGCGGTCGGCGGCGGTGGCAAAACTCTTGAGCACGTCCAGATCCGAGCGTACCTGGGCAGCGACTTCGGGCTTTTGCACCTTGACTGCCACCGGGGTGCCGTCGCGCAGGGCGGCGCGGTGCACCTGCGCCAGCGAGGCGCAGCCCAGCGGCACCGGATCGAAAAACGAGAACGCCTTGTTGACCGACACGCCGAGTTCTTCTTCGATGATCTGGCGGATGCGCTCCACCGGCACCGAACTGGTGTTCTCCTGCATGCGCTCCAGCGCCGTGGCAAACTCCGGCGGCACGATGTCCGGCCGCGTGGACAGCATCTGGCCGAGCTTGACGAAGGTGGGACCGAGCGCTTCCAGGTCGGAGACGAACTGGTCGGGCGTGCCTTCGGCGGGCACTTCGTACTCGTTGATCGCAGCCGGATCCAGGTTCATGCCGGCAAACACGCCCGACCCGCGATACCGCAGCAACAGGCGCAGGATCTGCGTGCGACGGCTCATGCCGCCCACCACGCCGGTGTCGGCGGGGATCGCGGCCTGGGCCGGTGTGCGGTACGGGTCGTTCGGACTCAAGGCCATCTCCGGCGGTCGTGCAAGAGCGCGAGTGTGGCTAGCGGCGGGTCGTCGGGCGGTGAATCCAGACAAGCGGCTACGGCGCGGTCGTGTGCGGCGCGGCCGACGGGCATGGCCGAATCGTGCGGTCGGCGGGCGTCGGGATCGCGCACCAATGGTCGGCAACGGCGTGCAACCGCCTGCCATCACCCCATACGGGCGCAGGATCGGCGAGAATCCACCGCCACTCACGAAGGACCCCCGCATGGCCGGTGCCAGCCTGTTCACCCTGCTCGACGACATCGCTACGCTGCTGGACGACGTTTCCATCCTGACCAAGGTCGCGGCCAAGAAGACCGCCGGCGTCCTGGGCGACGACCTGGCGCTCAATGCGCAGCAGGTCACCGGCGTCACCGCCGACCGCGAGTTGCCGGTGGTGTGGGCGGTGGCCAAGGGCTCGCTGATGAACAAGGTGATCCTGGTGCCGGCGGCGCTGGCGATCAGCGCCCTGGAGGCCTGGCTGCGCGGGCGCGGCTACAATGTGCCGCTGGTGATGCCGCTGATGATGATCGGCGGTGCCTACCTGTGCTTCGAGGGCGTGGAGAAGCTGGCGCACAAGTTCCTGCACAACCAGGACGAGGAAGCGCAGCGGCATGCCGAGCGCACCCGCGCGCTGGCCGACCAGAACGTGGACGTGGTGGCGCTGGAAAAGGACAAGGTCAAGGGCGCGATCCGCACCGACTTCATCCTGTCGGCGGAGATCATCGTGCTGTCGCTGGGCGTGGTGGCCGGGGTGTCGTTCGGCCAGCAGGTCGCGGTGCTGGTGGCGATCGCGCTGGCGATGACCATCGGCGTGTACGGCCTGGTCGCAGCCATCGTCAAGCTGGACGACCTGGGCCTGTACCTGAGCAAGAAGGGCGCGGCGTTGGCAGCCCTGGGCCGCGGCATCCTGGTGGCCGCGCCGTGGCTGATGAAGTTCCTGTCGGTGGCCGGCACGCTGGCGATGTTCCTGGTCGGCGGCGGCATCCTGGTGCACAACATCCCGGCACTGCATCACCTGGTGCAGGACCTGGCCAAGTCGGCCGGCGGCATGGGCTGGTTGGTCGATGCACTGGGCAACATGCTGGTCGGCGTGATTGCCGGTGCGATCGTGCTGGGCGCGGTGATGCTGTTCCAGAAGCTGCGCGGGAAGCCGGCGGCGCACTGACGCCGTCCCGCGGCGGGCCAGGGGAGCCCCTGGTCGCCGCACGGAAGCGCATGGTCGTGGTGGGGGCCCGGCGGCAACCCAAGGACCTGCGGCGCCTCTGCGTCGTGCGCTGGTAATCCGGTATGACCGGTCGATGCGGCAGGCCGCGTTCGCGGCTAGTCGGCGCTGATCACCCGATTCTTGCCGGCCGCCTTGGCGTCGTACAGGGCGCGGTCGGCACGGCGGATCACATCGTCCTGGGCCTCGTCGAGATGGCGCAGTGCCACGCCGCCGCTGAAGCTGACGAACACGCGCACGTCCTCGTGCAGCAACGAGCGCTGGGCCAGTGCGCGCTGCAGGCGGATCACCGCCGCGCTGGCTTCGAAGATGGTGGAGTCCGGCAACAGCAGCACGAACTCCTCGCCGCCGAAGCGGGCGATGGCGTCGGTGGTGCGCAGCACCGACTTGGCCACGTCCACGGTGTGGCGCAGCGCGGCGTCGCCACCGGCGTGGCCGTGGGTCTCGTTGAGGCGGCGGAAGTCGTCCAGATCCAGCATCGCCACGCACAACGGTTGCCCGCCGCGCTGGGTGCGTGCGGCCTCGCGCTGGAACAGTTCCTCGAAGCCACGGCGGTTCAGCGCGCCGGTCAGCTGGTCTTCGCGCACCAGCCCGGCTACGTCCTTGAGTTCCTGTTCGAGCGAGGCGATGCGCTGCTCGGCGTCCTCGACCTGGCGGCGTGCGGCCAGCAGCTCGTCGCGCGCGGCCAGCGCCTGCGCCTGCACCCCGGCAGTGTCCTGTAGCACGTCCTGCAACAGCCGGTTGAGGTCGGGAATGCTGCGAGCGTCGCCGATCGCCTGCGAATAGCCGGCAACGCGATCGTGGTACTCGCCAGTGCTGGTGGCCATGCCGTCGAGCCGGTCGACGAAGGACACCATCATCTCGCGCATCGCGGTCTTGGAGTCGGCAATGCCTTGCTTGAGCAGGCCCTGCTTGTAGATGACCTCGCGCAAGGTGCCGCGTGCCTGTTCGATCGAGCTGACATCCAGCGGCCCGGAGATCAACTGCCGCACCACCGAGATCTGGCCCTGCAGCCAGCTGCGATCGTCGAGCAGTTCGCCGACGTTCTCCAACAACAGGTCGAACAGGCCGAGCAGCAGGTTCTGCTGCTCGCTGGCATCTTCGGCACGCAGGCCGATCTGGTGACTCAGTTCGCGCAGGCGCTGTTCCAGGGTGATCAGCTCATGGCCGGGGCGCCAGTGGCGCAGTGCCGATGCCAGGGTCTGCGCTTCCTCGGCCAGTTCCGGGCTGCGTTGCAGCAGTGTGGCCAGGGCATTGCCCAGCGCGTGCCGCAGCAGGTCGCGCAGTTGTTCGGCTTCGGTGCGCCCTTCGGCCAGCGAGTCGCCGGTATCGATGGTGCGGATGTACTTGTCGATCAGTTGCCGCAGGGTGCGGCCGTAGCCGGGCCAGTCGCCGGCCGCATAGGCTGCGCTCAGACGCACGCCCATGTCGCCGAGTTCGCCATGCAGGCTGGTGATGCCTTCGGCGAAGGCCAGCAGCAAGGCCTCCGGATGCGCGGCATGCGAGAACAGGCGCATCAACAGGGCGGTGGCGGCCGCCGGGTCGTGCGCGCCGGACTTGTTCTTGGCCGGCACCAGCTGATGCGCGGCCAGGCCATGCCCGCCGCCGATCACGCTGGGCAGGGCGGCGGCCGGGCGCGCGCTGTCCGCGCCGCCCCAGGGCAACAGGCGGCGCAGCCCGCCACGTGGGCGGCTTGGGAGTTCAGGCTGGTCTGCCATGCGCCGGGGTCTCGGAAATTCGTGGTGCCATTGCGGGTTATCGGCGCGCGGGCGTCGCGCTTAAGCGGTCTGGGCAGGTCTGCGCAGTTCCGGCAGGCAGCCCCAATGCCAGGCAGTGGACGACAGCGGTCCTGCGTGCGCGGCTGAACAAGTCATGCGGGTGATGGCGGGCGCCGCCGTCGTTGCCCGCTTTCGGTGCGTTTCAACAACCGCGCACCACGGCAGGGATGTCATCGCACTGCAATGCGCCGCTTATGCCTTTAGAGCTACGCAACCATGCGCAAGGGAATGTAGATGTCGCAGAAAAGTCAGCACGTATTCACGCATATTTTATTTGCCCGGGGTGTAGATTCGTCCCAAGGACAACGTGGAGTACGCGCGTTGGCCCCGCTCCTCATTCGTAGCAGGTCGTCTGGCTGAATCGGCAGATGATGGTTGTCGCTTCGCTGTTTTTCCGTCTCCACCCACTTTACGACGGACGTTTAGATGGTTGCCATGATGCCGCTTCACGCTACTACCGCACGCTTAGAGCGCAGCACGATGCTCCCGACTCTGAAGAAGAGCGGGCGACCGCGTGATGCGCGTGGCCGCTTCATTCGCCATCACGAGCGCCTGCCGGTGTCGCCGGCCGATACCCGCGGCGCCTTGTTCGTGGTGTCGGAGATGGCGGACTTCATCAAGGCGGGCGGTCTGGGCGATGTGGCTGCGGCGCTGCCACGCGCGCTGCGCCATCGCTACGACGTCCGTGTGCTGATCCCCGGCTACCGGGCGGTGCTGGCGCGGGCGGGCAAGGTGGAGATCGTCGGCCGGGTGCTGGCGCATGCCGCACTGCCGGCCTGCGACATCGGCCGCATCGTGCAATCGGACGGGCTGCCGATCTACATCCTGCTGTCCAAGGAATTGTTTGAACGCGACGGCTCGCCCTATGTGAGCACCAGCGGCTCGGAGTTCGAAGACAACGCGATCCGTTTTGCCACTCTGTCGCATGCCGCCGCGCAGATCGCCGCCGGCCATGCCGGGCTGGGCTGGAAGCCGCGCCTGCTGCACCTCAACGACTGGCCGTGCGCGCTGGCCGCCGCCTATGTGCGCTGGTCCGGCGGCACCACGCCGTGCTTGTTGACCATCCATAACCTGGCCTACCAGGGCCTGGTGCCGTATTCGATGGCCGCTGCGCTGGGCATCCCGGCCGAGCGTGTGGCCGAGCTTGAGTTCTACGGGCAGATGTCATTCCTGCGCGGCGGCATCGTGCATGCCGACCACGTCAACACGGTCAGCGTCAGCTATGCCCAGCAGATCACCGGCCCGGCGCAGGGCTGTGGCCTGGACCGCCTGCTGGCCGGCCGCGCCGCCAAGGGCGCGCTGACCGGCATCGTCAACGGCATCGACGCCAGCTGGGACCCGCGTACCGACGAATATCTGGACACGCACTTCAGCGTCAATCAGTGGCAGGGCCGTCAGGCCAACGCCGCGCAGGTGCGCAAGGCTTTCGGGCTGCGCGAGAGCACCGGCCCGCTGTTTGCGGTGGTATCGCGGCTGGTGCATCAGAAGGGCCTGGACCTGATCTGCGAGGTCGCCCCGCAGATCGTGGCGGCCGGCGGCCAGATCGCGGTGATCGGCGGTGGCGAGCCGGAGATCGAGCAACAGGTCGCCGAGCTGACCCGGCGCTATCCGGGCCAGGTCGGTGCCTTCATCGGCTTTGAAGAGGGCCTGGCGCGGCGCATGTTCGCCGGTGCCGACTTCCTGCTGATGCCATCGCGCTTCGAGCCGTGCGGCTTGAGCCAGATGTATGCACAACGCTTTGGGTGCCTGCCGATCGCGCACGCCACCGGTGGTCTGATCGACACCGTAGATGACGGCGTCACCGGCTTTTTGTTCCAGCACGCCAGCGTGGAAGCGTTGCGCCGCTGCCTGGAGCGCGCATTCCGCACCTTCCGCCTGCCCAGCCTGCTGTCGGCGATGCGCCGCGCGGCGATGCTGCGTCCCAGTGGTTGGGATGTGGCGGGCAAGAAATACCTCTCGCTGTACGAACGCACCGCCGCAACCGCTCCCGCGCTTGCGACGGTGTCATGAGCGAACGGCTGGGCGTGCAGGGGCAGGAGACGGAAGCGACGGCGGTGACCATGGATGGGATGGCGGATCTGGTGCAGAGCGTGCAGGCGCTGGCCGATGGCCTGCCTGCCGATGCATTCGCGGTATTGGGCCCGCATTCCCAGGCGGACGGCCGCCGGCTGGTGCGCGTGCTGGCGCCCGGTGCCGAGGCCATGGGCCTGATCGATCCACGCGGCAAGTTGCTGGCGCGCATGCAGGCTGGCCCGGTCGATGGCGTTTTCGAGGGCACGCTGGCGGTCGAAGGCCCGTATCGGCTGCGCATCGTCTGGCCGGATGTGGTGCAGGAGATCGAAGACCCCTACGCCTTTGCCGCCACGCTGGACGAATCCACCCTGCTGCAGATCGCTGCCGGCGATGGCCAGGCGTTGCGCCGTGCCCTGGGTGCCCAACACCTGCACTGCGACGACGTGCCCGGGGTGCGCTTTGCGGTGTGGGCGCCGCATGCGCAACGCGTGGCGGTGGTGGGCGATTTCAATGGCTGGGACGTGCGCCGGCACCCGATGCGCCCGCGCATCGGCGGGTTCTGGGAGCTGTTCCTGCCGCGCGTGGAAGCCGGCACACGTTACAAGTACGCCATCACCGCTGCCGATGGCCGCGTATTGCTCAAGGCCGACCCGGTGGCGCGCCAGAGCGAATTGCCGCCGGCCACCGCCTCGGTGGTGCCGGGCGCGGCAGCGTTTGCCTGGACCGACGCCACCTGGATGGCCGCGCGCGATGCCAGTGCCGCGCCGGCGCCACTGTCGATCTATGAGGTGCATGCCGCGTCCTGGCGGCGCGATGGGCACAACCAGCCGCTGGACTGGCCAGGGCTGGCCGCACAGCTGATCCCCTATGTGCAGCAGCTCGGTTTCACCCATATCGAGTTGCTGCCGATCACCGAGCATCCGTTCGGCGGCTCCTGGGGCTATCAACCTTTGGGGCTGTACGCACCGACCGCGCGCCACGGCAGCCCGGATGGCTTTGCCCAGTTCGTCGATGCCTGTCATCGCGCCGGCATCGGCGTGATCCTGGATTGGGTCAGCGCACACTTTCCCGATGATGCACACGGCCTGGCGCAGTTCGACGGCGCCGCGGTGTACGAGCATGCCGACCCGCGCGAAGGCATGCATCGCGACTGGAACACGCTGATCTACAACTACGGCCGGCCCGAAGTGACCGCCTACCTGCTGGGCAGCGCGCTGGAGTGGATCGACCACTACCACCTCGACGGCCTGCGCGTGGATGCGGTGGCCTCGATGCTGTACCGCGACTATGGCCGTGCCGAAGGCGAGTGGGTGCCCAACGCGCATGGCGGCCGCGAGAATCTGGAAGCGGTCGCCTTCCTGCGCCAGCTCAACAGCGAGATCGCCACGCGCTTTCCCGGTGTGCTGAGCATCGCCGAAGAGTCCACCGCCTGGCCGGGCGTGACCGCACCGATCAGCGAGGGTGGCCTGGGCTTCACCCACAAATGGAACATGGGCTGGATGCACGACACGCTGAGCTACATGCAGCGCGACCCGGCCGAGCGCGCGCAGCACCATAGCCAGCTCACCTTCGGCCTGGTGTACGCGTTCTCCGAGCGTTTCGTGCTGCCGCTCTCGCACGACGAAGTGGTACACGGCAGTGGCGGCCTGCTCGGGCAGATGCCCGGCGACGACTGGCGGCGCTTTGCCAACCTACGCGCCTACCTGGCGCTGATGTGGGCGCATCCGGGCGACAAGCTGCTGTTCATGGGCGCCGAATTCGGCCAGTGGAACGACTGGAATCACGATCAATCGCTGGATTGGCATCTGCTCGATGGCGCCGCGCATCGCGGCGTGCAGCAACTGGTCGGCGATCTCAATGCCGCATTGCGACGGGTGCCGGCTTTGTACCGCGGCACGCATCGTGCCGACGGTTTCGACTGGAGCGTGGCCGACGATGCGCGCAACAGCGTACTGGCGTTCATCCGCCACGATCCCGATGGCGGCGCACCCTTGCTGGCGGTGAGCAACCTCACCCCGCAACCGCACCACGACTATCGCGTTGGCGTGCCGCGTGCCGGCGGCTGGCGCGAAATCCTCAACACCGACAGTGCCCATTACGGTGGCAGCAACCTCGGCAACAGCGGTCGCCTGGCGACCGAGCCGATGGGCATGCACGGGCACGCACAACGCCTGCGCCTGACCCTACCGCCGCTGGCCACGATCTATCTGCAAGCGGAGAAATAAGAATGAACGAGCGCAACGACACCACGCCGGCATGGGGTGCATGGTCAGCGGGTGAGGGACAGGTGCGCTTCGCGCTCTGGGCACCGGACGCCAAAAGCGTGGAAGTGGTCTTCGACGACGGCGCGCGCGTCGCGTTGCAGGCCGCGCAGGATGGCTTCTTCAGCGCGGTGATCGAATGCGCGGCGGATGCGCGCTATCGCTACAGCGTCGATGGCGGCGAACCGGTGCCGGATCCGGCCTCGCGCTGGCAGCCCGAGGGCGTGCACGGCCCCAGCGCCGTGCAGCGCAGCGATGGCTACGCCTGGCAGAACACCCAGTGGCAGGGACGGCCGTGGGGCGAGGCGGTGATCTACGAACTGCACGTCGGCACCTGCGGCGGCTATGCCGGTGTGCAGGCGCAACTGCCGCAGCTGGCGGCGATGGGCATCACCGCGATCGAGCTGATGCCGCTGAGCGCATTTCCGGGCGCGCACAACTGGGGCTACGACGGCGTGCTGCCGTATGCACCGGTGGAAGCCTATGGCACGCCAGACCAATTGAAGGCGCTGATCGACGCCGCGCACGGACACGGCCTGATGGTGTTGCTGGACGTGGTCTACAACCACTTCGGCCCGGACGGCAATTATCTGCACAGCTATGCCGCGCCGTTCTTCAACGAGGACAAGCCCACCCCGTGGGGCGCGGCGATCGATTTCCGCAAGCCGCAGGTGCAGCGTTACTTTCTCGACAATGCGCTGATGTGGCTGCACGAATACGGCTTCGACGGCCTGCGCCTGGATGCGGTGCATGCGATCACCCCGAACGCCTTCCTGGATACCTTGCGGCAGACCGTGCAGGCCAGCCTGCCGGCCGGCCGCCATATGCATCTGGTGCTGGAAAACGAGGCCAATCAGTCGTCGCAGCTGCAACGCGGCTACACCGCGCAGTGGGACGACGATTTCCACAACGCCCTGCATGTGCTGCTGACCGGCGAAGAGGAAGGCTATTACGCCGCCTTCGCCGACAAGCCCACCGAACACCTGGCGCGCGTGCTCGGCGAAGGTTTCGCCTACCAGGGCGAGCCTGACCCGCGCGGGCATGTGCGCGGCGAGCCCAGTGGGGCGCTGCCGCCGCACAAGTTCGTGGTCTTCGCGCAGAACCACGACCAGATCGGCAACCGTGCGCGCGGCGAGCGGCTGAGCGTGCTGGTGTCGCCGCAACGCCTGCGTGCTGCGCTGGCGCTGACCACGCTGACGCCGATGATTCCGTTGTTCTTCATGGGCGAGCCGTGGGGCGCCACGCAGCCGTTCCTGTTCTTCACCGACTTCGGCCCGCCGCTGGACGATGCAGTGCGCGAAGGGCGGCGTCGCGAGTTTGCACACTTCGCCGCATTCGCCGACGAAGCGCAGCGCGCCACCATTCCCGATCCAAACAGCCACGACACCTTCGCCGCCTCGCGTTCGCCGATCGAAGACGCCGCGCAGGGCGAAGGCGTGCAGTGGACAGCCTGGTTCAAGGCGCTGCTGGGCGTGCGTCGCCAGTGGCTGGTACCGGGGCTTGCACAGGCACGCGCGGTGGGCGCCAGCGTGCTGGCCGATGGCGCAGTGACCGCCAGCTGGGAGCTGCCCGACGGGCTGTGGCATATCGCCTTCAACGTCGGTGCCTCGGCGGTGCCGATGCCGCCGCTGCGCGGCCGCGTGGCGCATGTCGAAAACGTCGCCGCCGACGCGCAGCAGTTGCCGGTCGATGGCTTCATCGCCTGGCACGAGGCGCGCGCATGAGTACCCGTGATCTGAGCAGGAGCGATCTGCATGCGCTGGCCGGCGCGGCCGGGGTGATGGTGGACTGGGTGGATGCCAGCGACCAGCCACGGCAGGTGTCCGACCAATCGCTGCATGCGGTGCTCACCGCGCTGGAACTGCCTGCCGGCACCGCTGCGCAGCGCGAAGACAGCCTGCGTCGCTGCAAGGTGCACGCCACCGAGCCGGCGCCGCTGCTGACCGTGCAGGTGGCCGGGTTGCTGCCGGTGTCGGTTGCCGCCAACGCCAGCGGCCGTTGGCTGGACGACAGCGGCGCCAGCGAGCCGGCGCATGCCGATGCGCAGGGGCAGGTGCGTGCGCCGCAGCGTTTCGGCTACTGGACGCTGCAGATCGGCAGCCTGACCCAGCAGGTCGCGGTCGCCCCGCAACGCTGCTTCAGCGTGGCCGATGCCTGTGGCCTGCCGGCACCGCGTGCCTGGGGCATGGCGCTGCAGGTGTATTCGGCACGCAGCATCGACGACGCCGGCATCGGCGACGCATCCGGCACGGTGGAATGGGTGCGGCATGCCGCACTGGCCGGTGCCGATGCCCTGGCCCTAAGCCCGGTGCATGCCGCGCGCCCGGTCACCGGCGGTTACAGCCCGTATTCGCCCAGCGACCGGCGTTTTCTCGATCCCCTGCATGCCGCACCGGTGCGCATTTTGGGCGAGCTCGCACTGGAGGCGATCAACGAGGTGCCCGGCCTGCGCGAGCGCTTCGATACGCTGCACCACAGCGCCCTGATCGACTGGCCGGCCTCGGCGCAGGCCAAGTGGCAGCTGCTGCGCCATCTCTACACCCGCGTGCCCGCCGATCATCCCGATCTGGCTGCCTTCCGCAGCGAGGGCGGCGAGGCGCTGGAGGGCTTTGCACGGTTTGCCGCGCAGGATTTCGGCGACGGCGATCCGCAGCTGCACGTGTTCACGCAATGGCTGGCGGCGCGCAGCTGGTCCGATGCGCAACGCGAGGCGCACGAGCGCGGCATGAAGATCGGTTTGATCGCCGATCTGGCCGTCGGCTTCGATCCCAATGGCGCCGAAGCCGCGGCGGCCGCCGACACCGTGCTGCGCAGCCTGGTGCTGGGCGCGCCGCCGGACGCCTTCAATGCCGACGGCCAGCACTGGGGCATCGGTGCGTATTCGCCCACCGCATTGCGGCGTAGCGGCTATGCGCCGTATATCGCGCTGTTGCGCGCAGTGCTGCGCGACCGTGGCGGCATCCGCATCGACCATATCCTGGGGCTGTTGCGGCTGTGGGTGGTGCCGGAAGGCGCCAGCTCCAACGAAGGTGCGTATCTGGCCTATCCGCTGCACGATCTGCTCAACCTGCTCGCGCTGGAATCGTGGCGGCACCGGGCGATCGTGATCGGCGAAGACCTCGGCGTGGTGCCGCCGGGCATCCGCGAGGAACTGTCGCGGCGCGGGGTGATGGGCATCGATGTGTTGATGTTCACCCGCGACGACGACGGCGCCTTCGTCTCGCCGGCGCTGTGGCGGCCGGATGCAGTGGCCACCACCACCACGCACGATCTGCCCACCCTGACCGGCTGGCGCGAAGGCCGCGATATCGACTGGCGACGCAAGCTGGAGCTGATCCAGCCCGCGCAGGCCAGCGATGACGCCACCGCGCGCAGCAAGGATCTGGCACGCCTGGATGCGGCGGTCGAACACGCCGGCCTCAGCGCTGCGGACGATCCGTTGCTGGGCGCGCTGCGCTTCACCGCCACCAGCGTGTCGCCCCTGGCCTTGCTGCCGGTGGAAGACGCGCTGGCGCTGGAAGAACAACCCAATCTGCCGGGCACCGTCGAGGTCCATCCCAACTGGCGTCGACGCCTGCCCGATCCCTTGCCGCATGCGCGCCTGAGTACGGCGCTGCAGGGCTTTGCCGAGGCGCGTCGCGTCGCGGCCGTTTCGGAACCGCATCCATGATCGAGCTTCGCGCCACCGCCCGCCTGCAACTGCATGTCGGCTTCACCCTGCACGATGCGCTCGCGCAGGTGCCGTATTACGCCGGCCTCGGCATCAGCCATCTGTACCTGTCGCCGATCGGCACTGCGGTGCCGGGCTCGACGCACGGCTACGACAATATCGACCCGACCGTGGTCAATCCCGAACTCGGCGGCGAAGACGCGCTGATCGCCCTGTCGCAGGCCGCGCGCGAGCACGGCATGGGCCTGATCGCCGACATCGTGCCCAACCACATGGCCACGCATGCGGACAACGCATGGTGGTGGGATGTGCTGCGCAATGGCCGCAGCGCCAAGCATGCCGACTGGTTCGACATCGACTGGCGCGCGCCCGGGCGCGACGGCAAGTTGTGGCTGGCGGTGCTGGACCGCCCATATGCCACCGCACTGGCCGAAGGCCTGATCACGCTGGTGGTGAAGGACGACGGCAGCGCGGCTCTGGCGCATTACGACCAGCGTTACCCGATCCGTCCGCAGACACTGGAAGTGCCGGAAAAGGCCGCACGTGCGCAATGGCTGCGCGACTATAACGACGGCGCCAAGCGCGGCGATGGCCGCCTGCACAAGCTGATCGAGCGCCAGCCGTACCGCCTGAACTGGTGGCGGGTGGGCAACGACATGCTCAACTACCGTCGTTTCTTCGATATCACCTCGTTGGTGGCTCTGCGCGTGGAGCTGCCGGCGGTGTTCGACGCGGTGCATGCGCTGCCGCTGCGGCTGGTGGCCGAAGGCCATCTGGATGGCTTGCGCATCGACCATGTGGACGGGCTCACCGACCCCACCGGCTATGTGCGCAAGCTGCGCAGCCGGCTGGATGCGGCCGGCCGCACGCGTGGACTCAAGCCCGGCACGCTGGGGTTGTATCTGGAAAAGATCCTGGCGCCCGGCGAAGCCTTGCCGGCCGACTGGCCCTGCGATGGCACCACCGGCTACGACTTCATGGACCAGGTCGGCGGCGTGCTGCATGACCCGGCCGGCTTCAAGCCATTGGCGCGTGCCTGGCAAAAGGTGAGCGGGCGCAGTGGCGATTTCGCACAGGAAGAGCGAAGCGCACGCGACGAGATCCTGCGCGGCCCGCTGCAGACCGAATTCAATCGCGCCGTCGGTGCGTTGTCGGCACTGGCGCGACTGGACCCGCCCACGCGCGAGTTCAGCCCGCAGATGCTGGCGCGCGGCCTGTGCGTGTTGCTGCGCTGGTTTCCGGTGTACCGCACCTACGCCGGTGCCAAGGGCGTGACCGGCAGCGAAGCCGAGCGCCTGCGCGCCACCGCCGCGCGTGCGCGCGAGGGCATGCCGGAGTCGATCGTTGCGGCGGTCGACGCGATCGAGCGCTGGCTGCTCGACGATGCCGGTGCCGACCGCGCGCAGGTCGCCTTGCGGCGCATCCTGCGGCGTCGCGTGGAGCAGTTGTCCGCACCGCTCAATGCCAAGTCGGTGGAAGACACCGCGTTCTACCGGCATGGCGTGCTGCTGTCGCGCAACGAGGTCGGCAGCCATCCGACCCACTTCGCCAACGACGCGGCCGAGTTCCACGCGCAGAATCTCGAACGCGCCAAGCACTTCCCGCGCGCGTTGCTGGCCACCGCCACGCACGACCACAAGCGCGGCGAAGACCTGCGCATGCGGCTGGCGGTGCTCTCCGAGCAACCGCGCTGGTGGATCGAGCAGAGCAGCCAGTTCGATGCCTTGACCGAGACGCTGGACTCGCCGGCCTTGGCCGGTGGCGACCAGCAGATGCTCTGGCAGACCCTGGTGGCCGCCTGGCCGATCGGCCTGGGCGCCGACCAGACCGAACCGCTGGCCGAGTACGCCGAGCGCATTGCGCAGTGGCTGCTCAAGGCGGTGCGCGAAGCCAAGCTGCACACCAGCTGGACCGATGGCTCGCCGGCCTACGAGCAGGCCGTGCAGGCCACCGTGGAGCAGGTGCTGTGCAGCCGCGCCGGGTTGCCGCTGCGGCGGGCGCTGCTGCGCGCCAGCAACCACATCGCCGCCGCCGGTGCGCGCAACGCGCTGGTGCAGACCACGTTGCGCCTGACCGTGCCGGGCGTGCCCGACCTGTACCAGGGCACCGAAGGCTGGGATCTGTCGCTGGTGGACCCGGACAACCGCCGCCCGGTCGACTACGCGCAGCGCCAGCAGTGGCTGGCGCAGGCGCGCGACTGGAACACGCTGCTGCGCAGCTGGCGCGATGGCGCGGTCAAGGCACGTCTCACCGCACTGCTGTTGCAGCTGCGTGCCGACCATCCGTCGCTGTTTGCGAAGGGCGATTATCAGCCCTTGACCGTGGCGGTCAGCGGCGATGCGCAGGTGCTGGCGTTCCGCCGCCAGTACCGCGGCCAGTCGCTGGTGGTGGCAGTGACGCGGCTGGGTGCCGGCAACCAGGGCGATGGCGACCTGCCGCTGCTGGTGCCGCCGGCCAACTGGGGTCAGGCGTCGTTGGCATTGCCGCCCGCCACGTATCGTAATGTGCTCGATGGCAGCACGCTGCAGCCGCAAGGCGGCCGCGTGGCGATATCCACGCTGTTTGCACGTGCGCCAGTGGCAGTGTTGTCGACCCCCTAAGAGAACGTAAGCAATGAACGACACGGAACGGCAAGCGCGGCTTCGCCAGTTGGCACAGGAGATCTGGGAGGCCGAAGGCCGCCCGGACGGCCACGCAGATCGGCATTGGGCCATGGCCGAGCGGCTGGTGGACGCCGAAGAGCGCGCCGCCGAACAGGCCGGCCCGCCGGTGACTGCACGCCAGTAACGGTGCCTCTGTCACCTTGCATGGTTCACCCTGCAGGCTGTGCCGTGCCAGGGTGAGCGTGCCCAGGCACGCAGGCACCCGCATTCGCTCAGCGTTTTGAGTTCACCGTTCTCAGGAGTTACCGATGGCCACCCGCAAGTTCACTCAGCGCTCGCGCATTCGCGAAGGCCGTCCCAACCCGCTCGGCGCCACCTGGGATGGCCTGGGGGTCAACTTCGCGCTGTACTCGCGCAACGCCACCCGGGTGGAACTGTGCCTGTTCGACGAGCGTGGCCGTGAGCAGGAGCGCCTGGCGCTGCCCGAATACACCGACGAGGTCTGGCACGGCTATCTGCCCGACGCACGCCCCGGCCAGCTATACGGCTACCGCGTGCATGGACCTTATGCGCCCGAGGCCGGGCATCGCTTCAACCACAACAAGCTGCTGCTGGACCCGTATGCCAAGCAGATCGTCGGCGAGCTCAAATGGGCGCCGCATCTGTTCGGCTACACCATCGGCCACCGCGACAAGGATCTGAGCTTCGACCGTCGCGATAGTGCCGCGTTCATGCCCAAATCGGCGGTGATCGACCCGGCTTTCACCTGGGGCCAGGACCGCCCGCCGCAGACGCCGTGGAACCGTACGGTGATCTACGAAGCGCACGTGCGCGGGCTGAGCATGCTGCATCCGGCAGTGCCGCCGGAAAATCGCGGCACCTTCTCGGCCCTGAAGACCGATGAGCTGATCGACCACATCAGCTCGCTCGGCGTCACCGCGGTGGAGCTGCTCCCGGTTCACGCCTTCGTCGACGACCAGTACCTGCTGGAAAAAGGCCTGCGCAATTACTGGGGCTACAACACGCTGGGGTTCTTCGCGCCGCAGGCGCGCTACATGTCCACGCGCACCGTGGCCGAGTTCAAGCAGATGGTGGCGCGCCTGCATCATGCGGGGCTGGAAGTGCTGCTGGACGTGGTCTACAACCACACTGCCGAAGGCAACGAGCTGGGGCCGACGCTGTCGTTCAAGGGCATCGACAATGCCAGCTACTACCGCCTGGCCGACGATCGCCGCTTCTACATCAACGACACCGGCACCGGCAACACCTTCGACCTGACCAACGTCGGCGCGTTGCGCATGGTGATGGACTCGCTGCGCTATTGGGTGCAGGAAATGCATGTCGACGGCTTCCGCTTCGACCTGGCCAGCATCCTCGGCCGCGAGCGCTATGGCTTCGATCCGTCGGGCAGCTTTCTCGATGCGGTGCGCCAGGACCCGGTACTGAGCCAGACCAAGCTGATCGCCGAGCCGTGGGATATCGGCCCGGGCGGTTATCAGGTCGGCAACTTCCCGCCGGGCTGGGTGGAATGGAACGACAAGTTCCGCGACAACGTGCGCGCGTTCTGGCGTGGCGACGGTGGTCAGCTGGCCGAACTGGCCACGCGCCTGACCGGCTCGGCCGACCTGTTCAACCATAGCGGCCGCCGCCCCACTGCGTCGGTCAACTTCGTCACCGCGCATGACGGCTTCACCCTGCGCGATCTGGTCAGCTACGAAGGCAAGCACAACTTCGCCAACGGGGAAGAGGGCAGGGACGGCAGCGACCACAATATCTCGGCCAATTACGGCGTCGAAGGCGACACCAACGACCCGGGCATCAAGCAGCTGCGCCGCCAACAGATGCGCAACCTGCTGGCCACGTTGTTGCTGTCGCAGGGCACGCCGATGCTGCTGGCCGGTGACGAGTTCGGCCACAGCCAGAACGGCAACAACAACGCGTATTGCCAGGACAACGAACTGACCTGGATCGACTGGACTGCCGCAACCAAGGCCGCCGCCGCCGATCAGGCTGCGTTCGTGCGGCGGTTGATCCGCATCCGCCAGCGTTACCCGCTGCTGCATCGCGCCCGCTTCTTCGATGGCAAGTTCGACGAAGCGCTGGGCCTGAAGGATCTCACCTGGCTGGCACCGGACGGCCACGAGATGGACGAAGCCGGCTGGCACGACCCGGAAGCGCGCGCGCTGATGCTGCGCCTGGATGGCCGCTCGCCGACCACCGGCTTGCGCGAGATCGCCTCCAACGTGACCTTGCTAATGCTGATCAATGCGGCCTCCACCAGCGTGTCGTTCACGCTGCCGGCGATGCACGACGAACATTGGCGCGTGCTGGTCGACACCGCACGCCATGGCGGCCGCGTGGTGGCCGGCGGCAGCGAATGGAAGGCGCCGGCGCACTCGTTGACCTTGCTGGCAGTGGAGCGCGATCGCATCGCCAGCAGCGCACGCATCGTCTCCGAGGGCGCACGCTGATGGCAGGGGCGGTCTGATGGACGTGCTGCTGGCAGGGGCCACCGGTCTGGTCGGCGGACATGTTTTGCAACAGCTGCTGGCCGACGCGCGCTGTACCGGCGTGGTGGCGATCACGCGCCGGCCGCTGTCGCAGATCCATCCCAAGCTGCGCAACCAGGTGATCGATTTCGAGCGCCTGGACCACTGGACCGCGCCGCGCATGGAAGCGGCCATCTGCGCCCTGGGCAGCACGATGAAACAGGCCGGCTCGCGCGAGGCGTTCTACCGCATCGATCACGACTACCCGATGGCGCTGGCACGCGCCGCCTGCGCGCAGGGCACCTCGGTGTTCGTGCTGAATTCGGCGGCCGGTGCCGACGCGCACTCGCGCATCTTCTACAACCGCGTCAAGGGCGAACTGGAACGCGACCTGCGCGCGGTCGGCTTCCCCTCGCTCACCTTCGTGCGCCCGGGCCTGATCGGCGGCGAACGCGAGCAGCGGCGCACCGGCGAACACATCGGCAGCCTCGTGCTGGGCGCGCTCGGCCCACTGCTACCACGCCGCTTCCGCATCAACCCGGCCGAACGCATCGCCGCCGCCATGGTGAGCGCCGCGCTGGCACCAGCGCGTGGCGAGCACAGCGTCGAGGCGGCGGAGTTGGCTGGCTAAAGCCGCCTCGCCGCCTCGCCGCGAGGCAGTCGAACAAAGATGAGACGCCGCCGTATCGTAGGAGCGTGCCTGCGCGCGACGGGGCGTTACCGATAAAGCCTCGTCGCGCGCGGGCACGCTCCTACAGGTTCGCGTGCGGCCGATTGCCGTCTTCGTAAGCATAAATACCGTGCGCACTCCCAACTACTGTCCATCATCCAGCAGCACCCGCCCGACATCGGGAAGGTGTCGCGGATAAAGGAACCGGTCGCCGGCTGTTCGTAGGAGCGTGGGGGGGGGGGGGGGGGGGGGGGGGGGGGGGGCTGTGTGGGGGGGGGGGGGGGGCGGGCGGGGGGGGGGGGGGGGGGCCCCGGGG
>NZ_JBWWVS010000021.1:0-10035 GCF_056675615.1 Xanthomonas sp. NCPPB 2864
ACAGCGCGACAAGCTGATGGCCCTGCATGCGCCCGTCGACGGCACGATCCAGCAGCTGGCCGTCCACACCGTAGGCGGTGTAGTCACGCCCGCACAGCCGTTACTGGTCGTGGTGCCAGCCGAAGAAGCACTGGAGGTAGAAGTTACCGTCTTGAACAAGGACATCGGCTTCATGCGCCCGGGCCAACCGGTCACCGTCAAGGTCGACAGCTTCCCCTATACCCGCTACGGCTATCTGACCGGCACGGTCGCCAGCGTGTCCCACGATGCCGCACAAGACGAAAAGCTGGGCCTGGTATTCCCCGCCCGGGTGAAGCTGGAGCGGGCCACGCTGAACATCGATGGTGTAGGTGTGCGGTTGAATGCCGGGATGAGCCTTAGCGCAGAGATCAAGACGGGCAAGCGCCGGGTCATCGACTACCTGCTTAGTCCTCTGCAACAGCACACCACTGAAGCCTTGCGCGAGCGCTGACACATGCTGACCCTTTCGCTGATCTATGTGAGCATCGTGCTCGTGTCCGGAATGCTTGGCTGCGGATGCCGGCTGCGGGTGGCCGCACATCGCCTGGCAACCGAGTCGATCGACAGCCCGGCGAGGAGCACGCGCTGGACGAATCGATACCTATTCTTCAGCTTCTGGCACCTGTTTGTCTCCCTCTTCTCGCTCGCCTTCATGCTGCCTTTGATGGACCTCCTCATCAACCACGGCGTACCCGGCAGGGCCCTGCCAGGCCTGTATCTCTTGTTGTGCCTGCCGTTGGCCAGCGTCTGCTCCTGCATTGACCTGCGGCTTACACGCCGCTGCGATCCCCGGAAGCGGGCAGGGCGGCTTGCGCTTCGCAAGCGGCTGAGAGGGTCCTGATCCTTCTGAACGTCCAAGTGCTTCACTGGATTCCACCTAAACTCCAACCGCAAGGAACGCGTCGCCATGACCACGTCCAACAAGACCATCTACTTTATCCAGGGCGACCTGGACGCGCCGCCTCCACCAGAAAAGCCGGATTCGCCTGAAGCGATACGCTGGTTCCAGGAAGCTTACCTACTGGAGATGTCGCAATTTCTGCCGGATCCAGGCAAATTCCTGGAGGACTCGAGCAAGACGCTTACCGAAGAGACCGTCAAAGAGATGACGGAACTTCAGGTAAAGGCTGCACTGGAGAAAATCCAGGACAACATCGCCGCCAGTTCGGAGATGGAGCGCGCCAAGGCGGCTGCCATCGACTATGCGCGCATTTCAAAGCGCTGGAAGGAAATCGCGCTCAAGTCCAACAGTCCTCATGCAAATAAGGTGGCTAGCTATGCCGACTTTGTTGCCAATGAATACCGAGTGGGGTTGCAGCAGCTGCATGACGCGGCCTCCGACTCTACTAAGGCGATTCGGGGCGCCGCTCGTATCGGCAATGGACTGGGCAACTTCTTCCTGATTGCCGATATCGCCGGAGCGATCCAGAACGGCGCGACCGACCCGCGTGGCGTGGGTGGCGAGATCGCCGGCATTGTTGTTGGCGGAGCGGTGGTGAGCGCGCTGCTTAGTGTGGCCGGGGGCCTGGCCGGCATCCTTTCGACACCGCTGTGGTTTGCGGCGGGGTCGATCTTGCTGGTCCTCGCAGCCGGCTATGCCGCTACCCAACTGGGCGAGGCCGTGTGGGACTCGCTGATCAACGACAAGTTCTGGTCCTTCCTCGAATCGCAGGGATGGAGCGACGAGGTAGAGGCCCTCATTTCGTCGGTCGGTAAAGCCGTCGATCCATACGTGCCCGGTGACCCGGACGCTCCCGACAAGCCGCAGCTGGACCCCAGGTTCGTCAACGATGGCGAGATCGCCACCGGTAACACCCACGAGAACATTGTCGTTGGCAACGACGGCAAAAACGCGATCACGTTCCTGTACGGCCGCACGACGGCCTTCGGCAAGGGTGGCGATGACGAGTACACGCTCACCGACCAAGCAGTGGGCAATCAGATCATCGACGACAGCGAAGGCAACAACAAGCTGACGTTCGGCATTGTCGACATTGCAGGCGTGACCTACGAGAAGACCGGCGATAACCGCTACGCCTCGCCGGAGGACTACTTCACCCTCGTCTACAACGACCCGGGTGACGGCGGCCCTGGCACCCTCGTGGTCTCCTCCAAGCACTACGAGAATGCCACGGTTACCCTGCTCAACTGGAAGAACGGTGACTACGGGCTCACCCTTCCAGGTATGCCGACCGAGCCGGAACACCCGGTACCTTCCGGCCCGGGCACTGCCGAAGGCGACTATATCAATCCGGGTATCACCAGCGGAGACACCGGGCCGGTGACCATCCACGGACTCGGTGGTCGTGACATGATCTGGGGCGGTTCGAGCGCCAGCGACGACACGCTGTACGGTGGCGATGATGGCGACATCATCAATGGCCGAGGCGGCAAGGACGAGATATACGGCGACGGCGGCGACGACTTTATTTCTGGCTTCGGGGATGGATCAACGGTTCACGGTGGTGCCAGTGACGACGTCATCGACGCGCGGTTCAACTTTGGCTTCCAGTATTCTGCGGGCCCGGTCGCCGGGCTGACGCTGGCTGATGTTTGGCGTGACGTGGGGAAATATTTCACCTGGTCGCGGGGCAGTTCGTTTGCCGCGGGCGAAGACGGCGAATGGTTCGCGCCTGCCAGCTTCCCGCTCGGCGGAAACTTCGACTACAGCGAGGCCTCTTCATCTCCTGGCAAAACCTTTCGGTTCTTCAGGTCAGGAGTCACGCAGTACCGCCTGCTGTACTTCTCGCCGGGCCATCCGGATGGCCAACAGGCCGGCGGTGGCCTTTTCACTTTTGACGACAATCCCTACCTGCCCATCCTAGGCGCGACGCTCTTCGGCGGCGCCGGCAATGACAGCATCAATGGCGCCGAGGGCAACGACAACATCGATGGCGGCGACGACAATGATCTGCTGGCAGGCATGGGCGGCAACGACTCCATCAATGGGGGCGCAGGCGATGACCGCATTGCTGGCGGCAAGGGAGAGGACGTCCTTTCCGGCGGTGCGGGCGCAGACCAGATCCTAGGTGGGCTGGGGCGCGACGTCATTTCCGGCGGCGAAGGCAACGACAACATGTGGGGCGACAACGCACTGGACGAGCATTCCACGGTCGGCGAGGGTGACTACATCGATGGTGGAGCCGGCGATGACACCATTGCCGGCGAGGCAGGCGATGACATCCTGGACGGCGGCACCGGCGACGACACCCTCTCTGGCGGCGTCGGGGATGATGTGCTGCTGGGCCGGGACGGCAATGACAGCATCTCTGGCGGGGCCGGCAACGACGTGCTGATCGGACACGCAGGCAAGGACATCCTGCAGGGCGATGCCGGAAATGATTCGCTATCCGGCGGCGAGGATGACGACTCGCTGTCCGGCGGTGAGGGCAATGACGCTCTGGATGGCGGTGATGGCAATGACAACATGGCAGGCGATGCCGGCGACGATCGTCTGGATGGCGGCAAAGGCAACGACCACCTGTCGGGAGGGATCGGCAACGACCAGTTGTTCGGCGGTGAGGGCGCGGATACCCTCGATAGCGGGGAAGGCGCCGACACAGTCCAGGGCGGCGATGGCGCGGACTTCCTGTATGGTGGCGCGCACAATGACAGCCTGTACGGCGGTGCGGGCGACGACTACATTGACGGTGACGAGAACGCGGTCGCGGCTGGCAACCATGGGCGCGATGTGCTCGATGGTGGCGATGGCAATGATCTCATGCATGGCCAGGGCAACAATGACATCCTGTATGGCGGCGACGGTGACGACCGCTTGTACGGCGATGACTACGAGCGCCTCTACTCCGGCGATGACACCCTGTACGGCGGCAACGGCAACGACTTCCTGTTTGGCGGCGCCGGCAACGATGTCCTCAGTGGTGACGCGGGTGACGATGTCCTGGTCGGCGACGAGGGCGACGATCTCCTCAGCGGTGGCACCGGCAACAACCAGTACCAGTTCAGCCGCAGCTTCGGCAAGGACGTGATCACGCTCGTCCAGGACAGCCAGGATTGGGTGTTCTTCCTGGACGGCATCACCGCCGAAGACCTTGCCTATGCGCGCGACGAGGACGACCTGCTGGTCACCCTGGATGACAACCAGGTTCGCATCAAGGGCTACTTCAGCGGCACCACCCAGGTGCGTATCCAGACCGCCGACAACCAGGTGATCACGCGTGCGCAGATCGAGTCGGGCGCCTTCTACGGGGCAACCATTCTCGGTACCGGCGGCGACGACACGCTGATGGGAACGGAGGACGCTGACCGCCTGTATGGGCGAGGCGGTGAAGATGTGATCGACGGCAAGGGCGGCAAAGACCTGATTGATGGTGGCGACGGCAATGACACCCTGACTGACGGCGCAGGCAGCGACGTGGTGCTGGGCGGCGACGGTCATGACGTCATCACCCTCTGGAACGACGGCCTGGATGGTTCCGACGAGGTCGACGGTGGCCAGGGCAATGACACCTACAACGTGCTGCTGGGCTCGGGCATCGATTTCATCAGGAACCTGGCAGGCAATGCCGCAGGCGTGGACACGATCAACATGGTCGGCATCACGCGCAACATGGTGCACAACTTCACCCTGGAGGGGGACACGCTCACCCTGATGATCCTGGCCGGCGGTGCTTCGCCCAATGCGCAGCCCGATAACATCCTCGTGCTGGAGGGCTTCTTAGCGAGCGATGCCCATCGCATTGTCTTTGCCGACGGCATCGAGATGAAGCGTTCGGATTTCCAGATGGTGAGTTGGACGGGCAGCGACGGCGACGATGTCTACACCGGAACCAACCTGCCGGAATCCGTCACCGGCGGGCGTGGCAACGACGTGCTGTCCGGCGGCGGTGGCAATGACGTTCTCTCTGGCGGTGAGGGCGACGATCAGCTCGATGGAGGCGCGGGTAACGACGTACTGATTGACGGCACGGGCGTGGACATCGTCAGGGGCGGCGCCGGCGATGACCGCTTCATCACCGAAATCGACTTCGATCTCGACATGTTCATTGGTGGCGACGGCAACGATACTTACGAGTACCTAAACAACTTCAGCTGGAGCGCCTATCGTACCAGCAACAACGTCGCCGAGATCCAGGAACTGGCGGGCGGTGGCGTCGATACACTGCTCAGCAACCTGCTCGACACAGTGCTTCCGGACAATGTCGAGAACGCGAAGATCACCCAGTCCAGCTACTGGTACTCGTACAACACCGTCACCGGCAACAGCCAAGACAACGTGATCGAGATCATCGGCCGCACCTGGGGACCGGCCAGTCTCGCCTTTGTGCTGGATGGAAAGGGCGGCAGGGACACCTTCATCGGTGCCGAAACCAATGACACCTTCATCATCGACAGTTATGACGACATCATCATCGAAAGGAACCGCCTCAACCACGATTCGATCGATACCGTCCAGACCAACCTGAACTACTCCATTGAAGGCCGCGAGTTTCTCGAGAACCTGCGGCTGACGGGTGATGCCATCTACGGCACCGGCAACGACGACCACAACGTCATCGAGGGCCATCTTGCCAGCGGCGCCAACCAGCTGGTGGGCTTGGACGGCAATGACACCTACATCGTGACCCGGAAGGACGCCGTGATCGAGGCGGCCGGTGGCGGCAACGACACGGTGATCATTGCCGGATGGGACGAGATGACTCAGCACGGCATGTGGTTCTCGCTGGCCGACTACGCCAATGTCGAGAACCTGACATTGCGCAATGTGGACAACCAGCAGCCCTCGCACATCGTCCTGCGCGCGAACATCCAAGGCAACGACGAAGACAACATCCTGATCGGGAACATGTATGCCAACGAGATTCGCGGTGGCGGCGGAAATGACGTCCTGCGCGGCAATCAGTGGCTGGCCGAATTCAATCCCTATACGCAAGTGAATGAGCCGGATCGCCTGTATGGTGAAGACGGTGACGACACCCTGTATGCGTCGGTCTACGGTGCTGACCTTTACGGGGGGCGGGGCAATGACACGTTGTACGGATCGGAGTGGCAGAGCGGGCACGGCAGCCGCTCGGGCAATGACCGGTTCTACTATGAAGCGGGCGACGGCACCGACCGCATCATCTCGATCAACACTTACAACCATGACGACAGCGACGAGGTAATCTTCGGCGCCGGCATCCTCGCCGAGGACGTGGTGTGGACCCGCGACGGCCTGGACCTGATCGTCCAGCTCGGCACCGACGCCAACGACCGTATCATCGTGCAGGGCTACTGGGTGGACGACTCCAGCAACCCCGGCCAGACAAGGCTTCAGGGCGCGATCGATCGGTTCGTATTTGCCGATGGCAAAATCCGCCGCGGCGATCTTGACCAGCTGATCAGTGGCAACGAGCCGCCTGTGGCCAACACCTTCGAGTACAACGCAGAGCTCACGGTGGGGCAACCGTTCTCGCTGGCACTTCCTGCCGGGGCTTTCAGCGATGCGCCCGGCGACACGCTGACCTACTCCGTAAGTGGCCCACAGTGGCTTTCGGTGGACCCGGTCATGGGCACACTCAGCGGCATCGTACCTGCCGACGAGAGCGACTTCACCTTCGCCCTGACCGCTACCGACCAGCACGGTGCATCCGCATCTGCCTGGATATCGCTGCACGCGACCATCGTGATCCAGGGCGCCGCACAGGATGACGTGCTTGTCGGAACCTGGAAGCGTGAGCAGCTGATCGGCCTGGCCGGCAACGACCGCCTCGAAGGCAATGGCGGTGCCGATGTTCTGCGCGGCGGCAGTGGCAACGACACCTACGTCCTGCAGTGGGAAGATGGCGAACGCATCATCGAAGAGGCCAGTGAGGGTTTCGACACGGTGGAAAGCAGTCGCTACAGCTACACGGCCGATGCCAACATCGAGCAGATCGTGCTGGTCGAGGGATCACAGGCGACCGTCGCGATCGGGCGCGAGGGCGCACAGACGCTTGTCGGCAACAGCAACGACAACACGCTCGATGGCATGCAGGGCGCCGATGAGATGCGCGGCGGCACCGGCAACGATACCTACTATGTTGACGACGCAGGCGACGTGGTGGTGGAACTGGCTGGCGGAGGCGCCGATAGTGTCTACGCGCTGGTGAACACGACGCTTGCAGCCAATGTGGAGTACGGCTACGTGGCCGTCGACACCGGGCTTTCGCTGACCGGCAACGCCCTGGCCAACCGGCTCTACGGTAACGGCGGCAACGACACCCTCAACGGCGGCCTGGGTGCTGACGTGATGGAAGGCTACGACGGTGACGACACCTACTACTTCGATGACAGCGGAGACCGGGCAGTCGAGCAGGTCGGCATGGGCATCGACACCATCGTGCGAACGACCGGCTCCACCACCACCTTGACCAACAACATCGAGAACCTGCGCGTGACCGGCAGCGGCCAAGCCACCGGCAATGCGCTGGACAATCTCATCGAAGGCAGCGAAGCGGCCAATACCCTGCTTGGCCTTGCCGGTAACGACACGTTGAACGGACGCGGTGGTAACGACCAGCTGACCGGTGGCGCCGGCAATGACCGGCTGATTGGCGGCGCCGGCGACGATACCTATGTTATCGATGGCAGCTCTGGCAGCGACATCATCAACAACACCGGTGGCGGCAACGACACCCTGTTGGTGAATGGCGTGGCCAGCAGCCGGCTGTCGTTCAAGCGCGACGGCAACGACCTCCTGGTGCACATCGATGGCGCTACGATCGCAGCGGCACGCGTCAGCGGCCACTTCCTGGGCGGTGATGCCGGCATGGACGTTGTGCAAGCCAGCAACGCACGCTATACCGCAACGCAGATCGCACAGCTGATCAACAGCAGCAGTCCGGACCGGACCATCAATGGCACCGCCTCCGGAGAGCAACTGACTGGCGGGACTGGTAAGGATCTGATCGACGGACTGGGCGGTAACGACACCTTGTTGGGCATGGGCGGCAACGATACCTTGCGAGGTGGTGCCGGCAACGACACATTGTCCGGTGGCAGCGGCAATGGCACCGGCAGCGGTGACGACACGTTGGAGGGCGGCGCTGGCAACGACACACTGCGCGGCGAGGATGGCGATGACCTCATGCTGGGCGGCGCCAACGACGATACCTATGTATTCGGCAGCGGCCGCGATGTGATTGACAATACCGGAGGCGGTATCGACCGTCTGCAATTCCAAGATGGACAACCGGTCAGCAACCTACGATTCACCCGCGATGGGGATGACTTGGTGATTGCATTGGCCAGCGGCGCTAATAGCAGTGTGCGTGTGACCAAGCACTTCCTTGGCGGCGATTTCGCGTTGGATGTCCTACAGCCCGGTAGTGGCGCCCAGCTGGACACCGCAGCGATCAATGCCCGTGTGTCCAGCAGTGACGGAGAGGCCAATCCGGCCGACTATGCGCGCGTGCTGACCGGTACCGCCACGAACGATCAGCTGAGCGGCAATACAAGCAAGGAGCTGCTCCGCGGCCTGGCCGGCAACGACACCCTGTTTGGCATGCTCGGTGACGACCGCATCGAAGGCGGTGATGGCGATGATTTTCTGTGGGGTGGCAGCGGTTCTTTCGGCGGATCGGGCAACGACATGCTCTACGGTGGCGCGGGCAACGACACTCTCGTTGGCGAGGACGGCAACGACCTGTTGTTCGGTGGTACGGGTGACGATGTCTACACCTATCGTGAGGGCAATGGCGTGGACACCGTGAGTGTCGGTGGCGGCAGCGATTCCATCTTCATGGCTGGTATCGAGCGGACGCGTTTGAGCTTCCACCGCAACAGCGACGACCTGATCGTGCGAGTGGACGGCGACGCCAATCAGCAGGTGAGCGTGCTCAAGCACTTCCTGGGTAGCAACAACGCTCTGTGGATGATCCAGCCCGAAGATGGTGGACACGGCATTTCAGCGGCGGAGTTCGAAACATTGCTGACACCGATGCAAGCTGGCAATACCACGGCATCGGCTAGCCGTACCTCAGGCAGTAATCGTTTGATGGCTTCTGTGTCGACCGAGATTTTGGCCGTTGACTACACCAAGGATCCGCTGGCCATCACTGCGTCCCGACGTCCGGTGCGGCGTGCGGTATTGGCTGAGGTCAATCAGTTGGTCGATGCAATGGGCGTGTTTCAAACCGGTGCTGCGAATCTCGACGTCGGCTTGGCGCATGACGTAGAGGCTGGAGTTCTGGGCGGAGCAAGATCTTGGGTGGCGCAAAATGCCAGTAGTCGTTATCAGATCCAATAACTGGACTGGGTCGATGGCGTTTTAGGGGGGCAGCACGCGCATGCGTGCTGCCCCCCCCCCCCCGGGCAGTGAAGAAACGGTGTATGGCTTCTGGAAGCGCAGGTCCAGAAGTAGGTCGCAAAGTACGGCACATGCCAAGCGCTGTACCAAGATGAACTCAGCGGAGATCAGTACCAGCCACGGGCCTGCGATGGTGATGACCTTAACCGAGTTTGCTAACGGGCCGATGCAGCGAAGTTCCCAAAGGGAAGGATGGATACGGTGATGGGAGGGGGCGGTGGTGGCGCCGGCACATATCCTTGATGGCAATGCCGGCCTTTGCTTCGCGCAGCGAGCGGACGATCTGCTCTTCGATAAAAATGCTTCTTCACGTCCAATCTTCTTGGAGCAGGACTCCAAACCGAGGCGCTACTCAAAATTGGGGGCACGTCGCCTCTGGAAGTCCAAATACGACGGGATGGGGGGGCACTACCGTGCTAGGCGCGAGCTGTACGTCTATCTCTTCGGTGAACATCACAGATGGGGCAAAGCGTGAAGTATCACCGTTTAATGAGCTTGTTCGGCTGCGGTTTATCTTCATCTAGTTTGTCTAGTCTTGTATTTCTACATCCAAGATCTTCGGGGGCATTGATGCTGGCTGCTTTCAGATAAATTCCGTAAAACCATGATTTTATATGGATTATTGGAATCCATCCGTGCGCACCAGATCAAAACGCCATCGGCCCGCTGCAGTGACACTGCAGCGGGCCGATGGCGTTTCTGGATCAGGGGTTGGTACCGGCTAA
>NZ_JBWWVS010000022.1:0-5539 GCF_056675615.1 Xanthomonas sp. NCPPB 2864
CTGCTAATATGGCCGGCTCGCTTCGCAGAAAACCTTCGGGTCGAAACGAAGCAGCGTCAACCACCTCGAAATGAGGTGTTGACGGCAAGAAAAAGTCCGCTATAATGGGCGGCTCGCTTCGACGGAAACGACGAAGCTGACGGGAACGGCGCTGAGGCCACTTCCCAATGTTCTTTGACAGTGTGCGCAGGTAATTTGTGCGGACGCCTGCAGGAAGGATGATTGTCCATCTTGCAGACGTTTAATCAAAATGCAACATATTAATTGCTTTGCAAGCGATAAGTTGCCAGTGGTTGAACTTCTGCAGCTAAAGTATTTGCCTTCGGGCATGTAATTTTAAGTGAAGAGTTTGATCCTGGCTCAGAGTGAACGCTGGCGGCAGGCCTAACACATGCAAGTCGAACGGCAGCACAGTAAGAGCTTGCTCTTATGGGTGGCGAGTGGCGGACGGGTGAGGAATACATCGGAATCTACTCTTTCGTGGGGGATAACGTAGGGAAACTTACGCTAATACCGCATACGACCTACGGGTGAAAGCGGAGGACCTTCGGGCTTCGCGCGATTGAATGAGCCGATGTCGGATTAGCTAGTTGGCGGGGTAAAGGCCCACCAAGGCGACGATCCGTAGCTGGTCTGAGAGGATGATCAGCCACACTGGAACTGAGACACGGTCCAGACTCCTACGGGAGGCAGCAGTGGGGAATATTGGACAATGGGCGCAAGCCTGATCCAGCCATGCCGCGTGGGTGAAGAAGGCCTTCGGGTTGTAAAGCCCTTTTGTTGGGAAAGAAAAGCAGTCGGTTAATACCCGATTGTTCTGACGGTACCCAAAGAATAAGCACCGGCTAACTTCGTGCCAGCAGCCGCGGTAATACGAAGGGTGCAAGCGTTACTCGGAATTACTGGGCGTAAAGCGTGCGTAGGTGGTGGTTTAAGTCTGTTGTGAAAGCCCTGGGCTCAACCTGGGAATTGCAGTGGATACTGGGTCACTAGAGTGTGGTAGAGGGTAGCGGAATTCCCGGTGTAGCAGTGAAATGCGTAGAGATCGGGAGGAACATCCGTGGCGAAGGCGGCTACCTGGACCAACACTGACACTGAGGCACGAAAGCGTGGGGAGCAAACAGGATTAGATACCCTGGTAGTCCACGCCCTAAACGATGCGAACTGGATGTTGGGTGCAATTTGGCACGCAGTATCGAAGCTAACGCGTTAAGTTCGCCGCCTGGGGAGTACGGTCGCAAGACTGAAACTCAAAGGAATTGACGGGGGCCCGCACAAGCGGTGGAGTATGTGGTTTAATTCGATGCAACGCGAAGAACCTTACCTGGTCTTGACATCCACGGAACTTTCCAGAGATGGATTGGTGCCTTCGGGAACCGTGAGACAGGTGCTGCATGGCTGTCGTCAGCTCGTGTCGTGAGATGTTGGGTTAAGTCCCGCAACGAGCGCAACCCTTGTCCTTAGTTGCCAGCACGTAATGGTGGGAACTCTAAGGAGACCGCCGGTGACAAACCGGAGGAAGGTGGGGATGACGTCAAGTCATCATGGCCCTTACGACCAGGGCTACACACGTACTACAATGGTAGGGACAGAGGGCTGCAAACCCGCGAGGGTAAGCCAATCCCAGAAACCCTATCTCAGTCCGGATTGGAGTCTGCAACTCGACTCCATGAAGTCGGAATCGCTAGTAATCGCAGATCAGCATTGCTGCGGTGAATACGTTCCCGGGCCTTGTACACACCGCCCGTCACACCATGGGAGTTTGTTGCACCAGAAGCAGGTAGCTTAACCTTCGGGAGGGCGCTTGCCACGGTGTGGCCGATGACTGGGGTGAAGTCGTAACAAGGTAGCCGTATCGGAAGGTGCGGCTGGATCACCTCCTTTTGAGCATGACGTCATCGTCTTGCGGGCGTCCTCACAAATTACCTGCATTCAGAGATTCATACCGGCACAGGTCGGTATGCGAAGTCCCTTTTGGGGCCTTAGCTCAGCTGGGAGAGCACCTGCTTTGCAAGCAGGGGGTCGTCGGTTCGATCCCGACAGGCTCCACCATATTGAGTGAAAAGACTTCGGGTCTGTAGCTCAGGTGGTTAGAGCGCACCCCTGATAAGGGTGAGGTCGGTAGTTCGAGTCTACCCAGACCCACCACTCTGAATGTAGTGCACACTTAAGAATTTATATGGATCAGCGTTGAGGCTGATACATGTTCTTTTATAACTTGTGACGTAGCGAGCGTTTGAGATATCTATCTAAACGTGTCGTTGAGGCTAAGGCGGGGACTTCGAGTCCCTAAATAATTGAGTCGTATGTTCGCGTTGGTGGCTTTGTACCCCACACAACACGGCATGTAGCTCCGAGGCAACTTGGGGTTATATGGTCAAGCGAATAAGCGCACACGGTGGATGCCTAGGCGGTCAGAGGCGATGAAGGACGTGGTAGCCTGCGAAAAGTGTCGGGGAGCTGGCAACAAGCTTTGATCCGGCAATATCCGAATGGGGAAACCCACTGCTTCGGCAGTATCCTGCAGTGAATTCATAGCTGCTGGAAGCGAACCCGGTGAACTGAAATATCTAAGTAACCGGAGGAAAAGAAATCAACCGAGATTCCCTAAGTAGTGACGAGCGAACGGGGAGCAGCCCTTAAGCTGGAATGGCTTTAGAAAAACAATCTGGAAAGATTGGCCATAGAAGGTGATAGCCCTGTATTTAAAAGGGCCACTCCAGTGAAGACGAGTAGGGCGGGGCACGTGAAACCCTGTCTGAATATGGGGGGACCATCCTCCAAGGCTAAATACTCCTGACCGACCGATAGTGAACCAGTACCGTGAGGGAAAGGCGAAAAGAACCCCGGAGAGGGGAGTGAAATAGATCCTGAAACCGTGTGCGTACAAGCAGTAGGAGCTCGCAAGAGTGACTGCGTACCTTTTGTATAATGGGTCAGCGACTTACTGTTCGTGGCAAGCTTAACCGTATAGGGGAGGCGAAGGGAAACCGAGTCTGATAAGGGCGCATAGTCGCGGGCAGTAGACCCGAAACCGGGTGATCTAGTCATGGCCAGGGTGAAGGTGCCGTAACAGGTACTGGAGGCCCGAACCCACGTCTGTTGCAAAAGACGGGGATGAGCTGTGATTAGGAGTGAAAAGCTAATCGAACCCGGAGATAGCTGGTTCTCCTCGAAAGCTATTTAGGTAGCGCCTCGGACGAATACTACTGGGGGTAGAGCACTGTTATGGCTAGGGGGTCATCGCGACTTACCAAACCATTGCAAACTCCGAATACCAGTACGTACTATCCGGGAGACACACGGCGGGTGCTAACGTCCGTCGTGAAAAGGGAAACAACCCAGACCCACAGCTAAGGTCCCAAATTCACTGCTAAGTGGAAAACGATGTGGAAAGGCATAGACAGCCAGGAGGTTGGCTTAGAAGCAGCCACCCTTTAAAGAAAGCGTAATAGCTCACTGGTCGAGTCGGTCTGCGCGGAAGATTTAACGGGGCTAAGCAGTGAACCGAAGCTTGGGGTGCATAAAACTTGTTTTATGCGCGGTAGAGGAGCGTTCCGTAAGCCTGCGAAGGTGGATTGAGAAGTCTGCTGGAGGTATCGGAAGTGCGAATGCTGACATGAGTAACGATAATGCGGGTGAAAAGCCCGCACGCCGAAAGCCCAAGGTTTCCTTGCGCAACGTTAATCGACGCAGGGTTAGTCGGTCCCTAAGGCGAGGGCGAAAGCCGTAGTCGATGGGAAGCAGGTTAATATTCCTGCACCTCGCGTGAGTGCGATGGAGGGACGGAGAAGGTTAGGTGTACCGGGCGTTGGTTGTCCCGGGGAAAGGCGGTAGGTTTGGATCTTTGGCAAATCCGGGATCCTTTAAGACCGAGCACCGAGACGAGCCTTTATGGCGAAGTCACTGATACCACGCTTCCAGGAAAAGCTCCTAAGCTTCAGCTCACGAAGACCGTACCGTAAACCGACACAGGTGGGTAGGATGAGAATTCTCAGGCGCTTGAGAGAACTCGGGTGAAGGAACTAGGCAACATGGCACCGTAACTTCGGGAGAAGGTGCACCCTTTTTGGTGGCTCATGCGAGCTATAGCTGAAGAGGGTCGCAGAAACCAGGCCGCTGCGACTGTTTATCAAAAACACAGCACTCTGCAAACACGAAAGTGGACGTATAGGGTGTGACGCCTGCCCGGTGCTGGAAGGTTAATTGATGGGGTCAGCCGCAAGGCGAAGCTCTTGATCGAAGCCCCAGTAAACGGCGGCCGTAACTATAACGGTCCTAAGGTAGCGAAATTCCTTGTCGGGTAAGTTCCGACCTGCACGAATGGCGTAACGACAGCGGCGCTGTCTCCACCCGAGACTCAGTGAAATTGAAATCGCTGTGAAGATGCAGCGTTCCCGTGGCAAGACGGAAAGACCCCGTGAACCTTTACTATAGCTTTACACTGAACGTTGAGTTCGTCTGTGTAGGATAGGTGGGAGGCTATGAAACTGTGGCGCTAGCTGCAGTGGAGCCATCCTTGAAATACCACCCTGTCGTGCTTGACGTTCTAACCTAGATCCGTTATCCGGATCAGGGACCGTGTATGGTGGGTAGTTTGACTGGGGCGGTCTCCTCCTAAAGAGTAACGGAGGAGCACGAAGGTACGCTCAGCGCGGTCGGACATCGCGCACTGTGTGCAAAGGCATAAGCGTGCTTGACTGCAAGATCGACGGATCAAGCAGGTACGAAAGTAGGTCTTAGTGATCCGGTGGTTCTGTATGGAAGGGCCATCGCTCAACGGATAAAAGGTACTCCGGGGATAACAGGCTGATACCGCCCAAGAGTTCATATCGACGGCGGTGTTTGGCACCTCGATGTCGGCTCATCACATCCTGGGGCTGTAGTCGGTCCCAAGGGTATGGCTGTTCGCCATTTAAAGTGGTACGCGAGCTGGGTTCAGAACGTCGTGAGACAGTTCGGTCCCTATCTGCCATGGGCGTTGGAAGTTTGAGAGGGGCTGCTCCTAGTACGAGAGGACCGGAGTGGACGAACCTCTGGTGTTCCGGTTGTCACGCCAGTGGCATTGCCGGGTAGCTATGTTCGGAAGCGATAACCGCTGAAAGCATCTAAGCGGGAAGCGCGCCTCAAGATGAGACTTCCCGGGGCACAAGCCCCCTAAAGGAACCATATAGACTATGTGGTTGATAGGTCAGGTGTGTAAGTACAGCAATGTATTGAGCTAACTGATACTAATGATCCGTGCGGCTTGACCATATAACCTCAAGTTGCCTTGGTCCCAACGAACGTTGGTAGATCACCAAACGCAAGCTACGTCACAAGTTACCTATGCGAGACGAGCGCTATCAAGCGCTGCTCCAACCGTCTCCCTGGTGAAATTAGCGCTGTGGAACCACCCGATCCCATCCCGAACTCGGAAGTGAAACGCAGCTGCGCCGATGGTAGTGTGGCTCAAGCCATGCGAGAGTAGGTCATCGCCAGGGGCTTTACCCGAAACCCTCAGTCCAACAGGACTGAGGGTTTCTTTTTGTGCGAAATT
>NZ_JBWWVS010000023.1:0-4819 GCF_056675615.1 Xanthomonas sp. NCPPB 2864
TGGGAAAGTTGCTCTTGCTCCGCCGCCGAGGTCATCGCTGACTTTCCAGCGCAGTGGCAACTGGACGAGCAGCACCTTACTGTTCCCGTGCCTACAGTTCTGGAGCCATTGGCCCATGTTGCATATCGTCGGGCCGAGCCTCAGCATGAGGCCTAACAATTCATTCAAGCCGAACCCGCTTCGCGGCTCGGCTTAACTCAGGCGTTAGAGCCCTTTGGAAACTTGGCAGCCCATTACAGTCGTTGAGCTTGAGGCGCTGGTGGCCGATCAGTTCCCTAGCTGCTCGCCTACCCAGCAAGCTGCATTCGCCCCATATCGCGTGCCGTTTTATTCAGTCCCTTTCCAGCGCAGCCGTGCCTTTGGCCAGGTCCTTGTCGTTGCGGAGTTGCCATCTGGCCTGCTCTACTACGAGGATGTTGAGGAGGGATTTGAGGTTGGGGTGCTAGATGCTGACGGCATCCTGCAGGACCATGGCTGCAACCAGTTGGAGTTGACTCATGCGCTGTCGCGGGCAGGGCTCTAACAATTCATTCAAGCCGAACCCGCTTCGCGGGTCGGCTTAATTCGGGCGTTAGGGCTCACATGAGATATTTCAGGCGCTCAATTGCAGTAGCTGCTTGCCTGCTTGCTTCATGTAGCGGACCCGATTCCATCGGAAACAAATCTGAGTGGTCAGCTCTTCAAGGAGTCGAGTACGAATACCGGAGCATGTCGCGTTCTGCGCCACTGGTCCTAATCGTATCCGACTACCAGATGGTTGGCCTGCCAGCCACAAGTCGCTCAGGCCTTGTTTGGGTGTTGCTCAATCCAAAAAATGAGCCTCTCTACAAACAATTGCCTCAAGGTCCATACCACCTATCCGCATCTCAGTTGGCGGCGCTCAACGTCACTGAGCCTGCGGTCCTAGCTGGACTGCGGGCACATGTGAGAGAGTGAGCCCTAACAACTCATTCAAGCCGAACCCGCTTCGCGGGTCAGCTTAATTCAGGCGTTAGGCCCCAATGAAAGCATCTCGCCAGGCCAAACTAGAGACTCAGCTCGCGGCAACCGAAAGCGAGCTGCTCGAGTTGCTTATGGATGCGCTGCCGTATACCGCGCAGCACGGCGATATGATTTTCTTCAACTCGGCGTTCCATCCGGACTACGTCAGACCGCATCAGATCAGCGAGCGCAATGAGCAGCTCCTATCTCTGTCTAGCCAGGGAGTGGCACTCCGGGAGGAAATCGGATTACCAGTACTTGGCTCCGTTGGTCAGCTCTTCCTGTCAGCGTGCAGTGAGGCGTCCAACTCAGCCAATGAGAACCGCCGTGGCCCAAGTCAACTTGCCGCCTGGCTGGTAGGCAAGTTGGGGCCTAACAATTCATTCAAGCCGAACCCGCTTCGCGGGTCGGCTTAATTCAGGCCTTAGCCCCCATGCCCATCTCCATCGGACTTTCTTTTCTTTTAGCAACGACATCGCCCCAAGCAGACGCCGCGCCAAAGCCGGATGAGATGTTCTGTGGTGAGGCTATGAGCATCTATCTTCCAGAGCCACAAGGCACGCCCGCACCAAACATCAAACTGGAGAACTTCCAGTACATGAGCCCTGACGATCGTTGTGGCCGCAACATCAACAACGATGAGCTCATGCGGCTCCACAAAGGTATTAAGCCAATTGCTGCGGCCTCCTTCGGCAGCAGCAACGCCAACTTCGGTGTCATGGTCAGGTACACACTCACACCGGACAAGCCTGCCACATTTGACATGCAGACTTCGGACGCTTCCGAGGCTGAGAAAGAACGTCTCACCCAGTTCTACAATCAGGCGGCCGCGCTTAAAGACTTCCACTCGTCGCAAGGCACCGTCTATGTCGTTTTTCGTTACCTGGTCTCACCGGCACAACCCTCTGAGCTAACCAATGGGGGCTAACAATTCATTCGAGCCGAAGCCGCTTCGTGGCTCGGCTTAATTCAGGTTTTAGGCCACATTCGGACACATCCATGCAGTCAGAAGACTATCTCGACCGGCATTACATCGGCATCCGGAAGCAGTCCGAGACAGAGCGGGTATGCTGCTATGATTTCATCTGCACGGAATACCGGCGGATCGGCACCAAGCGTCTCGAACAGCTCGGATACGTCACCGGCGCCTTTCAGATAGACAAGCAAACGGGCACCACTGAACTAGTGCACCCCATGCCTGGCGATGAGAGCCTCAGCGCTTTCAACCGTGCTAGCTACAAGATCCACAGGTGCTGGCTGGGCGGCGAGCTCCCGAACACAGATCAGTACTGTGCGGGCTAATATGGCCTAACAATTCATTCAAGCCGAAGCCGCTTCGCGGCTCGGCTTAATTCAGGCGTTAGGGGGCACTGGTGAAGTTTCTCGTTGGTCTATTCCGCATGCTGCTTAAGTTCGGCATGCCTGCCTATTTGCTCCTGGTCCCGGTGGTAGCGGTGTACGGCTGGCTGTCACCTTGGCCTCCAGCTTCCACAGGCCTCGCCCAATACTCCGATCAATCAGCAATTCTCGTGGGCGCTTCCTACCAGTCCCGCTACTCGACTCAATCTCAGTACGTCAGATCTTCTCGCTCATATATCATCGTTCCGAGCGTCCTCGACGACCCCAAGATCATTACCTTCGCTCAAGAGAATGGCCAAGCCACAACGGCAGTCGAATCACGGTCTGGGTTCTGGTTTCTACTTGCGTGGCTGTTTGCATGTGGTATCGGCACATGGTTGTTCTGGTTCCGGCGCGTGCCCCCTAACAATTCATTCAAGCCGACGCCGCTTCGCGGCGCGGCTTAATTCCGGCGTTAGACCTGCCATGAGAGAAATCTACAACTTGATGGTTTTTTCTCTCGGCATCGCGCTGTGCGCGTGCGCTTCAGCTGCGCCGCCCCCGCGCTGCTCGTTCGGGCTTGCCCCTACAGCTACAGTTGCACCAAGGCTGCCACCCCGGCTACACAATGAGTTTTCTGGCAAAGCCCAAGTCGCTTTTGTCATTGGGCCTACCGGGCATGTGCAGTCCCCGGTCATTGTCTCGGCGGAGCGGCACCCCATCGGCCGCAGTCGCGGCCAACCAGTTGGCTACAACGACGCCATCCTTTCCGCTGTAGCACAGTGGCGCTATCCGTCGCGAGAGCAAGCCTGCCGCCACCAAGTTCCGGTAGAGTTTCACTTTGAGGGCTCCAGCCCCGCGGTTGGCAGGTCTAACAATTCATTCAAGCCGAACCCGCTTCGCGGGTCGGCTTAATTCAGGCGTTAGCCCACATGACCCCAGATGATCGCTGGTCACACTTGGCAGCACTTGACGAGGAACTGCTTAAAGGTGGCGTCATCCTCTCTGAGTGGTGTAGCGTCATAGTCCGTGAGACGGACATTGCATTTGTGCATTCAGCTCATTTGGCATCGATTCTCACCGCGATGTCCGGCATTGAGACCTACCTGCGATCTGAGTATGCACAGTCAAAAAAGGAGCGTTTGGTAGACCTGATAGATTTGTCCCCAATTCCGAACGCTTTGAAAGAGAACTTGCATACGCTGCGCAAGTACCGCAATAGATGGGTGCACATCGACGAGCCATGGGATGACGCCATGCTCCTTGAGAAGCCTCAAACCACCGAGGCAGAGCTTGAGCAAATGGCATTCTTTGCGGCCCGACTACTGCGGGAGACTATCTATGAGAATCCGTGGGTGTAGCGTGGGGGCTAACAAATCGTCCAAGCCGACGCCGCTTCGCGGGTCGGCTTAACTCAAGCGTTAGCCACTAGAACATGCATCTCGCACTGAACCACAAAGACCCAACGTTGACGGTTGTCTATGAGCTGTCCAACGAGCTCAGGGACGATCCGGAACACGTTCAGATCGTCCAGGCCCTTAGCCTGAACAACGACAAGCCATTTCTGGGACTCAAGCCTGTTAACGGCTTGTTCGGCTCAAATGAGTGGTGGGAAAGCATCAAATCAGGACATATCAAAACCGTCCATGTGACCGGCACGATCCGGGATTTGGTGTTCGCGGGACAGGACTCCCGATGGGGCGATAGCGTCAACTCTTTCAACCTCAAACAAGACGATGGCACCGTCGTGCTCGAGAGCATCTATGCTCACGAAAAGCACGACCGCAAGCTTTTTCGTGTTGGAGCCAAGGTCTCCTGCTGGTATGCGCTACTAGAGTTGAAGTCCCAGCCAGCCCCGGACGGGGGAGTCAACTACGCCAGGACTTTGCTAGAGATGGCGGTTTCGGCATAGCCTCTAGTGGCTAACAATTCATTCAAGCCGAACCCGCTTCGCGGATCGGCTTAATTCAGGTGTTAGGTGCCACATGGAGCTGCAACGCTACTTTAAGGAGGATGACGGCTCGCTCCCTGAGATTGAGCTGCACTTCCCTTCGCCTATCCAAGTTGCACGTGCCTTCGCTCATCTATTCGCCCTTGGTGCCGTCGACGCGACGGTGGGTGGATGTCGCGTCTGGGTGCCGGCCACGGACAGTGACCGCCCCTTCAGCAGCCCGGCGGACGCGGAGCTAGCCGTTAATGGCGATTTAGAGCCATTTCATATCGTCCTGGCCGATGTGACCTTGGGCGAGACGGTCATTCCGGACGTCGGGGTGTGGGTGGATGCGGACGGGATTACACTCGACTATCGGATGGGCCCTGAGTGGGGTTCGGCTCAAATTGATGGGCTGATCCGCTTGCTAAGGGATCTTCGCAAACTAGGTGCATCTATTGCTGTTCCTTGGTGGGGTGCTGATGGAGAGCGCGCCTTCAATGATCGGATGGGTGGCACCTAACAATTCATTCAAGCCGAACCCGTTTCGCGGGTCGGCTTAATTCAGGT
>NZ_JBWWVS010000024.1:0-3227 GCF_056675615.1 Xanthomonas sp. NCPPB 2864
CCACCGAGCAGCAGGTCGTTGCCATCGCCTCCATCCAAACTGTCATCGCCCATCCCGCCGAAAAGCTGGTCGCTCCCGTCCCCGCCGTTTAAAACATCATTGCCGTAACCACCACCGATCAGATCAGCGCCAGCACCACCAGCGACTACGTCGTTTCCAGTGCCCCCCCAAACCAAGTCATCGGAACCTGTACCTGCAAAGGTTCCATTGACTATTTTTATGTTTGCCGCTGCCATCGCATTCATGCCCGCCGAACTTGACACGGCTTCACCAATCCAGGCATCAAGAATTTCACCAAATTTCCAACCTGACCCTTCTAAGAAAGACTTCCCATAGGTGTGCAAGTCAACAATATCTTGAAATGCCTCATCCAGCTGACGGCCCCGCTTTAACTCCAACATCGCATCAAGCGCCGAGTAATCGAACTTTAAGCATCCATCAACAAACTGAATGTTGACTCCATCTAGGTAGCCTTTAAGACGCGTCTGCATAACCAAGCCTGCATACACAGACTCTTTCAAACTAGCGTACGCGGCTTTGATGGATTCGACCTGTTCTGGCTGCAACAAGATATTCATGACCTGCGTCTTGGTGCCATCCAGCTTGGCGAGCTCACTCCAGGAATAGGTACTACCACCCGTGGATGCTTGGTCGAAGCGATAGCTGATCAGGCTGGAGCCATTGAACTTCTCCAAGATGGCAATCATGGGACCAAGTTCTGCATGCTGCTGCTTGATCCAAGCATCTATAGCTTCGGGGCTCTGGGCCGCGATATCGGCTGGCAGAACGCCACGGTAAAGCAGCTCGCGCGCTCCCCCGACAGATTCAAGCATCTCTTCACTGCTCTGCATTGTGGAGGTCGCTGCCCAGCGCGCCAGTATCGTGTCGAGCGAACTTTTCATTGCGTCGCGTGAAGTTCCAGGCACTAAGGCTTGGATGGATGCAAGCAGCTGGGTAGAGAGGGTTGCAGCTTCTTTTAAATCACGAACTGCGCCACTACCTTTAACGCCAGGCAAGAGATTTGCCTCGCTACTCACTTCCACCTTATCAAGCGATCCGCTAAAGTCTCTAAAATAGTTATTGATGGCTAGCTGAAGGTCGCCAGCCAATCCAGCTGTGCCATCAGTACGAATATAACTACCACGATTATCGACAATATTGCCGTTACCCAGATCAAGGTCATCGGTAGTCGAGGGATTTAATTTAATTGAAGCAACACCTGCATCTAATAACGTAGCCAATTCGGAAGCTTGAGACGATCCGTCCTGATTCAAATCCCTCCACACCCTAACATTACTAAACTCGGCATCACCAACATCAAATATTCCGTTTTTGTCAGTATCCAAGTCTGCTAAAGCTGAGAACCCTGAACTTGCAGTAGCCCCATTTGATAAAATGGTATCGACCCCAAAAAGCTCGCTGCCGCCATCTATCGTGCCATTACCATTTCTATCTAAAACAACTAAGCCGTCGTCTGAAGCGATCCATCCAGTACCTGTCTTAATGCCGTCGCCATCATGGTCAAACAATACTTTCCCGCTTGCTGCGACTGTTTCAATTCCATCGCCATCTAGATCAAGAGTCAGTGGATCCCTGCGAGGAATCCATTTACGTGCACGATCGAATAGATCGTCGACCATATCGCCAATTTCGGCTGCCTTATCACTTATCCATTTTTGAGCATCTTCATACCAGTCTTCCGCAGCCTTTTTAGCGTCGGCTAAGTTTTTTTTCGCAGTGTCGTACCACTCTTCCCCTGTCCTTTGGGCACGATCCGCCTGGTCTTTCACCCAATCTGAAACCTGCTCTGCCGTTTTCTCACTCCAGTCGCCAACCTCATTTACCTTATCATTAATCCAATCACTTGCAGCATCATGAAAGTCTTCAATCCTATCGTAAGTATATTGCTGGTAAGGATTCCACGCATGATCAGCCTCAGTTGGAAGATCTATGCCTGCTGCGTTAAATGCAGTGCTCTGCCAAGTGGTGCAGTTATACATACTGGCAGAAAAATGGTCACCTCCCGCCCAATAGGTAGACCCTACCCTCGTTGAATCAACAAATCCCATGAGGGATTCATACTGAGCCTGATTTATTGAGTATTTACTACTAGCAGCCTGATATTCGTGCTCGCCCTCGGCAGTTCCTACACCTGTTTCGTATACTGCGCCATCCCCTGCGAGGGCACCTCCCTCCAAGGGAGCAAACCCGTATTCACGCGAACTGCCGTCAGGCTTCGTAATTACAAAAAAGGTGTGCGGTATATTATTCGAACCGCCAATATCGTATCTAATTTCAACATAGTACACGGGGCCGCTCATCATAGTTCCTTTATGTAAATTGGCGTCGGATAAATCACTTTATCCAAAGATTGAATTTTACTTTCCGAAAAAAAATATAAATTTAATTTATAATTTACCTTACTTTCCCTCTTCGCCTCTTCAACCTCCCTGCAAACAAATTCAATTTTTCTTTTGCTTGAAACCCCGTATATGCTGTAATAAACCCCTTTACCATCCCTTTCCCAGAAGACACGACTCGCTTTCTGACAAGATTCAACAGAACCACACTCCCCCACTCTCACTAATGCCTGATGAATAGCAAGGTTGATATCTGCCTGCTCTACTGAAGGCCCGTAATCGCATCCAGCGAGGGCCAGAACCAATGGGAAAATTATTCCAATATAATTCACTTACACCACCATTTAGTTACCAACTTGAGAAGATCCTAAGCGCAGATGTATTTATCCAATCACTCACCTCTCCCTAAATGATTCTTGCCCGTGCCGACCTAAAGGACTCAACAAGTAATCAATTACCCGTCGCTTGCCCGTCTTCACTTCCGCACTCAAGCTCATCCCGGCACTCATCCGCACCTTGACCCCATCGATCTCCAGCGTGCTGCCGTTCAATTTGATGCGCGCGGGAAATACCAGGCCAAGCTTTTCGTCCTGCGCGGCATCGTGGGACACACTGGCGACCGTGCCGGTCAGATAGCCGTAGCGGGTGTAGGGGAAGCTGTCGACCTTGACGGTGACGGGTTGACCGGCGCGCATGAAGCCTATGTCCTTGTTCAAGACGGTGACTTCGACCTCCAGTGCTTCTTCGGCTGGCACTACGACCAGTAACGGCTGTGCAGGCGTGACTACACCACCTACGGTGTGGACGGCTAACTGCTGGATGGTGCCGTCAACGGGTGCGTGCAGCGCCATCAGCTTGTCGCGCTGG
>NZ_JBWWVS010000025.1:0-1701 GCF_056675615.1 Xanthomonas sp. NCPPB 2864
TGGCACTGCCGCCGATCCGTGGGCAGGTGACGTTCGAGCGGGTCACGTTCCGCTACCGGCCGGATGCGCCCGAGGTGCTCAACGGGATCGAGCTGGACATTCGCCCAGGCGAAATCATCGGCATCGTCGGCCGTTCCGGCTCCGGCAAGAGCACGCTGACCAAGCTGGTGCAGCGGCTCTACACGCCCGAGCGCGGGCGGGTGCTGATCGATGGCCAGGACCTGGCGCTGGCCGATCCGGCCTGGCTGCGCCGTCAGCTGGGTGTGGTGCTGCAGGAGAACTTCCTGTTCAACCGCAGCGTGCGCGAGAACATCGCGTTGACCGATCCCGGCATGCCGCTGGAGCGGGTGATCCATGCGGCCAAGCTGGCAGGTGCCCACGACTTCATTCTGGAATTGCCGGAAGGCTACGACACCAAAGTCGGCGAGCATGGTACCGGCCTGTCTGGTGGTCAGCGGCAGCGCATTGCAATCGCGCGCGCACTGATCGGCGACCCACGCATTCTGATTCTCGACGAAGCCACCAGCGCCCTGGATTACGAATCGGAGCACGCGGTGATGAGCAATATGCGCGCCATCTGTAAGGGGCGCACTGTGCTGATCATCGCGCACCGCCTTTCTACCGTGCGGCAGGCCAATCGCATCGTCGTGGTGGAGAAGGGACGCATCGTCGAGAGCGGCTCGCATGCCGAGCTGGTCGACCGGCCGGAAGGCCAGTACGCGCATCTATACAGACTGCAACAGGGGACCCCATGAAGCACCTGCTCCAGGGATGGCGCGATTTCTTTCTCCGCTATTTCAAGATCTTCAAATCGGCCTGGGCGGTGCGCCGCCAGCTCGACCCGCCCGCGCGCAGCGCCGACGAGCGCGCGTTCCTGCCCGCCCATCTTGAGCTGACCGAAACGCCTGTCTCGCCCACCGCGCGCTGGACGATGCGCATCATCATCGGTTTCTTCTGTGTCGCGCTGCTGTGGGCGTGCCTGGGCAAGCTCGATATCGTCGCCGTGGCACCAGGTAAGACCGTGGTCGACTCACGGACCAAGGTGGTGCAGACCGCAGAAACCGCGGTGGTACGCAGGATCCTGGTGCGTGATGGACAGGCGGTGAAGAAAGGCCAGCTGCTGGTCGAACTCGATGCCACCGCCACCGGCGCCGAGTTCGCCCAGGCCGGCGACGCACTGGTCAACGCACGTCTCGCTGCGCTTCGCCAGGCAGCGCTGGCGACCGCCATTGCGACCGGGCAGCCGCCGCAGCTGGATCCGGCTCCGGATCTACCCGCCGAGCGCGTAGCCAACGAGCAGCAATTGGTCAGCAGTCAATTCGACGCATTCCAGGCGCGCCGACACAACCTGCAAGCCAGCATCGCCCAACGCCAGGCCGAGTTGCAGACCACCCAGGACGCGATCGAACCGCTGGCCGAATCCGCACGCATCTCCAAAGTGCGCGCAGAGGACTACGCCCGCCTGGTCGAAGGCAAGTACGTCGGCCGCCATGACTACCTGTTGCGCGAACAGGAACGCATCGCCGCAGAAAGCCAGCTCGCCACCCAGCGCAATCGCCTGCAGGAGATCCGCTCGGCGACCAGCGCGGCGCAAGAGGAGTTGCGCGTGCTTGTCACCGACACACGCCAGCAGGCACTGGATGCCTTGCGCCAGGCAGGCGAGCAAGCCGGCCAGCTGACCCAGGACGTCGCCAAGACCGG
>NZ_JBWWVS010000026.1:0-1331 GCF_056675615.1 Xanthomonas sp. NCPPB 2864
CAGGCCGTTGAAAAAAGCCAGAGCCCGCGTGGCTCTGGCAAAATGGCGGCCATCCTCTTCTGCCGAAGCCAGCCCAAGCCAATGCGTGGACTCGACCTCAAACAAAACGAGCTGTTCAGTTATACGACGCTGGAGCAGCGCATCCCGAACGATCACCCGCTGCGTCCCCTGCGAGGCCTGGTCGATACCGTTCTGGCTTCGATGGATCGGGACTTCGACGGGCTGTACTCCACCCTGGGACGGGCCTCGATTGCGCCGGAGCGGCTGCTGCGCGCCTCGTTGCTGCAGGTGATTTACACCATTCGCTCCGAGCGGCAGTTGGTCGAGCAGATTGATTTCAACCTGCTGTTTCGCTGGTTCGTCGGCTTGTCGATGGACGAGCGCATGTGGGATCACTCGACCTTCAGCCAGAACCGTGACCGCTTGTTCAACCAGGATGTAGCGCGACTGTTCTTCCAGCGCATCAAGTCGCTGGCCGCATGGTCCGAGTACGCCAGCAACGAGCATTTCAGCGTCGACGGCACGCTGATCGACGCCTGGGCCTCGCACAAGTCCTTTATCAAGAAGGATGGCGGCGACCCACCGGAGGATGGCACGCGCAACCCCGATGCCGACTTCAAGGGCGAGAAGCGCAGCAACGCGACCCACCAATCGACCAGCGATCCCGAGGCCCGGCTGGCGCGCAAGAGCAATGGCGATGCCAGTCGTCTGGCGCACATGGCCCACACGATGATGGAGCACCGCAACGGTCTGATCGTGGATGTGGAATGCACCGAGTTCAATGGACGTGCCGAGGTAGAGGCGGCGCTGGAGATGCTGGAGCGCACGGCCAAGCCGGGCAGCACGGTAGGTGCAGACAAGAATTACGACCAGAAGCGTTTCGTGCAGAGGGCGCGCGAGCTGAAAGTGACACCGCATGTGGCGCAGAAGCGCAAGGGCAGCGCCATCGATGGGCGCACCACGCGGCATCCGGGGTATGCCGCCAGCCAGAAGATCCGCAAGCGGATCGAAGAAGGTTTTGGCTGGCTGAAGACGGTTGGCGGCCTGCGCAAGACCAAGCTGATCGGTCGCGCCAAGCTGAGTGCTCAGTTATTGCTGGGTTTCTCGGTCTACAACCTGATCCGACTGGGTAGCCTGTCGGGTTGGTGGCGAGGATCGCATGTATAGGGCGAGTTACGCCCAAAAAACGCCGAAAGGCGTGAACGTGGTGCTGAAACCTGTCAAAAAGGCCTGAAGTCAGGCCTTGTGTGGACTCCGTTAGGCCAAAGCGCTTGAAAAAGCGCCAAACCGGACGGGTTGGGGCAGTTGAAGCCGAGTTTTTCAACGGCCTG
>NZ_JBWWVS010000027.1:0-1013 GCF_056675615.1 Xanthomonas sp. NCPPB 2864
CGCAGCACCACCAGCATCGCGCCGACGGTGTCGTACAGGTCGGTCGGGAACTGGTCGGTATCCCAGCCGTTCTGCGGGTTGCCGCGGTTGGCATCGATGCTGCCGAGCAGGCCGGCATCGGATGCCACCTGCAGGTCGTGCTCGAAGCTGTGGCCCGACAGCGTGGCGTGGTTGGCTTCGATGTTCAGCTTGAAGTCCTGGTCCAGGCCGTGCTGACGCAGGAAGCCGATCACCGTGGCGCTGTCGAAGTCGTACTGGTGCTTCATCGGCTCCATCGGCTTGGGCTCGATTAGGAAGTTGCCGGTGAAGCCGATCGCGCGGCCGTAGTCGCGTGCCAGGGTCAAGAAGCGCGCCATATTGTCCTGCTCGCGCTTCATCTGGGTGTTGTGCAGGCAGGCATAGCCTTCGCGGCCGCCCCAGAACACGTAGTTCTCGCCGCCCAGCTCGACGGTGGCATCGATCGCGGCCTTGACCTGCACCGCCGCACGCGCGACGACATTGAAGTCCGGGTTGGTCGACGCACCATTCATGTAACGCGGGTGCGAGAACAGGTTGGCGGTGCCCCACAGCAGCTTGATGCCGGTGTCGGCCTGGCGCTGCTTGGCAATGCCGACCATGTGCTTGAGGTTGCTCTGGTACTCACCGATGTCGTCGGCATCGGGCGACAGGTCGATGTCGTGGAAGCAGTAGTACGGCACGCCGAGCTTGGTGAAGAACTCGAACGCGGCATCGGCCTTGGCTTCGGCGCGATTCAACGCGGTGTTGCCCATATCCCACGGGTACGCGCGCGTGCCCGGGCCGAACGGATCGGCGCCGTTGCCGCAGAAGCTGTGCCAGTAGGCCACGGCAAAGCGCAGATGCTCGGCCATGGTCTTGTCGCCGACCTGCTTGTTGGCGTCGTAGACCTTGAATGCCAGCGGGTTGTCCGAGTCGCGGCCTTCGAAGCCGATCTTGCCGATACCGGGGAAATATTCCTTGGCGCCGATGTAGACGGTGTTGCTCATGGGGTGGAA
>NZ_JBWWVS010000028.1:0-873 GCF_056675615.1 Xanthomonas sp. NCPPB 2864
GATGCGGCACCGAGTCGAACACGTACGGCAGGCACAGCGCCTGGGTCAGCGGAAAGGTGTTGTTCAACGCGCCCGAATACACCCGGGTGATGTCGATGGCGCCAAAGCGCGCCATGTCGATCGCCTCGGATTCGCGGCCCAGCTGGCCGGAGTGGTACTGGCGCAGCTTGAGCCGGCCGTTGCTGCGTTGCTCCAGCTGCTTGCCGAACCACCGCACCGCCTCCACGGTGGGGTAGTCGCCGACATGCACGTCGGTGGCGGTCAGCAACTGCCCGCCGGGAATCGGCGTGGTGGCACCCGCGCCCAGCCAGGGGCCGGCCGCGGCGGCACCGAGCCCGGCACCGAGGAAATGTCTGCGTGTGATCATTGGCGCCCTCCCAAGCGTCTGGTCACTGGGTCCGGCGTTACTTGGCGGACACAGCCGTACAGGAAATGTCGCCGATGCCGGCGAAGCGAATCAGGGCATGCTGTCCCACTTCGATGTCATGGATACCGGTGGCATTGCCCGTGGCGATGAGATCACCGCGCTTGAGCGGACGCCCGCGCAGGGCCGAACGACTGAGCGCAAATGCGTAGGCCGCGCGCAAGCCGCCCGGCAGCGTGGTGGCCCCGCCGGTGCCGACCAGCTGGTCGTCAATCAGGGTTTCGGCGGTCAGCGCAGATTCGTCGCGCGCCAGCCAATCGGTCACTTCCGGGCCCAGGATCAGGCCGTTGTTGTTGCCGAAGTCGGAGATCACCACGCGCGGGCCCAGCTTGTTGATGGTCGCCAGCGGGCTGCTGGCGATTTCCACGCCGATGAACAGCGTGGCCGGCAGCTGCGCCGCCTGGTCAGGAGTGAAGTGGGTCTGCTCGGCCGGCGCGTCCGCGTCCAGG
>NZ_JBWWVS010000029.1:0-627 GCF_056675615.1 Xanthomonas sp. NCPPB 2864
CGAGCCGGTGCCGCTGAGCGTGCCGGCATACACGCCACCGGTGTTCTGGTTGAACACCAGTGCCGCGTTGTTGGCGATATCGCCCTGCAGGCTGCTGGTGTCGCCGATCAAGGTACCGGCCGTGATCGTGGTGCCGCCGGTGTACCCGTTCGTACCGTTGAGCAATAGTGCGCCGGCGCCATCCTTGATCACGCTGCCGGTGCCGGTGATCGAGCCGGTGAACACGCCATCGGCCACCTGGTTGAACACCAGCGTCGCATTGTCGACGATGGCTCCCTGCAGGCTGGCGCTGTCGCCGACCAGCGTGCCGGCGTTGACCGTCGTGCCACCGGTGTAGCTGTTGCTGCCGTCCAGTGTCAGTGTGGAAACCCCATTCTTGATCAATCCACCGGTGCCGGTCACAGCACCGGTCAAGGTGAGATCGTTGCTGCCCGCAAACGCGACTGCACCTGCCAGCTCGACTGCGTTGGTCACTGTCAGTGCCTGATCGGTATCCAACGTGGTGCCGGTCGCGGCGGTCAACGTTCCGGTGCCCAGCGCCTGTGCATCACCCAGCACCAAGCTACCGCTGGCAAGTACGGTACCGCCGCTGTAGTTGCCGGCTTCGGCAAGCGTCAACGCACCCGT
>NZ_JBWWVS010000030.1:0-554 GCF_056675615.1 Xanthomonas sp. NCPPB 2864
GGACCTGTTCTTTACGGTGGTCTTTCTGTCGGTGATGTTCTGGTACAGCGGCTGGCTGACCTTGATCGTGGTGCTGTCGTTGCCGCTGTACGCCACCATCTCTGGCCTGATCACCCCGGTGCTGCGTCAGCGTTTGAACGACAAGTTCGCGCGTGGCGCAGACAACCAATCCTTCCTGGTGGAGACGGTCAGCGGTATCGGCACGGTCAAGGCGATGGCGGTGGATCCGCGCGTGACCCGTACCTGGGACAACCAACTGGCCGGCTATGTCAGCGCCGGTTTCAACGTCACCCGTATCGCCACGCTTGGCCAGCAGGGCGTGCAACTGGTGCAGAAGCTCACCGCCGTGGCGGTGCTGTTCTGGGGCGCAAAGCTGGTGATGGAAGGCAAGCTGTCGATTGGTCAATTGATCGCCTTCAACATGCTCTCGGGCCAGGTCACCGCGCCGATCATCCGGCTGGCTCAGTTGTGGCAAGACTTCCAGCAGGTCGGCATTTCGGTCGAGCGGCTGGGCGACATACTCAATACCCGCACCGAGGTGCCGGGCAGCCGCT
>NZ_JBWWVS010000031.1:0-554 GCF_056675615.1 Xanthomonas sp. NCPPB 2864
GGCGGCTGCCCGGCACCTCGGTGCGGGTATTGAGGATGTCGCCCAGCCGCTCGACCGAAATGCCGACCTGCTGGAAGTCCTGCCACAACTGAGCCAACCGGATGATCGGCGCGGTGACCTGGCCGGACAACATGTTGAAGGCGATCAACTGGCCAATCGACAGCTTGCCTTCCATCACCAGCTTTGCGCCCCAGAACAGCACCGCCACGGCGGTGAGCTTCTGCACCAACTGCACGCCCTGCTGGCCAAGCGTGGCGATACGGGTGACGTTGAAACCGGCGCTGACATAGCCGGCCAGTTGGTTGTCCCAGGTGCGGGTCACGCGCGGGTCTACCGCCATCGCCTTGACCGTGCCGATACCGCTGACCGTCTCCACCAGGAAGGATTGGTTGTCTGCGCCGCGCGCGAACTTGTCGTTCAAACGCTGGCGCAGCACCGGGGTGATCAGGCCAGAGATGGTGGCGTACAGCGGCAACGACAGCACCACGATCAAGGTCAGCCAGCCGCTGTACCAGAACATCACCGACAGAAAGACCACCGTAAAGAACAGGTCT
>NZ_JBWWVS010000032.1:0-382 GCF_056675615.1 Xanthomonas sp. NCPPB 2864
TCCACTGCACCGCTGTAGCTCGAGGTCTCTACCACCGTGTCGTGGCCATCACCCTTGTTGAAGAGGTAGGTGTCCGAGTACCAGCTGCCGTTGAGCGTGTCGTTACCCGTGCCACCGATGAACACGCTGTCGCGTGACTGCGAGTCCACCGACAACACGTCATCGCCTGCACCACCCTCCAAACGATCTGTGCCGGTGCCGCCGGACAAGGTGTCGTTACCGTCTCCACCGAGCAGCAGGTCGTTGCCGTTCCAGCCGGTCAACGTATCAGCCGCATCGGTACCTAGCGTGGTCAAGCCCATCGCCCGCAAAGTCGCTGGCGTCCAGATCGTGCCGTCAGCAAACACCAGCTGCTCGATGCTGCTCGCATCGTTTTCATTGC
>NZ_JBWWVS010000033.1:0-264 GCF_056675615.1 Xanthomonas sp. NCPPB 2864
AGGTATCGCTGCTGGCGATGTGCGTGTGTTGCGTGAAGGTCCAGATGTCGTGCTGGATCTGGGCAACGGCACTGACTCGGTGCGGTTGAAGGATTGGCTCAGCGGCGGCAATGAAAACGATGCGAGCAGCATCGAGCAGTTTGTCTTTGCCGATGGCACGATCTGGACGCCGGCGACTTTGCGGGCGATGGGCTTGACCACGCTAGGCACCGATGCGGCTGATACGTTGACCGGCTGGAACGGCAACGATCTGCTGCTCGGTGA
>NZ_JBWWVS010000034.1:0-209 GCF_056675615.1 Xanthomonas sp. NCPPB 2864
ACCCTCCAAACGATCTGTGCCGGTGCCGCCGGACAAGGTGTCGTTGCCAGCTCCGCCCAGCAGGACGTCGTTGCCGTTCCAGCCGCCGATCGTGTCTGCGCCATCGGTACCCAACGTGGTCAAGCCCATCGCACGCAAAGTCGCCGGCGTCCAGATCGTGCCGTCAGCAAACACCAGCTGCTCGATGCTGCTCGCATCGTTTTCATTGC
>NZ_JBWWVS010000035.1:0-207 GCF_056675615.1 Xanthomonas sp. NCPPB 2864
CCCCTGCTTGACCACACTGCCGGTGCCGCTGACCGCGCCGGCGAACACACCATCGCTGGCCTGATCGAACACCAGCGTGGCGTTGTCGACGATATTGCCTTGCAGGCTGGTGGTGTTGCCGATCAGGCTGCCGGCGCTGATCACGGTGCCGCCGGTATAGGTGTTGGGCCCGAGCAATTGCAGCGCGCCGGTGCCGGCCTTCTGCAG